>NZ_LMNE01000066.1:0-2243 GCF_001423285.1 Methylobacterium sp. Leaf111 | reverse complement strand
GCGGCTCGACCATATCCTCAAGCATAGACATAAAACGATCCGAACCCGGGACCGTCAGAATCCCCCATCGCAATCAACCCGGGAAGGGCGGCTCCAGACACCGCTTACGTTGAACTCAATCTCATTCACGTCGTGGCCAGCGTCTCGCACCAAGCTGAGGACAGGATCTTGCGGCAGTTTCCACTTCAAACAGCGAGAGACCTCGCGCTGTAGGTCAGATGACGACCAGCGGCTCAGCTCTTTGGCGTAATCGAGGATCTGGCCGACCACCTCGCGACGACCCTGAGGATTTCGCCAGAGTTTGCACTCCACAAGAATGGGGAGACCGGTAGGAGTGATCAGCAGGTTGTCGATCGATCCTGCTGGCGTTTGAAGCTCTCTGCAGATAGCCACTGGGCTTGCAAAGATTGCATCTATTTCGCTGATAGGCAGGCAGGATGGATGCGCGTGCACCAGTGCCTGAATGTCCGCTTCGCTTACAGCCTCAGCGCCCGCTTGCTGGCTCAAGGGCGTAACTGGAACGCCGGTCTTGATATCGAGTGATATAAGGATAGGAGTGCTATGCTGTCGGCTCATCGATACCGTTTATTCCTCTGCCTCTTCGCGCGGAAGCAAGAAAATTCGCGCCAAGCGTCACAAGCTTTTTGAGACTACGCCAAAGGCCAGCACGGCATAGGCTCCGATGAAGAACCACATGCGGAATTTTACCACCGTGGGACCGACCGTGGGGATGCGCAGGTAGAGGCTAGCGGTAGCAAGGCCAATTAGCACGAGTGACACGAGAAACGTGATAGCGCGAGGAGGGGAGAGGTTCAGCATACCCCCATCGTGGTGCCGCATAGTTGAGGAGTCGTGAAGACTACGCTGCGGGCAGCCGTTGGGCCGCTCGGGATAGAGGCTTTACGCCGAGGCGAGCTGGCGCGACACCTGACCATGCCTTGCAGAGACTCCTCAACGAACGCATGGACAGCAGAGGGCTCGTTGCCCCGCTCAAGCGCCCGCATGCGATGGAGAACTTCAGCGAACCCATCGGCCAAGAAAAGGATTCTACGGTATACGGCTGCCTCGGCTAGTTAAGCTGAGTTTCCACCAAACGCTAGCACGCGATAGGCCCAGCCCAATAGAGCATTCAAAACGCGAATTGGCGAAAAATGATACTTTGGGTCAAGACGGAAGAGCCGGAAAAGCTAATGAGCAAAAGCAGCTAGGAGAGTAAGGACACCGCTCAGCGTCAGGCAAGCAGAAATCTGTAGTATCAGTAGATGCTTCGATGAAAAGCCACGATTATCATTGGCAGCACGGCGGCACGAGCCAATCAGGTAGCGGTTAAGCGCAGGCTCAGGCGGCGTGATCCACTGCTCAGTAGCTTGGCGGTTCCTGACGGCAGACATGCAGTATCTCCTCGTTTATCCGCAGGCGACCACGGATACCCAAACAATGCGCTTGAACTAGGCTGTTCCTCGGGCGCTTTGCGGAACCGGATTAAACAGATCGCCGAACCTCTGTCCATGCAAAATAGCACGCTGCAGGCAGATACCACCGCATTATATTACTCAAAAGTAGGGGCTCAGCCTGCTTACAGGCTTCCCCATGCACCCAGCGAATGACTGGTATTTGGCATCTGGCATACCAAACGCGACAGCGCAGTGTCATTGATGCTGCAACGCAAACGACCTCCCGGGCTTCGCACCATGATCACCCTGCTTCTTGCCGTTCTCGCTGCCGGCATCGCCAACATTGCGCTGGTGGCCTTCGTGGCTGACCGCCTTAGCCCTAAGGGTGACGCTTCTCCGTCAGCAGGCGAGCTTGTGGCCGCCACGCAGGGTGCTCCCGCTTCTGCAAAGGCTCGCGCTATCAAGGTCGGAAACGAGAACGCTTCGGCTGGCACTGCTACGGTCGCCGCCTAAGCGAGCTTCGGCACCATACACCGAAGCTGTACGGTCGAGAGCCCTGCCAGTCAACGGCGGGGCTTCTCTATTGGGTGTTTCAGGTCAAGAGGGATTATCGCCAACCTGCTCTCGTCCGTGTTGGCGGATCAATCTGCTCAGGGCGTCTTCGTCGGATTCAAGGTCTTCCGTGCCTTTGAAGCGCGAGAACTCGACGTGACCATCCTCGAAGACATCGATCTCCAGGCGCTCGCCGACTGTCCGACGTCAGCACCTGTGGGACAGATTGAGGGTCTTCACGAACGGAGGATGGCTGGTTCATCGTAGCCCCTGAGGAGCGAAGATGAAGCAGACATC
>NZ_LMNE01000065.1:0-2308 GCF_001423285.1 Methylobacterium sp. Leaf111 | reverse complement strand
CGGCGGAACTCGGCGGGGTATGGGGGACGGCTCTTGGGCATCGGATAAACACCTCACGCGAAAGCGTTGTCGGTGTCCACCAAACCGGGGCAATCCCAGGCGTCTGGCGGGTTGGTCATGGGCAGTAGGTAGGGCGCGTGGAGCCTCCTCCAAGCACTCGTCCGCTCGCCTTAGACCTCAGCCTCTACCCCTCGCCGCAAAGCTGGCAGAGCGGCGAGCCCCGATCCAATCGCTACGCCTATGCCGCCACCTGCTGCCTTGACCAAGAAGTCCGCCATGCGACCGTGGCGCGTCGCCTCCAGCAACTGGAACGCTTCGAGCCCGGCAGCAGCGATGATGACGAGAGCCAGCACCCGCACCGGGCGCTTCGAGTAGCCAAAGGCGAACAGGAAGCCGAGCACAGCGAAGGCACCGAGGCGCTCCAGACTGACAGGTGCGCCGGAGACAGGTCGCAGGCCGATTGGCACGACTGTGACGAAGACGAGGGTGGCCAAAGCGAGCCAGCCGAGAAGGCGTGCGATACGATGCATGCGGGCGATTTACGGGGGAAGCGCGGCCATACGAAGGCGGCAAACAAGCTCGGGGCCGAGAGGTGTCGAATAGGTCGCGCTACAGGGCTGCTAGGATGCTTCAGCCGCCATGAGGCCGACCCTTTGCGAAGGCAGCTCGTCCAATGGCACGGCGTTTTGCCAGCTTCGCCATGGCAGCCTCAATGGCCTCAACGTCCATCGTCTCAGGGTCGAAGGGGCCACCATACCAAGCCAGCATGGCCTTCTTCTCGGGATGCCGAGGCTTGGTCATCGCCTCAACGAACTCCTCGAACCCCCAGGTACCTCCAACGTCCTCGGGAGGTGCCCGCCGCTCGCCACCAACGAGGCGCGGATAGGGCATTGTTGGGTCCGCCTGAGTGATCTCCTTGACCTTCGACGTGTGCTGCCAGTTATCCCCGAAGTCGTAGGTGTAGACGAACTCACTGAAGCCCTTCTCGATGAGCGCTCCGAGTTTTGTTAGCTTCGCGTGACGGGTCTCAGGTCCATCGAACTGAGGGACCGGGATCGGGTACCGCTGTTCACCCACGCGGAAGTCGAACAGGTGGTAGTCCTCGAACGGCATCGCCGCCTGGATGACCTCATGGAGGCCCTTGAGGCTCGTCGTGAGCGGCACCTCGACAGTGCGCCAGATGGGCGGCTTGGTGTCGTTGAGGGTGATGCGCAGGCGCGCGATGCGGTCCACGTAGCTCATGCCCAGAGCTAACCAGGGGAGGGCGTAGGGACACAAGGCCCCTTAGGGATGCGTCAAAGGCCGGTAACCCTAGTTCGCGAAATCCATCCACCCTGCAACTGCCGCAACGGTTTCTTCTCGCAAGACGTTCATTCTGCCCTTCCCGGGGCTACCCAATGGCACTGCCGGGGTAGACGTCATGTTGGCGAGCGAAGTCCCGGCCATGAAGGCGAACCACTCTAAGCCGCCCTCGGGCTGGCTTGCGTTGCGGACCAAGCTTGCTGCGGCTGTGGATGCCTTGCAGCGGCTGCCCGTCCCTCTGTTCCTGGCGCTCAGCCTTGCTGCTACACTGGCATGGGTAGTCTTTCTCTGCTGGGCTGCATTCAACATTATGCTGCTGCTGATGGGCTAAGTTTTTGCGGTGCAGAGCTAATACCGCAGAGCACAAATGTGCCTATTATTGGAACTTGTGCTTGTGGGATACGTAGGTAGTCTGGACGGCCCTACCTTTGGTGACGCCATGTTGTACCTTTGTTTCGCCCTTCTCGGAGCCGCTGCCAGCCGAACTTTCACGGTGCGGGGCCTGCTGATCCTCGTCTCGGTCTTGGCTGTCGCCATTGGGCTGGAGGGCGCGCTCAGCCATCGGCCATTGCCGTCCGTTCTTCTCAGCGCTGTGCTGATGCTGGTGGCCGTTGAGGTGTCCTACCTCACCACGGCCTTGCTCTGGGACGAGAAGGCGCGGTCGCTTTCGTACTGGAAGGTTTGAAAGGGGCAGGCTGGCTCAATCATTCTTCCCTCCCTTGACCGAACCCATCGGCTTATGGCGTGTTCCTCATCCGTTCTCCTTGCGGATCGAAGGGGCATCATTGCGTGGCACCGACAGACGACACACGGCCACTCACTCCCTGTCCCATCGAGGCCATCGCTCAAGCCTACCTTGTGACCACCGAAGGCAACGAGGGCCAAGCGCTTCGCATCGCCATCACGGACGCCCTAGGTCGTGAACCCATAACGGGTGGCACGGTTTGGTCGGTGCGTCGTTGGTTTTCCATATGGAGGACCGAGGATGGCGCGGTTTGACCTGACG
>NZ_LMNE01000064.1:0-2656 GCF_001423285.1 Methylobacterium sp. Leaf111 | reverse complement strand
TTAGATCTTTGGTATATCGAGAACCAGAGCCTTGCGCTCGACGTAAGCATCATAGTCCGCACCGCTTGGATCGAGTTGACCCGGCGCGCCAACGCGTATTAGAGCGCTTAACAGAAACGCTTGATCTGGTTGAAGGTGATGACACTGGCTGCGGGGCTGGTGGGGGCCTCGTAGATGTCGGCGTGTTGCTTGTAGCGGACGGGCAGGCGACGGAAGCGGTTGAACCAGGCGTAGGTGCGCTCCACGACCCAACGGTGGCAGCCGAGCTTTTCGCTGCTCTCGACACCGCGTCGGGCGATGCGCAGCACGATCCCGCACGCCCGGCATTCGTGCCGACGCTGTCTGGCATCATCGTAAGCTTTGTCGGCGTGCAGCTTGTCCGGGCGGCGTCGCGATCGTCCTCGTCGACCACTCCGCAGAGACGTGATGGCATCAAGAGTCGCCGCCATCATGACACCGTCGTGCCAGTTGGCCCCGCTCAGGCAGAAGCCGAGAGGGGTGCCGCGCGCGTCGGTGACGAGGTGAGGTTTCGTACCCGGCTTGCCGCAGTCCATTGGGGTCGGGCCGGTGGCAGGCCCCTTTTATGGATGGCCCGCCCCTCACTGGGCTTCACTGCTAGGTTTGCAGTGTGGCTCACACGAGGGATGGAGCGGACCGATGGCCATTGCGATACTCGGGATCTATCTGGGCAAGAACAGCTGCAGCCTTGTCGGGTAGGATGCGACCGGTCGGGTCGTCTTGCGACGCCGGATGCGGCGCGAGACGGTGATGCCATTTGGCGCAACGCTTCCAGCTTGCATTATCGCCATGGAGGCGTGCTGTGGCGCGCATCACATGGGCCGGGCGCTCGGCGCTCAAGGCCACACCATCCGGTTGATGTCGCCGGAACATGTGCGGCCCTACGTCAAAGCGAGAGAAGAATGACGACCGCGACGCTGAGGCGATCGCGGAGGCCGCGACCCGTCCGACCATGCGGTTCGTGGCATTGAAGTCGGAGGCACAGCTCGACATGCAGACCCTGCACCGGGTGCGGGACCAACTTGTCGGCGAACGCACGGCCCTGATGAACCAGATCCGCGCCATCCTTCGGGAGCGCGGTTACATCGTCCCGCAGGGACGCGCCAAGCTCGCCGCTAGCTTGAAAAATCTGCTCGATACCGAGGCGGTCTCTGACCTCACGCCACGGATGCGCATCCTCGTGGCGGACGTCCGGGATCGCTGGCAGTCCCTCGACGGACGCATCGCAGCCCTCGACGCAGAGTTCGCCGAACAGGCTCGGACCGACGAAAGCGCACGCCGGCTCACCACCATCCCGGGCATCGGCGCACTCAATGCTACAGCGCTGGTCGCGGCGATCGGCGATGTGGCGACCTTCGCCCGCGGACGTGATCTGGCGGCCTGGCTCGGCCTCGTGCCGCGTCAGGTCACAACGGGCGGACGACCATGCCTCCTCGGGATCACAAAACGCGGCAGCAAGTACCTGCGCAAGATGCTGATTCAGGGCGCTCGGGCCGCGATGCCGACTTTGCGCAAGAGCGATACGCTGATCGGCCAGTGGCTCCGGGGCCTGCTGGCGCGGGCACATGCTAATACCGCCGTCGTCGCGCTGGCAGCCAAGATGGCTCGGACCGTTTGGGCGCTTCTGCGCCACGAACGCGTCTATAAGCCGGCAGCGTTGGCTGCCGGAACCGAGCTTGGTCGGCGAAGCCTTCGTCGGCCTTACGTTGTCTGCGAGCGGCGAGAGAAAGATGGCCTGACAGTCGATCGGTGTTCTGGAAGCCTCTGGCGTAAAATGGCGCTCGACGCCGACCCTTTTATGAGGACTAGAACGCGCGGATCTCCATTTTGGCCAACGGCATCGCCGAAAGGCCGGATACGTTTATGCAGACTGCTCAGACCAGCGGATCATCAACCACTTGCGGACGGGGCGGGCCATACGTTTTGGCCGGGACAGACGCGCTGTCCAGGCAAGCTCGGCTCCAGTCGATCGCACCCGACGCGTGCAGGCGCTCCAGCAACACGTGATGTAGTCGGCTCCACACGCCCGCGGCTTGCCAATCCCGCAGCCGCCGCCAGCAACTCAGGCCGGAGCCACAGCCCATCTCGGCCGGCAGCATCTCCCACGGCAGGCCCGAGCGCAGCACGAACAGGATACCCGTCAGTGCGGCCCGGTTCTCGATCGGAGGACGTCCACCCTTCGGACACCGGCCTTCCTTCAGAGCCGCCTCCTCGGCATCGGTGTTGCGCTGACGCGGAGCCGCGATGATCGAGCCGTCGATAATCTGGCTCGACATCGCGAGATAACCCTTGCCCTTCAACCAAGCGTCGAAGGCAGCAAACAGATCGTCGATCGCACCGGCCTGGGTCAGGCGCTCGTGGAACAGCCACACCGTCTTGGCGTCCGGCACCGCATCCTCGAAGCCCAGGCCGAGGAAGCGCATGAACGAGAGCCGATCCCGAATTTGGAACTCGGTGGCATCGTCCGAGAGCGTATAGAGCGTCTGAAGGATCAGGATCTTGAACATCAGCACTGGATCGTAGGGCGGACGGCCACCCTTCGTAAGCGCTGTTTTCAGGCCACGGCTTTGAGGGCTGGCATGGCCTGGTAGGCCCATGGCAGCAGGTCGTCGAGACGGCTCTGTGGGTGGCCCTCGAC
>NZ_LMNE01000063.1:0-2692 GCF_001423285.1 Methylobacterium sp. Leaf111 | reverse complement strand
GCGGCTCGACCATATCCTCAAGCATAGACATAAAACGATCCGAACCCGGGACCGTCAGAATCCCCCATCGCAATCAACCCGGGAAGGGCGGCTCCAGACACCGCTTACGGAGCAAGGGTGAGATCGCTCTATCGGAACTCGATCGCCTAAGGGCGGAGGGTCTGCGCTTCAGCACGGTGCTGGCGGATGCGGGCTACGGCGTCAGCGCCGCCTTCCGTCACGGCCTAGATGCAAGGGGCCTGCGCTGGGCGGTGGGCATCGTGAAGAACCAGAAGGTCTACGCAGCCGACGTGCGGCTCGTGCCGCCGACGGGTCGCGCACGCAAGCCTGTGCCGGACCAGGAGCCGCGTGAGGCCGAGGCGGTGCTGTCCGATCTGCCGTGGCGGCGTGTGACGTGGCGCCAGGGCACGAAGGGCAAGCTCTCGGCCCGGTTCGCCGCCCTCCGGGTGCGGGCCGGCGACGGTCCGGTCTGGGGCAACAACCGGCATCTGCCGGGCGAGGAGGTCTGGCTCGTGGGCGAGTGGCGCTCGTCGGGCGAGCGCAAGTACTACCTGTCCAACCTACCGCCCGGCACGTCACGACGCGCGCTGGCCGGTACGATCAAGGCGCGCTGGGTCTGCGAGCAGGCCCACCAGCAGCTCAAAGAAGAACTCGGCCTCGATCACTTCGAGGGACGCTCATGGACCGGGCTGCATCGACACGCGCTGATGACCTGCATCGCCTGCGCCTACCTGCAGCATCTGCGCCTCGCCGAATACCATCGGACGGGGCGGGGGAAAAATGACGACCCGCCTTCCGGGCCCGCCGCCGTCACCCAGCCTACCCGCCGTGCGGCAGGCCATCATCGGACGACTGTTCGCCAGCCTCGTCCCACCTGTCCTGTGCCCACACTGTCGACAGCGCTTCAAGCTGCCCTCTGACGTCAAAGTGCCCAGGTAGTGCTAGGCGGACCCAGTAGGAAATCTGGATTCCCCATGCCATCCTTAGGGGGGAGTGTTAGGGCTGGCGCCTATCCGGGAATGTACATTTGCCACAATATCGATCTAAGACGTCGCAGCCCGCGCGCACATCGAGATTTAGTATGCTACCTCCAACTGATAAAATGCCAAGTAGGCGAAGTAATTTTCAAGTTTACGCGCAAGTCATACGAGCTCTGATGCTTCGTGATATGCGCACCCGTTTCGGCGGCTCTTACTGGGGCTATGTACTAGTAGTTTTCTGGCCTGTCGCGCATATTCTACTGATGGTTGCAATAATGGTGTTTCGCGGTATTCAGTCACCAACCGGAGATGATCCCATTCTGTTTGTTGCAACTGGAGCTGTTCCGGCGCTTGTCTTTCAGTATACCTCGCGTGAAGCAATGAAAGCTATTTTAGTTAATCGGCCTCTTACTTATTACCCACAAGTAAAAATTTTTGATATAATGTTAGCTCGCTTTCTTGTTGAGGCAATAAAAGGTTTCCAGGGCCTCATTATTGTCATAGTAGTACTTTTAATTCTGGGCGTAAGTCCGATGCCGGCGCATCCCGCCACGGCGATCGCCGCTTATATGATGGCGCTTCTCTGGGGACTGGGGATGGGGGCCGTGAATATTGGAATTATGTCGCTATTTCCCGGCTGGTTGATTGGGTATCTCGGTGTAACGATTGCAATTTATTTGACATCTGGTATCTTTTTTTTACCACATATGATGCCAGGGGAACTGTATGACATGATGAAGTGGAACCCGATGGTGCAGATCATCGAGTGGGTTCGAATAGCTTACAATCCCCAGCTCGGAGTTTCAGTTGATTATTTTTATGTGATCGCCTGGGCTGCTGGCTCTTTATCTGTGGGGCTGCTCATGGAAAGAACGGTGGTGCGGCGCTTTTCATAGGCTGATGTAAAGAATTTCCCAGAGCGCGGGCTCTGGGACGCAGTGCACGGTGGACAGCCGAGGTCAATGTAACAGGACACCTTCTTCAGAATGACCGTTCCAAGCCGGCAGACGACGCTGAAGAGTGCGCCCCACATCCAGATCTAATGGCGTCGATGCGCTTCGCCGGGGCAGGTTTTACTGGCTCTTCCGGCTCCGCCCGGGCTTCCGAGTCCCTAACAGCACTAGAGTAACACCGAGCCGGGGGAACGAAGAGCCCACCGCGGCCGGAGCGAGGCGAGTGTGGAGCCTACCCATCTCACCTCGGGACTAAACACTAGACATGATGTACCGAGTCGATCGCCAAGCCTGTGTGCATTCGAGAACAGCCAGCAAGCGTCGTACACATACAAGAGCGCGTAGCTGACCAAAGGTTACGTTTTGAAGGCTAGGGCGTGGGCGATAGAGAGGCGGGCAGCTTCGGAAACATGCGGGCGTTCTCATACCTCATCGTCCGTAGATATCCTCGACGCGGATGATGTCGTCCTCGCCGGTGTAGGAGCCGACCTGGACCTCGATCAGTTCCAGGGGGATCTTGCCCGGGTTGGTCAGGCGGTGCATCGAGCCGATCGGCAGGTAGATCGCCTCGTTCTCGTGCACCAGCACCACCGCCTCGTTGAGCGTGACCTCCGCCGTGCCCTTGACCACCACCCAGTGCTCGGCCCGGTGGAAGTGCTTTTGCAGCGACAGCCGCCCGCCCGGCGTTACCATGATCCGCTTGACCTGGAAGCGCTCGCCCAGGTCGATCCGCTGGTACCAGCCCCAGGGCCGGTACAT
>NZ_LMNE01000062.1:0-2833 GCF_001423285.1 Methylobacterium sp. Leaf111 | reverse complement strand
CAGGGTGCTTGGGCGAACGTAAAGCCGATGCCCAACCGCAAGCAGGTCTTGGCCTTCAGCCCGTTCCTGTACAAGTACCGCAATCTGGTCGAGCGCTTTTTCAGCAAGATCAAGCACKTCCGCGCCGTCGCTACCCGCTACGACAAGGATCCCGACAACTTTCTTGCCAGCGTCAAACTCGCCGCCGTCCGGGTCTGGCTGCGAACTTTATGAGTCCGCAACCTAGCGGACCTCATGGAGGGCGACAGGCGAGCCCGAGCACACAGCCGCCTCATCTCGCGGGGCCACGTGCGTGGAGGTCTGCACGATGCCGCCGAGGAAGCCTGATAAAGCGCTCTACGGTGCTCGTAGAAGCCATCCAGGGTGTCAGAAGCTGTAGCCAACTCTGAGCCGCATCTGATGTCGGTCGAAGCTCGTCAGATCGAGCGGCCCCGGCTCTCCGACCGCCTTCCCAGCCACCTGGAAGCTCCATGTGAACGACGCCCAGGCATGGGGCGAAAGGGTCGTGTAGATGGTCGGTCCGAGGTAGACTGCCTGCCCAGCAAGTTGATCGAGCATCAGACCTTCGTAGGTGCGCGCGTAACGGGCCTCGCCGCCGACGAACAAGCCAGCTCGGACTTGGTAGGCAATGGCTCCGGCCAGCTCCGTGCTTGACCCAAGCACCAGCTCGTCTCCGCTGTTGAGCCGCGTAGACGCGAAGGCGAAGCCGGCGTTGAGGGCCGCAACGAGCTTGCCTGGGATCAGCTCGTAATCTGCAAGTAGCCCGACCTCTGTACCGAAGCTGCGCGCCCCCGCCCCAGAGCCACTATCCACGCCGTTGTAGCTCGGCACGATGTTGAGGGTGAGACCGAATGGGCCGGTTCGACGGTCGAGAAGGCGGAAGCGAGTTTCCAAGAACGCTCCCGCGATGCCCCCGCTCAGGCGCGTTGGCGTGCCAGGGGAACCAACATCGTAGGCATTGAAAGTGATGCCGGGGGCAAGCCGGAAGTCACTCGTCAGGGGCACCTTCAGTGCAAGCCCACTGTCGATAGCTACGAACCGCCCCAGACGTTTGCCCAGTCGTCCTGAGGTCTCCCATTCTAGCTCCGCTTCACCGGGCACGCCGAGGTCGCTGCCTTCCGTGAAGCCGAACAGGTGCTCACTGTCGATGTCGCCAGGAGTGAGGTTTTCAGCGGCGGTCGGTAGTGACTGAGCCAGGACGGCCGATGACAAAGGCACCTGTCCAGCGGACAGTACCGTGAACGCGAGCACCCCAGCGGAAGGTAAGCGCACTTTTCGGCACCACGGATCCCACATGGGTTACAACCTTATTCATAGCACTTGCTATACGAGTTAGGCGCAGCTGTGCGCCTCAGTCAATGCCCCACTGCACTCCTCGTTGGGCGGCCCTGAGGAGCGCACCATGAACATACTGACCCCCATCCCGAACGGGCTCACGATGTCGAGCCTGGAGATCGCAGAGCGCACCGGGAAGCGCCACGACCACGTCATGCGGGACATCCGCACCATGCTCAAAGGGCTCGGCATCACTGGCCCCAGTTTTGGGGGCAGCTACCGCGACAGCACCGGACGCTCGCTTCCCTGCTTCAACCTTCCCAAGCGCGAGACCCTGATCCTTGTCTCAGGCTACTCGGTGACCATGCGGGCCGAGATCATCGACCGCTGGCAGGAACTTGAGGCGCAGCAGGCTCCGCGCATCCCGACCCACGTAGAGGCTCTTCGGCTGGCCCGTCCTCAGGCACTTCGCGTGAATGAAGGTAAGCCAAGCGGTCCTCCTGTGATTTTTTTCAACCAGTGGCGACCGCCACACGTACCGCCACACGGCTGATTATGGCTGCAAATGGGTATCAGGTGGCGCAGGTAGATCAATGATTTGGGCAGGGGTGGCTCGACCATACACGGGGACTGAAAGTCCTGTGGCGTGAAATAGAGGCGCAGATCGCGTGAATAGCACGCTTGACGCTGGTGCAAGTGGCTGTGACAGATGCGCCTATCCGATCCACCTTCTTGTACAGCAGCACATACGTGAGCCATCCAACTCCCTCAATCGAAGTTGCCAAGCTCATCAGGATCACTTGTGCTGCCCGACACGTTGGCAACGTCAAGCGGCAGGACGGCAAGTGGATTGATTTGATGACGCCTCATGCTCTACAGATCGTCCTTGAGGTTGCTCAACAGCCTGGGATCACCATGAAGCAACTGAGCACAGCCGCCGGGCTTGCTCACGCTTCTATCTCAAGAAACCTCATGGCGCTTGGGGAGCGACACCGCAGGGACATGCCGGGCCTGGGTCTGATCGAGACGATTGACGATCCCCAGGAGTACCGCAGGAAGGTAGTGTTCCTGACGCGGAAGGGGCGCACATTCGTGTCGGAGCTTGTGTCGATCCAGCTGGGCGAGAAGGTGGTTCTATCAGCTCCGACAGCGAAGGAGTTTCTTTCGGGCAGTACCGGTGAAGATAATCAAAAGAGCGTTACTGGTTTGTGCTGACTGTTACATGAATGGAGTTAAATCCATCAGTGTAACAATAAGGCGTATCTAATCATCAAACTTCCACCGGATCAATTCCCCTACTTTGCCACGTAGATTTTATCGGAACTTCTAACGATAAGCGTAGCTGTCCTTCTTACTGTGAATGGGTGTCGAGGATCGCTGCGATGCTGATAAAGTTCAAGGGCTGTGAGTTAGTGGCCTGCCCCCTGAAAAGTGGTCCTCCCTGAGGTATGGCCTCGAGCCATGTGGAGGATGTTGTCATGGGACGGAAGAAGCATACGGCTGAAGAGATTGTCGCCAAGCTGCGCCAAGTTGATGTTCTGGTCTCGCAAGGTCGCAA
>NZ_LMNE01000061.1:0-3060 GCF_001423285.1 Methylobacterium sp. Leaf111 | reverse complement strand
CGAGGGCCACCCACAGAGCCGTCTCGACGACCTGCTGCCATGGGCCTACCAGGCCATGCCAGCCCTCAAAGCCGTGGCCTGAAAACAGCGCTTACAGTTCAACGACAATCTCACCATTAATCTTCGCCGAGGCCGTTTCCTGCTGCTCATTGTTGGCGATGGTATCCGAGAGGGTGTTGAAGCCATCGCAGAGTACCTCCAGGCTCATGCTGGCCTACATTTCTCATTGGGTCTTGTAGAGCTGCCGATTTTCACGATGCCCAATGGAGGGCGACTCGTCACACCGAGGGTGCTGGTACGAACGACGAATATCATCCGCAATATCGTTGCTGTTCCAGAGGGTTTCGCGCTTGGCGAGCAGGCCGACCTAGATAATACTGGAAGCAAATCTGAGCTTGATCCTGAACGTGCAGCTTTAGGCGATGCTCGCCTTGAGTTCTGGAAGGCGTTTCTGGATCAGCTCAGGCTGGACGATCCGGAGCAGTCCAGACCAAACCCGGCTCGGCAAGGCTACATCTCGGTATCGATGCCTGCTCCCAATGGCAGCTCGTGGCTTACAGTCTATCGAGATATGCTGAAAAACGAAGTTGGTGTCTTTCTGTCCTCAACACGCGGCACAGTGGGTGAACGAGCAAGTCGAGCTATCGTGGAAGAATGGGATGTTGTCCGCGAAGAGCTTGGCGGGTCAGCTAACCTATCCACAGACCCTTATGGCCTTCCACGAATTGGTGATAGTGCCTCGTTCGGCACCCTGGATAACCCTACTGTGAGGCAGAAGGCATTCTTGTGGCTCGCAGAGCGCGTGAATCAATTCATTAACGTTCTGCGACCACGTGTGCGCTCTTTCGTAGCTAATGAGACTGCTCCAGGGGCATAGCGAGGATATGCGTCGCGTCAGGCGCTGCGTTGAAGCGGGTGCACTGCCGTTCACAAGATGTGATGGTGGACGACCAGGAGAAATGCATACACCCCTGGGAGCAGGCGGGCGGCCTCTTTATCCATCATCGCAATGAGCAGGGATCGATCAAGGAATTGCGCAGATACGCGTTTGTTTAACGCGAATGCCGCGTCTGTGTTGAAGCCTAACTAGACATAGATCGCATATGCGCCATATGATGCTGCTCCGCCGTCGGCGCGTTTTACGCGGCTGAGCGTGCAGTTTTCAGGATCATTTCATACATGAAGCGCCGTAGCGCGCGACCGTTCACGGTCGAAATCAAGCATACCCGTACTTCCCGCGTTTCGCTCATCGATGCCACGGCCCGTACTCGGACAAGCCAGAATGTCTGGGGTGCAGAGTTGACTGCTGCGGCGAACGCGACCGCTGAGGTTGAACCGACACATGTGCCGTGCGCCGAGCCTGTCCGGGTTGAAGCGCCGGCCCGGCGAGTGCTGCCGAGCCTTGTGCCGATGTTTGCCATGCCCGTTGAGCCAGCAGACTCCGAGGTGCGCGAGGCCTCTGCTCAGGAGCGGTTGCCACGGGTACGCCGGGTAAAGCCGCCCGCCAAACGCACGAAGAGCTCGGCAATCGCTGATGTAGCCACGCCGGTCTCTGATGAGGCACAGGCTCAACGGCAGGTCCCCACGTCGGCTGTTGCCGCTATCGCTGAAGCGGATGCCGCCGGAGTTGCGCTGCCTGTCGTGGCACAGGTGCGTTCCGCGAGGCGGACGCAGCAGGTCGCAACCTTGAAGCCGGGCGAGCGCTGGAAGCGTCGTCTTCCTCGGGCCCTCTGGTGACTCGATAGCCCTGGTTTCCGTGATACCTGACCCTCGTGAGGTTCAGGTCTTAAGGAGCACGAATGGCTATCGAAGCTGGCGAACAGGATGATCTGGTAGAGCTCACCACGCAGATCGTTACGGCCTATGCCGCAGGCAATCCATCTCTCAGCCACTGAGCTGCCTGGGTTGATCCAAGGGGTTCATGCGAGCCTTCAGGCGCTCACCTCTGGGAACGCCAAGGCCGCCGAGAAGCAGCGAGTGCTGACGCAGGCCGAGATCCGGCGCTCCATCCAACCTCAAGGTCTGATCAGTTTCGAGGATGGTAAGGCGTACAAGACGCTGCGCCGGCACCTCGCCCGGCTCGGCCTCACACCGGAAGCCTACCGGGCCAAGTGGGGCCTTCCTGTCGACTATCCGATGACCGCCTCCGACTACTCAGCGCAGCGCTCGCAGCTCGCACGCGATCTCGGCCTGGGCAAGTCGCGCGGCGCGATGTCCGAAGCGCCCTCCTCCGGGGCGGATGAGGCGTCGATGGATAGCGACGAGCATTCCGCCGACGCAGGGCACGCAGCGACGCAGGAGCCAGTTGCAGAGTCTGACCAGGAAGATGTGGGCGACACCTTCGAGGAAGAGATCACCCGTGAGCCGTTCGATGAGGATGGCGTAGAACCCTGAGGCTGCCTTCATAGGTCGCGACTTCAGGAGGACGCCTGCTGAAGGTGCTGTCCAAGGAAGCGTGCGACCCGGGCCGCGGCATCGAATTGCGTGGCACCCGTGAGGCCGTGGCCCTGCCCCTCGTAGATCTTGATCTCATACGGGGTGCTCTGCTCCCGCAGAAGACGCTCTATCGCGTGAGCATGGGAGACGGGGACGATGCAGTCCGAAGCACCGTGCAGGATCAGAGTGGGTGGTAGCCGTGGACTCTGACCAGCGAGCTCATCTGGCAGTGGTCCGGAGTAGTCCACGATCGCTCGCACACGTGGCTCCTCCGCCGCTGTCGCGAACGCCAGCGCCGCTCCGAGCGATAGGCCCACGATGCCGAGCCCTCTGGCATCGACACCTGGCTGATCAATCAGCCAGTTCACCGCATCGCGAATGGTTTCCGTCCAACGTGGGAAGTCCTGCCGGAGTCGGGCATAAGCCACGCGCTGGTCACCCGTTCGGTCAAGGTAGTGCACGAAGGCAACGTGATAGCCTGAAGCTGCGATGGTCCGTGCGGCGAGACGGTAGCCGTCAGCGTAGTGTCCGACGTCAGCACCTGTGGGACAGATTGAGGGTCTTCACGAACGGAGGATGGCTGGTTCATCGTAGCCCCTGAGGAGCGAAGATGAAGCAGACATC
>NZ_LMNE01000060.1:0-3163 GCF_001423285.1 Methylobacterium sp. Leaf111 | reverse complement strand
CGTCAGGAGATGCAAAAGCAAGCCGCCAACCCCGTTGGCCGCCCGCCGATGAACCGGGGTATACGGATCACTCCCAGACCCGTCAACTGCCGGAAACGGGGAAAACGCACATGTCGCAGTTTGGTTCTCTCCGGACGCAGACATAGGACGCGACCCCGTGTCGAGGTCGCGCTCTGACGAGGCCGGAAATCCTGCCCTGATCGCGTGACCTCGACACGAGCTCACCCTGGCGTTGCGCGTGCTTTTTGGGGGTTCGCGGGCCCTGATCCTGAGGCAGGCCAGGAGCTTCGGAGCTCTGCCCGCTCGGCGGGAGCGGCTCCTCACCCCCAGGTTGCGCGCTCGTTTCCTCCTCTTCTCGTAAACCCTTGATTCCGTGGGCCTCTCAAAAGTGAACCCTCCCCCCCTTCCACGGTACCCGTGGCTTGAGGGCCGGGAGATCCAGGCCCCCGAAAGGCTGCAGGCTCCGCAGCGAGCGCCTTGGGGGGCTTGCTCCGGGGATTCCAGCGCGCCAGCCAGCCCAGCCAGCTCGGGGAAACGATCCGAACCACGTTGGTGCGATTGGGACGGTACTGGACCCGTCGTTCCGTGATCGACACCAGGCCGAGGTTCTGGGCGACCCGCAGGGCCAGGCGCGCCTTGGTCTGGCCCACACCGGCTCGGGCGGCGATCTCGGGGATCGAGAGCGTGCACTGGCGTCCGGCGACGAACGCGTCGGCCACGATCTTGAGGACCGCCAATTCTCCCGTGGTGAAGCGGCAGGCGAGCTTCGGCGGCAGGGGCCCGGTGGCCGCCAGGGTCCGCCGGCGCTCCAGTGAGCGGGCCCGGTCGGGCGAGCGCTGGGAGCGCTTGGGGGGGAAATAGGACCAGAGGCGCGGATCCCGGCTCGGGTTCTGGCCTGAGGACGCGCCCGGGGCCTCCACAGCCGCCTCAGGGGGCGTCCGAGGGGGGATGACCGCGAGGCCTCCGAGGGAAACGGCGGAGGCTTGGGCGCGCGGTTTGCGGCGGCCGTGGATGGCTTCGGCGAGGGCCTGGGCCTGGACTTCCGTCAGGGCGCCCTCCCCGGCCGCACGCCACAGATCGCGGCTCAGGGCGTCCAGAGCAGCCAGGGGAACATGGTTAACGAGAGTGAGCAGGTGATCGAACGACATGGTGGTCCCTGGGTTGGGACCGCATTGGGCCGAGCGACATCGCCTCGAGAATGAACATTCCCGATTGACTCCTGGAGGGAGCTGTGATGTGCTAGAGACCTTCGGTGTTCTCTGGCACATTCTGCGACTTGACGGCCCTTCCGGTTTGGCGACCGGGGGGGCCGTTGTCGTTTCAGGGTCCTACTGCGGTGTGGCGGCGGTTCCTTGATCGAATCCCCGGTCGAGCAAGGGACCGAGACCGCACATTCGGCATGCGAGAGGGTCTCCTGTCAAACCAGGGACTTGTGTCGTCCCGCAGCAGCACCCGATCGGTGTTTCCCGCCGGGACCGGGGCGCCCGTTCATCCCCCGGGCCATCCGATCCGAGGGAAGGCGTTCCCCTCGGAAAACCAAACAGCGTCGACGGTCCAAATGGACGGTCTATCCGACAGAACTGACACACGCGATGAGTCGTAAGGCTCTGTGACAACGCGCAAATCTCACACAGATGGGCAAGTGTCCTTTTGCCCAAGAACCCAATTGGGTTTACGGGTTCTTGGGCATTAGGGCATTAGGGCATTGGGGCCCTCGGGGTTTTGCACCTTGGGGAATGTGGGCCCACGAGCCCGGGGAGCCTTTTCGATGGCGGTCATCAGCGTCTGCTCCACGAAGGGCGGGGTCGGGAAAACGACGCTCGTGATCTGCCTGGCCGATGCCTTCGCCCGACAGGGGGGAAGCGTGGCCATCGTCGATGCCGATCCGAACGGGCATGTGGGCGCCTGGCGCGCGCGCGCGGGGGCGGACTCCACCGTCGCGGTCATCTCGGGCGTGACGGAGACCGTCATCCTCGACCGCATCGCGGAGGCGGCGACGCGGTACGGGATCGTCTTGGTGGACCTCGAGGGGGCCGCCTCGCAGGCCGTCACCTACGCGATCGCCGAGTCGGACCTCGTGCTGATCCCCACCAAGATCTCGGGAATGGACCTGCAGGAGGTGTTCCGGACCTACGAGGTGGTGCAGCGGGCCGAACGCATGCTGCGCCGATCGATCCCCGCGCGGGTGGTCCTGACCCAGATGTCGCCCCTGCAGAACCGCGTCGCCCAGCATGCCCGGGAGGAGATCCAGGGCGCCGGCATCCCGCTGCTGCGGACCGAGGTGATCCAGCGGGCCGCGTACCAATCCATGCATTTCACGGGGTCGACGCCGGCCGGGCCGGGCGGAGACCCGAAGGCCGCCGCCGAGGTGGGCGGCGTCCTGAACGAGCTCCTTGCCATCCTGGCCGAACAGCAGGCCGCGCAGCAGGACTTGGCCGAGCAGCCGGGAGCCGGACGATGAGCAAGCCTCCGTTCCTGCCCTCGCCCCGCCCACGGCCGCACACGAGTCCGGAGGAGGCCCGGCTGCTGGCGGCCGCGACGAGCGACCTCGGCTTCACCCGGGCCTCGAGCGCCCCCCAGGAGCCGCCGGCCGCCCTAGGAGTCCCCGAGACGCCCCGGCCTGCCGAGACCATTGAGACCGGTCCGGTCCGGACGCCGAAGATCCGGGCTTCCGCGAGGCGGCGGACCAAGGCGACGGTCCTGAAGGTCGAGGTACCGGATCCCGTCTGGACGGCCCTGCGGCAGGAGGCCCTCGATCGCCGGGTGACCGTGAAGTACCTGGTCCTCGAGGCCCTGGCGGCCAAGGGCTACGCCTTCGACCTCTCCGCCATCCCGAAGGACGGACGCCGCCTGCGCTAAGGGAGCGATCCGCAGGGACCCTGTCCGAAAGACCGCCTGTCCGCAGATCCGATCCGAACCCTGCGGACGTCGGCAGGATCCCTAAGCCCATGTCCGCAGGGCCATGGTCCAACGGACGCCGCGACTGACCGAGGAGCTGGAAACGTAGAAAGGCCGCCCCGGAGGGCGGCCTTTCTGGTGCGACGATCGTTTGTGAGGGCGTGTCTCTTGTTCTGTGCAGGTCTGGCGGCGACCGACTCTCCCGTGTCTTGAGACACAGTACCATGGGCGCTGGTGCGTTTAACGGCCGAGTTCGAGATGGGAT
>NZ_LMNE01000059.1:0-3247 GCF_001423285.1 Methylobacterium sp. Leaf111 | reverse complement strand
CGTGAAGGAGATGCCACTGCGCATCCCGCCAGACTCGCAGGACAGGCCTCAAACCGAAACCCCACGCGGACTCAACCGTCAGACCTTAACCACTAGGAACATTCCATAGGTCGCCATCACGGCGGCGACCTCACGATGCTGCTGGAGGACGGAGCGAGAAGCGATCAACATGGGGCTGGACCGGGAGCAGGTGTGCTCCCTCCATCTGGCTCATGTGCCCCGCTAAACGCGAGGCCTCCAGTATGTGGAACAAAGGGAAAACGTCGAGTGTCGTTTAGCGGTCACATAACTGCTGAGCGCTGGCCTTGTCCGTTGCTCGAAGCTGGCGCCAAGAGCCTTGCAGCTGATGCGTGTCTTAGAGCCCTACCGGCATCACGAAGCGTGTGGTAGGCGTGCTCAAACGGATCTGGCAGTGGCGCGACATGGTCCCAACCCATGGCATTGCGACGCTCAATCAACTCCATCACCGCGTTCACCGCTCGGCGGAGCCGAATCCGGGTCATCGTGGCTTCGCCATCCAGGGCTGGGCTGAGAGCCTCAAACAGCAGTTCCTCCTTGAACGCAGTCTCGATAAGGATCTCTTCGACTTCGTGACGGACAGGATCGAGGAACTCGACGCCAAACCCATCGGCCTCTCGGCGAGCTAGTCGGCAGGCTCGGGGTAAGCTGCTCCTGCCAATGGAGAGATCAAAATTTGCAGGAAGCGAGACGTTCTTTGGCGTGTGAACGAAGCTCCCATGAGTAGAAATATCTGTGATGACACAGGGTATTGGAGTGCCAGAGCGTGGAATGAAAATTCGTGCATCGAGGTTGCACTGTTGTCGCTGAACACGTCGCCGATCAGACATTTCGTGACTCCGAAATGTTGCAATATTACGTCTATCTCGATTTAATATCCCGAATTACGAGTTAATAAAAAAATGAAAATCTGAGAACAAAAAATTCCGGGATTATGAGGAACATTTAGGCAGACGCGTAGATAGACATAAATTCAGTCTAGATCGCCTGCTACATATGTTATTGACGGTACTGGGGAGCAAGTCCGGCGCTATCAGAGGCTGGGGCAATCCCCAGCCTCATCGCCCTGCCGCGGCTTCATGAAGCCTTACGCGGACGACCACGGCGCGTTGGCGCTTCCGACACCGTCGCGTCCGGCTCAGCTACCTTGGGAGCGGCTTTACGGGAGTTTCCAAGCCCGAGTGATCGGGCAAGCTCGGAGCGCTGCGCTGAGTAGCTGGCAGCGGTCATCGGGTAGTCGGCAGGCAGGCCGTGCTTGGCGCGGTAGGCCTCAGCAGAGAGGCCGCGAAGGCTCAGGTGCCGGCGCAGCGTCTTGTAAGGCTTACCATCCTCGAAGCTGATGAGCGCGTCCGGCGTGATCGACTTCTCGATCTGAGCCGGCGAGGTCTTCTCGATCTTTTCAACGGCTGGCATAGCAGACCCGCTCAGACCCTTGAGGGTCTGATGCACAGAGGCAATCAGCTCGCCGATGTCGGCAGGTCGCACGGAGTTCTTGGAGACGTAAGCCGAAACGATGTCGGCCGTTATATCCACGTAATCGGCAGCGGCTTCTTGGGGAGCAACTGCTTGAGGAGCGTCTTCTTCCGGAGTGTTGAGCACGTGAAATCCTTATCGCCTTATGATCCCGCTGTTGCCGCGCGGTGAAGCGCAATGCGAGCCAAGACATTGATCAGATCCTACTTCTCGATGTAAAGATACTCGTCGCATAAAGATCGTAAGGCGCGCTGCCGCGGAGCGTTCCTTTGCTCTCCCTGAAGGGAAACCGAGCTGCGGTTGCCGGCCTTGGGCCGGGGTGAGACGAAGAAGGGTGAAGCCTTTTTGAGCCCGCTCGGTGTCGCGCCGGGCGGGCTCACTCGTTTCGGGCAGGCAGAGGGCCCAGCGCGCGGATCAGTGTTTTAGAGCCTCAGCGGCGTACCGGGCACGAACTGCCCCATCGGCCGGCAAGCCTGCGACTTCGCACCATGCACTGAACGCATCTGGCTCGATTGGCACGCGCACAACTTCGACGCCGCTGCACTGTACCTTGCGTTCGAACTGTTCGGTGGAAGCCCGCCACGCCTCGTACTGCACCGGCAGTTTCCCGCCATCGGACAGGCTCTGACGAAGTGCCTCGTAGTGCTCCGCAGCATACCAGGGCAGGGCGACGCGACGGGGACGGCTCATCATGGGCTTTCGGTTGAAAGTCGTCGGGTTGAAGATCGCTACATGCGAGATGTCTTCTCAGGAACGGATCTTCCCGCCATGAGGTTGCAGGGAGAGTACCAAGGAGAAAAATATGCTGACGGGTAGCTTACTGTGGCTTTTGGGCGTGCCGATCCCCGTCCTCATCTTGATTTGGTTCTTCTTCCTTCGCGGACGGTAGGAGTTGTCAGGCGTCTCGGGAACGAGGCGCCTTTTTGCTGCATCGTGATCCTCAAGATCGATGAGGCGAGGCAGGCAGATGGCGAGAGAGTACCGGCTCAAACCGACCGTCGAGATCGCGGAGGGCGTAACCCTCGACAAGCCTGGCATCTACGAGTGGGCCATCACCTACCCAGATGGCTTGATCCGGCGCTACGTCGGGAAATACACGCGCCGGAGCCGCTCGATGCGTGAGTACCGTGCCAATGTCGAACGCATCCTTGATCTGCGCCCCTACCGTAAGGCATCACCCAAGGGCTTCCGGCATGTGCATCGCGAGCTGGCTGCGGCAGCCACCGAAGGACGCTCGATCATTCTCATGATCCTTGAAAACGCCCTGCCGGAGGATCTGAACCGCCGAGAGCAAGCGCTGATCCGTGAGCGAGGCGCAACCTTGAACGGGACAGGAGCTCCGACGGGCCTGTCGCAAAGATTCTTGGCGTAGAAAATTATCCTTGCAAGGCGGGAGCACTCCGGCCGCAGGGGCGGTTTTGGGCTCGTCAAACCGATTCAGGTACCGTGCCGGAGTGGGTCGGTGGGGGCTGTGACGTGCTGTCCGGAGATGATCTTTTTCGGGCGGCGACGGTTTGCGACAGGCCCCTTCAGGGACCGCAAGGTTGCCCCACCAACTGGCGCCAGCCCGCAGATACTCAGAAATACTAGGAGGGTTGCAGGTTAAGTGCAGCCCTCTCATTCATCACCAGCTCCGCGTTCTCAGAAGGTAAGCGGTGTCTGGAGCCGCCCTTCCCGGGTTGATTGCGATGGGGGATTCTGACGGTCCCGGGTTCGGATCGTTTTATGTCTATGCTTGAGGATATGGTCGAGCCGC
>NZ_LMNE01000058.1:0-3264 GCF_001423285.1 Methylobacterium sp. Leaf111 | reverse complement strand
GCTGAGAGCAACGGCGACCCAAAGCCCTTCGTCTGGACTGCCGACCCGGATCGCATCATCCAGGCCGCAAAGCGCGGGCACCAAATGTTAGACTCGCACCACTAGGCGGCATCCTGATGCTCGCCTGGGTGATCTCCTGAGGCACGTCAGCCCGTAGGAACGCTTCCAATTGCAGACGCTTTGCTCCCAACGATGATCAAGGAGCGAAGCCGTGACCCCAGCTGATACGCCAATGCCTGGCGCTGATCTCCAGCCCATCGAAGATGCACCGAAGCAGCCTGATAAGAAGCCACCGGCAATTCCTGAGGAAGATGATCCGGCGATCAAAGAGACCGAGGAGCAGCCGAGCTAACCCTGCTTTCCTGAGGTTGCCGAGTACAAAAAGCCCCGGATCGTCAAGCGACCGGGGCTTCGTTTGTGGCACAGGGCCGAGTGCCCCTGTGCGACAGGCTTTCAGACGATCAGCAATCGTCGCCCGACTTGCCGACTGCCTGGTTCGCGCCAGCGTTGTTCATAGCGCCAACAGTTCCGGGAGATGCAGGCTGCTGACCACCAGCAAGGTTCTTGCTCGCTGGATCTTCGTTGCCCTTGGCAGTTGTGCCGGCGCCGGGCTTGTCACCGACACCCTGGTTGGCACCAACGTTATTCATGGCACCGACCGTACCAGGCGAGGCAGGCTGCTGGCCACCCGCGAGGTTCTTGCTACCCTGATCAGCAGCTGAGCTTTTGTCGTTTGCAGCATGCTGCTCAGGAGTTTTCCCCTTCGCTGCCCCGGTATTGCAGGGTGCGGCAAGGGACGTTCCGGCCGTAAGCGCAAGAATGGCTGCAGCGCTCGCAATCATCGAAAGCTTCACAGGTTGTTCCTCCATATTTTGTTATCGGGAGGGTCAATCCCGTGCTCAGAGCATCGGTTCCCAGAAAGAATGGTCGTTCGGCAATATCGGTTGCCAGAATGCCTCTCTGAACATTTGTGTCGACCTCACAGCTTTGCTGTATCAATCTCTAAGAATGAAATCTATAGAACGGTGTATCGTAGCAGTAGCAACGTTTAACTTCGAGAAAGGTTTATCTATGCACTGACCTCTCATCCTCCCAGGAACAGGTCAGTGCCGGCGACATGAGCGTTCCTCCAGATCTGATCGTGTCGCCGGCTTCACCTATCGTCTCGCTGCCGGACGATTACTCGGCCTGGAAACCATGCCCTGCCGGATCACGACATGGGGCGAGAGCCAGGCGCGCCGCTGGGAGATCGCGGAGAACTTGCACCGCGCCGACCTCACGACCCTTCAGCGCAACGAGCAGGTCGCAGAGTGGATCGCGCTGACGGAGGCAGAGGCACCCGAGAGAATTTTGGGGCAACTTGCCCCAAAAATCGGTCGCGGCCGACCTGAAGGTGGCGTCCGCGCTGCGGCCCGCGAACTTGGGATCGAGCACAAGGAAGCTCGGCGCGCCACCAAGATCGCCAGCATCTCTCCCGCAGCGAAAGAAGCAGCCCGCGCAGCCGGCCTCGGCAACAACCAGACGGCCCTTCTGAGGGTCGCCGCGGCCGAGCCTGAGCGGCAGGCGGACGTCGTGCAAGAGATTGTCGCCGCTCGACCGGCCGCGCGCCCAGGCCTTATCCGTCGACCCCGAGACCCCCCTTCCGTCTTTGTGTCGAAGAAGGCCGCCGCTGGCTGATACGGCCAATTTTTCAGATCATTGGCCAGTAGGCTTGGTGGCGGGAGCTGGGGCGACAGGAGCACCAGGCGCCGCAATGGGCACAGTCGGCGCCGGGGCGGTCGTCGCAGGTGGGTTGGCGGCGTTGGCCTTCTCGGCCTTCTTCTCGTCGTTGCAGGCACCAAGCGCGAGCATGCCGATGAGAGGCAAAAGGGTGCGCATACGCAGTCTGGTTCGCCGACGAGGCTCGGGTCGGCCAGAAGAACACGATCACCCAGCGCTGGACCAAGCGCGGCACGCGCCCCTCAGCCCCGAAGGACCAGCGCACCGCCTCCGCCTACATCTTCGGCGCCATCTGCCCGGCACAGGGAACGGGCGCCGGTCTCGTTATGCCCCGCTGCACCACCGAGGCGATGGCCCTGCACCTCGAAGAGATCGCCCAGGCCGTCGCCCCTGGTGCGCACGCCGTCCTGCTGCTCGATCAGGCCGGCTGGTACACGACGAAGAACCTCGCAGTGCCCGGCAACATCACCCTGCTGCCGTTGCCGGCCCGTTCCCCCGAACTCAACCCGGTCGAGAACCTCTGGCAGTTCATGCGCGACAACTGGCTCGGCAATCGAACCTTCACATCCTACGCCGACATCCTCGACCACTGCTGTCACGCCTGGAACACCCTCATCGACCGACCCGGGCGCATCATGTCGATCGGACGCCGCGAATGGGCCTATGGGTTCTGATCAATGAGGATTGGTATTAGGGGCCAGTACTACGAGGCGGCGCTCATCGTCCAGGCTGTTTCCTGGTACCTGCGGGGCCTGATGGGGTGGACGGCCCCCACTACGGCATCGCTGTGCCAAGACAAGGCCATTGGGTCCCATAGACAGGAGCCGTCCACGATACCGGTTAGCTCCATCGGCCTCGATCTAGCGAAGGATGTCTTCCAGGCCCGCGGCAAGGTCCTCATGCGACAGCCGACGCATTGGGCCGATGTCTTGCCCTCACGATCTTTGCGCGCGAGCAGCGATGCCGAGCCAAAATGGTAAAGAAAACGATCGTTTCCGTACAACCTTGCGGTATGCGCCTGCTACACCATCACTCGCGCTACCGTTAAGGCAATCTCAAGCATGCGTATGCATCCTGACCTCAACGGTAGGGATGAACCATCTACCTTGGTTTGGCCTATGCCAGTTGTGGTTTCGAGCAGGAAAAGCCTTCTGAATGGGTTCGTGGCAGAGGCAAGGGACAATGAGCGCCGAGGTGCCGGAACACGCCTTCTTCCAGGATGAGGCTTTGTTGGCAGCAGCCGAGGGTGCAAGCCAAGCCGTGCAGCTCCTGCTGGGCGAACACGTGGACCCGGCTGTCGCGCAGTTGATCGCGGCCTACACCTTGGTGGCGTTCTCCTCCGCAGGCGGCTGCCAGGAGCCCTCACGTGGGACCCTGGAGGACCTTGTGCTGGATCTGCACACGCCGTCTGTGGACCCGACCCACCTCGATCCGGGATGGCTCCTCTAGTGGTTAAGGTCTGACGGTTGAGTCCGCGTGGGGTTTCGGTTTGAGGCCTGTCCTGCGAGTCTGGCGGGATGCGCAGTGGCATCTCCTTCACGCTCT
>NZ_LMNE01000057.1:0-3284 GCF_001423285.1 Methylobacterium sp. Leaf111 | reverse complement strand
AGAGCGTGAAGGAGATGCCACTGCGCATCCCGCCAGACTCGCAGGACAGGCCTCAAACCGAAACCCCACGCGGACTCAACCGTCAGACCTTAACCACTAGCACGAGTGTGGGGCGTTTCGTATCGTGGAATTGAACCCACCTGTCGTCCACGGCTTATGCAAGTTCTCGAGCGTTTGAGGGGGACCCGGATCTTGGTCCAGCCGAAAGGTAGGCGTTTCGATCTCTGAGGGTCCGCCGGATTTTAATCTGGCTAAAAGGTGAGCTTCCAGATCTTATTCGGCGGCATGCAGGGCCGCCGCCAGGGGGAATTTCTGGGACGTTCGTCACCCCAGGGCGGTGTGAGGACGGCTTTCGTTGTAGTGCCGCCGCCACGTCTCGATCTTGCTCCTCGCGTCCGCCACCGACAAGAACTAGGGTCTGTCGTCGCCTGAACGGATTGGTTTGGCTTTCGTTTTCGTCTCTCTGATGCAGGAGGGACGATGCTGAGCGACGCGCAGTGGTCTGAACTGGAGCCCCTGGTGGAGGCCTGCCGGCCCAAGGCCAAGACGCCCCCACAGGATCTTCGGCGCACGCTCTTAGCCATTCTCTAGCGGCATCAGAACGGGGCCAAGTGGCGGGCTATTCCGGAGGATCTGGGTCCCTGGTGGCGCGCTGCGCAGATCTTCATCCGCTGGTCCCGTGCCGGCGTCTGGGAGCGACTGCTTGGCCTCGTGCAGGAGCGGGGCGTCCAACTCGGGATGGTGTTCCTGGACTGAACCGCTCCGGGTTTTCCGGAGGCCCCAACTCTTGCGAGGATGGAGCCATGACGAAGCGAACCCCACCGTTTTCCCCTGAGGTCCGTGAGCGCGCTGTGCGGATGGTGCTGGAGCACCAGGGCGATCACGCCTCTCAGTACGGAGCGATCCGCTCGATTGCCGCCAAGATCGGCTGTTCGGGCGAGACACTGAGGAACTGGGTGCGCCAGGCCGAGCGCGACCAGGGTGTGCGAGCCGGACCGACGACGGACGAGCGCGAGCGGATCAAGGCCCTGGAGCGAGAGAACCGGGAGCTCCGGCAGGCCAACGAGATCCTGAGGAAGGCGTCAGCGTATTTTGCACAGGCGGAGCTCGACCGCCCGTTCAAGCGATGATTGCGTTCATCGACGAGCACCGCAGGGCCTACGGGGTCGAGCCGATCTGCCGCGTGCTGCCGATCGCCCCGTCGACGTATCACGCCCATGTCGCGCGCCGGGCCGATCCCAGTAGGCTGCCAGCACGATCCGGGCGGGATGCGGTGCTGATGACCGAGATCCGGCGCGTGTACGAGGCGAATTTCTGCGTCTACGGCGTGCGCAAGATCTGGCGGCAGCTCGACCGTGAGGGGATCGTAGCTGCACGGTGGCTCGGTTGATGCGGGTGATGGGCTTGGCTGGCGTCGTCCGGGGACGCAGGGTCCGCACGACCATTCCCGATCCGGCGGCGGCCTGTCCGCTCGACCGGGTCAACCGGCAGTTCAAGGCCGCGTGCCCGAACAGATTGTGGGTCGCGGACTTCACCTACGTGGCGACTTGGCGTGGCTTCGTTTACGCCGCCTTCGTGATCGACGTCTTCGCGCKCCGGATCGTAGGCTGGCGTGTGTCGCGCTCCGCCCGGGCTGACTTCGTGCTCGATGCCCTGGAGCAGGCCCTGCACGAGCGCCGCCCTTTCGCCGGCGGCGGTCTCGTCTGTCACTCCGACCGCGGGTCGCAATACGTCAGCATCCGCTACGCCGAGCGTCTCACCGAGGCAGGTATCGAACCCTCCGTCGGTAGCGTCGGAGATTCCTACGATAATGCGCTCGCCGAGACGGTGATTGGCCTGTTCAAGGCCGAGGTGATCCATCGGCGCGGCCCGTGGCGAGGCTTCGAAGCCGTGGAATACGCCACGCTCGAATGGGTCGATTGGTTTAACAACCGCCGACTGCTCAAACCAATCGGGAATATCCCTCCCGCCGAGGCCGAAGCGCGCTACTATGCCCAGGCCGAGGTACAAGCCTTGGCCGCCTGATCCAAACCGAATGGCCTCCGGGAAACCCGGAGCGGTTCAGACGGCACGAACATGCGAGCGCACCAAAAGGCGGCGGGAGCTGCCAAAAGGGGGGATCTGGGCCCGAGCGAGATGCTCGTGAAGCTCTTGGCCGCTCACGTGGCGGCTATGGCACCAAGGCTTGCGTGATCGCGGATGGACGGGGTCGCGCCATCGCCTTCCGGCTGGCGCCCGGTCAGGCCCATGAACTGCCCCATGCGGTTCCGCTGCTCGACCAGCTTCCGGGTGTGCCCAAGTGGGTCGTCGGGGACCGGGGCTACACCAGCCACGCCTTTCGTGAGCACATCTGGGACATGGGCGCGCGGCCCGCGATCCCGCCTCAGCGCCACGAAGCACCCGTCGCCTGCCCGGACTGGATCTACAACAACCGCAACCAGGTCGAGCGCCTCTGGGCCAGGCTCAAGGAGTGGCGCGCCATCGCCACACGCTACGAGAAGACGACCGTCAGCTTCATGGGCGTCCTCTGTCTTGCCGCGGCCCTCGATTGGCTCAAGCGATGACAGACCCTAGCACTACCTGGGCACTTTGATGGATCGTAAGGCGTTGTCGCCCTGATGGTTCAGGAGGCAGCGATGGATGGGGATCGCCACGGGATAGACGAACTCGATGCGTGGCTGGCACCATTCCTTACGGTGATGGGACGCAAGACCCGACGGACCTGGGCGCCGCTCTACCTTCGGGGTCTGCTGGGGGCGGGGGATCGCAAGAGCCTGCAGCCGATGGCGACGCGCCTCGGGCTGCCGGGCCACGACCAGTTGCAGCACTTCATCGCCAGCCCGGCCTGGGATGATGCGCCGCTCTGGACGGAGCTGGCCCGTCAGGCGGATCGGCTTGTAGGCGGACCCGATGCCTACCTGGTGATCGACGACACGGCCCTGCCGAAGAAGGGCGCGCGCTCGGTCGGAGTGGCGCGCCAGTACTGCGGCGCGCTAGGCAAACAGGCCAACTGCCAGTCTCTGGTCTCCCTTACCCTGGCGCAGGACGAGGTCCCCGTACCGGTGGGCCTGCGCCTGTTCCTGCCCGAGGCATGGACGAGCGATCCACAGCGGTGCTTGCAAGCCGGCGTGCCCAAGCCTGCGACCGTGCCACGGAGCAAGGTAAGCGCTGTTTTCAGGCCACGGCTTTGAGGGCTGGCATGGCCTGGTAGGCCCATGGCAGCAGGTCGTCGAGACGGCTCTGTGGGTGGCCCTCGACGATGCGGGTGATGACGTCGGTGAGAT
>NZ_LMNE01000056.1:0-198725 GCF_001423285.1 Methylobacterium sp. Leaf111 | reverse complement strand
AGAGCGTGAAGGAGATGCCACTGCGCATCCCGCCAGACTCGCAGGACAGGCCTCAAACCGAAACCCCACGCGGACTCAACCGTCAGACCTTAACCACTAGCACTTTAGGTAGTAGACTGCCTCACCCAGCCTACTCACCCTGTTTTGGTGTGATCACCGCGGTCGTGCCTCCGAGCAGACTCAATCTACCGTGAATCCGCTTCACGCCGCAGAGAATGAGGCGCTGGGTTGCTTTGACGCCAAGGAGCCACCGGTCGTGACGGAGTTCGGCCTTCCCGCGTACACCTTGCTTATCGCGGTCCTGGCGGCCGTTGGGTGAAGCGAAAGCCACACGCTGTGCCGGAAGCCGCTTCATCGTATAGGCGAGTGCATTAGCGAGCCCCGTCACCTCCTTGATGACGATCGGCTTCGCGTGCTTGGCGAGAACACCATGGGGTCGGAGCGCCTTTCTCAGTGCCTTTTTCCCGCAATCAGCGGCGATGACCACATGGATGTGTGGCCCCCAACTCCAACGCCCGTCTTTATCACGATCGTAGCACACCTCGATGGCCCCGACCGCGCGGACGTTGCCGTATGCCTTCCGAAGCCGGCGTAGGCGTCGCCTGAAGCCTTGCTGGACCGCACTTAACGACAGCCTCCGAAGCCGCTTGGGTCGTTGACGGTATCGGGGGTCAACGATCGTCACAAACCAGAGGCGGGAGCCGGTCGAGCTGAGGAGTGCGTGGGCGTCGCGAACAAGTCCAAGAACCGTGATTCGCTCACCGAACCAGCACGCCGCTGAGCAGGCACTGTGGGGGCAGCCAGTCCCATCGCATTGCTCGAGGTGTTTCCACTTATGGTGCGGGACTCCGGCGCGTGTGAAGTTGGCCAGCATACGCGTCTGGTTTTTTTGCAGTTCCTGCAAAGTTGGAAGATAGCGGACGCCGAGGGCTTCGAGCTCGACAACGAGTTCGTGTGAGAACAAGGGAGAGGTAGACGTAGAAGGGCTTTGATGATCAGTTTTCATCTTCAGGCTCCATGGCTGTGACCATGACCTTTACGAGTTGGCTAGCGCGGCCTGACCGCCTCCCTCCAGCACCTGAGCTGGCACAATAAGCGGCGCGCGAATTCAGTTGATCTGGCCGAGCGAATTGTCGCGGTTGGTTTACCGACAAGCGGAAACAGCCGTGGCCGGCCTACTGTCGGCCACGGCTGCTTACTTACGTCACGCCAACAAAGCCCCCTGCTGTCACGCTTATAAAGCCGGCCGTTATCGGCTTCCAACCCTTCTCACTTTCCTCACGTATCGCGTGTATAAGAATGTGCCGCTTGCCTGTGCCTTCTAATGCTTGCAGCAACTGCTCGTCAGTTACGTCGATTACAAGCTGCGGCAGCTTCTTGCTCTTTTCTTTCTGCGCCGTTTCGGCTTGAGTCTGTTCGCCGCCTTGTTTCTCATCCTCTGAAGCAGTCTTGTCTGTTTTTTCGGGACTTTTCACAGCTTCTTGTGCTGCATCGCCGGAGTCGCTTGCCGCAACACAGTCCTTCTCCATCCCGCTATCCAGACTCACTTTTTCTTTCGACAGTAAAGAGACGAGCTTATCTATCCCTCCAATTTTCCTCAGTTCGGCGGGCAGTCGGTTCGGTACGAGCGAAACTTCATAGTAGTGATGTATGACATGAGCATACTTGGAAGCGCGATCGATGCGAGCTTCTTGAGGCCCAGCAAACGCTAAAACAGTTAGGTAGTAGGATTTTTCCCAATCTGACGCCCCAGAACGCTTCGGCCGATTTTTCACTGCTTTTCTATTCTTTTCCCAGCAAGGATCCGAGCACAGAATACGCCAGTTCTCCTCATCATTGATTCGCAGCCTTAATTCCAGAGCGACAGACAAGCAATTATACAAGCTTTCGTGATAACGCTTGTCGGATCTTTCGATCGTTTGCTGCAGAGACAGTAAAATTCGCTCGATTTTTTCCTGTCGTGCGCACTTAATGTAGTCGAACGCAGTTTTCTTCGATCCGTTCTTTTTCATTTTGGCACCTTGCGATTTAGCCAGCTGCGGGCGATCAGGTCCGCGTTACACGGAGCTGGCAGGTGGGTTTTGCGTTTTCGGATAAACGACCGGCGCTGAAGTCGCCGGAGACAGGAAAATCAGATCAGGAAAGTTTAATTTCGATCAAAGCGTGGATCTCTTCAGCGCGCCAGCAAGTCGTCCGTGGACCTAATTTTATAGGTTGGGGATATTTTTTTGCTTTGACACCTGCCCACCACGAGCTCTTACTCACTGGGATAGGTCCAGTAGGAGCCAAGATGCTGGAGAGCCTCACCAGCCCAGTCTCGGGGAACACACGAGACGATTGCTCCGAACCCTTTAGTTGTTCTTTCTTTTCAGGCACTTGATTTCTCCTCTTCTATGCTTAGCAGGTCGCCTGCTTGGCATAAGAGGAATCTAGCCGCCCCAGTTTATCCGCGGATCTGAGTTTACTTCTCAGGCAATGTCATCATCGCTAACATATTGATGATAAGCGCTTTTATAGCTTCTTAGCTTTGTCTGAATGAGAACCGTAAGCGCTGGCCCTACTACCGGTAGCGCCTCAAGCTCTGCAGGAAACTCGGGAAAGCTCGTTTCGCTGAGAGCGCGTGGATCAAGTATGCCCTTAAGGGCTTCAACTGCCCACCGGCTATGTGCAAAAAACAATCGTCGAGAGTTTAAGTCCGACATCAAGCTGTCGATCTCTTCGGCGAATGAGTCTGGCGCTGGATCTAAAAGCCATTCGACACCTGGCACGAAGCTTTGAACGTACAAGAAAGGCGCGGCAGGAGCGTTTGTTTTCCAAAGCTTGTCGAATGTTGTCCTCGAGACGTCATATCTGTATTTGAAAGCGCGTTCGCGAAGTAGGTAATAGGCTTTGCTCAGACTTGGTTTGTCTGAGTGGTAATTGTTCACCCTCGGTTTGCGAGGGTTGACTTTCCTGGGAACTTTTGCCGACCAGTCTTTGCTTATCAGGTACCAGACTATGACAGCAAGCACATCAGCAGAAGTATATCTGCGATCCTGGATCTTATCCATATAAAACCAGGGAGTAGCGGACCCTTCTACTGACGAGAGCCGCACCAAGACATCAAGGTTCAAGTTGTCAAGTATAACCTGTTTGTATTCTGTGTCAATCTGAGCAAGACTTTGTGCATTGCCTTTAGCACTGCAATAAGCAGCCATACAGCTACAAATTAGCGTCTGATGTTCGTTTTCCTTATTTGGCCAACGAAGCCACACCATGAATTTAAAACATGCTTCAAGGAGAGCAGATTTCGCCAAGTCGTCGGTGCTGACAAGTTTCTTAATTGCATCGGCAATGCTTAAGCCAAAATCCGCGGATCGCTTCACAGGCTCATAGTCTGATCCAAAAGCTTTTTGCCAACGGTAAATAGTAGAAAGCGGAGCTCCAGCTTGTAGCGCAGCCTCCTTAACGGTCACACCTCTTGAGATGTAGCTTTCGAAGGCAGCCACTATCTCAATTCGTTCATTATCTGATTTGCGTTTCATTTGGACAAAGTTGATAGACAATGAGTATTCCTAAACCATTCGCCGGCACAACGTGGTTTTGTTTATAAATTAAATTGGACAAGCGTCTAAAAATGAAATGTTGGAGCGGTTTTTTTGCGTGTGGCGTAGTCTGGTGGCTTAAACTATGGAACCCATCCGTAACGATCTGAGCCGCATGGCTGCTGACTAAACGGGTTTATTGTAAGTTGTCAGCGAGTGTCCGCCGCTTACCCGAGTGTCAGTATGGGGACGACCATCGTCCGAACTTAGCTTGTCCGCAAAAATTTGTCGTATGCAATATGGTTAAGCGACCGGCGTCGCTACTGGTTGCTCCAATGTTTTTCAGCTTCTCTATGACCGGCTGGCTTTTACGACGGCTCCGGCACCCGGTGACGTCCTCGCCGTCCTGCACGCCGGTTGCAAGTTGCGGCACCTGCCTTTGCGGTTCCGGCGCTCTGGTACGGTGCAACGCTTGTTTTGACGCCTGTCGGGCAACGGCGCTTTCCGACAGCCGGCCCTCGTCAAGACGATAGGAGCCGCAGGAGCTCCGGATGCTAGCCTAGCCCAGTCGGCGGAGGCCTTGACGCACAAGCTGCCCGCTCCATCGAGCTTGGTAAGCTACCATTACCAGGCAAGCCCTCTGAAAATTAAAGATCAAATTTTTTCGGGCCGTGTGTGCAACGCCACCAACACCGGGCCACGAACTTCGAGCCCACACAATGAATTTGGCGAAAAATCCTTGAGATGAGTGGCTGGGACCGCCCTCAATCCCTAGCTCGAATCTCAAAACAGACAGCGACATCCAACGTTATCCGTTCTGGTCCAAAGGACACAAACAGGACACGGGAGCTAGGGTCGTACGCTAAGTACTTGATATCGCTGGCGCGCCCTACGGGAATCGAACCCGTGTTTTCGCCGTGAAAGGGCGACGTCCTGGACCGCTAGACGAAGGGCGCCGCTGCGGTGAGCGGTTCTATATGCGGCTTCGGGCGCGGGGGCAACGGGGGAATCGCCGCGGGTTTGCGGCTTGACGAATGCGGCCCCGGCCGGTTTGTCGGGCGGACACGCGGACCGCTCCTTCCGGCGGCCGGAGAGCGGACCTGACTGCATGACCACGCGACGCGACGGCCCGCCGGGGCCGAGGACGAACAAGCCCGGCTTTTCGCGCAGTCCCTTCCGGCGCGGGCCGCCGCAGAATCAGCGGGGCGCGGCGAGCGTCGCGGCGGCCTCCGGCGACCACGTCGTCCTCTACGGCTGGCACCCGGTGGCGCAGGCCCTGGCCAACGAGGGCCGCAAGCTGCACCGGCTGCTCGCCACCGAGAACGCCATGATCCGGCTCACCGAAGAGATCGGGACGCTGCGGATCGATCCCGAGCTGGTGCGCCCGAGCGCGATCAACGCGCTGCTCGGACCCGACGCCGTGCACCAGGGCCTCTACCTGGAGGCCGACCCCCTGCCGGGGCCGAATCTCGACGAGCTGGGCGACGACGTGCTGCTCCTCGCCCTCGACCAGATCACCGATCCGCACAATGTCGGCGCCATCGTGCGCACCGCCGCCGCCTTCGGGGTGGCGGGCATCATCACCACCGCGCGGCACTCGCCCAACGCCACGGGCGTGCTGGCCAAATCCGCCTCGGGCGGCCTGGAGCACGTGCCCCTGATCGTGGTCCGCAACCTGTCGGACGCCCTGGTCGACCTCGGCAAGCGCGGCTTCACCCGGATCGGGCTCGATTCCGACGCCGAGACCGTACTGGACACCATCGGCCCGAAGCGCCCGGCCGTGATCGTGCTCGGGGCCGAGGGCAAGGGCCTGCGCCAGCGCACCCGCGACAACTGCGACGTGCTGGCCCGCATCCCCTTCAGCGGCGAGATCCGCAGCATCAACGTCTCGAACGCCGCCGCGATCACGCTCTACGCCCTCAGCCCCCGCGGCTGAGTCACACCGCGGCGTTGGCGCCTCAGCGCCAGAACGGCTTGACCGCCACGAGGTCCCCGTGGGCCTCGGCGGCCGCTTTCAGCAGCTTCCGGCCGTCGGCCTCGTTGTCGCCGGCCGCAAGGCCCGCGGCGAACGCCGTCTCGCCGGGGATCTCCTGCGGGTCGGGCACCGCCACGAGGCTGGCCAGCACCGTGTGGGCGGTGGCCTGGTCGTTGAGGCTGCCGAGATGGTCCTGCAGGTCGGACAGGGCCGAGACGAAGGCCTTGTGGTGCTTGCGCAGCTTCTTCTCGGTGTAGAGGCTGGCGAAGAACTCCGCGCCGTAGCGAAGCTTCTTCGCCTCGATCCGGACGCGGTGCCGCTCCTCGGCCTCCTGGCGGTCGAGGTGGCGGCCGCGCTTCCGGATTCGGCGCAGGGCCTTGTCGAGCACCTGGGCGGCGAAGTCGCGCGCCGGCAAGTCGCGCGCCGGCACTCCGCGGTCCGGCACTTCGCGGTCCGGGGCGGCCGGTCCGGTCCGCCAGGCGCCGGTCTCCAGCCAGGCGGCGACGTCGAGGACCAGGCCGCGCCATTCCTGCGATTCCAGGGTGGCGAGGACGCCGTCATGAGCGCGGTCCCGCTCCGCCTCGAGGCGCCGGCGCAGGTCGTCGAGACCGGCCTCGTCCGGGCGCCTGGCCATCTCGGCCGTCAGGGTCTCGGCCAGGAACACGTCGAGGTTCCGGGCGTGGCCGAAGGGTTCGGTGATGCGCTTGATCTCGTCGCGCAGGGTCGCGGCCGTCGCGTCCTGCGCCAGGACCGGCTTGAACAGGGTGAGGGCCGAACGCAGGCGGCGCAGGGCGACCCGCAGCTGGTGCAGCGCCTCCACGTCCCGGTTGTGCAGGAAGACGTCCTCGTTGAGGCGCAGGTGGGACAGGCAGGCGAAGGCGATGACGCGAAAGGCCTCGCCGGCCGTGGCGTCCGGCGCCAGCGAAACCGGCCGCGCCTTGCTCGGGCGCCGCAGGGTGCCGTCGCGGAGGCTGAAGCCGCGGGCCGACTTGCTCAGTGCCCCGAGGCGGAGCGGCACGGTCTCGGCCAGGGCCTGGGCCAGGGTGAACAGGTCCTCCGACCGGCCCTCCTTGAGTTCGAGTTCGAGCTCCCACAGGGGCGCGTCGCCGTTCGGGGTCTCGATCCGACCCTCGTCGAAGGCGACCTCGATCCGCGAGGCTCCGTAGCGCACTACGCGGCTGCGCCGCTCCACCAGGGTGGCGAAGGTGGGGGACAGCTCCGGCGCCTCGGCGCCCGCCAGCACCTCCGGCACCGGCGTCTCGGAGACCTGCGCCAGGTCGGGCGCGTTCCCCGGGACGGGCGCCTCCCATTCCGAGCGGTCGAACAGGCCGGGGGCGGTGGCGGCGGCCTTCACGGTCTGGACGAACGTCTCGCCGTCGCGGCGGACCCGCAGGGTCAGCCCGGCCGCACGCAGGTCGCCGGCGGCCGTGTCGAAGTAGGTGGAAGTGAGGAAGCGGGAGTCCTCCGAGCCTTCCGCCTGCAGGAAGGGATGGCGGCTCAGCTCCGCGAGGTCGCTGCCCTCGCATTCCAGCTTCAACTCGATCTCACGCGGCGCGACCATGATGTGTCCCAAGTTTCGGCCCCGATCCGTCGTCCCCGACGGGGCGGCGGGCCCCCAGCGATCGGGACAAGCCCGGCCCGCGGCAACCGTTCCGTGCGGAATCACCAGCCACCGTCGTCGGTTATGGAGCAGGGCGACCCGGACGCGCGACTGAATTCGTGACGATTTTCATTCGCCCCCGGCGCCGAGTGGTGTAGCGGGAGGAACCGGCCCGGGGCCGGCGGGAACGAGACTCGTTGGGCGTGGTGATGAATTGGGAGCGGCTGAGGGCCGACCGCCTGCTGATGGAACGGGGCCTCTTCGAGAGCCGCGCCCGGGCCCAGGCCGCCATCGCGGCGGGTCTCGTCCGGGCGGACGACCAGCCGGTGACGCGGGCCTCCGACCTCCTCGCCCGGGACGCGCGCCTCGTCGCGTCCGCCCCCCATCCGTTCGTGTCCCGCGGCGGGCTGAAGCTCGATGCCGCCCTCGACGCCTTCGGCTTCGACCCGGCGGGCCGCGTCTGCCTCGATGTCGGGGCCTCGACCGGCGGCTTCACCGACGCGCTGCTGGCGCGGGGCGCCGCCCACGTCTACGCCGTCGACGTGGGACGCGACCAGCTCCACGTCTCCCTCCGGGACGACGCCCGCGTCACCAGCCTGGAGGGCACCGATGCCCGCAGCCTCGACCGCGCCGCGATCCCGCGCCCCCCGGACCTCTGCGCCATCGACGTCAGCTTCATCTCCCTCCGGCTGATCCTGCCGGCCCTCCTGCCGCTGTTGGCCCCCGGCGCCGACCTCGCGGCGCTGATCAAGCCGCAATTCGAGGCCGGGCGCGACCGGGTCGGGCGCGGCGGGATCGTCCGCGATCCCGCCATCCACGACGCCGTCTGCGCCGAGATCCGCGCCGCCCTCGAGGCTCTGGGGCTTCAGATCCTCGGCCTCATCCCGTCACCCGTCGCCGGCGGCGACGGCAACCGCGAGTTCCTGATCGGGGCGCGCCTGGACCCACGACCATGACCGAGCCGGACACCCAGCCGACCCCCGAGACCCTGGAGATCCGCCGCCTCGGCGCCCGCGGCGACGGGCTGGCCGAGGACGGCACCGCCGTCGCCCTGGCGCTGCCGGGGGAGCGCGTCACGGTGCTGCGGGCGGGCACGCGCGGGACGGTCGTCGATGTTCTGCACGCCTCGCCGGATCGCATCGCGCCGTTCTGCCCGTATTTCGGCACCTGCGGCGGCTGCACCGTGCAGCACCTCGCGCCCGGGCCCTACGCCGCCTGGAAGCGGGACCACCTCGTCCAGGCGCTGTCCCATGCGGGGCTCGCCGTCTCACCGGAGCCGCTGGTCGATGCCCGCGGGGCCGGGCGGCGGCGCCTCACCCTGCACGTGCGGGCCATCGAGGGCCGGGCGCAGGCCGGCCTGATGGCGGCGCGCAGCCACGACCTCGTCGCCATCGACCATTGCCCGATCACCGTGGCGGCCCTGCACCGGGCGCCCCAGGTGGCGACGGCCCTGAGCGCGCCGCTCGGGCACGGCCGCAAGCCCCTCGACGTCGCCGTCAGCGCCACCGAGGCCGGCCTCGACGTCGACATCCGCGGGCACGGACCCGCGGCCGAGGGAGTCCGCGCCGCGCTGGTACGCCTCGCCGGAGACCTCGACCTCGCGCGCCTCTCGCTGCACGGAGAGGTGCTGGTGGAGCGCCGGGCTCCGGCGGTCACCAGCGCGGGCCTGCGGCTGGTGCCGCCGGCCGGCGGTTTCCTCCAGGCCACGGAGGAGGGCGAGCGGGTGCTGACCGAGGCCGTGGTGGCGGCCCTCGACAAGAAGACGAAGCGGGTCGTCGACCTGTTCTCCGGCAGCGGACCGTTCAGCCTCGCCATGGCGCGCAGCCGGGACGTCCATGCCGTCGAGGGCGAGGCGGCGGCCCTGGCCAGCCTCGATCGGGCCGTGCGGGCGGTGCCGGGCCTGCGCCGGGTCACCACCGAGCGCCGCGACCTGTTCCGCCGGCCGCTGCTGGCCCTCGAACTCGACGCCTACGACGCCGTGGTGTTCGATCCGCCCCGGGCGGGCGCGGGCGCGCAGGCGGCCCGGATCGCCGAATCGAAGGTGCCGCTGGCGATCGGGGTCGCCTGCGACGCCGGCACCTTCGCGCGGGATGCCGCGACCCTGGTGTCGGGCGGCTACACCCTGGAACGGGTGATTCCGGTCGACCAGTTCGCCTATTCGGGCCATCTGGAAATGGTCGGGGTGTTCCGCCGCCCGCCGCCACCCCGCAAGCGCCTGTAGCCGCAGCGCTCGACAACCGCCGGGCCGCTCTTAGGTAGAAGGGCATGCGCGTGATTCGTCCCACCCTGGCCGCGACCCTCGGCCTCCTCGCCCTCGCCGGACCCGCCGCGGCGGATTCCTGCGGAGACCTCATCGACCGGGTGGTGGCCGAGACCCAGGCCACCCTGGTCAAGCGGACGGCGGACTTCGCGGAATTCAGCGCCCCCGACGGGATCGGGATGACGCTGGCCTGCGGCGAGCTCTCGGCCACCGGCGTCCAGTTCCGGGGCACGCCGCTCCCCGCTGGCTACTTCGATCTGTTCGGACGGGCCGGCCACGCCGTCACGGGCCTCGCGTCCGAGGACTTGGCGCAGGCGGCCCGGACGGCCCGCACCGCCGCCGCCACGACGCGGCACAGCAACGTCGATGCCGGGAAGGTCCTCGTGACCTGCTCCCTCTCCGGATCGCGCGAAGCGCCCGTCACCGCCTGCGCGGTGATCGAGCGCGACGAGCGCCGCTGAGCCTCGTTCAGGACCTCATGGCGAGGACCATGTAGCCGGAATACAGGAGGGCTGCGGCCAGCAGGAGGTAGACGTTCGGTTCCATGGCGTCCTGTTAGGCCGCCCGGGCGCCGTGGGTCGAGCGGACGCGCTGCCGCTGCGGCATCCGGTTCGCTTCAGACATCGTTAACCCTGTTCAGCCGAACGATGGCGGCCGGCATGGCCGATCCCCACGCCGTCGAATCGCACCGAGGAGCCGATGCCCCGTTCCCGTTCCGCAGCCCTGGCGATCGCGGGTAGCCTGACCGCCCTCGCGCCTGCTATCGGGGTCCTGACGGGCAGCCTGGCCCTCGCTGAGGAACCGCTGTTCATCCGCATCCGCCCCGGCGGCGAGGCGAGCGTCGGCTCCGGTGGGTCCGGCGCCTTCGACGACGCCGCGGCCCAGGCGGCGCGGGCCCGCAGCGAGGCGGTCTGGCAGCGGGCCGAAGCCCGGTCCCGCATCGCCATCGCCTCGGTCTGCACCGGCTGCCTCGCGGCCGTACCGCCCCCCTCGGTGCCGGTCGCCGCACCGCCCGCCCGCGCCGATGCGGGCGGCCTCACGCCCCTCGCGGCCGATTCGCCGGCCGTTCCCCCTCCGCCCCTCGCACAGGCAGATGCCCCATGACGCAGGCTCACCCGACCAGCGGCGCCGTTCCCGATCCGGATTGCCCGGTCTCCCTCGAACTCCTCGGCCAGGTCTACCGGGCGGACGAGGAGGACCTGCCGGAGATCCTGGAGGCGATGTCCACGACGACGCGCGCGCGCCTCGCCGTCTACCTCTACGGCAAGAGCCACATGCACCAGCTCGGCCTGCGGGTCGCGCGGGCCTGCGAGCGCGAGGATCTCGTGCGCGTCGCGGACGAAATTGGTTCGGTGGTCTACGGCCAGTCCCGCCTGAAGCCGGCGCGTCCGGCGACGCCGAGCCCGGCCGCCGCCCCGCCGAAGAAGATCAGCCTCGGCGGATCGGGCACCAAGAAGATCAGTCTCGGCGGCTCCGGCGCGAAGAACCGCCTGTTCGACTGAGCGAACGGCTCCCCAGCCCGGATACCGGGCGCGGGACCGTCTTGGTGAGGCCGAGCCGCCAGGCCGGCTCGGTGCGACCTATCTTGAGAGTGGATGCTGATGTTCGGTTCGTGGTGGAAGCTCGGCATGGACGCGACCCTACTCGCGATAGAATCGCAGCAGGTCATCGCCCTGCGCCTCGCCAAGCTGGCGACGGGCGGTGCCGCGGCCCAGGCCGAGGCCCAGCACATGGTCACCGAGAAGATCATGGCCGCCCAGGAGGCCGCCCTGCTGATCGCCACCGGCGGCTCCACCGCCGGGGTCGTGGCCGGCTACCGGCGGAAGGTCCGCGCCAACGCCCGGCGCCTGTCCCAGGGCTGAGCACCCGCCGCCATGCCGGGGCGGTTAACGCCCGCTTAACCATCCGGTTTCATCCTCGCCCGGGACGTCGGACCGATCGGACGAGGAGACAGCATGAACCCCTTCGAGCAGCAGGTGCGCGAACGCGCCTATTACATCTGGGAAGACGAGGGCCGCGTGTTCGGCCAGGCGGAGGCGCACTGGCTGCGCGCCGAGATCGAGCTCCTGACCCCGTCGCGGATGGGCATCGAGGTGATCCAGGCCGTCACCGCGGACGTCACCCTCTCGGCCAGCCCGGCCGCCGTCCTCGCCGAGACCCTCAAGGCCAAGCCGAGCCGCAGCCGCAGCGCCGGCGCCAAGGTCGAGACGAAGGCGAAGGCCGCCGCCGACACGAAGGCCACCAAGCCGGTGGCGGCGAAGGCGCCCGCTGCCAAGACGGCCACTGCCAAGACTGTCGCTGCCAAGACTGCCGCTGCCAAGACGCCCGCCGCCGAGAAGGCCACCGTGGCCAAGGCCGCCGTGGCCAAGGCTGCGGTGACCAAGACGCCCCGGGCTCCCGCCCGCGGCCGCGTGGTCGAGAGCGTCGCCACCGTTCACTGAGACGCGCGGGCCGGAGCCTTCCGGCCCCGCCCCCGGACGAATCGGAGCCCGCTTCACCGGACCGGTGGGGCGGGCTTTTCGCTGGCCGCGGAGGCAGCCTCCACGCGAGGGACGCCGGAACGAAGGAAAACCTTGACCGTTGTCACGCCAGATCCAGAGACGTGGCCGCGGCCCTGAGGGCCGTGCGCCTTCCCAGGCGAGGCTTCCATGAAGACGACGATCACGACCCTTCTGGCCCTCGGCATGGCCGGCCTGCCGCTCGCCGCCCTGGCGGGACCCGGCGGCCTGCGCGGCGGCCCCGCGCTCCTCGACGTCGACACCACCGGCGGCGTCGGCGGACGGGCGCCCTGGAGCAGGCCCTACGAGTATGATTCCGGCGGCGACAACGATCGCCGCCCGGAGCTGCCCTATTACCAGCAGGGCCGCGGCCAGCAGACCGGCGGTCCGGCCCGCAACCTCCTGCCCGACGACGGCCTGCACATCTTTCCCCGCTGAGCCCGCCGAACGAATCCCGCCATCCCGGCGGAACGGCCGGGAGAGCCATCCGTTCGCCCAGGGAGCCCCGGCCTGTCCGCCGGCGTGCAACCGGTTCGGGATGACGCGATGACCAAGACCGTACGGGCGGTGATCTTCGATATCGACGGAACCCTGCTCGACAGCGTCGACCTCCATGCCCAGGCCTGGGTGGACGCCTTCGCGCATTTCGGCGTCACCGTCAGCCACGACCAGGCCCGCAGCCAGATCGGCAAGGGCGGTGACCAGTTGCTGCCGGTCTTCCTCGACGGGGAGCGGGTGGAGCGCGAGGGCAAGACGATCGAGGCCTACCGCTCGGACCTGTTCAAGCGCGACTATCTCTCGAAGGTGAAGCCCTTCCCCGGAGTCCGGGCCCTGTTCGAGCACCTGAAGGCCCAGGACTTGACCCTCGCCCTGGCCTCCTCCGGCAAGGCGAAGGAGGTGGAGCACTACCAGACCCTGATGGGGGTCGAGGACCTCACCGACGTGGTGGTCAGTTCGGACGACGTCGAACGCTCGAAGCCCTTCCCCGACATCTTCGAGGCCGCCCTGACTAAGCTTGCCCCGATCACGGCGGCGCAGGCCGTGGTGATCGGTGACACGCCCTACGACGCCGAGGCGGCGGGGAAGGCCGGCCTTCCGACCATCGGAGTTCTCTGCGGTGGTTTTCCGGAAGCCGACCTGAGCGCGTCCGGCTGCATCGCCCTCTACAAGGATCCGCAGGACCTTCTCGACGGCTACGCCGCCTCGCCGCTGGCTCGGTGATCCGGCGAGCGGGATCCTGGCGCAGGGGTTTCGGTCCGGGCCTGTCGATTCGGACGGGCCCGGTGGCAAACCGGCCACGCGGCGCGTGGGAACTGCACCGATCCACACATTTCCCGCGTAATCCCGCTTTGTTCCGTGGCGCAGGGCAGGATTGCGTGCCGGCTATGGATAGATGGCAAAAAACCCTGGCGCCGGGTCCGTCGATGGCGTAGCGAGCCGCCCGTGATCGCGCCTGATCACGCCACGGATCCGCGGACCATGCCCCAGCCGGCCCAGACGAACCTGAAAATGCACCCGGCCAGCGAGCCTGTTCCCCTTCGGGCGCTCATCGACGCGGCGGTCGAGGACCGCACCACGCCGATCAGCCGGCTGCTTCGCCTGATGGCAGCCCTCGACGCGGACACCAACGACAACGAGAACCTTCGGCACGTCCTCCGGGCCCGGATCGGCGCGCCCCTGAGCGTCTGATCGCACCGCCTTCGCGTTTGTCGGGGATCAGCGGAAACCGGTGATCCCAAAGAGACGAACGACCTGACCGGAATCGGGAGTCTGCCAGGTTCAGGATGAACCCGCCGGATCCTACGAGGCGCGCGCCCGCTCCCGGCGGCGAGGCCCCGGCTGGGCGCGCTTCATGCAGGCGAAGTAGAGCTGACGGCCGATCGCGTAGAGGCCGAGCCCCTTCGGGTCGGGCGTCGAGAACACCCGGTCGCGGGCCTCCGTGCGGCAGGCCGCGTCCTGCGGACTCTGGATCGGCGTGGATTCCCCCTGCGCCGAAGCCGCGTGAGCCATGGCCACTGAGGCGATGGCCGAGAGCGTCAATGCGAGCGCCGGCCCACGCCACATCCCTGTTGTCTGCATCCTGTTCCCCCTGCTGTCGTGGTGGTGACGTCGTTTCGGCGTGCCCGTCAGGGCATCACCCAGGCGCAATCGGCCTCGTTCGCCACGGTAAGGCACTCGAACGGGGCCCCGCCGACCATGGCGCGGTGCTCCGCGGCGCCGATGCGCGCACGCGCGATCCGTCGGCAATCCGGATGCTGCGGCAGGACCGCCTCTGCGGAAGCCCGGTCGCCGCTGGCCATCAGGACCCGCAACGCGACCAGGGTCTTGCAGGCGATGACGTCGGTGGGTTCGACCGGCTGGGCGCGGGCGGCGGTGCCGGCGGCGAGGCCGAGGAGGAGGGCCAGGGGGAGGGCGCGCAACGGTCGGGTCATCGGCGGCTCTTCTCCGGTGCGGCGGGTTTGTCGGACGTCCTGTCAGTGGCCTTGTCGGACGTCTTGTCGGACGCCTTGGATTTCTCGCCCGCGCGAGGCTTCGCCACGGCCTCGGTGGGCTTGACCGTGCCGGCGACGACCCAATGGCAGACGCTCGTGGTGCGCAGGGTCAGGCAATCGTAGGCGCTGCCGTTCAGGGTCAGGTGCTCGGCGATGCCCGCCACCGCATCGCGCGCAACCACCTGGCAGCCGAGGTGGTCGGCCTTGTCGTCGGTGAGGCGCGCGACGGCGGTGGCCACCACGTCCTTGCTCTCGCGCAGGAGCAGCCGCAGGTTCGCCAGGGACGCGCATCCGATCGCCGGAACCGGTGCGGGGGCCGGCGCAGCCGGGGCCTCCCGGATGGTCGCCTGCGCCGTGCCGGCGACCGCCAGGGCGAGCAGGAGAGGTCGGATCGAACGCATCGGGAAATTCTCGGCAGAAACGAACGTGATCGGCGGCCGGCCTCTCGGGAGGAGGGCGGGCCGCCAAGCCATAACGCGCTCGCAGCCATTCCGCCGCATGGCGGCCGCGCTTTCAGGAGCCTGACCGGCGCAGCTTGGCGAAGCGCCTGATCGCCCGGTCCCGGCGCAGGCGGGAAAGGCGCTCGATCCAGAAGATCCCGTCGAGCTGGTCGATCTCGTGCTGGAGGCAGGCCGCCCGGAATCCCTCGGCGTCCTCTTCGTGCTCGGCGCCCTCGAGGTCGCGGTAGCGAACCCGGATCCGCACGGCTCGGTCGACCACGTCCGTCACCCCCGGCATCGAGACGCTGCCCTCCTGCTGCGGTCCGCGCTCGGGGGAGGCCCAGACGATCTCCGGGTTCACGTAGGCGGTCACCGGCTCGCCGGGCTCCATCCGCAGCAGCACCAGGCGCTGGCCCTGCCCGATATGCGGCAGGGTGAGCCCGAGAGCGGAAACCGCCAGCATCACCGCCTCGAGGTCACGGGCGGATTCGCGCAGGGCGTCATCGAACCGGGCGACCGAAGCCGCCACGAGGCGGAGGCGGGGATCGGGATAGATCAGCAGGGAGGAGGCGGACACGAGGGTCATTCCGGAGTGGGATGGGGGACGTCACGGTTGCGCGAGGGCGACCCGGACGCGGGTTCCTGGCCCGCGGCTTGCGGCGTTCGACGGATGACAAGCTCGACCCGGAGACGGAATGGCACGGCAACGCACCGAGACCCCATCGCCCAAGGGGGCCCACCGATTCCTGAGGCTGCGCGAGTCCGGCGAGGTCATCCTCGTCGCCCTCACAACGATCCTCGGCCTGCTCTGGGCGATCGTCCTGGTCACGCATTTCCACGAACCGCTCAGCGGCATCGGCCAGTCCCTCTGGCTCACGCGCTGAGCGTCAATATTCCCACTCGGCCCCGACGCCCACCGCGGTGCGGCCGTCGCTGCCGGCCTCGCCCTGGATCTTGATGCGCCGGGTCACATCGTAATCCACCGTCGCCGCCGTGTCGGCGGGCTTGGCGCCCGCCTTCACGCCGACGCTGAGGCGGTCGCTGAGATAGCGCGAGGCGCCCAGCGCCGGTCCGCCGCTGGCGCCGGTGGAGACGTCGAGGCTGTCGAGCCCGAGGCCCTTGCGGGCCTGCTCGAAGACGTCGACGCCGCCGGCCCCGCCGGAGAACTGGGCCACGGCCTGCGCGAGCTGCAGGGCCTGGAACGGCGACAGGCCCCCCGAGGCCTTCTTGAACAGCAGGCGCGAGAGCACCTCGTCCTGCGGCAGGCTCGGGTCCGAGGTGAGGAGGAAGCTCGGCTGGTTTGCCGGACCCGTCACGGCGATCCGCGCCGTGACCTCGGCGGCCTTGGTCTCGGCGACGAAGTCGAGATCCGGCGTGGCGATCTCGCCGCCGAAGGTCAGGCGCCCGCGGGTGAAGTCGAGGCGCTGGCCGACCACGCTGAGGCGGCCGCGCCGCATCTCGAAATCGCCGGTGGCGACGGGATCCCGCGAGGAGCCGGTGATCCGGAGGGCGCCGCCCAGTTCGGCATCGATGCCGCGACCGCGCACGAAGATGCGGTTGGGGGCGTTCACGGCGACGTCGAGGGTGGCGTCGAAGGGCGGGGCGACCTTGCCCCGCTTGCCCAGGGCCGCGACCTTGGCGCGGCGGTCGGCCCGGGCGGCGAGGCGGGCGCGCACCTCCGGGGGCGTGTTCACGCGACGGATCTCGGGCAGGGGCTGCACCGTGGCGGGCAGGCGGTCCGGCACCGAGACGTCGACGGAGACGAGGTCGATCCGGCCCGCCACCTTCGGGGTTCGGGCCAGTGGCCCCGTGAGCGCAAGGTTGAGGCTCGCCACGGCCGTCATCAGCGGGCTGGAGACGAGCTCCGCCCGCTCGGCCGAGACCCGGAGCGAGCCCGGGAAGCCGGCGGCGGGATCAAGCGCCACCCGGCCGTCGCCGCGCAGGCTTCCGCCGTTGCGGGTCAGCGCCGTCAGGCGCTCCACCACCAGGGTGTCGCCCCGGCCGGTGACCCGTCCCTCGATGTTGGTCAGGCGAATGCCCTGGAGCGGATCGGTGAAGGAACCGCCCGTCAGGGTGGCGCTGCCCTCGGCGCGGGGGGCCGCGAGGGTGCCGGTCACACCGGCGTCGAGGGCGATGCGCCCGGCGACGCGCTGGCCGCCGACGCTGAGGAGGCTGTTGGCGAGCGCCGCGTCGAGGGTGCCGCGCAGCTTCACCGCCAGCGCCTCGCCGGGGGCCACCGGCAGGGAGCCGGTCACCGTCAGCTCGGCGCCGCGCCCGGCGGAGACCCGTCCGTCGATCCCGGCGCGTCCGTCGCTCACCGTGCCGCTCGCCCGGGCGTCGATGGGCGGCAGGCCGGCCTTGCGGGTCTCGGGCGTGACGAGGCGGGCGACCGTCAGGGCGTAGCGGCCCTCGGGCCGGTTGGCGGAGCCGCGCAGGTCCGCCTCGCCGTCGAGGGTTCCGGAGAGGGCGAGGTTGGGCGCGGCGATCCGCGCCAGGGCGAGGGGCAGGCTGCGGATGCCGAGCTTGAGGTCGAGGGCCTCGCCGACTCGGCCCGACAGGCTGAGGCGGCCGCTACCGGCGGCCACCACGAGGTTGTCGATCACGGCCGAGCCTCCGTCGAGGGTCACACTCGCGGGGCCGGCCAGGGCGAAGCGGTCCCCACCCCGCGCGGCGGAGAAGCGCGACAGGTCGATGCGGGTGCGCTCGCCCGGCACGAGACGGGCGGCGCCGTCGAGGTCGAAGCCCCGGGCCTTGGCCGTCAGGGTGAGGTCGCTGGCGCTCGGCGAGCCCACGGCGACGAGACGCACGGTGTCGAGGCTCTGCCCGGAGGCGAGGAGGCGGTCGGCGTTCACCCGCCCGTCGACGATGGGCCGGCCGAGCAGGTCCCGCCCGGTGAGGTCGGCGTCCAGGCGCGACAGGGCGAATTCGCCGAAGCGCAGGGACGCCCCGTTCGCCCGGATGCCGGCGTCCTGGCGCCCACCCGCGCGGGACAGGGTGACGGCGGCCTCGACGTTGCCCGCCATCGGTGTCAGCGCGAGGGGCGCGAGGTCGTCCAGATTCCCGGCCTTGAGGGCCAGCGCCCCCTCGGTGAGGAAGGTGCGGGCATCGAGGGCGGCGTGCCCGTCGAGGGTGACCGAGCCGAGGCCGAAGGCGAGGCGGTCGAGGACCCAGGCGTCGGGGGCGGGCCGGGCGACGTGGGCGTCCCCGCGCAGGGCCTTTCCGCCCACCGCGCCGGACAGGCGCAGGGTGCCGTCGAGGGCGCCGGTGACGTCCGTCAGCGCCGTCTCGACCCGGAGGTCGCGCAAGGGGCGACCGAGGGCGCGGGCGTCGTCGGCGGTGAGCGTGGCGGTGAGGTCGGGCTTCTCCAGGGTGCCGGTGAGGCGCCCGTCGAGGAGCGCGCGGCCGGACAGCTTCGGGTCGAGGGTCGACAGGTCCTTCAGGTCGACCAGCAGCTTGGCGTCGGCGAGGCGCGCGGTGGCGCGGCCCTCCAGGCGCCCGACGATCTCGGCGCCCTCGAGGCGGGCGCTCTCGAAGGCGTAGCCGTCATAGACCTGCGACAGGCGGCCGCTGAAGCGCGGCGACGGGCCGAGGGTCCGGTCGAGGGCCGGCAGGGACAGGACGAGGCCCGAGGTACGCAGGTCCAGATCGGCGTTCACCGCCTTGCGGGCCGGGTCGCCGCTCAGCGCCGCCCGCGCCGTCAGGGTGCCGGCGAGCGGCCGCCCGGCCACCTCCGAGAAGGCCGCGAGGTCGGACAGCGCCGCATCGAGCGTGCCCGCGAGGGTGTTCTGCCCGATCCGGCCCACATAGGCGGCCCGGGCCGTCGGGCCGTCGAGCTTGAATTCGGCGACGTCGACGACGCCGTCGGGCTGCAGCGTGCCCCGGAAGCTCAGCCCGGCCCGCGATCCGATGGCCCGGCGCAGGGCCGGATCGGCGAGGCGCAGGCCGTCCACCTTGGCGTCGGCGGCCAGCACGAAGCGGGCGGCGGCGGGATCGGCGCCGGCCGGCGCCATCGACAGGGTGGCGTCGACCCGCTCCAGGGCCGAGCCGCCGGCGCGCAGGCCCGCGGCCTTGAGCACGCCATTGACGACGGGCCGCGCGATCGGCCCCTTCAGGCTGCCATCGAAGATCAGGGTGTCGAGTTCGGCATCCGCCGCCTTGGTGACGCCGCCCTCGGTGGGCACGGCGCGGGCGGAGACGAGGAAGTCGGCCACCCGGTCGGCGGTGAGGGTACCCCGGGCCTCGAGCCGGGCCGTGCGCGAGGTCAGCTCCAGCCGGTCGATGCCGAAGGCCCCGCTGTCGGAAAAGCGCAGGCCGCCGTCGAGCTTGGTCGTGCCCGAGAAGATCGCCGCCGCCGGGCCGGGCAGCAGGCCCTCGATCCGCGAGGCGAGGTCGAGGGCGAGCCGGCGCTCGGCCCCGATGCGGGAGATGCGGGCGGTGCCGCGGGCCCCGAGGTCCGGCCCGGCATCGAAGTCGAGGCGGGCGTTCCAGGCGTCGAGCGTGCCGCGCCCGTCGAGGTCGAGGTTGATCGGCGGTGCGCCGGGCAGGTTGGCGGCCTTGGAGAGAAGCCCGCCGGCGGGCTCCACCAGGGTGGTCTTGAGCTCCAGCGTCTCGCCCTTCGGTACGAAGAGCAGGCGGGCGCCGAAGCGCCCCTCGGCGTCGAGGCGGCGCACCGCCACATCGAGGTCGAGCCCCTCGGCCGGCGCGCCGAGCTTGGCCCGGCCCTCGGCCGTCAGGCGGGCCGGCTGCCCGGCGAGGGCCTCGCCGAGAACGAGTTCGGCGAGCTTGAAGGTCTTCACCTCGACCTTCACCGGCAGGTCGGGCAGCAGCGATCCGTCGGGCTCCGGCGTCGCCGAGACCGGGGCGGGGAGGGGGCGGCGCAGCACTTCGAGGCGCCCGACCTCCAGGCTGTCCACCTCCAGGCGGCCGGAGAGCAGGGCGAGGCGGCGCCAGACCAGGCGCGCCCGGTCGAGCTTCAGCCAGACGCCGTTGGCGTCGCTGATCGCCACGTCGCGGATGGTGGCGTCCGACGAGAGGGCGCCGTCCACGGCCCCGATGGCGACCCGCGAGCCCGGCGTCGACAGGGCCTTCGAGAGGAGACCGCCGAGCACGGTCTTCTCGCCCTCGTCGGCGTAGGTCAGGGTGGCCGGCGTCGCGGCGAAGACGGAGAGGCACAGGGTGGCGGCGGCGACCTGCGCCCGCGGACGCTTCCAGAATCCCATCAGAAGGACTGCCCCAGGCTGATGTACAGGGCCACCGGGCGCTCGTGGTTGCCCTTGATGCGGTCCATCGGGAAGGCGAGGTCGACCCGGATCGGGCCGATGCCGGTGTAGTAGCGCAGGCCGAGGCCGACCGCGTAGCGGATGCGCTCGTCGAAATCCGGCAGGCTGCCGGCGAAGGCGGTACCCGCGTCGATGAAGGGCACGACGCCGATGGTGTCGGTCACCTTGATGCGCGCCTCCACCGAGGCCTCGAGCAGGCTGCGTCCGCCGATGGGCAGGTTGAAGGGTCCGCGCGGGCCGAGCGTCCGGTAGGGGAAGCCGCGCACGGAACCGCCGCCGCCGGCGAAGAACCGGATGTTGGCCGGGATGTCCTCGAGGTTCGCCCCCGAGATCGAGCCGAAGCCGATGCGGCCGGCCAGGATGTAGCGGCCCTCGTCGTCGAAGGCGTAGTAGGTCGAGCCCTGCGCCTTGGCGACGAAGATCGACGGATCGGAGCCGAGGAAGCCCGCATAGGGCGTCGCCGAGGCGGTGATGCGCACGCCCTCGGTCGGATCCAGCAGGTTGTCGGTGGAATCGTAGCTCACGGAGAGCGGCACGCCGACGAGGCGGTAATCGACCTTGCCGAGGGCGTCCTGCGAGCGCCCGGCCTGTCCGTCGAGGCCGACCTGGGCGAAGAAGGTGTCGGAGAAGCGGTGGCGCAGGGCGACGGTGCCGCCCGCCGCGTCGCTGACGTAGGATTGCTGTGCCTCGCGGCCCACGAAGACGTTGGCGATGAAGTCGTTCCGGGTGCCCCAGAGAGCCGGCTTGACGAAGGTGGCCGAGAGCCGCCCGCCGAGGCCGTTCGAGTCGATGCCGGCGGCCTTGCGTTGCTTGGCGTAGAGGTCGTTGCCGAGATAGTAGATGTCGGCATCGACCCGGAAGGTCTCGCCGCCGCCGAACAGGTTGCGGTTGGCGTAGTAGGCCCGGATGCCCGGCCCATCGACGGTGGAGTAGCGGGCCGCGACGCCGATCAGGTTCTTCTCGCGCTCGGTGACGTCGACGAAGATCGGCAGGTTGCCGGACGGATCGAGGGTCTCGCCCTCGCGCACCCGGATCGAGCCCAACCCCTCGACCTTGGCGACCGAGCGTCGGATGTCCGACACGGCCTTGGGCGAGTAGGGATCGCCCGGCTCGGCGTAGATGAACGAGCGCACCACCGCCGGGTCGATGTCCTGCGTGCCGCGCACCGCGACCTCGCCGAGGCCGGCGATCGGCCCGGGATCGACGGTGTAGGTCACGTCCATGACGTGGGCGGCGTCGTCCACCACGGGGTCGCGGGCGACCGCCTTGGCGAAGGGATGGCCCAGGGCCCGGAAGCGATCGACGATCTTGGCCTCGCGGGCCAGCACGGTGGCCGAGCGGGCCGGCACGTCGTCCCCGACCCGGGTGAAGCGCTCCGGCAGGACCTCCTCGGGAAACGGGTTGCCCCGGGGGTCGTGGGCCCGGATCGACCGCAGGGTGTAGAGCGGACCGGGATCGACCACGACCTTGACCGGCACGAGGGCGCGGGAGCGCGACGCTTCGGCCGCGCGGGCAGCCGCCACCACGGTGGACTCACCGGCCAGCGCGACGCCGTCAATGCGGATCGCGACGGTGCCCTGGTAGTAGCCGTAGCCCGAGAGCACGTCGGCGAGGCGGCGCTGGTCGGCCTCCGCCCGGCGCACCAAGCCCTCGCCGTCCGGCGGCGCCTCCTGGCGCAGGCGATAGAGCGTCGAGGTGTCCTGCAGCGCGCGCAGGACGTCGTCGTCATCGATGCCCGAGATCTTCACCGTGTAGGGCAGGGCGCCCGCGCTCGGGACCGGCGGTTCCTCCTCGGAGCCGAACAGACCGAACAGGTCGAAAGCCCGGGCCGGCCCCACGGCGAGCCCGGCCCCGGCCGAACCGAGGACGAGCGGCCAGGCGAAGCAGGCGAGCCTCCAGACCGACGCGCGACGCATCCGCCCCCGAATCCGCGTCACGAATGGCCGTTCCGGCGAGCCCGGTGCGCCTGCGCTCCCGGCTTTCGTCGCTGCGTCGCAGGCCTCGCCATCCCATCCCCTTCCGGGCCGCGGCCCCGCTGCCGGTCCCGTATCCCGGTCCTGTCCCAGGGCCTTTCGGACCCACATATGTTGACCGCCAGCCTACCGGTCCGGCGGCGGTGCAGCAACCGCGGTTCACCGCTCTACCCCCAGCCGCGGGGGTGGTTGCGCGGTTCGCCGCAGGCCCGGCTCCGCCCCGGCTTTCCGCCATCGGCCAGGGAACCCGGCTTTGGCTGGCGCCTTGTCCCTGCGTCGCAGGCTTCCTACTTTTGTCCCCATCGCTCCATGGCCGTCTCATTCCGGGTAGCTCACCCGCCCTTTTCCCAGGACTGCTCGCCAGTCCTGCACGCGGGTGCCGCTGCGATCGCACATCCCATCCGACGACCCTGCGCCTCGGGTGCCCGCGCGATTGCGACGCGGGCACCGGGCAGCCGATGGCAGGCAAGACAACGCTTCAGGAGAACAGCACCATGAGCACGGGCACCGTGAAATGGTTCAACGAAACCAAGGGTTACGGCTTTATCCAGCCGGATGACGGCGGCAAGGACGTGTTCGTTCACATCTCCGCCGTGGAGCGCGCCGGCATGCGCAACCTGATCGAGGGTCAGAAGGTCTCCTACGAGATCGAGAACGACCGCCGAACCGGCAAGCAGTCGGCCGGCAACCTCCAGGCGGCCTGATCGCCGCCAGCCGGTCCGGGTCGCCCGATGCGGGCGGCCCGAGACCGGCTCAAATGCTGCGGCATCGTTTCAACAACCTGTCAGAAGCCGCTTTTCAATGAGCGGGTTCTGTTGATTCCCGGCAGGCGGTCGGGCATGGGGCTGTTGCGGTGCAAGATCAGCGTATACCCCAGTTTTTCCACGGCCCCATGCCGCGCGTGCTCCACGCCGGATGCGGGCGACACACCACATGAGAAAGGTCAGATGGGCGCCTTCGACTACAGGAACTTCGACGATCGCCGTAAGAACTCCGTCAGCGCCAAGCAGATGCTGCTGGAAAAATTCAAGGCCCGTCCTCCGGCCGATGATCCGGAGATGATCGCCAAGGCGCAGGCCCGCGCCGAGGTCGCCCGCGCCCGCGAAGAGCGCGCCCGCGAGCGCGAGGCGGCCCGGATCGCCGCCGAGAAGGCCGCGGCGGAAGCCAAGCGGGCCCGCGAGGAAGCGGAACTCGCCGCGCAGATCGCCCGCGAAGAAGCCGAGGCTCTGGCCGCCGCCGAGGCGAAGGCCGCCGAGCTCGTCGCCAAGAAGGCGGCCCGCGATGCCCGCTACGCGGCGCGCAAGGCCAAGGCCCGCCGCTGACCTAAGGCCCGCGGCGAAGGGTCAAGGCGTATGAGCGCGCCGCCGAACCACTCCTGAGCGCACCTCTTCGGCGGCGCTCGGAACGGGACGGACGCGAACCGGACAGCGAAAAGGGCCGACGCGGCGCGTCGGCCCTTTTCGTGTTGGACGATGGGGCGAACCGCGTTCGTCCTCAGCTCTCGGAGCGCGTCTCGGACTCGGCGTCCTCGCCCTCGGCGGTCTCCTGGCCCTCGGTCTGGGCCTCGGCCGGCTCCGCCGTCTCCTCTTCGGGACGCGGGCCTGCTTTGAAGGTGCGGCGCGGCGCGTTCCCGCGCTTCATCTGGACCGGCTTCTCGATCGCGCCCAGGCGCTCGGACAGGAGCTTCGCGCGCTCGTTGAAATCATTGGTCGATCGCGACTGCGACGCACCGCTCTTGAACGCATTTGCCACTTGGGCCTCATGGGGTTGCCCAGGGCACGGGGTCGTGCGGGGTTAGCTCCGTGTAGCACGGTTGGGCCCCCGCGTCGGCTTTTATTGTCACGGCGCGACGCGGAAGCGCCGCGGCTCAGAAGCGTGCCGTCAGGAAGAGGCGGACGTTGCGGCCCGGCAGCAGGATCTCGTCCTTCTTGAACGAGGCCGAGTTGCGGATGTCGTCGTCGAGGAGGTTGCGCCCCTGCAGCCCGAGGGTGACTTCGCTCGCGCCGTAGAGTGCCGGATCGACGGCCTTGGTGTAGCTCACCTCGGCGCGCAGGTCGTTCCAGCCGGGCGTGACCGTCTCGAACGGCGCGATCTCCACGTGGTCGAAGGCGTGCAGCAGGTTCACCCGGGCGAACCAGCCCTCGGTCGCCAGGAACACGCCGCCGCCCAGGCGATGGGGTGGAATGCGTGGCACGTAGGAGCCGTCGTCGAACTGCGCCCGGACGAAGTCGTACTGCGCCTCGAGGCCGGCCCAGCCGTTGCCCACCGGGATCAGGTCGAGCTGCGCGGCGATCTCCGCACCGTAGAAGGTGGCGTTCTGCTGTGCGTAGACGATCTGCCGAAGTTCGTCCCCGCTGCCGCAGGAGGCGAAGTCGTCGCCGCAGCGGTTGCCCGTGTCGCGCTTGTAGATGAAGCCGGTGTAGCGGGTGTAGTAGCCCGTCGCGTCGAGGCGCAGCGGCCCCTGCGCCCGGCGGAGACTCATCTCCACCGTGCGGGCACGCTCGAGCTTCAGGCGGGGATCGCCGATCTCGAAGGTCTCGGTCGCGTCGTGCGGTCCCTGCGAGAACAGCTCGTAGGCCGTGGGCGCCCGCTCCACGTAGGAGCCGTTCACGCTGGCCACGAAGCCGTAGGGCAGGTCCTGGAGGGCGCCGAAGCTGGCGCTCTTGGGCGCGAAGCGGCGCTTGAGGCCGAACGCCAGGGGATCCTGCCCCTCGACCGGCAGGTAGTCGCTCGGGAACTGCACCGCCGTGCTCGCCGAGCGCGTGCCCTCGATGCGCCCGGCCGCCTGGAAACGCAGGCCGTGGCCCACGTCGAGCTGCTCGAAGAAGTAGACCGCGTTCGAGCGCGACTCCGTCGGCGGCAGGAAGCTCTCCCCCTGCGTGTTGAGCACCCGGCGCCCGCTCTGCACGCCGAGGGCGCCCGTCAGCGTCCCCAGGGCGGTGAAGACCGGCACGTGCTGGGCCTCGATGCGCCCCTCGGCCTCCCGGCTCTTGAAGGTGGCCTGGATGCCGTCGATCCCGGTCTCGCCGATGCCGCGCTCGTCGTGCCGGTAGACCGAGCCGCCGGCCCAGAACCGGATCACCTCCAGGGGGCCGTCCAGCGGGCGGTACTCGCCCCGGGCGACGACCCGATCCTGGCGCGGGTCGAGGCGGGTCCGGCTCTCGGCCGCCTCCCCGCCGGGGATCTGGTAGAGCGCGTCGTAGTGGCTGAAGGAGATGCCCACGAAGCCGCGGTCGCCGATGGCCGAGATGCCGACGGAGCCGCCCTGGGATTCGGTGGCCGAGTTGCGCTGGATCCCGCCCGGAATGGCGTAGCTGTCCGTGGCGCTGCGGAAGCCGTCGGCATGGACCGCGATACCGTCCTTGCCGGCATCCACCGTCGCGGCGCCGAGCCGCCCGTTGTCGACGCTGGAGAATCCGGTCGTGACCTGACCGGACACCCCGTTCGCCGGGATGAAGGTCGGGACCCGGTTGTTCTCGGCCGAGACGACGCCGCCGATCGCCCCGGAGCCGTAGCGGAGGGTCGCCGGCCCGCGGATCACCTCGATCCGGTCGCTGACGAGAGGGTTCACCGGAACGGTGTGGTCCTCGCCGAGGTCCGACACGCCGTTGTTGATGACGCCGTTTTCCTGGATGCGCACCCGGGCGTTGTCGAGGCCACGGATGATGGGCCGGCTGGCGGCGCCGGGCGCGTAGGTCGAGGAGGAGATGCCGGGGCGGTCGAACAGGGCGTCCCCGAGGGTGCGCGGCTGCTCGCGGGCGATCTGCTGCTGCGTCACCACGGTGACGGGCGAGTAGGTGCTCGTCACCACCGGGAGCACGCCCACCGGGAACGACGCGCCGGCGTCGCCCGCGGCGCCGCCCGCCCCGCGGACGGGCTGGATCGGGCTCGGCGAGGTGACGCTGAGTTCGTCCAGGGTCGCCTGGGCCTGCTGCGCCGCGCCGGCATTCGCCCCGAGGCCGGCCCCCGCCAGGGCCGCGCCGGCCCACACCATCCGCGATCGACGCACCCGCTCACCCCATCACTCAACGTTATAATGTTTCATGATGCGGATGTTATTGTATGACAAGTGCCTGACGGGGCGCGGACCCTCTTCCCGCTCCCCTGTGGCCGGGGCGCATCACCGGCTGCCGGTCCCGGAGCGGCGTCCGTACGCGCGCCGGGCCGCGTCCCCGTGGCACGTGGTGCGTCGCGGAACCGTGAGCGGGTCGGGTAGATTGCGCAAGCATGTCCGACTTGAACCACCACGACCGGCCGAGCGCCGACGGGCGCCGGGCCGCCGGGGGCCTGCGGGTCACCGTCGACCTGAACCTCTGCCAGGCCTACGCCCAGTGCTGCTACGCGGCCCCCCACCACTTCGTCCTGAAGGGCCGCGAGGCCCTCCACTACGACCCCGCCCCCTCGGCCGCCGCCCGCGACGACATCGAGCGCGCCCGGATCGCCTGTCCGGTGCAGGCCATCCGCGTCGAGGATGCCGGGGCCGACCCGCGATGAGCGACGCCGAGACGCGGATCGTGGTGGTCGGGGCCTCCCTGGCCGGCCTGCGCGGCGCCGAGAGCCTGCGGCAGGCGGGCTTCTGCGGCGCCCTGACCATCATCGGGGCCGAGCCGCACCGCCCCTACGACCGGCCGCCGCTCTCGAAGGCGGTGCTCACCGGGGAAGTCGCGGCCGACGCCACGACGTTGCCGAACCTCGTGGCGCTCGAGGCCGACTGGCGCTTCGGCGACCCGGCTACCGGCCTCGACCGCACCCAGCGGACCGTGACGCTGGCGAGCGGCGAGGCGGTGCCCTACGACCGGCTGCTCATCGCCACCGGGGCCTCCGCGCGCGGCTGGCCGAACGCCGCGGAAGCAGGGCTCGCGGGCGTGCATACCCTGCGGGGCCGCGACGAGGCCGAGGCCCTGCGGCGCGACCTCGCCGCCGGCCCGGCCCACGTGGTCATCATCGGCGGCGGCTTCATCGGCTGCGAGGTGGCGGCCTCGTGCCAGGCCCTCGGTCTGACCGTCACCCTGGTGGAGACCGGGCCGACTCTCCTCGCCAAGGTGCTCGGGCAGCATCTCGGCTCCGTGGTGGAGGCCCTGCATGCCAGCCTCGGCACCACCATCCGCAGCGGCGTGAAGGTGGCGGCCCTGGAGGATGACGGCGCCGGCCGCGTGGCGCGGGTCCGCCTCGCCGACGGCACGGTTCTCCCGGCCGACGTGGTGGTGGTGGCCCTCGGCGCCGTGCGCAACACGGGCTGGCTCGCCGGCTCGGGCCTCGCCTGCGACGAGGGCGGGATCGACTGCGACGCGCAGGGCTACGTCCTCGACGAATCCGAACGGCCCGACACCCGGATCGCGGCGGCCGGCGACGTCGCGCGATTTCCCCATCCGCTCTATCCGGGCCACCGCATCGCCCTGGAGCACTGGGGCCACGCCGTCGCGCAGGGCCGGCATGCCGGCCGGCTCCTGGCCGGCCTCGCGCCGGAGCCCTACGCCGAGGTGCCGGCCTTCTGGTCGAGCCAGGGCGGAATCACCCTCAAGTCGGTGGGCCTGACCACGGGCGCCGACGGCTTCGTCGTGGCCCGGGGCAGCCTGAAGGAGGGCCGGTTCGTGGCGGTCTACGGCCGGGAGGGCCGCTGCATCGCCGCCGTGGCCTTCGACTGCGCCCGCTGGCTCCCAACCTATGCCGAGCACATCGCCGCGGGGGCGCCGTTCCCGCCCGAGACCGGCGGCGTCGATGCCGGCCCGTTCGCGGTGCTGCCGCCGGCCTTCCCCGAACCCGCCGAGCCCACATCTTCCGAGAAGGACGCGGCATGAGCGACCACACCCTGTTCGCGCAGATCAAGGACGAGGCCGCCCGGCCGGACCCGTACCCGCTCTTCGCCCGCCTGCGGGAATGCCCGGTCTCGCGCCAGGCGGACGGCACCTACGTGGCCGCCTCCCACGCGGCGATCGCGAGCCTGCTGCACGACCCGCGGGTGAGCTCCGAGACCCTGCCGCCGGCCGACCGGCCCAAGACCGGCAACCCGCTCAAGGACTGGCTGGTGAAGCCGGTGCGCGACCACATCACCGACACCCACCGGCCCTTCATCTTCCGCGATCCGCCGGACCACGACGCCCTGCGCGCCGCCGTGATGCAGCAGTTCATGCCGGAGCGGGTCCAGGCCCTGCGGGCGCGCTCCCACGTCCTCGTGGACGAGATCCTCGACAGGCTCGGGGACGCGACGGCCATCGATATCGTCGACGACCTCGCCTATCCGCTCCCCGTGACGGTGATCTGCGAACTCCTGGGCATCCCGCCGGCGGACGAGGCGCAGTTCCACGGCTGGGCGACGCAGCTCGCCACCGCCCTCGAACCCGACACCCTGCAGGACGACGACCTGCGCGCCGAGAACAGCCGCACCTTCGATGCCATCTCCGAATACATGCAGGGCCTGATCGCGCAGAAGCGCAAGGACCCGCAGGACGACATGCTGTCGGGCCTGGCCACCGCGCCCGTCGACGGCCACGGGCGCATGAGCGACTTCGACCTCATCGCCACCGCGATCCTGATGCTGGTGGCCGGCCACGAGACCACGGTGAACCTCATCACCAACGGCATGCTGACCCTGCTCCGCCACCCGGAGGAGCTGCGGCGCCTGCGCGAGGACCCGTCCCGCGCCCCCCGCGTCGTGGAGGAGCTGCTGCGCTACGAGCCCCCGGTCCAGTTCCGCACCCGCAAGACCCTGTGCCCGATCACGCAGAACGGCGTCACCATCCCCGAGGGGGCTCCCCTCGTCCTGCTGCTCGCCTCCGGCAACCGGGACCCCGAGGTCTATGCCGAGCCCGACCGCTTCGATCCCGACCGGGCCGACAATCGCCATCTCGGCTTCGGGGGCAGCCTGCACTACTGCGTCGGCGCGCCGCTCGCCCGCTTCGAGGTCGAGGCCGCCCTGGTGGCCCTCGCCCGCCGCCTGAAGAACCCGCGCCTGACCGTCGACCCCCCGCCCTACCGGCCGGGCTCGGCCCTGCGCGGCCCGAAGCACCTGCGCCTCGCCATCGACGGCATCGCTCCGTAGGGTCCGGCCGCGCGGGACCATCCCGAAGGTCAGGCGGACCCCGCAAGCAATGCGCCTTGCTCAGACGGGCTTCTATACTGCTCTTTTAACGGAATATTGTTGGATATAGCCTATTAAAGGTCTCGCGACGTAATCCTACTCAGCGAGACACTGCAATGAAGTTCGGTATTCGGACCCGCCTGTATGCCGGCTTCGGCACGCTGATGCTCCTCATCGCCGGCCTGGGCATCGCATCGCATTACCAGTTCGCCGAACTGTCCGGCCAGTACGAGAACCGCAACCGGATCGAGACGAACACCCGCGACATCTACACGATCACGGGCCTGACCGACCGGCTCATCGCCCAATCCTTCGCATACAGCGCCACGGCCAAGCCGGAGACCCTGGTCGACCTCGATCAGACCCGCCGGAGCATCGTCGAGATCGGCGACCGGGTGACGCGGAACACGGCCTCCGACGAGCGTCGGAAGGTCTACGCCCAATTGCCCGACGGGGGCCGGGACCTGGAGCAGGACGTCGTCCGCCTGGGAGCCAGCGGCGCCGCCCTGGCCGAGGCCCGCACCCGCCTGTTCGACGAGGGCAACGGCCTGACCCGCCTGAACCAGGCCATCCTCCAGGAGATCCGGGCCAACGGCAGCGTGGCGCACCTCATCCAGGCCCAGACCTACGACAGCGCGGTCCTGCTGACGCGGATGTCCGCCTGGCGCTTCCTGACGACCCTGGACCCTAAGGGTCCGACGATCTTCGCGGACTACGCCCAGACGGCCATGGCCGCCGGCAAGGCGCTGCGGGCCCTCGATCCCGACCCGGCGTCCGCCGCGGCGATCACCCGCGGCGAGGCTGCGTTCGCCAGCTATATCGGCGCCTTCCAGGAGGCCGCCAAGGCCATGGAGGACAGCCGCCGCGATTTCGACGGCATCAAGACGAAGGTCGCCGCCATCGCGGCCGCCGGGGTCCAATCCCGCGCCGTCACCGAGGGGCGGATGAAGGCCGTCGCCGCGACCACCGAGGCGACCGTCGCCTTCGGCGAGCGCCTGCAGCAGGGCCTGATCGCCCTGGCGCTGATCCTGGGCGGCGGCATGGCCGTCCTGATCGCCCGCAGCCTGATCCGCCCGATCGCCGGGATGACCGAGGCCATGACCCGCCTGGCCGCCGGGGAAACGGCGGTCGTCGTGCCGTCGCAGGACGCCACGGACGAGATGGGCGCGATGGCCAAGGCCGTCGACGTCTTCCGCCGGAACGCCATCGCCCGCATCGAACTCGAGGCCCAGCAGGTCTCGGAGCGCTCCGCCCGTCAGCGCCGCGCCGACCGCGTCGACGAGTTGGTCAAGGGGTTCGAACGGACGATCGGCGCCGCCGTGGGGGTCGTCACCGCAGCCTCCACCGAACTCGACGCCACCGCCCGCTCCATGACGGGCGTGGCCGACGCGACGAGTCATCAGGCCCAGGCCTCCAGTGCGGCCGCCGAGCAGACCTCCGCGAACGTGCAGACGGTCGCCTCGGCGGCGGAGGAGATGGTGGCCTCCCTGCGCGAGATCGAGCGTCAGGTGAAGCAGTCGAACACGGTCGCGGCCGCGGCGACGCGGGAGGCCCAGGCGACCGACGTGGCCATGGCCAGCCTGTCGGCCGCCGCCGAGCAGATCGGCGAAGCCGTGACGATGATCTCCAGCATCGCGGGCCAGACCAACCTGCTGGCCCTGAACGCCACCATCGAGGCGGCGCGGGCCGGGGAGGCCGGACGCGGCTTCGCCGTCGTCGCCACGGAGGTCAAGGAACTGGCCGGCCAGACGGCGCGCGCCACGAACGAGATCGGCGGACACATCGCGGCGATCCAGCAGGCCACCGCCCAGGCCGTCACCGCGATCCGCCAGATCGGCCAGACCATCGGGTCGGTCAACAGCATCACGGAAACGATCGCCGCGACCGTGATCGAGCAGACGGCGGCAACCGGAGAAATCTCGCGCAACGCCATCGAGGCCGCCCACGGGACGGAGGACGTCTCGGCGAACGTGGCCCGGGTGCTGGCCTCGGCCGGCGAGACCGGCAGCGCCGCCCAGCAGGTGATGATGGCGGCCGGGGAACTCTCGACCCAGGCCGTGGCCGTCCAGCGCGAGGTCGAGACCTTCCTCGACGCCATCCGGGCCGCCTGACCTCGGCCCGGCGCCGGCTGCGCGACGGTCCGTCCCGCAGCCGCGCCGGCATCCGGCCCGGCTCAGGCCCGGACGTCGAGCGTTCCCATCATGCCGAGATCCTCGTGTTCGAGGATGTGGCAGTGGTACATGCGCGGCCCCGCCATGTCCTGGCGCAGGCGGATGCGGACCGTCTCGCCGGCCGCGACGTTGACCGTGTCCTTCCAGGACCGGAATTCCGGCGTCCGGACCGCGCCGCCCTTCGCGATGTCCACGATCTGGAACTGGGTCCCGTGGACGTGGAACGGATGGTCCATGTCCGACTCGTTGACGATGCTCCAGGATTCGACCTGGCCGACCTTCGAGACCTCGTCGATGCGGCCCATCTCGAAGCTCCGGCCGTTGATCAGGAATCGCATCGCCATGCCGCCGGATGGCGCGGCCGATGCGGGTCCGGGCGGCGCCGTCGCGCCCCGGTCCATACCCGCCATGCCGTCCATACCCGCCATGCCTCCCATGCCCGCCATGCCTCCCATACCCGCCATGCCCTTCGAGCCATCCCGGCCGCTGCCCTGCGTCATGGCTTCCGTGAAGACGAAGCGCCGGGAGACGACCGGCTCGCCGAGCGGTGCGATCCGGTTCAGGACCGGCGGCAGGGGCGGGGAGGCGGCGGCCGGCTGGCCCGACACCCGGGCCGTCAGCAGGACGAGGCCGGCCTGCTTCGGCTCACCCGGCCCCATCCAGCCCCGCGCATAGGGGCGCGTCGTCAGCCGGGCCTCCCCGGGCCGGTCGAAGGTGACGATGAGTTCCACGCGCTCGCCCGGCGTGATCAGCACGGCGTCGACCGGAACCGGCGTCTCCACCAAGCCGCCATCGGTGCCGACGAGGAGCATGCGCGCGCCCTTGAGGCCGAGGCGCAGGAACCGGGCATTCGTCGCGTTGACGAGGCGGATGCGGCGCTTCTCCCCCGGCGCTACGGACAGGACCGGGTTCTTCTGCCCGTTGACCAGCACATGGTCGCCGACGCGTCCGTTCATGGCGTCGGCCATGGTGCTCCGGGGCATCGTTCCATCGGCGGCGATCCGCAGATCGGTGAGCATCAGGACGGTGTCGCCGTAGGCGGCCGGAATGGGATCGACCTTCGGCTTGACGAGGAACAGGCCCGCCAGGCCACGATAGACCTGCTCGGCGGTGAAGCCGTGCGGGTGCGGGTGAAACCAGTAGGTCGCCGCGCTGCCCTCGGGGAGATCGAAGGCGTAGACGCGCTCGTCCCCCGGCGCGACCGGGTTCATCGGGTTGCCGTCCTGATCGGACGGGACCGGCATCCCGTGCCAGTGGATCGTGGAGGGCTGTCCCGGAACGCCGTTCCGGAACCGGATCGCGATCCGGTCGCCCTCCGTCGCCTCGATCACGGGCTGGACGCCGTTGTAGAGCAGCACCGGCGTCTCGAGACCCTCCGCGTAGCGCACGACGCCCGGGCCGGCCGTGATCGTCGCGCTGAAGCGGCCGGGAACGGTGGACTGGTTCGGCAGGCGCGGCAGGTCGCGCAGCGGTTGCCCCTGGGGCAGGACGGGCGCCGCCGGCGTCGGGGCGCTAAGTGCACCCTGGCCCGCCATCGTGCCCATGTTGTGCCGCATCTGCGCCGACGCGGGCCGGGACCCGATGAACCCGGCGAGACCCGCCACGAATGTACGCCGCCGCATCCTCAGCCTCTCACCGGTTCATTCGACCAATCCATCAATCGCCTTATCAGGAATTTATCGGCCAACACCATCCCGAAAGCAGCATTTGTTGTATATTTTACAGTATTGACGTTACAGTATTGCGCAAGACTTCGACATGGTATCGTTGCGCGCACGGCGACGCCCCTTCGCAGGCGGGACGCCGCGGCGACGCGCAGACGACCCGCCGAGCGTCGTCGGCGTGTCGTACCGATCCCGAACACCGACGAGACCCTGGACCCCATCGGGGGCGGGCGCGCCTGCCGACGCGCGAAGACACGCGAACAGCACGCGAAACGCGCCGAATGCGGATGAGTCCTGGGACAGATCTTTCCACGCGGTCTCAGCCGGGACCGCGACGCACGGCCTCCGCGAAGGGATCTCGACGGCGCCGGTGCGCCCAACGCGATCCCGGATCGCGGACCCGTGACGAGTGGCCGTGAGGCCCCTAGCCGCCCGCAACGACGACGAGGCGCTGGACCTCGCCGCGCAGGTACGCCTGCAGGAACTTGTCGTAGTCGCGGAACGAGACGCAGCCGTTCGAAGCGCCGCTCGCACCCAGCATGTAGGTGTGGGCAAGGAGGCCGACCCGGCCGTGGATGGCCTCCGGGCCTCCGACGGGGGTGAGACGCAGGGCGCGGACGCCGTGGAACGGCTGCTCGCGCTCGCGGATGTCGTAGGTGCCGAGGGGGGTCGGCCCCCTCATCCGCACATGCGTGTGGCCGGGATTGTCCATGCTCTCGCCCAGCCCCGAATGCGCCTCGAGCTTCTCCCCGTTCGGAAGGGTCACGACCTTGGCGCGGATATCGTAGACCGCGACGCCGCCGGTCGGGCTGGTCGGCACGGCGCTGAGGGCGCGCCGGAAGACGTCGTCGACGGGTTTGGTCTCCAGGGCCGTGTAGGCGAGCCGCGGCGGCTCGGAACTCTCGACGCCGAAGAGCTTCTCGATGAAGGAGCGGGTGTCCTCCGGGGGCGGCGCCGCGCTGGCGGTCCGGGCGGGCGCCGCGCGGGTCGACCGTGCGGAGAGGCGCCCGGCGCGAAATTCCGGGGGCCGCGGCACCGGCAGCGGCACCCACCGCGCCACGAGGGGCGACTGGGCCGTGGCCGGCTCCGCCATAGCCGTGGGCGCGGTCTCGGGCGCGGCCTCGGGGGTTGCTGTCGTGGCTTCGGCGACGCCCGCGGGCGCCGGGACTTCGGGTGCCACGGGCGCCGGGACTTCGGGCGCCGGGTCGGCGGACGTCGCGGCGGCGGAGTCGGCAGACCTGTCGGTACCGACCGGGGCCGCTGCCGGCGGGTCCACCGGCGTGACGGCGGCGAGGGTCGGGATCGCGGCCGGCGGACGGGACCAGGCGACGAAACCCGCGATACCGCCGCCGAGGAGGAGGGCCGCGAGGCCGAGGCCTCGGGCGGCGCGACCGGGTCGGGTCGACATGGAACGCTCGGCAGCTTCCGCCATGGTCGGCTCCATCTCCTGCATGGGCCGGCGCACGTGCCGGGCCTTCGGTCCGGCCCCAGGGCGCGGATGACGGGCGCGCGACTTGCGTCGTCCGTCACGGGGCTATCCGACCCGGTCGACTCGGCGTTTCTGAGGCGGGATTGTGCCGAAACTGGACACATGCTTGTATCCGGCGCGCCTTTATTCGCGGAATCTGCCGAACCTCCGTCGCAAGACTGCCGATCCTGTGTCACCACACTTTCGTCCGGAATGCGATACCCAGCGCGATTCGTCGATCCTCGCGCCGGGGTCGGATCCCGCTCGGCCCCTCGTCCTGGCGGAACGCCGGCGGATGCCCGCGCGGCAGGCCGGCGCGACGGAGCCGGGGGTCGGCCCCATCCCCTGAGGCACGAACGCCACACCCGCCGCGAAAGATCGAGCGGTCCCGGCAAATCCCTTACCGCCCGCGCCCGGCGCCTTGCCGCCAGCGCAATTGCCGGTGACGCAGGCCGAAACGAGGAGCCCCCGGGCTCCCCACCCGCACCTGCTCGGAACATGACATCGATGCCGCGTTCGCTCCCGTCGACAGCCGCCGTCCTCGCGCTCGCCGCCAGCCTCGGCGCCTGTGCCTCCCAGCGCCTCGAGGGTCCCACGCGCGGCCGGATCGCCCCCGGCCCCCAGGCGGCCCTGGAGCCGGTCGTCCCCGCCATGCCGTCCGGCCCGGTCACCTCGGAGCCGCTGGCCCCGCCGCCGGGCGCCACCGCCGCCCCGGCGGACCTGCCGCCCCCGGTGGGCGCCACCGTGGCCGTCGCCCCCTCGACCCCGGTGATCGCCCCGGAGGCGCCCCCCGTCGCCCCGACTCCGCCGCCGGTCGTGGCGGGCGGCCGCTCGTCCGTCGTCGGCACCTGGAATGCCAAGGACGCCACCGGCGCGAGCTGCAAGGTCTCCCTGTCGAGCGCTCCGGCCCTGGACCTCTACAAGGCCAGCGCCTCCGGCTGCCCGAACAAGGACCTCTCCAAGGTCACCGCCTGGGATTACCGCGACGGCGAGGTCTACCTCTACCAGCCCGGCGGCACCGTCGCGGCCCGGCTGCGTCAGGGTGGCGGGGCCCTCGACGGCGCGCTGTCGAAATCCGGCGCGTCGCTGGCGATGGTGCGCTGAAACCCGCGCGACCTCGACACGACCCTCTTGGTATACCGCGACGAAAAAGCGGGTCCGCGCGTCACGGATTGACGCGCAGGCCGAGCAGGAACGTGTTCGCGTGGAAGCTCGAACCGGACGAGGTGCTGTCGAGGCGCTGGTAGATGTAGCTCCCGCGCATCGCCAGCCAGCGGTTAAAGCGATAGTCGATCCGCGCCGTCGCCGAGAATCCGCGCTCGGTGATGTTCACCCGGTCATAGTCGTTCGACAGGTAGCTGATGCCGCCGGTCAGCGAGAGATTGCGCAGGAGATCGTGCTGGACTTCCAGCGTCGCGGTTTGTGTCAGGACACCGCTCGAACCGGGCACCGACGTCTCGACGATGCCCGTCGCTCCATTCAGGCGGACCGTGGTGAGCGGACTCGCGCTCCAGATCAGCGCCGCGGTGATGACGGGCGCCGTCAGATCGCGCAGGGCCGGGTCGACATAGCTGCGGTGCTGAAGTCCCGCCGAGATTTCCCCGGTGACGAAGCGGGTCAGGGCAAAGGATGCGCCGCCCGAGAGCGTGATGCCATCGGAATCGCGCCGTATTCCCGAGGAGTCTACGCGCAGATCGTAGACGCGCGTGTCGGCCAGGACATCGACGAAGGGCGTGATGACGGGCGAGATCTCGTATCCGGCCCGGAGTTGCAGGCCATACTGGTTCAGGTTGCGATCGCTCTGGCGCAGGATGGTGCCATCCGAGAGCTGCGCATCCTCGAACTCCGAGCGGTCGAGCAACCCCCGCAGCGAAACCTGGACCCGGTTGAAGCGCTCGGAGACGCCGACCGTCGTGCCATAGCTCGCGATCAGCGGCCGGGTCGCCGTCGCGGCCGCCAGGTCCGGCGTGCCAGTGCGTTGTGTTTCCAGGAGAAATCGGCCTTCGACCTCGATCCGCGTGTCGCGGTTCGCGTCGATCCGCAGCCGCGTCACGCCGGCTCCGTTCGGTCGGCTGGCCCCCTGATTGTCCGGATAATCGACGTAGCCCCCCCGCAGGTCGCCGGTGAGCTCGCTCGACGACCAGTCGCTCCGGAAGCTCAATTCGCCATCGGTCCGCAGCGCCAGCGACGGCTTGGCCAGCCGATTCGTGATCTGGTCGGGGTTGGTGTCATAGCCGATGCTCTGCTGGATCGCAGGCAGGATCGTGAAGGTGCCGACCTTGATCCCGAGCGGCGCGTAGGCCTCGTCGATGGTGATCGGCCGCCGAAGGGCCGTCGAGAGAAAGAATCCCGGCGTCTGGACACCAGCGAGCGGCAGCACCGTCGGCAACGGAACGCCGCTCACGGCATTGCGCACCACCGGCGTGAGACGCAGATCGTAAGGCGGCACTTGCGTGATCGATCGGACCGGCCGGACCGTCGCGCTCCCGAAGCGGCGCGGCGGGATCGCCCTGAGCCGCAGGAGATTCGTCAGTCCGCGATTGTTGGGCCCATTCGTCCCGCCGGAGGCGAGGGCGCTGCCGGATCGGCTTCCGGCCAGCGCACGGGTGGCCAGTCCTCCGCTGCCTGACGTCTCTCCGCCGGTCGCAGAGCCGTTGCTGTTCAGAACCCCGCTGCCCGAGACGGTACTGCCCCGCAGGCCCGCGCCCAGCGGCAGGACGTCGCCCACGGCCGGCGCTCCGAAGGTACTATCGGGCGCACCGGAGGGAAGCGCCTGAGCCCGGGCAAGGGACGGAAGCGTGAGGGCAGCGATCAGGGCAAAGCCACGAAGACCTTGGCTCTGCCATCCTGCGATCGGCCCTGCGCATGTCACGGATCGACGTCTTTCCGCTGACCTTGACGCCGAAGACGGCGCTTCGAGACCTGGGCCGCCTGCGGATGCGCGAGACGGACGACGCCAGACCGTCTTTCAAGGGAAGACGCCCCGACCTCATGGTTAACAGGCCTACAACCGGCACGGTTAATGGGGCGTCAACGCGGAGCGGGACACATCGGGCAAGGCCAAGGGGTCGCCATCCGACCACAATCCCTGTCCATAGGCGGACGACCGTGGCGCCGCACGCGCACGCGATCTCACGAGAAGGATACGGGGCAGTATGGCTCCAGCAGACAGCGCCCAGGCCTTGCGCCCCGCCTCGATCCCCGCGGATTCGACGCTCTCGCCGGCGGTCGCCTCCGCCCTGCGGACGATCGAGACCGAACGCGATGGGCTCGCCTGCTTGATGGAGTCCATCGGCAATGGGCTCGGCGCGGCGTTCACCGATGCGGTGTCGCGCATCGCCCGCGCCAAGGGACGCGCCATCCTCACGGGCATGGGCAAATCGGGCCATATCGGTCGCAAGATCGCTGCGACGCTGGCCTCGACCGGGACGCCCGCCCTGTACGTTCACCCCGCCGAGGCCAGCCATGGCGATCTGGGCATGATACAGCCCGAAGACGTCGTGGTGGCACTGTCCTGGTCGGGCGAGACGACGGAGTTGGCCGACATCATCGGTTATGCCCGTCGCTACCGCGTCGGCCTGATCGCCATCACGTCGAGCAGCACGTCGACTCTGGGCCGCGAAGCCGACATCTGCCTCACCCTCCCGAAGGCGCGCGAGGCCTGCCCGAATGGCTTGGCCCCGACGACGTCCACGGCAATGCAGCTCGCGCTCGGCGATGCGCTCTCCATTGCGCTCCTCGAAGCACGCGGCTTCTCCGCGCGGGAATTCAGCATCTATCACCCGGGCGGTCGCCTCGGGGCCTCGCTGCGTCAGGTTCGCGAGGTGATGCATACCGGATCTCAGTTGCCGGTGGTCCCATGCGGGACCCCGATGCGCGCGGCCATCGCCGAGATCGATGCGAAGGGGTTCGGCTCGGTGGTCGTGGTGGACGCCGAGGGACGCCTCGCGGGGATCCTCACGGACGGCGATCTGCGCCGCAACGTCTTCCGCACCGATCTCGATAGCCTCGCGGTCGAGGCGCTGATGAGCGGCAAGCCACGGACGGTCGCCCCCGAAACGTTGCTCGCGAAGGCGCTGGAAATCCAGGAATCGATGAAGATCACGGCGCTGATCGTCGTCGAGGACGACCGCCCGGTCGGGCTCGTGCACTACCACGATCTGCTCCGGTCAGGCGTCGCCTGAGCCGTCAGAGGCGGCGCTCGAGCCAGCGCTGAACCGGTTTCCAGCCCGGGATCCACTTGGATCGCCAACGCGCCGTGTCCTCGGCGGCATCGCGGGCCTCGAGGCTGTCGAAGGCATGCGCGCGCTCCAGCATCTCGGCCGCGACCGCTTGTGGGTCCGGGATCGACCACCCGAAATGAAAGCCAGGCTCCTCTTCGATCATGCTCCCCGGAACGAAGTAGTACCGCGCCTGCGTGCCATTGAGCGCATCGAGCAGGGGATAGTTGGCGTGGACCGGAGGCGTCCAGTTCAACGCGAGGATCCGGCGGTTCGGCGCCGCGAAGACGGCCGTATGGAACGCCGAGCCTGCCGTTCCAAGAACCATTTTCCGTTCCGAAAGCAGACGAACCAACTCAGGAAACCGCAGGGTCTCCGGGAAAACGATGTCCACCCCCTGCCGCGCCAGACGCTCGCACAGCACATCCTCGTTGCGCAGGCGCGAGATCCCCGATGCCAATCTTGCTTTCGACAGGTAGACCGGCCGCGTTTCCCGATCGACAGCGACTGGGTCGTAGAACGCCTCGCCGGTATAGTGCGTGAGCGTGCCGTAGATCGCATGGGTGAAGTCCTGCTCCTTTACGCTCGGCTCCGGAACCAGCAGCTTCGGGATCCGCGTCACGTTCTGGAAGGTCACGAGGTCTGCGATGGTCAGATCGAAGCGGGCGAGAATGTCGGCGAGGAACGGTAGCGTCGCCCATTTCGCGTGCAGCGCATCCAGAGGTCCTTCAGCGTAGCAGAGGAGGCGTGGCTTCGGTCCCCTCCAGGTGAGGAGTGGCCAGAGGCGCGCGAAGGTGCCGAGGAGGAAATGGCCGTAATGGGTGATCAGCGGACCGATGAAGAGAGTCGGGCGATCGTCCGCCTCGTCCACGACGTCCGTCAGCATGGGATTGGCGCCAAATTCGATGATGGTGCCATCGGCATCGCACAGCGCCCAACTCCCGTCCAGGGTCGCCGGCTGATACACGGCGTTGGTCACCGCACGCAGTCCCGGAAGTGTATCGCGCTGTTCGGTCCGTCCCCATACGGTGCGGCAGCGCTGCAGCTTGGCCTTCACGCGCGGATAAGCCCCTCGAAAGAGAACCGTAAGGTCTTCATACCGTCGACCTTGTCGTCACCCTCGTGAGCGTGCGTCGAATCGGCAGCGGGTGTGGCACGAACCAACGTTTCCATCCTGGCCTTTCGGCTGTGTCCGAGGGCACCTATAGTTTCCTTCGCATGTCCACGCCACCTCGCCCCGTCCGTCGCCTCGATCCGATCCTCGTCGACCGTATCGCTGCGGGCGAGGTCGTTGAGCGGCCTGCCTCAGCGGTCAAGGAACTCGTCGAGAACGCGATCGATGCTGGCGCACGCAGTATCGAGGTCACGATCGAAGGAGGCGGCCGACGCTTGATCCGTGTGGTCGATGACGGCGCGGGCATGGATGCGGATGATCTTGCGCTCGCCGTAGAGCGACACGCCACCTCGAAGCTTCCAGGGGGAGACCTTACCCGCATCGAAACGCTGGGCTTTCGTGGCGAGGCCCTACCCTCCATCGGCGCGGTCGCGCGCCTGACTCTTACCAGTCGTACGTCCAAGGCCGAAACCGGTGTCACCCTTACGGTCGATGCGGGCATCAAGGGCGAAGTCCGCCCGGCACCGAGCGCGCGCGGCACGCGCATCGAGGTGTCCGATCTGTTCGCGGCCACACCTGCGCGACTGAAATTCCTGAAGTCCGACCGGGCCGAAACGGCGGCGATCGGCGACATCCTGCGCCGGCTCGCGGTGGCGCAGCCCGAAATCCGACTTGTCCTGCGATCGGAAAGTGGGACGCCGCTCATTTTCCCGGCCGAGACAGAAACGGGTTCTTCCGCAACCCTTCGGCGCCTGACTGGGATCTTCGGCACCGACTTCGCATCAAATTCGCTAGCCCTCGACATGGCCCGCGAGGGCTTCGCGCTTGCGGGTCATATCGGCCTGCCGAGCTTCCATCGCGGCGCTGCCAGCCAGATCCACTTCACCGTCAATGGCCGGCCGGTCCGTGACCGCCTACTGCTCGGCGCCGTGCGGGGCGCCTATGCCGATACCATGAGTTCCGACCGCCACCCGGTCCTGGCTCTGGCGATCCTGTGCGATCCGTCGCTGGTGGACGTGAATGTGCACCCGGCCAAGACCGAAGTCCGCTTTCGCGATCCCGGCCTGGTCCGGAGCCTGATCGTCAGTGCGATCCACGAGACCCTCCGACAAGCCGGCCTGCGCGGCTCCACCACGGGCGCTGCCCGCACGTTGGACGCCTTGCGGCCGACCGGTCTCGCCGTTCATTCGGGCACCAGTACCTATCCGATCCCCTCACTGAACCGACCGGGCTCGGTGCCGTCCATTGCTGCGCCCTATCCCTACCGCCAGGCGGTTCCGCGCTCGCCGGCGCTCACCGGAATGGCCGAGGCGCCCCAGGCCCGCTTCGCGCATGATTTCGCCCCCCCGGCGGCGGATCTGCGCCCACGGGTGGAGCCAGCGGACGAACAGGTGCACCCCCTTGGAGCGGCGCGGGCTCAGTTGCACGAGACCTACATCGTCGCCCAGACGGCCGATGGTCTCGTCCTCGTCGATCAGCATGCCGCCCACGAGCGCCTGGTCTACGAACGGCTGAAACGCGAACGCGTACGGGGCGGCATCGCCCGTCAGGGTCTGCTGATTCCCGACGTGGTGGAGATGGCTCCCGGCGAGGCGGAGCGCCTCGTCGCCGCGGCCCCCGATCTCGACCGCCTGGGCCTCACGCTCGAGCCGTTCGGCTCGGGCGCCGTCCTCGTGCGGGAGGTACCGGCCGCTCTCGCCGGCGCTTCGATCCGGACCCTCGTCACCGATATCCTCGATGCGCTCAGCCAGAGTGGTCTCGAAGACGAAAGCCCCGATGGCACCGATGCGGGTGCAGGCCCCCTCGGCCGGCGCCTGGACGCGATCCTGTCGCGGATGAGTTGCCACGGCTCGATCCGAGCGGGCCGGCGCCTGCACCCAGAGGAAATGAACGCGCTCCTGCGCGAGATGGAAGCGACGCCGCTCGCCGGCACCTGCAACCATGGCCGCCCGACCTTCGTGGAGCTGAAGCTCCACGACATCGAGCGGCTCTTCGGACGGCGCTAGGCCGCCGGCAGGTCGGAGGCGGCCTTCAGAGCACCGTCGAGGGCCTTCTGGCGGGCGTCCGGACCGAGTGCGATGCCCTCGGCGACGATGATCTCCGGGTTCGTGATGCCGATGAAACCCAGAACCACGCGCAGGTAGGTCTCGGCATGCTCCGCCGCCGCGTTCGGTGTTCCCGCTCCGTAAAGACCGCCCCGAGCAACGGCTACGATGACCCGCTTCTGCGGAACGAGGCCGACGGCGCCGCTCTCGGTGTACTTGAAGGTCTGGCCCGCCACGAGGATACGATCGATCCAGGCCTTCAGCTGCGACGAGATCGTGAAGTTGTACAGAGGCGCGCCGATCACCACGATGTCGGCGGCGAGGAATTCGGCAAGGACGGAACGGCCGAGCTCGACGTCGTGCTGGATATCAGGGGTGTTCGTCGCGTTCGGCTGGTGGCCTGCCAGGTAGGAACCCGAGAGGTGCGGAATCGGCGTCGCGGCGAGATCGCGGTAGGTGACGTCGAGGCCCGGTGTCGCCGCCGTCAGATGCGTGACGATCGCAGCCGAAACCGCGCGGCTGACCGAATGGTCCCCCAGAATGCTTCCGTCGACGTGCAGGAGTTTCATCTTCGATCCCCGGTATCAGAAGTGTACCGAGGCGGTATAGAGAACCAGATGCGCTCCCGCGCAAGGAGGCACATTCGTGGAACTGGGGCACAACGAGGGAACCGCAACGACCGCACAGCACAACCCGGGCGATTGCCGGGTCGTCGGCACAGTCCTGTCGCGGATCGGCGACAAGTGGTCGATCCTCGTGGTGATGATGCTGACGGATGGGCCGCGGCGCTTCAACGAACTGAAGCGCCTGGTCGGGGGCATCTCGCAGCGGATGCTGACCTTCACCCTCCGAGGCCTCGAGCGCGACGGCTTGGTCTCCCGGACCGTGTATCCCACCATTCCGCCCCGGGTGGAGTATGAACTTACGGATCTCGGGCGATCCCTGCAGGTCCCCGTTCAGGCCCTGGGGGCCTGGGCATTCTCGAATCTTCCGGCAATCCAGGAGGCACGAAGTCGCTTCGATGAAGGCCAACCGAATTGAAGGCAGGATAATATCTCACGTCCAGTAAAGGATACGAGCCGGCAAGGTGCGCTGGATCTCTCCCGTCAGCCAAGAACGCATGGACTGCATCAGATCCCGCGGAAAGACGTACTTCACCGATCCGAATTTCGTCAGCTTGCGACTTCGTTCCGTCTCCGTCATCGGGAGATCCGAACCGGGATACCACCTTTGCAGAACGCTCTTCGAACCGGGCGTGAAGCGATGGGTGATGAGTTCAACGGTGAGATCGATGCCCTTCACGCCCGACAGCGCCGCGGCGACATCCCGTATCAAGCCGGCATAGGCGTCCTGCCAGTTCGGGACCGGCAGGATCGGCGCGATGGTGAGGCCGACCGGATAGCCGGCCTCCGCGACCTCCCGGAGGGCCGCCAGGCGCGCATCCAAACTCGCCGTTCCCCCCTCGTAGCGAGCAGCCGAGCGCGCATTCACGGAGAACCGGATGCGGGAACGCCGGTTGTGGGCAAGGCCGAGCAAGGGCTGCACGGCCGCGAACTTGGTGGTGAAGCGAAGTTGGACCGGTGCCTCCCAGGCGCCGAAGCGGGTGATGGCGGCCGAGAGCGAGCCGGTGAGATGTTCGATGCCGAGGGGATCGGTGTAGCACGAGGCCTCGAAGGTGGTGCCTTCCTGGGCGCGGTCAGCCTGGGTCGAGGTGATGGCGCCCTGGCCGAGATAGGCCGGCAGGTTGTCGAGGATCGCGTCGAGGTTCGCGTAGGCCCGCGTCACCGGGGGGCCCGAGAGAGAGCCCGCCAGATAGCAGTACTGGCAATGGGCCGGGCAGCCCTCGGCGAGGTCGAAGCGCCAGTCGGCGCTCGGTGGAATCGGCTGGAGTTTCAGCTTGGTCGGTGGGGCGACGACGATGGCGAGGGTCGCCTTCGCCTCGCGATACGCGATCCGTGGGTCCGGATTTCGTAAGCCCGTCAGACGGTTGGCGGCCAAGCGCTCGACCGGTAACCCGAGGGCCTCGGCGCGAGCCACCATCGCGCGGCCGTGCGCGTGCTCCAGGGCGGCCGGGGTGACGAGGACGCGGCGCGGTCGCCAGAGGCGGGACGGGCGCGGGTCGGAGGCGACCGGATCGATCTCGGCGGCGTCGGTTCGGGGTTCGGCGAGGACCATACCGGAGGAACGCGCCCGGGTGCCGCGGGGGTCCGCCGCGCGCGCGTCGGTCGCGCCGGTATACCACGCAGCTCGCGTCGAGGTCGCGCGTCAGGCGGCGTAGCGCGCGTAGGCGAGGGCGGTGTCGCCGTAGACCCGGCGCTCCAGCTCGGTGAACCCGGGCGGCAGGGCGACGTGGACACTCGCGGATTCCTCGACGACCGCGAGGGCGCCGGGAGCGAGCCAGCCGCCGGTGGCCGCGCTGGCCAGGGCGGCCGGAGCGAGGTCGCGGTGGTAGGGCGGGTCGCAGAACACGAGGGAGAAGGTACCGCTGGTGCCGGCCGGGCCGAGTCGGGTGGCGTCGCGCCGGAACAGGCGGGTCGCCCCTTCGGCGCCGAAGGATTCGATGTTCTCCCGAATCAGGGCGCGGGCCTCGGCGCCCTCGTCGACCAGGAGGGCGTAGGCCGCACCGCGCGACAGGGCTTCGAAGCTCAGCGCCCCGGTGCCGGCGAACAGGTCGAGGACCCGGGCCCCGGCGACGGCATCGTCATAGGCGTGCGCGAGGACGTTAAAGAGTGCCTCGCGGAGCCGGTCCGAGGTGGGCCGGATCGCGTCGGTCTTCGGGGTTGCGAGGCGGCGGCCGCGGTGATCGCCGCCGACGATCCTCACCGGCCGCCACCGCGGGGCGGACGGGCGCCGCCGGGCTTGCCGCCACCGGAGCCGCCGCGGCTGAAACCGCCGGGCTTGCCACCGGGCTTGCTGAAACCGCCGGGTTTGCCACCGGCCTTGAAACCGCCGCCGGGTTTGCCGGCCCCCTTGAAGCCGCTGCGCTCGCCGTCCGGGCGAGTGCCCTTGTAGCCACCGCCCTCGCCGTCCGGGCGAGTGCCCTTGTAGCCACCGCGCTCGCCGTCCGGGCGGGTGCCCTTGAAGCCGCCACGGTCGCCGCCGGGGCGGTCGTTGCCACGGAAGCCGCTGGGCTTGTCGCCCCGGAAGCCGTCGCGGCGGTCGTCCCGGGCCGGCGCGCCGCGGGAGGCCGGACGGGCGCCACGGTCGTCGCCGCCCTCGGCGCGATTCGCATTGCCGCGGAAGGGGCCGCGGGGGCGATCCTCGCTCCCGCGCGGGGGACCACGGCGCTCGGCACCGTCCTGCGAGCGGAAGTTCCCGCGCGGACGGTCGTCGTCCCGGCGCGGCGGCCGGCCTTCGCCGCCGAAGCCGCGAGCGGGCCGGTCACCGGCGGGGCGAGACTCCGAGGCACGGTCGTCGGCCTGCCGGAACGGGCGGCCCTGGGCCTCGGCGCGGGGGAAGCGGCCCTCGCGGGGGGCGGCCTCGTCCCCGCGACGGCGCACGGCGCTGTCGCGGCGATGCGGCTCGGCGGCCGGTTCCTGCGGGCTCGACTTCAGGCGCTCCACGAGGACACGGCGCTCGCCGGTGCTGATGGCGCCGACGCGTTCGCGTCCCCGGGCGGCGGCCGTCTCGCGCTCGACCTTCGGGTCGGCTCCCCGGCGCGGGATCTTGACCCGCCGGGTCCCATCCTCGGTTTTGGCCTCGTCCTCGGCGCGCCAGACGGAGCGGCGCGGACCGGCGCTGTTGCCGCCGGTGGGCACGCGGGCGGGCTTGGCCGGCGCCATCGGGCGGCCGCCGCCGCGCGGCCCCTCGTCGTCGGTGCCCCGGGTGTCGCGGCGCTGGGCGGCCGAGGCGCTGCGGGCGGGCTGCTTAGCCTGCTGCTTCGGCGAGCCGAAGGGCGCGATCGGCTCGCGCACCGGGCTCTCGAAATCGACGCCGGCCTGTTCCGAGAGGGCCGGACCGAGCTGTTCCTTCAGCACCTTGGTGCGGATCTCCTCCGCCAGGCCCGCTTCGAGGTCGCCGAGCTGGAACGGCCCGAACGAGAGGCGGATCAGCCGGTTCACCGCGAGCCCGAGATGCTCGAGGATGCGCTTGACCTCGCGGTTCTTGCCCTCGCGCAGGCCGAGGGTGATCCAGAGGTTGTCGCCGGACGCCCGGTCGAGGGTCGCCTCCACCGGACCGTAATCCATGCCGTCGATGGTCACGCCCCGGCGCAGCTTGTCGAGCTCGGCCTGGGTGGTGTCGCCATGGGCGCGCACGCGGTAGCGGCGCAGCCAGCCGGTATCCGGATGGGCCACGACCTTGGCGAGGCCGCCATCGTTGGTGAGGAGCAGCAGCCCCTCGGTGTTGATGTCGAGGCGGCCGATGGCGACGACGCGGGGCAGGTCCTCGGGCAGGTTGTCGAAGACGGTCTGGCGGCCTTCCGGGTCGCGCGCCGTGGTCACGAGGCCGCGGGGCTTGTGGTAGATCCACAGGCGCGTGCGCTCGCGGGCCGGCAGCGGCTCGCCGTCGACGGTAATCCGGTCATCGGGGGTCACGTTCATCGCCGGCGAGGTCAGGACCCGCCCGTTGAGGGTGACGCGGCCCTGTTCGATCATCGCCTCGGCATCCCGGCGCGAGGCGATGCCCGCGCGGGCGATGGCCTTGGCGATGCGGTCGCCCTCGGGCGTGCCCTCGTCGCGGGCGGGACCGCCGGACGCGGCGGCCGCGGTCCCCGGCTGGGCGGCCTTCGCCACGGCGGTCGTTGCCATGGCGGTCTTGCGGCGCAGGGGCGCGTCGCCGCCGCGGGGCATGGCGGCGTGCCGGACCTTCGGCTTCTCCTCGGCCGAAGGGCCGGGAATGCCGGCATCGGTCGCCGGAGCCCAGGACCCGGCCGGGGCCTTCGACTCGTAAGAGGTCGTGGCGGCGGCCTGCGGCGCCGCCGCCTCGGCCGGCGTCGCCTTGGCGCGCTTGGGCGCAGCCTCGACCGCCGGCCTGGCGACGGACGCGTCCGCCGCGGGCGCGGGAGGCTCGGCGGCGACAGCCTCGCTCGGCGCGGCTTCGGGTGCCTTGGCCTTGGAGGGCTTGGCCGTTGTGGGCTTCGCCGTCGTGGGCTTGGCCGTCGTGGGCTTGGCCGTCCTGGGCTTGGCCGCGGACGGCTCCGCCACTGCGCTCGCGGCCTCGGGCGCTACGGTGGAGGCCTCCTTCGAGACGTCCTGGGACGCCTCGGCCTTGGCCGGCTTGGCTTTCGCGGCTTTCGGCTTGGCCGTGTCGACGGGTTCGGCGCCCGCCGCAGCCTTGGCCGACGCGGCATCGGCCGTCGCAGGCTTGCCCGTCTCAGCCTTCGGCTTGGCGGAGGCCGCCTTCGGGGCCTTGGACGTCACGGTCTCCGCCGCGAGCGTCTCCTCGGACGCGGCCGGCTTCGCGGACTTCGCTTTCGAAGGCGTCGCAGCGGACGCCGGGGTGTCCGAAGCCGTCGCGGTCGCCGTCTTGCCAGCGCCGGCCTTGCCCGCACCCGTCTTGGCGGCGTCCGCCGTCTCAGGCTTGGCCTTCGCGGCCTTGGCCGCCTTGGCGGGCGGGCTCGCCGCCCCCTCGGCCGCCCCTGCGGCGGGCGCGGACGCGTGGGCCTTCGCTGGCGCGGTCTGGGTGGACGCCGCCGCGGTCTTGCTCGACGGGTTTGCCGAAGCCTTGGGCTTCGAACGGGAGGTCTTGGCAGGCACGTCCTCAGACTTGCCCATCGTATCGTCAGTCTTGTCGGTCATGCCTGCCCCATAACAGAGCGGGCGCGTTGTTGCGAGTGATCCCGCGCGCAAGGGCCGCGGGTTCGGTGGATGCAGTCCCCAAACATGCGAAAAGGCGGCTCGCGCCGCCCTTCCGAGATCATCGTCGCCGGATACGAGATCCGGGGTCGAAAGACTTAGAGCTTGCTCTTGACCGCGTCGGCGGCGTTCTTGACGCCGTCCTTGGCATCGCCGACCGTCTTCTGGGTCTCGCCCTTCAGCTCCTGGGCCTTGCCCTCGGCCTTCAGCTTGTCGTTATCGGTCACGTTGCCGATGCCCTGCTTGACGTTGCCGACAGCCTCGTTGGCGAGACCCTTGATCTTGTCGGTGGTGCTGCTCATCGTGCGCTCCTCGTCTTCGGGTTGGCGGTCGGCGTCGTCTCGGCCGTGCCGCATTGCCCATCCCAACGGCCACGCCCGAGCGATGTTCCGGGATTTAATATCCTCGTGAAGCCATTCCACGAACGGCTTCGGCTTCTGCTCGGTGCGGGAGCTCCATCGGCGCGCCGCGCTTGAACAATCCGCGTGCGAAGACGGCAGCGATGTCCCATGGCGGTGACGAAGCCGCCGTCGAGCCCGACCTGCCGTCGCTGAACCGCCAGCCGGGGGTTGCAGGGCTTTCGTGCCGACGGTGCCGAGGGTTCCTCGGGTGCAGCCCATTGCGAAGCAGCGTCGCGGTCGCCAAGGATCGGGCGCCAGGGATCGGGCGCCGATCCGCAGGACTCCATCATGCCCGAGACCGATCCGTCCGCCACCGACCCCCTCAGCCACGCCTTCGCGGCGGCACGTCGGGCGGCGGCGGAGGGGGAGGTTCCGGTGGGTGCGGCGGTGGTGAGGGACGGGGTGGTCCTTGCCGTGGCGCACAATCGCCCGCGGGCCCTGCGCGATCCGACCGCCCATGCGGAGATCCTGGCGATCCGGGCCGCCTGCCAGGCCCTCGACGACGAACGGCTGAACGGATGCGACCTCTACGTCACCCTGGAGCCCTGCGCGATGTGTGCGGCCGCGATCGCCTTCGCGCGGATCCGGCGGCTGTACTTCTCGGCCGCGGACCCGAAGGGCGGTGCCGTGGAGAACGGGCCGCGCTTCTTCAATCAGCCGACCTGCCATCACAGTCCGGAGGTCTATGGCGGCTTCCGGGAAGCCGAGGCCGCCGGGTTGCTGCGGGATTTCTTCGCCGAACGCCGCCTGCCCTGAGAGTTCAGCTGCCGCCCCCGCCGCCGGTGCTGGCGATCGGCGTCTGGGTCTATGCGGCGTTGCCGGACGCGCCGGACGCGTTCGAGGCACTTGGAGGCCCCAGTGGCTCCGGGGGCGACGGTGCCGATCGAACCCGGTCCCCCATTATCGATGCCGCCGGGCCAGACGATTCCTTTGTCGACGACGCCCGGAATCGTCAGGCGCGGCGGCCCGGGGGGCTCGATCTCGGCGCGGGCATTGCCCGTCGCCAACGCCAGGGAGCCGCCGGCGAGGACCAGGGAAAGGGCGGTGGGGACGATCCGCATGGGGTCCTTCCCGAGATGGGCGTGACCCGGTCGGTGCCGGACCGACACGGATCAATCCCGGTGGTTTCGAGCCTTGCCGGGGCTCGATCGCCGCAGATCAGGCGGCCGCCAAAGGTTTCGAGACGTCTTCCAGGGATTTCCCCTCGGCCGCCGTTCCGAAGAGACCGCCCACGACCGCCGCCACGGCCATCAGGGTCGCGCCGATGAGGTAGCCGACCAGCACGTAGTCCCGCGAGCCGGTCTCCACCAGGGCGCCGAACAGGAGCGGCCCGGAGACGCCGCCGATGCCGGTGCCCAGCGCGTAGAACACCGCAATGGCCAGGGCCCGGATCTCCAGGGGGAAGGTCTCCGCGACGGTGAGGTAAGCCGCGCTCGCGGCGGCGGAGGCGAAGAAGAACACCACCATCCAGGCCGCCGTCTGGCCCACCGGGCCGAACACGTCGATCTTGAACAGGTAGCCGGTGATCGCCAGCAGGACCGCCGAGATGCCGTAGGTGAAGGCGATCATGGGACGGCGGCCGATGGTGTCGAACAGGCGCCCGAGGAGCACGGGACCCAGGAAGGAGCCCAGGGCGAAGGGCAGCAGGTACCAACCGACATGGTCGCCCGGCACGTTGTAGAACCGCTGCAGCACCAGGGCGTAGGTGAAGAACAGAGCGTTGTAGAAGAAGGCCTGCGCCACCATCAGGGCGAGGCCGACGAACGTCTGCCGGCGGTGACCGACCAGCATGGTGCCGAACACCTCCTTGAGGGGGGTGTGGCTGCGGGTCCTGAGCTTCATGCGCTTGCCCTCGTCGATCGGCGGCAGGGTGTGGCCCTCGTCGGTGAAGCGCTTCTCGATGGCGGTGACCACGCGGTCGGCCTCGGCGACGTAGCCATGGGTGGCGAGCCAGCGCGGGCTCTCGGGAATCCAGGTGCGCAGGAGGAGGATGACGAGGCCGATGCCGCCGCCGACGAAGAAGGCGATGCGCCAGCCCCAGGCCGGGTCGATCATGCCCGGGCGCAGCACCACGATGGAGAGGAACGAGCCCATCGCCGCGCCGATCCAGAACGAGCCGTTGATGACGAGGTCGGTCCAGCCGCGCACGCGAGCCGGCACGAGTTCCTGGATCGTCGAGTTGATGGCCGTGTATTCGCCACCGATGCCGGCGCCCGTGAGGAAGCGGAACAGGCAGAAGCTGTAGATATTCCAGGACAGGCCCGTGGCGGCGGTGGCGGCGAGGTAGAGCGCCAGGGTGATGAAGAAGAGCTTCTTGCGGCCGATGCGGTCGGTGAGCCAGCCGAAGCCCAGCGCGCCCGTGACGGCGCCGACGAGGTAGGAACTCGCCGCGAGGCCGATGTCGAACTCGGTGAAGCTCATGGGCTCGGCTCGCAGCGCCCCGACGAGGGAGCCCGCGAGGGTGACTTCGAGGCCGTCGAGCACCCAGGTGATGCCCAGCGCCACGATGACGAGGACGTGGAAGCGCCCCCAGGGCAGGCGGTCGAGCCGGGCGGAGATGTCGGTGTCGATCACGGTTCCCATCGGGACCCGCTCCGGCGTCGTCCCCGCGCTCGCGCTGCCCCGGTCCGCCACGGCCTTGGTTGCCATCGAATCCTCGTTAACCGTGCTGTACGACAGTTGTTGGCAATCCGGCGCGGTGCCCGGCGGTTCCGCCAAGCTTCACGCAAAGGTTAAGTCATCTCCGCTGAACTCGGCAGGCTCTCCCGGACGCCCTGCCGATGCCCGCCCGCGTGTCTTCCGCCCTGCTTCTCGCCCTCACCGCCCTCGGGGTCCCGCCCGCCGCCGCATCCGAAGCGGGACGCGGCGCGGCGGCGCGGCCCCTCGATCCGTGGCGACTGCGGCCGAGCGACGTCGTGCCGGCGGAGGCGGGCCCTGCGCGGGACGCCAAGGGCCGGCCGGTCTCGGAGATCCCGGAAGAGCGGCGCGTGGTCCGGGTGGTTTATCCCGGACTCACCAATCCGCGCTGAGACGCGGGTCGAGGGCCTCGGCGAGGCCGTCGCCCAGCACGTTCAGCGCCACCAGGGTGGCGACGAGGAACCCGGCCGGGGCGGCGAGCATCCAGGGGGCGGATTCGATGGCCCGTGCGCCCTCGGCGATCAGGGCGCCCCAGCTCGTGGACGGTTCCTGCACGCCGAGCCCGAGGAAGGAGAGGAAGCTCTCCAGCAGGATCACCTTGGGGACCAGCAGGGTCGCCGCCACGGTGACGGGTCCGAGGGTGTTGGGGACGATGTGCCGGCGCAGGATCGCGACCGTGGAGAGGCCCAGCGCCTCGGCGGCGCGCACGAAGTCGCAGTGGCGCAGCGACAGGGTCTGCGCCCGGGTGATCCGGGCCATGTCGAGCCATTCCACCGCGCCGATGGCGACGAGGATCAGCCCGAGCCCGGCCCGGAAGAAGACCAGCAGCAGGATGACGAAGAACACGAAGGGCAGGGCGTAGAGCACGTCGACGCCGCGCATCATCACCGCGTCGACCCGGCCGCCGGCATAGCCCGCCACCGCCCCGTAGGTGACGCCGATGAGGAGCGCGACGCCGGAGGCGACGAGGCCGATGAGGAGCGAGATCCGGCCGGCGACGAGGCTGCGCGTAAGGAGGTCGCGCCCGAGCACGTCGGTGCCGAGGGGAAAAAAGAGCCGCCGCACCGGCGCCTCGACCACGAGGCGGCGCCCCTCGGCCTCCCGCGACAGGATGGTGGCGGGGCCGAACAGGTCCGAGCGGGGCAGGTAGCTCAGCACCCGCGCGTTGATCGGGTTCGGCGCCGACAGGGTGACGCGCAGGCGCCCGTCCGCGACCCGGATGTCCGCGGCCGTCACCCGCATGCGGAAGGCGAGGCGCTCCACCGCCGGGGCGATGGCCTCGGGGCGCGGATGGGCCCGGAGCGAGGGCGCGGTGCGCACGAGGTCGGGATAGATCCGGCCCGGATCGTGGCCGGTGAGCGGGGGACCGGCGAGGCAGGCGAGGGCGACCAGCGCCAGGACGGCGAGGGCCGCCAGGGCGCTCCCGTTGCGGGCGAGGCGCCCGAGGACGCGCCTCACCGGGCCGCCCGCAGGCGCGGGTCGAGAAGGCCGGAGAGGAGATCGGCCACGAGGTTAAGGGCGATGACGAAGACGGCCACCAGCACGACGGTGCCCATCACCAGGGTGTAGTCGCGGTTGAGCGCGCCGTCGACGAAGTAGCGGCCGATGCCGGGCAGGCCGAAAATGGTCTCGACCACCACCGAGCCGGTGAGCAGCGAGGCCGCCGTCGGCCCGAGGATCGCCACCACCGGCAGCAGGGCCCCGCGCAGGGCGTGGCGGGCGATGCGGTGGGGCGGCAGGCCCATGGCGCGCTGGGTCCGGACCGGCTGCGCGGCCAACACCTCCGCCAGGGCGGCGCGGGTGAGGCGGGCGAGCGCCCCGACCTGGGGCAGGGCCAGGGTGACCACCGGGAGCACGAGGTTGGCCGGCGCGCCGCTCTCCCAGCTGCCCACCGGCAGCCAGCGCAAGGTCAGGCCGAACACGATCTGCAGCAGGGGCGCCACCACGAAGGTCGGCACCGCGAGCGTCAGGCCGGCGGTGAGGCCGACGAGGCGGTCTACGGCGCTGCCCCGGCGGAAGGCCGCCAGCGCGCCGAGGCCGATGCCGAGCACCAGGGCGAGCGCCAGGGCGAGGGTGCCCAGCGTCATCGAGACCGGCAGGCCACGGGCGAACAGGTCGCCGACGGTGAGGTCGCGGAAGGAGAAGGAGGGCCCGAAATCGCCGGTGAGCAGGGCGCCGAGGTAGCGCCCGTACTGGACGATCAGCGGCTGGTCGAGGCCGTAGACCCGGGCGAGGTTGGCCATGGCGGCCGGGGGCAGGGGCCGCTCCAGGTCGAAGGGCCCGCCCGGGGCGAGGCGGATCAGGAAGAAGCTCGCGGTGACCACGGCGAACAGGGTCGGGATCGCCTGGAGGAGGCGGCGCAGGACGAAGCCGATCACGCCGTCAGCCTCAGGAACCGGGTCGGGGCGGCGTTGCGCAGGTTCGGGTGGTAGCCGGCCAGCCGCGGGGCGATCAGGGCCTTCGAGCGGGTGTGCATCACCGGGATCCAGGGCAGCTCGGTGACCACGATCGTCTCGGCCGCGGAGAGGAGCTCGGCCCGCCGGGCGATGTCGCCCTCGGCCGCCGCCCGCCGCATCAGGCCGTCGTAGGCCGGGTTGCTGTAGCGGCCCGGGTTGAGGCCGTCATTGCCGGTCTCCAGCAGGAACAGGAAGTTCTGCGGATCGGAATAGTCCGCGATCCAGGACATGCGCGCCACGTCGAAGGCGCCGCCGTCGCGCAGGTAGGCGAAGTGGGTCTTGGCGTCGGTGTAGACGAAGCGGGTCTCGATCCCGATGCCGCGCCACATGTCGGCGATGGCGAGCGCCGTGTTGCGGTTGTTGTCGCTGGTGTTGAAGCGATACTCGAGCCGCAGGGGCCGGCCTTCGCCGAAGCCGGCGGCCGCCAGCAGCGCCCGGGCCTCGTCCTCACGGTCGATCGGCAGGGCCTCGCGGCCTTCGGTCTCGGGCGGCCGGCGATAATGGTCGAGGCCGGGCGGGCAGAGGGAATAGGCCGGGTCCATGGTCCCGCCCCAGAGCTGGCTCGCCAGGAACTCGCGGTCGATGACGAGGGAGAGGGCGCGCCGGACCCGGACGTCGTCGAAGGGCGCCTTGCGGGTGTTCACCGCGAGCGCATAGAGGCCGAGTGAGGGGCCGAGCACCACTTCGGAGCCGAAGCGCGCCTTGAGCGAAGCGATCTGGTCGCCGGGCAGGTCGGCCAGCGAATCGATCTCGCCGGCCGCGTAGCGCCGGACCGCGCTCGACAGGTCCGGCGTCGGCAGGAAGGCCACCTGCGGGATCGCCACCGTGGCCGCCGCATGAAAATGCGGGTTGCGCTCCAGGGTGATGCGGTCGTTCGGCACCACGTCCGCCAAGCGGTAGGGGCCGTTGGTCACGCTGTTGCCGGCCCGGGCGAAGGCGTCGCCGTGCCGGGCGACCGAGGGCGGATGCACCGGCAGCGCGGTCTGGTGCGTCAGGAGTTCGAGCAGGTACGGCGTCGGCTGCTCCAGGGTCAGCACCAGGCGCCGCTCGTCCGGGGCGACGACCCCGAGGGCCTCGGGGGGCAGTCCGCCCTGGTTCACCGCCCGGGCGTTCTTCAGGGGAAACAGGACCTCGGCGTATTTGGCCGCGGTGGCGGGGGCGAGGATGCGCCGGAGGGCGAAGACGAAGTCACCGGCGCGGACCGGATCGCCGTTCGACCAGCGCCCGTCCGGACGCAGGGCGAAGTCGTAGGTCAGGCGATCATCGGACAGGGTCCAGGCGGTGGCCGCCCCGGGGATGATCGCGCCGTGATTGTCGTAGGTGAGCAGGCCTTCGTAGAGGTCGCGCAGGATATGCGCCTCGGCCACCGTCGAGGATTTGTGCGGGTCGAGGGTCTCCGGGTCCGCATCGTTGCCGCGCCGGTAGAGCTCGGCCGGCGCGGCCGAGGCCCGGCCGACGCCGCCGGCGGCCAGGAGCGCCGCACCGCCGACGAGCCAGTGCCGCCGATGCGGGCGCGGCATCGGTTCAGGCGCCGGTCTGCGCGGTGAGCCCCGCCGCCTCGATGCCGGCCAGCGCGCAGAGCTCGTCGTTGTCCGAGGTGTCGCCCGAGATGCCGACGGCGCCGATCACGGCCTCGCCCCGGCGGATCAGGACGCCGCCCGGCACCGGCACCAGGGCGGCGGGGCCGACGAGGTGGCTGACGGCGGCGACGAAGTAGGCCTGCTCCTCGGCGCGCTTGTGGATCGCCCGGCCGCCGAGGCCGAGGGCAAGGCAGCCATTCGCCTTGCCCATCGCCACCTCGGCGCGGCGCAGGGAGGTCCCGTCCTCGGCGCCCATGGCCTTGAGGGCGCCCCGCGCGTCGTAGACCACCACGGCCAGGGGCTTCAGCGCGTGGGCGCGAGCCGTCTCCAGGGCGGTGGCGACGATGGTCTGCGCGGCGGCGAGGGTGAGGTCGGACATCGGGGCTCCGGGTTCGGATCGAGGGGGCGTGCCCCTCGACTAACCCGGCGCGGGGCGAGCGACCAGGGGCTCAGCGCGCAAGCCGCGCCAAGAAGGCGTCGTAGCGGGCGGTGACGGCATCCAAGCACTCGAAATGCGGGAAGGCGCCCGTCTCCAGCACGTCGAGGGTCCAGTTCGGATCGCCGCGGAAGCGGTCGGCGTGGCGGTAATCAACGAAGTCGCCCCGGGTGCCGTGCACCATCCAGACCGGCCCCTCGAGGCGGGGATAGATCCGGCCGGTCTCGGTGGCGAAGAGGTGCCCGGCCAGGAACGAGAAGGGCGCGAATTCGGCGCCGGGCTGGTGGGCCGAGACCTGATCGTATTCGAGCAGGCCCTCGTCGATGCTGCGCGAGCCCCAGGTCTTCTCGAGAAAGAACCGCATGCTCGGGCGGCTGACGAGGAGGTCGATCAGCGCCTGGCCCCAGAGCGGATAGGCCGCCACCGCCCGGGCCGTGTCGCTGCCGGACGGATTGCGGCGCTCGTAGCGCCGGTCGAAACCGGTCGGGCTGATCAGCCCCAGGCTGCGGTAATCGTCGGGGCGCGCCAGGGCCGCCCGGGCCAGGAACTCGGCCGAAAGGGAAAGCGCCATCGCGTCGATGGCGGCGCCCCCGTGCCGGTGGCGGATCTCGGCCACCATGGCGTGGATCGCGTCCGTCATGAGTTCCGGCGTGTAGATCCGGTCGCTGCGCTCGGAGAAGCCGAAGCCCGGCAGGTCGAGGGCGTAGACCGGGCGCGTCCTCGCGTAATGGCGATAGAGCGGCCGGACCTCGTAGGCGTTGGCTGCCGCGTTCACGGAATGGATCAGCAGGAGCGGCACGCCCTCGGCCGGCCCATCGGCGTAGAACGACAGCCCGCCCGCATCGCTGCCCAGGCATTCTTGCCGGCCGGGGAGGGCGGGCGGCATCCGGCGACGATGGTCGATGCCGAGGCGGCTATAGGCGATCCAGGCCCCGGCGGCACCGAAAGGAAGCAGCGCCAGCAAGGGCCTGAGCCGGCGGCGGGGGGCATCAGGCATCGTCGGGGTCCCTCGAGTTGCGCCGTCGGAAACGCCCCGGCGGTTTGGATGTTTCCGAGCGGCCTTGCGGTCGGTGCTGGTCCTTTCACGATCAGGGCGCGTCTCGCTCGCCTTGGGGGGAGGAGGGGTGCGTCGTGCCTCTCCAGCAAACGACGCCCCAGGACAGGGCGCGTCCCTCTCCCCCTTGTGGGGAGAGGTTAGGAGTGGGGGTGGTTCCGCCAGACGTCGCCGGTCGAGGGAGGATGCGTGCGTAACCCCCATCACCGGAAAGGCAGCCGCGACCGCACCGTCATTCCGGGGCGCCGCAGGCGAGCCCGGAATCCAGAACCGCCGACAGCGTGAAGTCTTACACGACCTGCGTGTCAAGATCCCAAGCTCCGCTGCGCGGCCCCGGGATGACGGGGTGCTGCGGGCTGATTTCCGAACACGGGGTCCTCTCCTGGAGTATCGCAGCACCGCGGGGAGCGGCTCGACCCCACTCAGGCGGTCGCGCCCTCGATCTCGCCGCTGAGCTCCAGCCACTCCTCCTCGGCCGCCTCCAGGGCGGCGGCGGCGTCGGAGCGCATCTTGGCGATCTCGCCGGCCTTGGCCGGGTTGGCCTGGAAGGCGGTGCCATCGGCCAACGCCGCGTCGATCTTGGCCATGGCGTCGGTGAGCTTCTTCATGCGCGCCTCGACGCCCTCGAGCTTCTTGCGCAGGGGTGCGAGGGCGACGCGGCGGTCGGCATTGGAGCGCCGTTCCACCGCCTTGGCGCCGCCGGTGGAGTCCGCCGCGCCCTTCTCGGCCTCGCGCTCCGGCCCGGCGAGGACGTAGCGGCGGTAATCGTCCATGTCGCCGTCGAAGGCCTTCACGCTGCCGTTCGAGACGAGCCAGAGCCGGTCGGCGCAGGCCTCCACCAGGAAGCGGTCGTGGCTCACCAGGATGACGGCGCCCTCGTAGTCGTTGATCGCCTCCACCAGGGCCTGGCGGCTCTCGATGTCGAGGTGGTTGGTCGGCTCGTCGAGGATCAGGAGGTGCGGACCGCGGAAGGCGGCGAGGCCCATGAGCAGGCGCGCCTTCTCGCCGCCGGATAGCTGCGAGACCGGCGTCTCGGACTTGGTGCCCGAGAAGCCCAGGCGGGCCGCCGCCGCGCGGGCCTTCGATTCGGGCACGTCCGGCATCAGGTCGCGGACATGGGCGTAGGCGCTCTCGGCCGGGCGCAGTTCGTCGAGCTGGTGCTGGGCGAAGTAGGCGACCTCCATCTTGGAGGAGCGGCGCAAGTCGCCGCTCAAGGGGGAAAGGCGCCCGCCGATGAGCTTGCAGAAGGTCGACTTGCCGTTGCCGTTGGCGCCGAGCAGCGCCACCCGGTCGTCGGGTGCGAGGCTCAAGTTCAGGCCCGTGAGCACGATCCGGTCCGGGTAGCCGGCCTGCACCCGCTCCATGGCGACGATGGGCGGGGAGAGCGGCCGCTCGGGGCTCGGCAGGCGGAAGGCCGGCACGTCGTCCTCGATCACTGAGGCGATGATCTCCATCTTGGCGAGGCGCTTGACGCGAGACTGGGCCTGCCGGGCCTTGGTGGCCTTGGCCTTGAAGCGGTCCACGAAGCTCTGGAGATGGGCCCGCTCCGCGTCCTGCTTCTGCTTCGCTTTGGCCTGGAGCACGCGCTTCTCGGCGACCTGCCGGGCGAAGCTCGTGTAGCCGCCCCGGTAGATGCTGAGCTTGCCCCGGTCGAGGTGCAGGATGTGATCGACGCACTCGTCGAGGAGGTCGCGGTCGTGGCTGATGATCACGGCCGTGCGGGGATAGCGCTCTAGGTAGTCGTAGAGCCAGATCGTGCCCTCGATGTCGAGGTAGTTGGTCGGCTCGTCGAGGAGCAGCAGGTCGGGCTCGGAGAACAGCACGGCGGCGAGCGCCACGCGCATGCGCCAGCCGCCGGAGAAGTCGGCGCAGGGGCGCCCCTGCGCCTCCGCATCGAAGCCGAGACCGTGGAGGATCGCCGCCGCGCGGGCCGGCGCCGAGTGCGCCTCGATGTCCACCAGCCGGGTCTCGATCTCGGCGCGGCGCAGGCCGTCGGCGTGCTCGGCCTCCGCCATCAGGCGGGCGCGCTCCGTGTCGGCGGCCAGCACCACGGCGTGCAGGGTCTCGGGGCCGGCGGGCGCCTCCTGGGCCACCGCGCCGATGCGCATGCCCTTGGGCATCGACACCGTGCCGCCCTCGGTGGGCAGCTCGCCGAGGATCGCCTTGAACAGGGTGGTCTTGCCGGCGCCGTTGCGCCCGACGAGGCCCACGCGGGCGCGGTCGGGGATGACGAAGGTGGCGCCGTCGAGGATCAGGCGCTCGCCGATGCGATAGGTGAGGTCGTTGACGCGGAGCATGGCGCGCTTTTGCGGGGTCGGGGCCTCACTGGCAAGCGGCCGGGGACACGCGCCCCGCACCGGCCTGTGCGGTTGGCGCGGACCTCGCATCCACGCCTATCGGCAGGCGAGCAGTACGGGACAGCTTGACCCAGGAATTGCACGGCGTATCGATCAGGTTCGATCATCGAGGGGGCAGGACGCGTGACCACAGGACGGCTGACGACCATCCCGTTCTTCAAGGAGCCGGGAATCGAGCTGTCCGTCTACGAGACGCGCTGCCACTGGCGCCGCTTCGACGAGAACGAGGTTCTGGTCGATTACGACGACGTCTCCACCGACGTCTATTTCCTGGCCTCCGGCGAAGTGCGCATCCTCAACCGCTCGCAATCGGGCAAGGAAGTGATTCTCGGCGAGATGCGCGGCGGCGCCTTCTTCGGCGAGCTGGCCGCGCTGGACGGCATCGGCCGCTCGGCCAACGTCACGGCTCTGACCCGCGGCGAGGTCTGCGTGGTGCCCGCCCCCGTGTTCCGGCAGATCATCTTCGCCTCCGAGGCGATCGCCGACCGGCTGTTCCGCCTGTTGGCCAAGCGTGTGCGCGAGCTGAACACCCGCCTGATGGAGCACGCGCTCCTCGACCTGCGCCACCGGCTCTATGCCGAGCTGCTGCGCCTGTCGGTGCCCCGCGCCGGCGGCGACGGCGAGCGGGTGGTCACGCCGCCGCCCTACCACCATGTGCTCGCCGCCCGCATCGGCTGCCGCCGCGAGCAGGTGACGCGGGAATTCACCGTGATGGCGGCCGACGGCCTGATCGACCGGACGCGCGGCGCCCTGGTGATCCGCCGGCCCGACCTCCTGGAGGCCCGCGTCGCCGAAGCGCTGCGCGAGGACGGCTGAGGGTCCGGCACCCGCGATGGCGTCGACGCGCGCGCCCGGTCCCGCCGGCCTGCTGACCTGTGCCGGCCTCGGCAAGCGCTTCGGCGCGCACGCGGCGGTGGCCGACCTCGACCTCACCCTGCAGCCCGGCGAGTTCGTCTGCCTGCTCGGTCCCTCCGGTTGCGGCAAGAGCACGCTTTTGCGCCTCATCGCCGGCTTCGAGACCCCGACCTCGGGCACGATCCGCCTCGGGGACACCGACATCACGGCCGACCCGCCGCATCGCCGGCCGGTCAACATGATGTTCCAGTCCTACGCCCTGTTCCCGCACATGAGCGTGGCCGCCAACATCGCCTATGGCCTCACCGGCCTCGCGCGCGCTGCCCGCGCGGCGCGGGTGGACGAGCTCCTGCGCCTCGTGCGTCTCGACGGGTTCGGCCCGCGCAGGCCCAACACCCTGTCCGGCGGGCAGCGGCAACGGGTGGCGCTGGCCCGCGCCCTGGCGCGCGCGCCGAAGGTGCTGCTCCTCGACGAGCCGCTGGGCGCCCTCGACCGCGCCCTGCGGGAGGAGACGCAAGGCGAGCTGCGCGCCCTGCAGCGGCGCCTCGGCACGAGCTTCCTCGTGGTCACCCATGATCCCGGCGAGGCCCTGGCGCTGGCCGACCGCATCGGCGTGATGGAGGGCGGCCGCCTCGTGCAGATCGGCGACGGGGCGAGCCTGTACGAGCGCCCGGCCAACCGCTTCGTCGCCGGGCTCCTGGGCGACGTGAACCTGATCCCGGGCCGGGTGTCGGATCGCGAACCCGGCGGCCTGTCCACCCTCGACACCGCGCTCGGGCCAATGCGCGCCCGCGGCGCAGCCGAGGGGGAGGGCGTCATCGCCCTGCGTCCCGAACGGATTGCGCTGGCCCGCGCCCCGTCCGGGGACGGACGGGCCCTGCCCGGGCAGGTGGTCGAGACGACCTATCTCGGCGACCGCATCCGGCTCCGGGTCCGCATGGCCGACGGATCGGTCTGGCGGGTGAGCGCGCCCACGGGCGCCGACGCGCCCGCCGTGGGAGAGACCGTCCACCTGTCCTATCCGCCCGAGCTGGCCTGGCTGATGCCGGCGGCGGGGTGAGCATGAAGCGCTGGCTCCCGGTCCTGCCCGCCCTGTGGCTCGCCGCCTTCGTGCTGCTGCCGGTGATCCTGACCCTAAAGATCAGCCTGTCGACGCCGGCCACCGCGCAGCCGCCCTACCTGCCGGTGCTCGACTGGAGCGCGGGGTTCGAGGGTTGGGGCAGCTTCCTCGAGGCCCTCGACTTCGCCAACTTCGAAACGCTGGCGGGCGACGCCCTCTACCGCGACGCCGCCCTGTCCTCCGTGACGCTCGCGGCCGTCGCCACCGCGATTCTCGCCCTGATCGGCACCCCGATCGCCCACGCCATGGCCCGCGCCCCGGAGCGCCGTCAGCCGCTCCTCGTGGCGCTCCTCATCGTGCCGTTCTGGACGAGCTTCCTCATCCGCATCTATGCCTGGATCGCGATCTTGAAGCCCGAGGGGCTGCTCAACGCCGGCCTGATGCGGCTCGGGCTGATCGCGCAGCCCCTGGAGATCCTGAACACCCAAGGGGCGGTGCTGATCGGGCTGACCTACGCCTACCTGCCCTTCATGGTGCTGCCGCTCTACGCCGTGCTGGCCAAGCGCGACCCACGCCTGGCCGAGGCCGCGGCCGATCTCGGCGCCGGGCCCGCGCGGGTGTTCTGGACCGTGACCCTGCCGCTGGCCCGCCCAGGGCTGGTGGCCGGGGCGCTACTCTGCTTCGTGCCGATGGTGGGCGAGTTCATCATCCCGGACCTGCTCGGCGGCTCGGACACCCTGATGCTCGGGCGGGTGCTGTGGAGCGAGTTCTTCTCCAACCGCGACTGGCCGCTCGCCTCCGCGGTGGCGATCCTGGTCCTCGTCCTGGTGGTCGGCCCGCTGATCCTGTTCCGCGAGGACGGGGCGACCGCGCGGGAGGCCGGCCGGTGAGGGGCCTCGACCGCATCGCCCTCACGTTCGGGCTCGGCTTCCTCTACGCGCCGATCCTGATCCTGGTGATCTACTCATTCAACGCCTCGGCCCTGGTCACGGTCTGGGGCGGGTTCTCGACCCGCTGGTACGGCGTGCTCGCCGCCGACGCCCCCTTACGCGCGGCGGCCGGCGTCTCCCTCGCGGTGGCGCTGGCCTCGGCCGCCCTCGCCACGGTGTTCGGGACCCTGGCGGCCCTGACCCTCGACCGGGGCGGGCGCTTCGCCGGCCGGCGGGTCTTCACCGGGCTGATCTACGCGCCGCTGGTCATGCCCGAGGTGATCACCGGGCTGTCGCTGCTGCTGCTCTTCGTCGGCCTCGGCCTCGATCGTGGCCTCCTCACCCTGGTCGTCGCGCACGCGACCCTCGGCCTCGGCTTCGTGGCGGTGATCGTCGGGGCGCGCCTGCGCGGTCTCGACGGCGCGCTGGAGGAGGCGGCGGCCGATCTCGGCGCGGCGCCGGGCCGGGTCTTCGCCACCGTCACCCTGCCGCTGATCGCGCCCTCCCTGGCGGCGGGCTTCCTCCTCGCCTTCACCCTGTCCCTCGACGACCTCGTCATCGCGAGCTTCGTCTCGGGGCCGGGGGCGACGACCCTGCCGATGCGGCTCTACAGCCAGGTCCGGCTCGGGGTGAACCCGGAGATTAATGCGGCCTCGACGCTTCTCGTCGGCGCCGTCACCGCCCTCGTGCTCACCGCTTCGTGGCTGACCGGGCGCAAGGGTGTAGCCTGAAACGCCGAGGGCCGGGCTTCCGCTACGGGGCGTAGGCGCGGGCGCCCGCCGGGAGGGCCAGCCCGACGGCCGGCATCCGCAGGGACTTTGACGGCGCCACCGCGCCGCCGCGCAGGTCCGGCGTGGCGTCCAGGGCGAGGCTGCGCACGTCGAGGTTGCCGAAGGGACCCGCGATCTGGACGCGCATCGGCGGCCGCTTCTCCGACGCCGTCCCCCGTGCGGAGATCTCCGCGAGGGTGTCGCAGCGCCGGTCCGGTAGCGAGACGGTGCCGCGCAGGGAGGCGGCCAGGACGTTGGCCTCCATCGTGCCCTCGGTGATCTCGCCGATTCCGTCGCGGAAGCGCAGGCTCAGGGTCGCACGCTCGAACGCCGTGCGGCCGACGCGCCGGACCGGCATCCGGTTGCGCTGGGCCGCCTCGTTCAGGTCGAGCCCGATCAGGGTGCCGGCGTCGACCGAGAGGGCGGCATGACCGTCGAGATGCTGCAGGAGCGCGTGCAGGTCGGCCCCCGAGCCCTCGGCCTGGAACTGGCCCTGCGCCGTGCCGAGTATCCAGTTCTCCGGGCGCAGCGCGCCGGGGACGACCGCCAGGTCGAGCCGGTCGAAGGCACCCTGCACCTTGGCGTCGGTCACGGCCGCGTCCTTGGGCGAGGTGGCGAGGGCGAGGCGGCCCTTGAGGGTTCCGCCCCCCAGGGCGGCGCGGCTTAGGGACGCCTCGATATTCCCGTCCCTAACCAGGACGCTGGCGGCCAGGTCCTCGGCGAGGATCGGACCGAACCGGGCCGCGCCCGCCGAGATTCGCAGGTCGAGGTCGCCGCCGGTATAGGGCGCGAGGGCGAGGGCGCGCAGGCGCCAGTCGGGGGCGCCGGCGGTGGCGCCGACGGCTCTCAGCAGATCCGCCAGCAGGGGGGCGAGGTTCAGCGTCTCGGCCGCCAGGGTCGCCTGCACGGCTGGACGGCCCCGCCCGAAGGAGACGGCACCGGCCCCCTCCAGGCGATTGTCGCCGAAGGAGACCCGGACGTTGGGCAGCAGGAGCTGACGCCCGCTCATCTCGAAATTGCCGGTCATCCCGAACGCCCTGACGAACGGCGAGAGGGCGACGTCGCCACCGGCCCAGGCGAGGGTCTCCGGCAGGGACCGCGTCTCGAACTGGCCGAGCCCGGTCAGTGTCAGGCCCTCGGCCCGGACGACGCCGCTGCCCTCGGCCGTGAGGGTCCCGGCGCCCCAGCTCGCCGTGAGGGCGTAGGGGGTGGCGCCGCCGTCGAGGAGGTCGATCACCCGCAGGCCCGAGACGGAGAACCGCGTCGGCATGGCGCTCCACTGGAAGCTGCCGAAGATCTCGGCCTGGGCGCTCCAGAGCGGCCAGGACAGGGTCAGGTCGAGGTCGCGGGCGGTCTGGGGAGAGCCGTCCCGGGGATCGAGGCCCTTGGCGACGGCACGCGACAGGCTGATGCGGCGCGGATGCGCGGCGCCGTCCACCGCGAGGCGCGCGCCGAGAAGCCGAACGGGCTCGGCCCAGCGGGCGTCGTCCGGCCCCGAGGGCAGGTAGACCGTCGCGCCGTCGAGCCCCAGGGTGTTCACCTCGAGGCGCCCCGTCAGCAGGGCCAGCAGGCTCAGCTGGAGGGAGAGGGCGCCGCCCTCCGCCAGGACGGGACCGTCGACGCCGCCCGCGGCCAGGCGGACATCGCGAAACCCCAGGCGCGGCAGCGGCAGAAGGGTGACCTCGGTCGGCCCCCGCGCGGTCATGGCGAGTCCGTAGACCCGCGCGAAGTCCCGTGCCACGAAGGCCCGCAGGCGCGGCGTTGCGACCGACCAGGGCAGGCAGGCGGCCGAGAGGGCGACGACGAACGCCGCGAGGCACATCAGGGACAGGAGGCGGCGCAGGGGCATTCCCCTCCATCCGGTGTGTGGGACGCGCGGCGGACCGCGTGATCGACGAGGGGATGGGCGCGTCCGGCCCCGGCAGCCGCGACGCGCGGAAGACCCGGCGACCCTCTCCTGATAGGCCTCGGCGCCCGGCTTGTCTCCCCGGGCGGGGGCGACGCCCCGGTGCCATCCACCACGCAGCGCGCCGGAACGGTCCCGCCGGCCCGAGCGCCCCCGGGCCACGCCGTCCGGTCGGACCCGCGCGCAGACCCGTTCCGGGCGGTGCCGCGCAGTGCAAAATGTAACGGCCGCACCGCGACAAGGGGTTGGCAGGACGCCGCTTTCGCGTGACGGTCGCGCCGACGAAGAACAGAACCACACAGGAGGGCATCCATGAAGAAGGTTTATCCCGACGCCACGGCGGCGCTGGCCGGCGTGCTGAAGGACGGCATGATGATCATGTGCGGCGGCTTCGGCCTCTGCGGGATTCCCGACGCCCTGATCGATGCGATCCGCGCGTCCGGGGTGAAGAACCTGACCGTGGTCTCCAACAATGCCGGCATCGACGGCGTCGGCCTCGGCAAGCTCCTGGAAACCCGCCAGGTCGCCAAGATGATCTCGTCCTATGTGGGCGAGAACAAGGAATTCGCCCGCCAGTACCTCGGCGGCGAGCTCGCCATCGAGTTCAACCCCCAGGGCACGCTGGCCGAGCGCATCCGCGCCGGCGGCGCCGGCATCCCGGCCTTCTATACCAAGACCGGCGTCGGCACCCTGATCGCCGAGGGCAAGGACGTGCGCGAATTCGACGGCGAGGACTACGTGATGGAGCGCGGCCTGTTCGCGGACCTCGCCATCGTCCACGCCTGGAAGGGCGACACCGAGGGCAACCTGATCTACCGGAAGACGGCGCGGAACTTCAATCCGATGATGGCCACCGCCGCCACGATCACCGTGGCCCAGGTGGAGCATCTGGTACAGCCCGGCGAGATCGATCCCGACACCATCATCACCCCCGGCATCTTCGTGAAGCGCCTCGTCCACGTGCCGGAGCGCGAGAAGCGCATCGAGCAGCGCACCACCCGCAAGCGCGGCGAGCCCGCCGTGCCGCCCGCCGCCGTCTGAGAGCCGACAAGGAGACCACGATCATGGCCTGGACCCGCGAACAGATGGCCGAGCGCGCCGCACGAGAGCTGCAGGACGGCTACTACGTGAACCTCGGCATCGGCATCCCGACCCTCGTTTCGAACTACATCCCGGACGGGATGTCGGTGCAGCTGCAATCCGAGAACGGCATGCTCGGCATGGGCCCCTTCCCCTACGAGGGCGAGGAGGATGCCGACCTGATCAATGCCGGCAAGCAGACGATCACCGCGCTGCCCACCACCAGCTACTTCTCCTCGGCCGAATCCTTCGGGATGATCCGGGGCGGCCACATCAACCTGTCGATCCTCGGCGCGATGCAGGTGGCCGAGAACGGCGACCTCGCCAACTGGATGATCCCGGGCAAGATGGTGAAGGGCATGGGCGGCGCCATGGACCTCGTGGCCGGCGTCAAGAAGGTGGTGGTGGTGATGGAGCACACCGCCAAGGGCAAGGACGGCTCGGAGAGCCCCAAGCTGCTGGACGCCTGCGACCTGCCGCTCACCGGCACCCACGTGGTCGACATGGTCATTACCGACCTCGGCGTCTTCGCCATCGACAAGAAGGGCGACGGGGGCATGACGCTGGTCGAACTCGCCGACGGCGTCACCGAGGACGAGGTCCGCGCCAAGACCACGGCCCGCTTCACCACCAAGCTCGCCTGAGCGGCGTGGTCCCGGGCGGAGCCGCTCCGCCCGGGCGACGGAAACCCGCCCGGCGCCGGCCGCGGCGGGTTTTTGCGGGCCCGAGGGTCCCCGCGCGCCGGCGGCGCCCTACCGTAAGGCACAGGTCCAAACGGGAGCGCACGACATGGCAGTGGTATCCAAGACGGTGATGGACGAGGGCAGGGCGGCCAAGCAGGCTGGCCAGCCGGACTCCGTCAATCCCTATCCGGCCGGCTCGCAGAACAGCGCCGACTGGCTCGAGGGCTACACCTACGACGAGGCCGAGCAGAACACCGACCGGGCCGAGAGCGACACCTGAGGACCGCGCGGGAGCCGGCACCACCGGCTCCTGCTTCGCCGGGGTCGAGTGGATCACCGCCGAATGTGCCCGCGACCGGGCACGACGGTCGGAATCGTTCGCGCCACACCGGACCACGGGATCGGTGCCGGGCGGGCTAAGCCTGGATAAAGAATTTGAACAATTGATCGCGGGCCTGCGTTGGTCGATCAGCTAACGAAAACTGGGAGATACCGCAGCATGTCTATCAAGACCCTTGCCTTTGCCGGCTCGATCGCCCTGGCCCTGACGGGGACCGCCTTCGCGCAGACCGCGACGGGTACCGAGGGCAACATGAACAATCCGGGCAGCGTGAAGAGCAACAGCGAGAAGTCGATGGAGCGGATGGGCGCGCCCGCCACCACGGGTTCGACCATGGCCCCGGCTGGCACCTCCGGCGGGCCCAGCACCGCGACCGTCGGCGCACCCGGCGGCAGCACCGGCGGCAACGGCGAGACCGGCAGCGGCGCGGCCCCCAGCGGCAAGTAAGCCCGCAAGTAAGCCCGCGAGCAGGCCCCATCGGGGTCCGTCGAACGGCCTGAGTGCGTTCCGAGCCCCGCAGCCCCGCTGCGGGGCTTTTTGCGAGCCCGACTACGAACCCGTGTAGCCGAGCGCGGCGGCGGCGGCCTTCAGACGGTCGAATGCCTCCGCGTAGCGCGCATGCCGGGCTTCGCCGTTCGCCAGCGTCCGTTCGGGGCTGAGATTGTCCTCCGTGTCGGACATCTTGATCAGCAGCCCCCCGAGATGGCCCCTGGCGATCAGGGCGGAGATGCGTGCGTCGTACGGCACCGGCTCGGCGGACTTCGTCAGCATCACCACCATGGCGATGACAGCGTCGGAAAAGCCTTCGGCCCGCAGGGCGATCGGGGTGGTCGGGGTGTCCTCGAGGACGTCGTGGAGGATCGCGGCCTGCATCACCTCCATCGGCTCGATGGCGAGGCGGTCCACCGATTTCGCGTGCCCCGCCCGGCCGACCGCCGCATTGGCGACCCGCTCCAGGTGGCGGATGTAGGGTTGCCCGCCTTTATCGATTTGCCCCGCATGCGCGATCATCGCGAAGCTGTGGGCCTCGAAGATGGATGCCATGCCGCGCGCTCCTCTCCGGCCGGACCTGCCGGCCCGGTAGACCATTCCGCCGAGCGATCCACAAGCGCGGCCGTGCACCGGTGGTTCGGCCCGGAAACGGGACGCCGCCGACCGGTAACGTTAGCGGCCCATTAAGCGGAACCGTCGAAATCAGGGGATGTGCCGGGGCGTTCGCCCGGCCCTTCGAGTGCAGCGTGAGGACAGTGGCGTATGGGCAGCGTTCCGGCGACGATGGACAATGTGGTCCCCTTCCGACGCGCCCTCCGCCCCCAGCCGTCGGCGGCAGCCCCGTCGGCGCCCCGCGGCGGCCTCGCGGCCCGGCGCAGCGAGCAGCGTGCCCTGATGGATTCGGTTTATGCCACGGGCAGCCTGTCCGTGGCGGCGGGCGACCGCGAGACCAAGCTGATCGCGGCGCGGCTCCAGGTCTACGGCTTCGTGCTGATCGAGGAGATCGGGGCCGACGGCACGCCGCGGCGCCTGCGCCCGTCCGAGGCCATCCGCGCCCGGACCGAGTCGCCGTGGCGCCTCTCGAAGGCGAGCTACGGCGCGGGTGCCGGCCTCGCGGTCACCATCCCGGCCGTCGACGACTTCCTGTTCGACCAGCCGGCCGACCGTCCGGCCTGAGGAGGCCGCGCACGCCTCTGTGGCCGCCGGGAGACATCGGCAATTTCCTCGTCGGCGCCGTGGTTCTGATCATCGAATTCTCAGGCCGGGCGTGAGATGAAGGGTCTCGTTTCACTCCCGGCCATACCGCCATGCTGTCCGCCTCAGAAAACATCGTCATCCAGCACCGTGAGATCGTCGCCGTCCTGGTGACCTACGGGATATTCCTGGCCGGCGTGATGGGCGTGGCTTGGTTGATCGCGTAGCCGCGGCCCGGTTGATCGCGTAAGCTGAGCGGACGCGCCGTCGCGGGGTCGGAACCGCGCGGGTTTCACCCCGGTTTTCCGCCCGATCGTTTCGGGAGAGAACCGCATGGCAGACAAGGGCGACGACCACGCCGAGACCTACAAGGCGTTCCACGAGGCCGTGAACATGACGGCAGCCAAGCTCGACGCGTTCCTGGAGACCGACGAGAGCCAATTGGTCGGCCAGAAGAAGGATGGCGGCGAAGCCACCGGCCACCGCGAGGGGCGGCGCATCGTCGAGCTTCTGCGCACCAAGAAGACCGACCTCACCGACGACGACTACGCGCACATGGCCAAGGTCGTCGGCTACGTGCACCGTCACCTCAAGCAGGGTGGCCCAAAGGAGGCCGACAAGGTGAAGGAGTCCCCCTGGCGCCTGTCGCTGATGAACTGGGGACACGATCCGCTGAAGGACGACTGAGTCCGGCCCGGAGCGGGCTTCGGATCAGGTCGGATCGCGGGCTGGAAAACCACCGGCCGTCCCGCGTTGGGGAAACCTGGTGGAGCTGAGCGGGATCGAACCGCTGACCTCCGCAGTGCGATTGCGGCGCTCTCCCATCTGAGCTACAGCCCCGTTCCGGGGTGGCGGCCTTTTAGGCTCGCTCACGCCGACCTGTCAATTCCCGAAATCCTGCAGCTTTGCGTGGGCGTGATGCGTCCCGCGGGCGCGGGCCACGAGGACATCGTTTCCGCGCATGAACGCCTTCATCTGGCTCTTCGACACCGTCGTGCAGCTCTACATCTACGTCCTCATCGCCAGCGCCGTCCTGAGCTGGCTCGTGGCGTTCAACGTGGTGAATGTCCGCAACCCGATCGTGTCGCAGATCGGCGAGGTGCTCTACCGCCTCACCGAGCCGGTGCTGCGCCCGATCCGCAACATCCTGCCCAACCTCGGCGGCGTCGATCTCTCGCCGATCGTGCTGGTGCTGCTGCTGCTGTTCGCCAGCCGCCTGCTGCACGAATTCGTGCCGACGCAGACCTCCGTCTACATCCGCTGACCGGTCGGGCTTTCGAGGGGCGGGGCGCAACGACGGCCCGCCCGACATCAAAAAACAGACGCGCCATCGCGTCGCCCTGGGGACGAGACCGTCATGAAGACCAATCCCGGCCGATTCTTCGAGGATTACCGCCTCGGGGAAACCCTCCGTCACGCCACGCCGCGCACGGTCACCCTCGGCGACGTCGCGCTCTACACGTCGCTCTACGGCCCGCGCTTCGCCGTGCAGTCCTCGGACGCCTTCGCGCGCGCCATCGGCTATCCGCAGAGCCCCCTCGACGACCTCCTCACCTTCCACGTGGTCTTCGGCAAGACCGTGCCGGACATCTCCCTCAACGCGCTGGCCAATCTAGGCTACGCCGAGGGCGGCTTCCGCCGGCCGGTCTATCCGGGCGAGACCCTCTCGACGGTCTCCGAGGTCATCGGCCTGAAGGAGAGCTCGAACCGCCAGACCGGCGTCGTCTACGTGCGCTCCACCGGCTCGGACGCCAACGGCGAGACCGTGCTGAGCTACTGCCGCTGGGTGCTGGTGAAGAAACGCGACCCCGAGGCCAAGATCGCGCAGGAGCACGTGCCGACCTTCGCCAAGGTGGTGGACCCGGCCGACCTCGCCGGCGCCCTGCCGCCCCTGAACCCCGCCGCCTATGATTGCGCGCTCTCCGGCTCGCCCCACCGATTCGGCGACTACGTCGTCGGCGAGAAGATCGACCATGTCGACGGCATGACCGTCGAGGAGGCCGAGCATCAGATCGCCACCCGCCTCTACCAGAACACCGCCAAGGTGCACTTCGACGGCTACGCCGCCAAGGACACCCGCTTCGGCCGACGGTTGATCTACGGCGGCGTCGTCATCTCCCTGGCCCGGGCGCTGAGCTTCAACGGCCTCGGCAACGCCTTCGCGCTAGCGGGCATCAATGCCGGCCGTCACGTCGCCCCGCTGTTCGCCGGCGACACGGTCTATGCCTGGAGCGAGGTCCTGGAGACCGCCGAGCTTCCCGGCCGCACCGACATCGGGGCGCTGCGCCTGCGCACGGTGGCCACCAAGAACCAGCCCTGCGGCAACCATCCCGACAAGGTCGGCGACGCCTACGACCCGTCGGTGATCCTCGACCTCGACTACTGGGCGTTCATGCCGCGCTGACCCCCCCGGTCCCGGCCCGGCGCATGACGGGCCGGGCGGGCTGGTCCGGTGGCGACGAGCGGCGGATGCCGTGCGGGGTCGCGAACCGGACGTGAAAGGCGACGCAGTCCCGGGCCAGGTCGGGCCGTCGCCGTCGGCGAACCGCTCCCCGGCGACTCGGCGCCCTGCTCGCCGGCAGACCCGCGGCGGCGGTCGCGGGACGGCCCGCGACCATCCCGCCGAGGGTCGGTGCCACCCCGCCGAACGCTCCGTCCGCGAAGGACCGGGCCTCGGCGTCCACGCCCCGGGCAGCGACGACGAGATTCTCGGCTTTGGCCTGCTCCGCCGCGGACCCTCAACCGGTGCCCGTCGCCTGGTCGAGCCCCCGCTCCCCTGGCTTCGAATCCAGGCCCCGCGCGCACTGCGCGATGCCATCGGCGATGCCGCGACGGATTTCGTCGTCGCGGGCGCCCCCGGCGTTTCCGGTGCGGGCCGGCTCCGCGATATGCGCTTGGATCGCGTCTCTCAGGCTGCCGCCGACACAGTCGCCCCCGTCCGAAACGTCGCCTTGTCTGCGTGCAAGCCGGCGCGTCTCGTGCGCAGGACTGCGGCTCCATTTCCCATCGTCGTTGAATACAGTCTGCCGGCCTCTCGCAGGAAGTCTTCAAAGCAGATCATCAGGACACCTGGGTCGACCTGCTTTTCTGGACACATGCGCCGGATCATCGCCCAAAAATCCGCGCAGCGACCGATCGGGGCCGGAGCGAAGCCCCCTCCGCACCCCCGATTTCCGGCACTTCCGCATTAGAACAATTAGGAATTGTTGCCGCAAAGGCACGGGCCCCGAACCGTTTTCTGCCGACGCTTGATCACCAGCGCGTGATCGACTAACCGCCAGACATGTCGACGTATCGATGAGCAATTTAGGATCACTCTAAGGTAATCCTCAAGAGTTCGATACGCGACGCAGGCGCCAGCACAAGGATTCACGGGTGCGCAAGATCACCTCAGCGCTGTCAGCAACCTCGACGTATGCTTTGATCAGCACGACTGCGCTGGTTTTCAGCTCGGTAGGTCTGACGTCGAGCGCCAAAGCGCAAGAATCCGTGCGGCTCGACGAGCTTTCGGTGGCGGGGCCTTCCGGGGGGACGGGGCGCGGCGGCCAGGGCGTCGGGCTCCTGAAGGATCTGCCGCCGCCCTATGCCGGGGGCCAGTTCGCGCGGGGCGGATCCCTCGGTGTGCTCGGAACCCGGGACGCCCTGAACACGCCGTTCAGCACCGTCAACTTCACGCAGCAGGTCATCCAGGACCAGCAGGCGCGCACCGCGGCCGATACCCTCGTCAACGACGCTTCGGTCCGCCTGACGACGGCCAGCAACGGCTTCAGCGACACCTTCCAGATCCGCGGCTTCGAGGTTCAGGCGCAGGATGTCGGGTTGAACGGCCTCTATGGCCTGGTCTCGTCCAATCGCGTGGCGGCGCAGTACATCGAGCGCATCGAGCTTCTGAAGGGACCCGGCGCGTTCATGTACGGCATTCCGCCGGGCGGCAGCGTCGGCGGCAGCATCAACATCGTTACGAAACGCGCCCTCGATGAGCCCTTCGTCCAGGTGACGCCGCAATACATCAGCCCCGGCAATTTCAGTGTTCATGTCGATGCCAGTACCCGCGGCGGCGAGAACAAGGAATGGGGCGTCCGCTTCAACGGCCTGGCCCGGGACGGCGAGGCGACGATCCGGGACGGAAACCTGCGGACGGGACTCGGGGCCCTGTCCCTCGACTATCAGGGTGAGCGCCTGCGCTGGGCGCTCGACGTGATCTCCCAGAACGACGACACCAAGAATTTCCGGCCGCAGATCGGCCTGCAATCGGATATCGCCTTCATCCCGCGCCCGCCCAGCGGTCGCAGCAACTGGTTCCCGGGGACGCAGCTCCAGCAGCGGGACAACACGGTCGCCTCCTTCCTGGAATACGATCTGACCGACTGGCTGACGGCCTATGGCGGGATCGGATATCGCGCGGGGTCCAATCGGCAGACCTTCCCGGATTACCGGGTGTTCGGCTTTCCGAGCGGTGCCGACGTCCTCGGCAACTTTCGGCTCGTGAACGCTTTCTACGATTCCTACAGCAGCACCGTCAGCGGCAATGCCGGTCTCAAGGCCCACTTCGACACCGGGTTCATCAATCACTCGGTGAACCTCGTCTATACCGGGTTCACGCGGGAGGACGGCTACGCCTACGTGGCGAACTCGGCCGACGAGTCGGTCCCGTCCAACATCTATCGGCCGGCGCCGCTGCCAGTCGTGACCGGCGAGCGGATCGCCCCGCAGCGCTATGCCGGGACCACCCTGACGAGCGTCGCCGTCGCCGACACGATGTCGGCCTTCGACGACACCGTCCTGCTGACCGCCGGCGTCCGCTATCAGATGGTGAACCAGAAGAGCTACGACACCGTCACCCAGGCGCGGACCAGCGAATACAACGCGGACGCCACGTCGCCGCTCGCCGGCATCGTGTTCAAGCCCTGGAAGAACGTCTCCCTGTACGCGAACTATGCCGAAGGCCTGACGGCCGGCACCATCGTGGGACCCGGCTACAGCAACGCGGGCGCGATCCTGAGTCCCTACAAATCGGATCAGCAGGAAGTCGGCATCAAGGTCGACTGGGGCACGATCACGACGACGGCGGCCCTGTTCCAGATCAGCCGGCCGGACCAGGTCCAGACGGCGACCAACGCCCTGGCGTATAACGGCGAGCAGCGCAACCAGGGTCTGGAGTTGTCTGCCTTCGGGGCGCTCGCACCGACCCTGCGCGGATTCGCGAGCGCGACCTTCCTGCGTCCCGAACTGACTAAGCCGATCGACCCGCTCCAGCGCGGGAACGACGCCGCGGGCGTCCCGGACCTGACCGTCTCCGCCGGCCTCGAATGGGATACCCCCTGGGTCCCGGGCCTCGCCCTGAACGGCCGGGTCCTCTACACCTCCGGCTCCTATCTCACCGGCGCCAACACCGTCCGCTTCCCGGACTGGACGCGGTTCGACCTTGGCTTCCGCTACGCGACGATCCTCGACGACAGGCCGTTCGTCTTCCGCTTCAACGTCGAGAACGTGGCGGACAACCGGTACTGGCTGACGACGGGCACCTTCGTGACGGTCGCCTCGCCCCGGACCTTCGTCGTGTCCGCCTCCTATACGTTCTGACGGGGCCGAACGGCCTGGAGCGGCTCCGACCGGACGCGATCCCTCGGGGCCGCGACGGGAAACGGCGCGGGGACGCTCATCGCACCTCGGCGCTCCGACCGGGGTCCGGCGCGGAGGCCTTGCGGGCCGCGCCTCCCGTCGGCAAACATCGAGCCGCCGACACCTTCGGAGGAAGCTTTGCCATGCCGGATGAACCGACCAAGGGACCGGCGTCGTATTTCCCGTCGATCGAGAAGCGGTACGGCCGCCCGATCGCGGCGTGGCAGCAACTCGTCCGGGAGAGACTTCCGGCCAAGCACATGGACCTCGTGGCAATGCTGAAGGCCGAGCACGGGATGGGGCATGGACACGCCAACGCGATCGTGGCGCACGTCCTGGCAGCGTAGAAATCGTGACGCGCTCCCGCTGACACCGTGCGCCGACGGCGGCGGAGACCGCGCGGCCCTCTCAGTGGCGCAGACGCCCTGCGGTGGCCGTCACCCCCCGAACCATCCGGCCACCGCCCGGCGCAGCGGGTTGGCCGGGTCGGAGAGGAGGCGCAGGGCCATCAGGCAGGCGATGGTGACGAGGAGGGGGCGGATTAGCCGGGCGCCCATGCGGATCGCCAGGCGCGAGCCGATCTGCGCACCGAGAAAGGCGCCCACCGCCATCATCAGGCCGATCGCCCAGACGACGTGGCCGCCGAGCGCGAAGAGCGCGAGGCTGCCGAGGTTGCTCGCGGCGTTGGCGAGCTTGGTGTGGGCGGTGCCCTTCACCACGCCCAATCCCAGCAGGGTCACGAAGCCGATCATGTAGAAGGCGCCGGCGCCGGGGCCGAACACTCCGTCGTAGAAGCCGACCGCCGGGGCCCAGGTCAGGGCGAACCAGTTCGGGGTGATCCGCGCGGTGGCGTCTTCGTTGCTCATGCGCTTGGCGGTCGCGAAGTAGATCGCGATGGCCACGAGGAGAATCGGCACGGCGGCATCCAGCACCGCGCGCGGCAGCAGGCTGACGCAGAGCGCGCCCGCCACCGAGGCGCAGCCGGCGCTCACCGCGATCTTCCAGGCGTCGGGCCAGTGGATCAGGCGGCGGCGCGCGAAGGCGAGGGTCGAGGAGACCGCGCCGGCACTGCCCTGGAGCTTGTTCGTGGCGATCGCCGAGACGGGATCGAGGCCGGAGAGCAGCAGGGCCGGCAGGGTCAGGAGGCCCCCGCCGCCCGCGATCGCGTCGACGCAGCCGGCCGCCACCGCGACCGCGAACAGACCCGCGATCAGGCCGATATCCACCCCGAAGATCATCCCGTCCTCACGTCATGGTCCAGTGAGGGCCGACTGGAGGCGGGATGGCGATCGAGGGGAAGCGCCGGACGCACGCCTCAGTTGCGGACGACGACCTTGGTGCCGACCTTGGCGCGATCGTAGAGATCGACCACGTCCTTGTTGGTCATGCGGATGCAGCCCGAGGAGACGGCGGCGCCCATGGTCTCGGGCTCGTTCGAGCCGTGGATGCGGTAGAGCGAGGAGCCGAGGTAGAGCGCCCGGGCGCCGAGCGGATTGTCCTGGCCGCCGGCCATGAAGCGCGGCAGGTCGGGGCGGCGCGCCAGCATCTGCGACGGCGGGCGCCAATCCGGCCACTCCTTCTTCATGGTCACGTGCTTCTCGCCGGACCACGAGAAGCCCTGGCGGCCGACGCCGACGCCGTAGCGCACGGCCTGGCCGCCGCCGAGCACGTAGTAGAGCCGCCGCTGGCTGGTCGAGACCACGATGGTGCCGGGCTTCTCGGCGCCCTTCCAGGCGACGGTCTCGCGCGGAATCGCCTGCTCCTTGAAGATGTTCATGAAGTCGGCGATCGGTCCGCTGTCGAACGGGTTTCCGGCGAAGGCCGGTCCGGTCGATACGGTCAGGGCCGCCGCGAGGGCGGATGCGGCGAGAACGCGGCGCGTCTGCATGGTCTCTCCTCCAGCCGAGGACCGGAAAAGGGCGGGCGCGAGGACCCGGCTTTCCCGGAGGCTTGTGGTCGGGGGCGAGAGCCTTGGCGCGATGGGGAAGGGGGGTCAACCGCACCGCGATCGAACGCGGTGCCCCTGTGTGATCCCGGCAACGCCCCGACTCGGGATCCCTCGGAGGGCCATCAGGCCCCCAGACACGATGCCGCAGGAACTTGCGGCCAAGCCCGCCTATCCCCAGACTCGGTGCGGTGAGACCCAACACTGTCCAGATCGCACGCGCCGCCGAAGCGGCTTCGCACGTGCATGAACCGGCTTCGCCCTCGGCGGCGCGCCCGGTCGTGCGCGCCGTCGGCGTGCTTGCGTCCGGTCTCCTCGCGCTCCTGCTCCTCGTCTGCGCCGTCCTGCCCCTGATGCGGATGGCGGGGGACGTACCGCACGGCTTCGTCCGCCAGACCGTGATGTCTCAGGCCTCGCTGCCCGAGAACCGGGACACGATCCTGCGCGTCTCGGCTGCGATGGCCGACCTCGACGACAGCTTCGGCAGCGTCGCAACCCTGCGGATCCCGCGCGTGACGAAGCACAGGGTGGATCGCTTCGCGATGCCGCGCAGCCTACGGGTCCTTGCGACGCGCGCGGTCGCTCCCCTCGAGCGCCCCCCCAGGCTCGCCCTCCCGGCCTGAACGGTCCGGAGTCGTCCGGCGCTCACGGAATTCGACGTCACTTTTTCGCGTTGAATACAACCCGTGTCGTCGGAACGCCCAGATTGTGGGCCATCTCCGGGATCGTCACCGGACGATTCGGGCCAGGTCTAAGCGATCCGACCCGCGCCGCCGCGGCGCGGGCGATGCCTCGGCCCCTGTCACCGCCCCCACCGCGCCCGGCCATGCCACATGGCCCAGCGCTTGCCATGGCCCGGACCGCTCGCGGCGACGGGGCCCTGGACCCTGAATGCGGCGATGCCGGCCTGCGCCACGCGGGCCATCCGCCAGAATCTCGCAGGAGCGACGCGATCGTGACGTCTTTCAACCACCGCCTGTTCGGGGCCCGGCCGACCGCGCTCGCCGCGGGCGTCGTCCTGGTCGCTCTCTCGGCCTGCAATCAGAAGCAGCAGGCCGCGGCGCCGGTTCCGGGCCCGATCCCCGAGGTCAACATCGTGACCGTCCGCGAGCAGCCGATTCCGTACGTCCGGGATCTCCCCGGCCGCGTGGCACCCCTGCGCATCGCCGAGGTCCGCTCGCGGGTGTCCGGCCTCGTCGTGAAGCGCACGTTCGAGCAGGGCAGCCTCGTGAAGGAGGGCGACCTCCTCTATAAGATCGACCCGGCCCCCTTCGCGGTCGAACTGCAGAGCGCCGAGGCCGCCCTCGCCCGCACCGAGGCGGCGCAGGTCCTCGCGAGCCAGCAGGCCGACCGCCTGGAGCAGCTGCTCTCGCGCCAGACGGCGAGCCAGGCCCAGTACGACAGCGCCTACGCCGCCCTGAAGCAGGCCGAGGCCGAGGTTGCCGGCGCCAAGGCGGCCCGCGACCGGGCCAAGCTCAATCTCAACTGGACCGACGTCCGCGCGCCCATCTCCGGCCGCATCGGCCGCGCGCTCCTCACCGAGGGCACGCTGGTTGAGCAGGGCGGCACCGCCAACCTCGCCACCATCCAGCAGCTCGACCCGATCTACGTCGACATCACCCAGTCGGTGGGCGAGCTGAACAAGCTGCGCCGCGATCTCGCCAGCGGCGAGCTCTCGCGCCTCTCGGCGGACACGGCCAACGTTCACATCATCATGGATGACGGGACGCTCTACGGCTCGGCCGGCAAGCTGTTGTTCTCCGACGTCACGGCGGACCCGAGCACCGGGCAGGTCACCCTGCGCGTGCTGTTCCCGAACCCGCATGACGAGCTCTTCCCGGGGATGTACGTGCGCGCCCGCATCAAGCAGGGCATCGACACCGATGCGCTCGCGGTGCCGCAGCAGGCGATCCAGCGGACCAACGACGGCAAAGCCGAGGTCTGGGTGGTGCGCGACGACAGCAAGGTCATGCTTCAGCCCGTGGAAGTCGGCCCGGTGGTCGACAACCAGTGGGTCATCCGCTCCGGCCTGAAGGCCGGCGACCGGGTGGTCGTCGAAGGCGTGCAGAAGATCACCGTCGGCCAGCAGGTGAAGACCGTCGAGCTGAAGATCGCCACCGCCGACGCCGAGCCGAAGCCCCGTGATACGGAGGTACCGGAGCGCGAGGCCGCCGAGGCGCCCGGCACGCCCAAGCCTGCGTCATCGACCTCGGCGTCGCCCAATTCCGATTCACCGAGTTCTGCCTCACCCAAGCCCGTGTCGCAGGTGCGCTGAACCATGGCTCGCTTCTTCATCGACCGACCGGTCTTCGCCTGGGTCGTCGCCCTCTTCATCATCCTGGGCGGCCTGCTCACGATCCCGCAATTGCCGGTGGCGCAGTATCCCGTGATCGCGCCCCCCTCCATCGCGCTCTCGACCGCCTATCCGGGCGCCTCGGTGGAGAACCTCTACACGGGCACCACGCGGCTCATCGAGGATGAACTGAACGGGGCCGCCAACATCCTGAGCTTCGAATCGGCCAGCGACGCCTTCGGCGTCGTCGAGATCACGGCTCAGTTCCAGCCTGGCACCGATTCGAGCCTCGCGGGCGTCGAGGTGCAGAACCGCCTCAAGCGCGTCGAGGCCCGGCTGCCCGCCGAAGTGCGCCAGCAGGGCACCCTGGTGGAGGAGGCCTCCGCCGCGACACTGCAGATCATCACCCTGGTCTCGCCCGACAAGTCGATGGACGAGATCGCGCTCGGCGACTTCCTCATCCGCAACGTCATCAATGAGATCCGCCGCATCCCCGGCGTCGGGCGCGCGACGCTGTACTCCACCGAGCGAAGCCTGCGCATCTGGATCGATTCCGACAAGTTGCGCGGTCTCTCGCTCAACGCCTCGGACGTGTCGAAGGCAATCTCGAACCAGAACGTCCAGATCGCCTCCGGCGCCGTGGGCGCCATGCCGAGCCCGCAGAACAACCCGGTCAACTTCCCCATCATCGTGAAGGGCCAGATGACCGCGCCGGAGGAGTTCGGCGCCATCGTGCTGCGCGCCAATTCCGACGGCTCCAACGTGCGCTTGCGCGACGTCGCCCGGATCGAGCTCGGTGGCGAGGACTACAAATTCACGACCCGCCTCGACGGCGGCGAGGCCGCCGGCATCTCCGTCACCCTGGCCCCCGACGGCAACGCGCTCCAGACCGCCTCGGCCATCCGCGCCAAAATGGAGGAGCTGTCGCAGTTCTTCCCGTCGAACGTGAAGTGGGACATCCCCTACGACATCACCCCGGCCGTCGAGGCCTCCATCGAGAAGGTGCTGCACACCCTCGTCGAGGCGGTGGTGCTGGTGTTCATCGTGATGTTCGTCTTCCTCCAGAACATCCGCTACACGCTCATCCCCACCATCGTGGTCCCGATCGCCCTGATGGGCACCTGCACGGTGATGCTGCTCGCAGGCTTCTCGGTGAACGTGCTCACCATGTTCGGCATGGTGCTCGCCATCGGCATCCTCGTCGATGACGCCATCGTGGTGGTCGAGAACGTCGAGCGCATCATGAACGAGGAAGGCCTCTCTCCGAAGGAGGCCACCCGCAAGGCGATGAGCCAGATCACCGGCGCCATCATCGGGATCACGCTGGTGCTGATCGCGGTGTTCATCCCGATGGCGTTCTTCCCCGGCTCGGTCGGCATCATTTACCGCCAGTTCTCCATCGCCATGGTGACCTCGATCGCGTTCTCGGCGCTGCTGGCCCTGTCGCTGACCCCGGCCCTGTGCGCGACCCTGCTCAAGCCCATCGAGAAGGGCCACGGCCATTCGAAGGGCGGCGTCTTCGGCTGGTTCAACCGGGTGGTGGATCGCGAGACCGCCCGCTACGGTCGCGGCGTCGCCGGGCTGATCAAGCGCTCCGGCCGGGTCATGCTGGTCTATCTCGCCCTGGTCATCGGCCTCGGCTACGCCTTCCTCCGCCTGCCGGAGGGCTTCCTGCCGGTGGAGGATCAGGGCTTCTTCACCGTCGACATCCAGACCCCGCCCGGCTCCTCCTTCAACCGCACCGAAGCGGCGGTGAAGAAGGTCGAGGAACACCTCCTCGCGCAGCCCGGCGTCGCCACCGTGACCGTCGTCAACGGCTTCTCATTCTCCGGCCAGGGACAGGTCACCTCGCAGGCCTTCGTGACCCTGAAGCCCTGGGGTGAGCGCGATGCCGACAACTCGGCGGCCAAGCTGATCGAGGGCACCAACAAGGCTTTGGCATCGTACAAGGACGCGGTGATCCAGGCCCTCGAGCCGCCGCCGATCGACAATCTCGGCAACGCCTCGGGCTTCAGCTTCCGCCTCCAGGACCGCGCGCAGAAGGGCTACTCGGCCCTGATGGCGGCCCAGGAGCAGTTGCTGTCGCTCGCCCGCAAGAGCCCCGTCCTGCAAAAAGTCTATGTCGAGGGCCTGCCCCCGGCGCCCCAGGCGGAACTCGTCATCGACCGCGAGAAGGCGGCCGCCCTCGGAGTCAACTTCGAAGAGATCAACAACACCATCCAGGTCAATCTCGGCTCGGTCTACACCAACGACTTTCCGAACCGGGGCAAGATGCAGCGCGTCATCGTTCAGGCCGAGGACGCACAACGCCTGAAGGCGGCCGACATCCTGAACTACGGGGTGAAGAACGCCTCCGGGACCATGGTGCCGATGTCGTCCTTCGCCGACCTAAAATGGGGCGTCGGCCCGGCCCAGATCATCGGCTTCAACGGCTACCAGTCGGTGCGCATCACCGGCGAGCCGGCCCCGGGCTACACCTCGGGCGACGCGCTGAATGAAATGGAGCGGCTGATGGAGCAGTTGCCGAAGGGCTTCGGCTACGCCTGGACCGGCCAGTCGCTGCAGGAGAAGCAGGCGGGCTCACAGGCCTCGCTGCTGCTCGGCCTCTCGATCCTGATCGTGTTCCTATGCCTCGCCGCCCTCTACGAGAGCTGGTCGATCCCGTTCTCCGTGCTGCTGGTCATCCCGCTCGGCGTCATCGGCTCCGTGGCGGCGGTGTACCTGCGCGGGCTGCCGAACGACGTCTACTTCAAGATCGGGATCATCACGATCATCGGTCTCTCGGCCAAGAACGCGATCCTGATCGTGGAATTCGCCAAGGACCTTTGGAAGCCGGGAACCTCCCTGGTGGACGCGACCATCGAGGCGGCGACGCTCCGCTTCCGACCGATCGTGATGACCTCGCTGGCCTTCATCTTCGGCGTGGTGCCCCTGGCGATCGCCTCCGGCGCCGCCTCGAAGAGCCAGCAGGCGATCGGCACCGGCGTGCTCGGCGGCATGATCTCGGCCACCATCCTGGCGGTGCTGTTCGTGCCGGTGTTCTTCGTGGTGGTGATGCGGATCTTCCGCCGCAAGGACGCCACCGAGGGCATCCAGCCCGAGGCGGAGCCGGCCACGGTGCATGGGCCCCATCACGCCCCGGCCGAGTAGTCCGGCGCGGCGGAGCTCGCCCACCGGGGAGCCCCGCACATGAGAAAGGGGCGCGCGGTCCGATCGACCGCGCGCCCCTTTTCTTCCAATGTCCGGTCGCGACCGGGGCCGAGCCTCAGACCAGATCCGGCTGATCCCTTCGGGATGGCGGATCTGGGCTTCGCCCAGACGACGCGCCAGCTTGCCTGAATTACGCTCCGCTGTGATCGAGCGGAGCCCGTATCAGACCTCGCGGGCGATCATCATCTTCTTGATCTCGGCGATGGCCTTGGCCGGGTTCAGGCTCTTCGGGCAGGTGTTGGCGCAGTTCATGATCGTGTGGCAGCGATACAGCCGGAAGGGATCGTGCAGCGCATCGAGGCGCTCGCCGGTGTTCTCGTCGCGGCTGTCGATCAGCCAGCGATAGGCCTGGAGCAGGGCCGCCGGGCCGAGGAAGCGGTCGCCGTTCCACCAGTAGCTCGGGCACGAGGTGGTGCAGCAGGCGCAGAGGATGCATTCGTAGAGTCCGTCGAGCTGGGCCCGGTCCTCCGGCGTCTGCTTCCACTCGCCCTCGGGCGCGGGCGTCTCGGTCTGGAGCCAGGGCTCGATGGACGCATGCTGGGCGAAGAAGTTCGTCAGGTCGGGGACGAGGTCCTTCAGCACCGGCATGTGCGGCAGCGGATAGATCCGCACCGCGCCGGTCTTCTTGCCCTTGGCGTGCTCCTGGCACTCGTCGATGCCCATGGTGCAGGCCAGCGCGTTCTGGCCCTCGATGTTCATGGCACAGGAGCCACAGATGCCCTCGCGGCAGGAGCGGCGGAACACCAGGGTTGAGTCGACCTTGCTCTTGATCCACAGGAGGGCGTCGAGGACCATCGGGCCGCAATCGTCGCGATCGACCTGGTATACGTCGACGCGCGGGTTCTTCCCGTCGTCGGGATTCCAGCGGTAGATCCGGAATTCCTGCAGGTTGTTGGCGCCCGCGGGCCGAGGCCAGGTCTTGCCCTCGGTGATCTGAGAGTTTTTGGGAAGATTGAACTGAGCCATGGTGTGGCGTGCCTAAATCCGTCTCGTGAGAACCAGTCCAGGGAACGACGGGAGTGGTGTCCTCAATACACCCGCGCCTTCGGCTCGATGTACTGGATCTCGTTCGACATCGTGTAGGTGTGGACCGGACGGTAATCGATGCTGACCTGCTTGGACGAGTCGTCCATCCAGGCGAGGGTGTGCTTCATCCACTCCTTGTCGTCGCGGTCCGGGAAGTCCTCGCGGGCATGGGCGCCGCGGCTCTCCTTGCGGTTGGCCGCCGATTCCATGGTGACGACGGCCTGGCCGATCAGGTTGTCGAACTCGAGGGTCTCGAGGAGGTCGGTGTTCCAGATCAGCGAGCGGTCGTTGACGTGGATGTCGGGAATACCGGCGGCGACCTTGTGGATGAGGGTCTTGCCCTCCTCCAGCACCTCGCCGGTGCGGAACACCGCGCAGTTGTTCTGCATGGTCTTCTGCATCTCGGCGCGCAGCTGCGCCGTCGGGGTGCCGCCGCTGGCGTAGCGGAAGCGGTCGAGGCGGGCGAGCGCCTTGTCGGCGGAATCCTTCGGCAGGTCCATCTGGCGGGCGCCCGGCTCGACGATCTCGGCGCAGCGCAGGCCGGCGGCCCGGCCGAACACCACGAGGTCGATCAGCGAGTTCGAGCCGAGGCGGTTGGCCCCGTGCACCGAGACGCAGGCCGCCTCGCCCAGTGCCATCAGGCCCGGCACCACCGTGTCGGGGTTGCCGTTGCGCAGGGTCAGCACCTCGCCGTGATAGTTCGTCGGGATGCCGCCCATGTTGTAGTGCACGGTCGGCAGTACCGGGATCGGCTCCTTTGTGACGTCGACGCCCGCGAAGATCTTGGCTGATTCCGAGATGCCGGGCAGGCGCTGGTGCAGGATGGCCGGGTCGAGGTGGTCGAGGTGCAGGTAGATGTGGTCGTTGGACTTGCCGACGCCTCGACCGGCCCGGATCTCCATGGTCATAGAGCGGGAGACCACGTCGCGCGAGGCAAGGTCCTTGGCGCTCGGGGCGTAGCGCTCCATGAAGCGCTCGCCCTCGGAGTTGGTCAGGTAGCCGCCCTCGCCGCGCGCGCCCTCGGTGATGAGGCAGCCGGCGCCGTAGATGCCGGTGGGGTGGAACTGCACGAACTCCATGTCCTGCAGGGGCAGACCGGCGCGCAGCACCATGGCGTTGCCGTCGCCGGTGCAGGTATGGGCCGAAGTGGCCGAGAAGTACGAGCGGCCGTAGCCGCCGGTGGCCAGGATGGTCTGCTGGGCGCGGAAGCGGTGGATCTCGCCCGACGCCTGGTCGATGGCGATGACGCCGAGGCAGCGGCCCTCCTCGTCCATGATGAGGTCGAGAGCGAAGTACTCGATGAAGAAGTTGGTATGGTTCTTCACCGCCTGCCCGTAGAGGGTGTGCAGCATGGCGTGGCCGGTGCGGTCGGCCGCCGCGCAGGTGCGCTGGGCGGTGCCCTTGCCGTAATCGGTGGTCATGCCGCCGAAGGGGCGCTGGTAGATCTTGCCCTCTTCGGTGCGGGAGAAGGGCACGCCCCAGTGCTCGAGTTCGTAGACGGCGGCGGGCGCGTTGCGCACGAGGTACTCGATCGCGTCCTGGTCGCCGAGCCAGTCCGACCCTTTCACGGTGTCGTACATGTGCCAGCGCCAATCGTCCGGGCCCATGTTGCCGAGGGAGGCCGAGATGCCGCCCTGCGCCGCCACGGTGTGGGACCGGGTCGGGAACACCTTGGAGATGCAGGCGGTGCGCAGGCCGGCCTGGGAGCAGCCCACGGTGGCGCGCAGGCCCGCGCCGCCCGCACCCACCACCACCACGTCGAAGGTGTGGTCGTTAATCGTGTAGGCGGGGGTGCCGTTGGTTCCGTTGGTGGCCATGGGCTGATCCTTCGGGTTCGAGATGCGGGTCAGACGAGCTTGCCGAGGCTGACGCGCAGGATCGCGTACAGGCAGGCGACGGCGACGATGACCGCGTAGAAGTTGTTGGCGAGCAGGCTCAAGAGCTTGAGTGTCTTGTCTTGTACGTAGTCTTCGATGATGACTTGCATTCCGATCCTCATATGGGCCGTGACCGAGATCACGGCGAGGATCAGGATGAGCGCCACCACCGGGTGCGACATCAGGGCGACGGCCTCCGGGTAGGGCCGGTTCGCCATCAGGGCGACGACCACCACGAAAGCCAGCATGAGCGGCGCGTTGGCGGCGGCGGTCAGGCGCTGGATCCAGAAATGGCCCGCGCCGTGGCCCGAAGCCCCGAGGCCCTTCACCCGGGCGCGGGGCGTACGCATGGTGACGTGGGTGTTCTGGCGATTGTCGACCATCGATCGGCCTCCTCAGCGCAGGGTCAGGGCGAGCGCCCAGATCAGGACGGTCAGGATGACGGAACCGATCAGGGTGGCGCGGGCGAGGCCCATGCGCTGGGCGCGGTCGAAGCCGTAGCCGAGGTCCCAGATGAAGTGGCGCAGGCCGCCCAGCATGTGGTGCATCAGGATCCAGGTGTAGACGAACAGCACCAGGCGCCCGACGATCGAGCCGAAGAACCAGGACACGGTGTCGTAGGCACCCGGACCCGCGGCGAGGGCCACCAGCCAGATTGCCACCAGGGCCGAGCCGCCGTAGAGCGCGGTGCCGGTGACGCGGTGGAACACCGACATCGCCATGGTCCAGGTCCAGCGGTAGATCTGGAGATGGGGCGAGAGCGGCGGGGCGACCGTGGGACGGACGGTGGGAGCCATCGTGCGGAAGGTCCTCGACTGGGCGGCGCACCGGGATTTGAAGGCGCGCCAAGAAAAATTTGGATCGTCTCTAAAGTGCTAGCGGGCAGGCGCCAATGCGCAACCCCGGCTTGCCGCAGCGCACATGCGACACGGGCGCCAAATCGTCATTCGCCTCGCGCCGCGTCATGGTAGCCATCCGAGCATGCACCACCACAGATAATCCAGGGGTGCGACGACGACGAGCGACGCGAGCCCCGTTGCCAGGGTCAGCTTGGTCGCCGCCCGCAGTGGCACCTTGCCGAGATCGACCGCGAGGACGATCGGCGGCGCCTGGTAGGGCAGGAACAGGGTCGAGTAGCCAACCACCTGGATCATCACCACGGCCATGAGGTCGAGACCGCTGACCCGGGCCATTTCGCCCGCGAGCGCCGTGTAGAGCGCCGGGGCGCCGTTCGCGGTGACCGCGAGGGTCAGGATCGCCGCAAGCCCTGTCAGAATCCCGAAATTGTAGCCCGGCGCGTCGGGCGTCAGGGGCGCGACGTGGAGCAGGGCATGGCCCAGGCGAGCGCCGAGGCCGGTCTCGTTCACGGTGGCGACGAGACCCAGGAGGGCGGCCACGTAGAAGCAGGTCCGTAGGTTCACGGCGCCGAAGGCCTCGGCGGGCAGGACGCCGATGCGGGGCATCAGGCAGAGGATCGCGGCGACGAGGCCCACCCAGGCGGGGGCGATGTGGTGCAGGCTGTCCGTGACCCAGAAGGCGAGGGTGGCGGCCAGGATCACGGCGAGGCGCCGCGCCTCCGGGCGCAGGGGTTCCTTGACCAGGGCGGCCCCGTTCTCGCCGTGGTCGAGCCGGTCCGGAAACAGCCAGAGGATCGCCAGGACGAGCAGGACGCCCTTCGCGAGGGCCAGGACCGGCGCATGCAGCAGCAGGTAGGGCAGGTAGGCGATGTGGAGGCCGTACTGCGTCTCCGCGGTGCCGGCCATGACGAGGTTCGGGACGTTGGCGGGCAGGATCGCGGCGGAGAGGAGCGGCGTGGCGAGTCCCACCGCCAGGACCGCGCCGTGCCGGCCCGGGCGCCCGCTTGCGAGCCCGAAGGCGTCGCAGAGCGCGAGCACCACCGGGACCAGCAGGGCGATCCGCCCGAGATTGGACGGCATCACGAAGGCGACGGCGAAGGACAGGGCGACGATCCCGGCGACGAAGGCCGGGTAGGAGGCGGAGAGATGCCCCGACAGGCTTCGCGCCAGACGGTCGCCGAGGCCGGAGCGCGTCATGGCGAGCCCGACCACCATGCCGCTCAGGACGAGCCAGAACGCCGAGGAGGCGAAGCCCGAGAACACCGTCGCGGGGGGCGCGAGGTGGAACAGCATCGCCCCGGCGAAGAACAGCATCGCCGTGACGATCTCTGCGATGAGGCCGCTGGCCCAGAGGCCCATGCAGAGCACGAGCAGGAGCGCGGTCACCGAGACCGTCGCCTCCCCGCCCATGAACGCCCCTGCCGGCATGCCCGAGTCCGATCCGTCTCTTCCGGCGGGACGATGATCCTACCTTGGAGCCGTTCGCAATTCGGAGTTTTCCGATCCAGCCTTCGCGAAGCGCGAAGGCTCAGAAGCGGGCCGGGTCGAGCTCGAAGGTCGGGGGCAGGGCCTCGAACCATTCGCCGTAATAGGGATCGCGGGGGAGCTTCGCCGCCCAGCGATCGCGAAACCGCTGGTGCTCGGCCGGGTCGACGGTGCGGGCGCGATTGCGGCTCTCATAGTGGTACAGGCTGGCCTGGGCGCAGTAGACGCTGCGCAGCCCGCGCTCGCGCAGGCGCAGGCACAGGTCGACGTCGTTGTAATTCACGGCGAAGGCCGCATCGAAGCCGCCGATGGCCTCGAAGTCCGCGCGCCGCACCAACACGCAGGCGCCGGTAACCGCAAGGTAGTTCCGGCTGCCGACGGTGGAGAAGAAGTGCCCGGGATCGTCGCCGGGATAGCCGCGCCGGACATGATCGGGGGTGGCGTCGACGATCGAGACGCCGGCATGCTGGATCTCGCCGGTCTCGAACAGGAGCTTGGGGCCGACGGCGCCGACGCCGGGGATCTGCAGCTGCGCCAGCATCGCCTCGATCCAGTCGGGCGTGATGACCGCGATGTCGTCGTTGAGGAAGACCAGAATGTCGCCGCTCGCCGCCGCGGCGCCGAGGTTCATCTTGGCCGCCACGTTGAAGACCGGCTCCGACCAGGTCACGCGCCGGGCGCCGTGGCGGGCGAGGGCCGCCTCCGTGCCGGATCGCAGGTCCCCGTTGTCCACCACCACGAACTCGATGTCGGGATAGGTGCTGGTCGCGGCGACGCTGTCGAGGCAGGCGGCGAGGAGATCCACCGTGCAGCCGCCGACGGTGCTGTCGCGCCCGGCCGTGGGGATCACGATGGAGACCAAAGGGCGCTCGGTCAGCTTGCGGCGCATCTCGAAACAGCCCTTGAACGCGCTCGAGCGGGCGAAGTCGAGTTCGCCGGTGCGCCGGGCCCGGTCCTCCAGGCCACGGATCGCCGCTGCGATGACGTAGTCCTTGTTGTCCATGGTCTGGGCGGTGGAGCCCGGGATCGCGCGCCAATGGTAGAGCACCTTCGGCACGTGGACGACGTTGCGGACATGCTCGGTGTAACGCAGGGCGAAGTCGTAATCCTGCGCCCCGTTGCATTCGTCGCGAAAGCCGCCGATTTGGCGGACAATGTCCATCCGGTAGAGCGCCAGATGCGCCGTATACATGCAGGCTTCGAGGGCTTCGGGCGACCAGTCCGGCTTGAAGAACGGCTCGTAGCGGACCCCGTCGATCGAGATCTTGTCCTCGTCCGAGTAGATGAAGTCGACGCTCGCGTCGGCGTTCAGGATACGGACGAACTCGTAGAGCGCGTTGTCGGGAATCGCGTCGTCGTGGTCCATCAGGGTCAGGTAGGTGCCGGTCGCCAGGGCCATGGCGTCATTCGAAGCGGCCGAGATGCGCCCGTTTGTGGTGCGGCGATGGAGCTTGATGCGCGGGTCGGCGGCCGCGAAGGCCTGGAGCAGCGGCCAGATCTGCGGGTCGGGCGAGTTGTCATCGCAGAGGCAGAGTTCCCAGTCCGGATAGGCCTGGGCCTGCACCGAGGCGATGGCGGCTTCCAGCCAGCGCCGGGGAGTGTTGTAGACCGGCATGACGATGGAGATACGGGGGCGAGAGCGGAAGCCCTCGATCTCGGTCCGCATCGCCGCCACGCTGAGGCGGCTTGGCGTCTCCACCGTGTCGATCCAGGCCGTGTAGGAGGCCGGCACCGGGCGGGGCCGGGCGCTCGCCCGGAAGTCGCGCCAGAGTTCCGCGGCGCCCTTCGCGCGCCAGGCGTCGCGGAGGCGGGCGAGGAGGCGGGCCGGCGCGCGCTCTGCCTCGGGCAGCGCCTGCACGCGGCGGCGGGCGGTCTCCGCGGTCGCTCCGAGGGGGCCGAGATGGGTCAGGGAGACGTGGCCCAGGCGAAAGCGTCCGGCGCCGCTCATCGGATCGAGGCGCAGGCCCCGGACCCGGCGCGGCAGGTGCACGAGGTTGTCGATGCCGGTCGCATCGGCCTCCAGCGGAATGGTCAGGGTCTCGCGAAACCCCTGGCCGTCATCGACGTAGAGGATCGGGACGAGCTTCGTGCGGTCGAGGGCGGTGAGGTCGGCGCGCAAGCGGACCCAGCCGCCGCGATGGCGCCGGCGTCCCTCCGGCGGCCAGAGGCGGAAATGCGGGTCCGACCCAGTCGCGCGCCACGTGTCGGGCGTCCCCTCCGCCTCGATCTGGCTGACGGCGTCGAGGCGACAGCGTAGGGTGCGCGGCAAACCCGGATCCTCTTCGAGGCGGGCGCAGGGCCTGCCGTGCCCGGGGGTTTAGGGCAAGCCCGCCGGCCCTCGCAAGGGCAGCCTCGGACCTCGCCTCAGCCGCGCCCGGCGGCGAGATAGGCACGCCACCCCCCGTGCCGGGTGATCTCCGGCGCCTCCGCGACGGCATGGGCTTCGCAGAGGAAACCCGAGACGGGTTCGCCATCGGCCAGAGCGATCTTGCCGAGGCCGAGGGGCGCGGGAATCGCGGCGGCGAAACGCCCCAAGGCAGCCGGGTCGAGCGCCCAGACCTCGACCTCGAGCCCGGGGCCCGCGAAGCCGGGCGCGCGCACGAGGCCGGGTTTCGGCGGCACCGTGCCGGGCAGGGCATAGAGCCGGTAGTCGTGCGCCGTCCGGGTCGCGCGCAGGAACGTCGCTCCGAGGTCCTGGAGCTGGTGATTGAGGGCGAGCCCTGTGAGGTGCGCACCGACCACGACCAGGGGGATCTGCCCGGAGGGCGAGGCAGGAACGCGGCCTTCTTCGGGGAGGGAGCGGGCACGCTCGACGCCCATGCCGCCGGCGAGGTCGCGATGCAGGGCATCGGCCCAGGGCGCCAGGGCCTCGTCGCTGAAGCCGGGGCCCACCAGCGTCACGCCCGCCGGCAGGCCGTCCCGGCGGAACCCGGCCGGCACCGCGATGGCGGCCATCCCAAGCAGGTTGGCGAAATTGGTGTAGCGGCCGAGATGGCTGTTCCGGACGATGGGCTCCGCCGCCATCTCGGCCACCGTGTAGATCGTTGGCGCGGTCGGCAGCAACAGCACGTCGAGCCCGGCGAGGATCGCATCGGTCCGGCGCTTCAGGGCCTCGAACGCGTACCGACCCCGGAAGGCGTCGACGGCGCTGTAGGTGAGGGCCGAGTCGAGGATGGCGCGCACGCTCGGATCCATCGCGGCGGCATGGTCGGCATGGAAGGCTTCGACCGCCGCCAGCCGCTCGGCGACCCAGGGGCCGTCATACAGGAGGGAGGCGATCTCCCGGAATGGCGCGTAGTCGAACGGCACGGCGACGGCACCGAGGCGCTCCAGCCGGGCGATGGCGTCGTCGTAGAGGGCCGCCGTCTCGGCATCGCCGTAGAACTCGCGCTCGGCCGGGGCGAGCACGCCAAAGCGCAGGCCCGTCGCCGGGAGGGGATGCGGGACCACCGGGCGCGAATACGGGTCGGCCGGGTCGAACCCCTCGGCGATCCGGCGCACGGCGAGGCCGTCCCCGACGGTGCTCGCGAACACCGTGATGCAGTCGAGGCTGCGGCAGGCCGGAACGAGGCCGGTGGTGCTCAGCGCCCCCGGCGTCGGCTTGATGCCGACGAGATTGTTGAAGGCCGCCGGCACGCGGCCGGAGCCGGCGGTGTCGGTGCCGAGACTGAAGCAGGCGAGCCCGGCCGCCACGGCCACGGCCGAACCGGAACTCGATCCGCCTGAAACGAAGTCGGCGTTGAACACGCTGCGCGGGGCACCGTAGGGCGAGCGCGTGCCGTTGAGGCCGGTGGCGAACTGGTCGAGGTTGGTCTTGCCCGTTACCAGGGCGCCGGCGGCCTTCAACCGCGCCACCACCGCGGCATCGCGCTCGGGCGTGGTGGCGAAGGCCGGGCAGGCGGCGGTGGTGGGCAGGCCCGCCACGTCGATGTTGTCCTTGACGGCGAAGGGCAGACCCCAGAGCGGCAGGGAATTCGGCTCCGGGTGCGCCTGCATCAGGGCGCGGGCCGCCGCGACGAGGTCGGCGCGCGACACCGGGGTGATGAAGATGGCCGGGTCGGGCGAGGCCGCCATCCGCTCGGCGACGGTCTCGGCGAGGCCGACGGGGTCGAGGCTGCCTGAGGCGAAGGCCGCGCGCAGGCTCGCAATGTCCAGGATCGTAGGCAGCATGGATTCAGGTCTCCTGGGTCACCGCGACGAGATCACCGCGACAAGGCCGCCGCCGCGCCGGGTCGGGCCGGCGTGGATTCTCCGGCACGGGGTCCGCCGCCGGAGCGCCCCGACGCCCACGGACATTGCCCGGCCTCGTCGCGGACACTGCATCCTTCGTGCCGACCGGGCCGGCCTCGCCGACCGGATTCTCGGGACGGCAACCAGCGCCGGTGCCCGCACGCGTGCACCGGCCTGCCGAAATGGCGGTCGGCCCATCCGAATGCTCAGCTCTGCCAGACGCGGGGGAGGGGCCGTCCCCGATAGGCGGTGAGGAGGCGCTGGGCCACGGCCCGCAGGGCGTCCGGATCGCGGCCGAGAAGGCGGACGACGAGGTGTCCGTTCCAGGCGCTGGCCGCCGCGGCGACGCCGTCCACGCCGGTCGCGTCGAGCAGGGCGCGGGTCTCGTCCAGGCGGCCCTCCGCCACGGGCGAGACGTCGAGGAGCGTCGCCATCGCCCGGGCGCCGTTGCCGATCGCCGTTCGGGCGAGCTGGTCCGAGAGGGCGCCGTCGAGGCGGAGGGTGTCGGCGTAGACGAGGCGTCCGTCGCGGCAGATGCGCCAGGTGTCGGAGAGGTGGCCTCGCGTCATCGGCTCGTTGCGGGCGGTCCGCCCGAAGGTGATGGCCTCGAAGGCGAGGAGGTGGGCGCCCGGCGCCAGATCCGCCTCGAAGCGCCGCGCCAGGGCGGCTTGGTCGAACAGAATCGTTTCCTGCGGCAGATGCGCGAGGCGCCCTCCGGCTCCCACCGTCACCACGGTGGCGATCCGGCTCATCGGCCCGTCCGAACGGTAGACCTTCTCGGCCGCCGTGGTGGTCAGGGTGAGGTCGCCCCCCGCACCGACATCGGCGGTGACGCGAAACGTGTCGCCGCAGGCGATACCGCCGGCGGTGTTGAGGAGCACCGCCTCGCACGGGCCCTTCGGCCGGCGCGGCAGACGCAGGCGCAAGGGTCCGCCCTCGCCGATGTCGAGGATGCGGGTGTCGTGCCCGTCCGCGCAGGCCACGCGCAGGTGGATGCGGCCCTGCGAGCGCTGGCGCTCCGGCGCGGCGCCGCGAACCGCCGGAGGGTCGGGGTTCAGCAAGGCGGCGGGTCAGGCCGGGCCGGTGGCGACCGGACGCTCGGGATCCGAGCCCCATTCCGACCAGGAGCCGTCGTAGAGGGCGCGGGGCGGCCGGCCCAGGGTCTCCAGCGCCAGCCCGACGATGGCGGCGGTGACGCCCGACCCGCAGGTGGTGATCACGGGCTTGCCGACATCGACGCCGTTCTCTGCGAAGACCGCGCGCAGGGCTGCCTCCTCCTTCAGGCGACCTTCGCTCTGGAGTGCGGCATAGTGGACGTTGCGGGCGCCCGGCATGTGGCCGGGGCGGACGCCGGGGCGGGGTTCCGCCTCCTCGCCGCGGAAGCGCGAGCCCGAGCGGGCGTCGACCACCTGGGCGCTGCCCGATTCGAGGGCCCGGGCAATGTCCGAGGCATCCGCCACGGCGCCGTGGTCGAGGCGGGCGGTGAAGTGGCGCCGGGCGCGCGGCCGGCCCTCGCCGTCCTCGAGGAGGTAGCCCGCCGCCACCCAGGCCGGAAGGCCGCCCTCCAGGATCTCCACGTCGCGGACCCCGTAGGCCTTCAGCATCCAGCGCACCCGCGGCGCCGAGAACAGGCCCATCCCGTCATAGACGACGATGTGGGCGCCATCGCCGACGCCCAGCGCCCGCATGCGGGAGGCGAAGACCTCCGGGCGCGGCAGCATGTGGGGCAGCGGCGAGGTCTCGTCGCTCATGGTGTCGATGTCGAAGCGGATCGCACCGGGGATATGACCGGCGAGATACTCGGCCCGGGCATCGCGCCCCTGGGCCGGGAGGTACCAGGACCCGTCGAGGATTACGATGTCGGGCGCGCCGAGACGGGCGTGGAGCCAGTCGGCCGTGACGAAGGGCGTCGTCGGCATGGTGTTCTCTGTTCTGTGGGCCGGAACGCGTCCGGCCGGACTCGCCAGGAGGGTTGTCGGGAGTGGCCACCAAACCACATCCGGCCGGCAGTTGCACCCGTCACCGGCCGCTTTGCGATCTGAACCCGTTGTTGCCGCCCCGCGTTGAACCGGCAAGACGCTCCAGATCAATTCCTCATCTCCCGGAAAACAGCCACCATGCGCACGCCGACCTTCCTCCTCGCCGCCGCCCTCGGCCTCGCCCTCGCGGGCGCCGCACAGGCGCAATCCTCGGTGACCGGCCCCGGCCAGAACACGATCAACGGTTCCGGAACCGGCATGGGCGGCGGCACCTCCAATGCCCCCGCGACCACCGGGACGGCACCGGGCGCCGGCGCCGTGCGCAACCCGAGCGCCGCCCCGCTGCCGAGCGCCGGGCGTGCCGTCACGCCGGGCACTGCAGCGCCGAGCACCCCGCCCTCCGGGCCCGCGTCCCGCTGAGGCCTCCACCACCATCCGGACCGAGGGCCGGGCCGCGAGGCCCGGCCTTTTTCGTCGCAGCTGGCCCGGCCATGGTGCCAAGGCACGGCCGCTGCGGTTATGGATGGTCGGGCCGTGCCAGCGTGATGGAGCCGCCGTGAACCCGCGCGAGACCTACCACATCGAAGTCCTCGCCGCGGAGGACGAGGCCGGCGCGCGCGGCGATGATCCCGTGAGCCAGCGCATTTCCGTGCGCACCTACACGGTCGAGGCCGCGAAGGAGCGGGCCCTGACCCTGTTCGCCCGGGCCCGGGCGCCCCAGCGCAGCGGCGCGCCCGCCGAAGCCGTGCGGGTCATCGACGGCGCCGGCACGGAGGTGTTCCGCTGGAGCCGGTTCGACGAACCGGCCTGACGGAGTGGTCCCGCCATGCGCGCTCTCATCCTGCCCGGCCTCGTCCTGCTGTTCGCGGCCCTCTTCGTGCGCAGCTACACGGTGCCCCCGGCCCCCGACCGGCGCGGCGGGACGAGCGTGTCGCTCGCCTGGCCGAACCGGCCGCTCTTCGGCAGCCCGCGGGCCGATTGTCTCGGCCTCCCGGCGGGCGACTCCGTCATCGCCTGCCTGATCGGATCGGTGTCGCGGGCGCGGGCGGACGGCATTCCGCTGATGCAGGTCGGCTTCTGCGGGACGTGTTACACCTTGTCCCAGCGCGCCGCCGCCCTCGGGCGCGACGAGGCCGCCGTGCAGGCGCGCCTCGGCGAGATCGCCCGCTTCGGCTGGTGAGACCACGTTCATGAGGCGCAGGGCCGCCGGGAGACCGCCATGCCCCTCATCCGCATCGACCTGAACCGCACGGCACCGCTGGATCGTGCCCGCATCGTCGGCGACGTGGTCTATGCCGCCCTGCGCGCGGTGGCGAGCGTGTTCGAGAACGACAAGTTCCAGATCGTCACCCGCCACGGGGCCGGGGAGATCGTGGCGCCCGAGGCCGGCTATCTCGGCGTGACCTACACGGACGACCTCGTCATCATCCAGATCACCTGGAATGCCGGGCGCTCCGTCGCGGTCAAGCGCGCCCTGTACCGGCAGATCGCCGACGGTATCGCCGCGCGGACCGGGATCCGCCGCACGGACGTCTTCATCAACCTCGTCGAGGTGGCGAAGGAGAACTGGTCCTTCGGCAACGGCGAGATGCAGTACGCGTCGGCCTGAAGGCCCACCCGCAGGGAGGCGGCGGCGGCATTGACGCGACACCCGGCGCGCCCTTAGACAGGCGCCACGATGACGACCGTCCTTCGCCCCCTCGCGTATCCGGCGCCGCACCCTTAGCGGCGCGGGGCTCGTCATGTCTCAACCGCTGCGTCGTCGGCGGTTGATCTCCATCCAGGACCACACGTCGACGGCCCGGCTTCCACCGAGGTCACGTCCGTGCTGTCCCATTCCCCCGAGAATCCCCGTCCCCGCCTCGGCCTGATCGGCTTCGGTGCCTTCGGCCGCCTCGTGGCGCGCCACCTTGCACCGTTCTTCGTCATTCACGCGTACGACCCCGCGATGCCGGCCGAGCCAGGGTCCGATGTGTCCCCAGGCGCCCTGCGCGTTGCAGCGGATTGCCCGGTGGTGATCCTGGCGGCTCCGGTTCCGGCGATCACGGGCATCGTGGCCGCGATCGGTCCGCATCTCCGCCCGGGCGCCCTCGTCCTCGATGTCGGTTCGGTGAAGGCCGTGGCCGCGACGGCGATGCGGGACGGGCTGCCGGGGCACGTCGCCATCGTCGCCACCCATCCGCTGTTCGGGCCGCAGAGCGCCCGCGACGGCCTCCGGGGCCTGAAGATTGCGCTCTGCGAGGTGCGGGGCGGTCGGACCCGGCAGGTCGCCGCCTTCCTGCGCCGGCATCTCGGCCTCGACGTCATCCTGACGACGCCGGAGGCGCATGACCGGGACGCGGCGGTCGTCCAGGGCCTGACCCACCTCATCGCGAAGGTGATGGTGCGGATGGAGCCGCTGCCGACCCGCATGACCACCCGGAGCTTCGACCTCCTGATGCAGGCGGTGGCGATGGTGCGCCACGATGCGCCGGAGGTCTTCGACGCCATCGAGCGGGCCAACCCCTATGCCGGCGCGGTCCGCCGGAGCTTCGTCGCCGAGGCGGCCCGGCTCGCCCACGACCTGTCGGACGCGCCGGAGCCGGCGGTCTGGGCGGCCTGAGGCGGGCGGGGTACCGTCAAGCCTCGGGATCGGGGCCCCGGGCCGCGGCAGTGCTGGAGAGGCGGTCCCGCAGGCGGTCGCGCCAGGCCTTCAGGCGGAGATTGGCCCCGGCCCGCCAGCCCTCCAGGCGGACGGCGAGGGGAAACAACCGGTCGCCGCCCGGTGCCTCGACCAGGATGTGGGCAAGGGCCAGCCGCTCGCTCCAGAAGGTCTCGGGGAGGGGATAGTCCGGCGGGGCGCAGGAATCCGCCGTGCTCAGCGTCGGATCGACCAGGATGGCCTGGGTCAGGCGGTGGAAGGCCAGGGCACCGGGCGAGTGCCGGGCGACGGCGGGATCGTAGGAGATCTTCAGGCTCCAGAGCCGGCCGCGCGTCGTGAAGCTGACCACGGCGGCCAGGGTGCGGCCGTCCCGGCGCAGGCGGTCGATCCGGATCGCCCCGCGGGCGCCGAGGCGGGCGACGAAGGCGCGCATCATCCGGGTCTGGACCGCGTCGCCCGCGATGGCGGTACCGCGCGCGCCCTTCCAGCCGGCGCCTTCCAGGGCGATGTAGTCGTCAATGGCCGCCGGCAGCGCGGCCGGATCGCGGATCGTCTCGAAGGTGACCGGGCCGTCCGCGTTCAGGCGGTCCCAGGCTTGGCGCAGCTTGCGCTGCTTGCGGGACGAGAGGTGCCCGAGATAGGCGGCGCGCGCCCCGGCGTCCCGGCCGGTCAGGTCGAGGAAAGCGCGCTCGTGCGCCCAGAAGCGGGCGTGGCGAAGGCGGTTGCGTCCGAGCCGGTCCGAGAGCAGGTCCGCGAAAGGGCCGGAGGTCGGGACATGGGTCAACATCAGGCGCGGGCCGATGAGGCTGCGCAGGCCGAAGAGCAGTCCGTCGAGGGCGCGACCCGGGTCGGCGCCGTCGAGGAGCGGGGTGCCGAAGATGCCGAAATCATGCATCCAGCCCATCGCGAGGAGCAGCGGCAGCCCCCAGCGCCAGCGTTTCACCCGCAGGGGCCAGACCGCGACGAGCCGCAGGCCGGGCTCCTCCGGGGCGCGGTCGCCGACCAGGGCGACCTGCACCCCGCTGCCGAAGGCGCCGGCGGCGGGCAGGGCGTAGTCGGGATCGTAGAACAGGTTGTCGACGAGTGGCCGGCGGCCGAGGTCGTGCCAGGCCGCGATCCAGGGCGCGTCGGCCGCCAGGGGGCGCAGGGCGACCACGAGGCCGTCGGGGGTCGCGACCTGGCGCTGGGCGGAGCGGCTCATGAGGCGGCGCGACCGAAGCGGCGCGCCGCAAGGTCGGCGACTCCCAGGATGTTGAACGCCCACGCGGTCCCGGCCGAGACGGCGGCGAGGCAGGCGAGGCGCAGGCCGAGGGCGAGGCCCGGATCCAGGGGGAGGCGGCCGAGCCCGGCAATCGCCGCGGCGCAGGCCAGGGCCAGGCCGCAGATCGCCGCGAGGTCGCGCAGGGGCACCGGCATGCGGAAGCGCTCGCGGGAGCCGAGGATGAAGACAAGACAAGCCAGGGCCTGCCCCGTCGCCATGGCGATGGCCGCCCCCTCGACGCCGTAGCGCGGGATGAGCAGGGCCGAAAGGCCACCGATCGCCACGAGCAGCGTCAGCGATGCGACCGCATCGAGCTGGCTCTTCTGGGTGAAGTAGATGACCTGCCCGAAATAATACGACCGGAACATCTGCAAAATGCTGGCCGCCACCAGGAGGGGCGCCACCCGCAGGGCGGTATCGCGGTAATCGGGGCCGAGCAGGAGGGTGACGAGGAGGCCGTCGAAGGCCAGGAAGAACACCGCGCCGAAGGCGGCGATCAGGGTGAGGAGGCGGATGGCATCCTCCAGCACCGGACGGGCCGCGGCGATGCCGCCGTCGCGGGCATCTCGCTTGGCGATCGAGATCAGCGCGAGGGCCACGCTGTCGCCGAAGACGACGAAGCTCTGGCGCAGGAAGTCGGCGAAGGCGCCGTAGGCCCCGAGCTCCGAGACGCCGATGCTGGCCCCGATCACGAGGCGGTCGGCAGTCTGCGCCAGGGCGGCGGCCCCGAACGAGAGCACCAGGGGCCAGCCATAGGCGAGGAGGCGCCGCGCCTCCGCCCAGCTCCCGCCGCCCCGCAGCAGGCCGCGGATGACATAGAGGGTGGGCAGGGCCGCGACGATGTTGGCGCCGGCGGTGGCCAGCAGCAGCGGGATCGCGCCGCCACCGAGGAGGAGGGCGCTGCTGCCGAGGGCCAGGACCAGCACGGCGCGCAGCACCACAGACGCGGCGACCGCGCCGACCTCCAGCCGCGTCCGCGCGATCTCGGCGGCGCCCTCGAAGGCCATCATGCCGAAGACGGCGGCGAAGATCGCGAGCGCGGCGTGCGGCTCGAGCAGTCCGAGCCCGGCGGCGCACGCCGCGATCAGGGCGGCGAGCGCCGCCATCGCGCCGAGGAGTCGGACCACGGTGCCGACCTGCAAGATCGCACGCTCCTCGGCGTAGAGGGCGAAGAACGAGAATTTCGGCCACTGGCAGGTGGCGCTGTACAGCACCAGCGCCCAGGACAGGATAAGCAGGTAGAGTCCGAACACGTCCGTGGGCGCGAGCCGGGTGAATACCGCGAGGGCGCCCATGTTCAGGGCTGCGGCGACACCCCGCGAGCCGACATAGGTGAGGGTGTGGCGCGCGATCATCCGACCCCGTGAAGTGCCGGGCGGTCCGGCTGGTGGGACGAGGTAACACGCCAGTGTTGCCGCCGCGTCAATCCGTTCGTCCGCCATTCGCCCTCGACGTTGGCGATGGACGCGAACGGCCTGTGTCGTCGTCAACGTGGCCATTGACTTCGCACCCGCGAAGGATCATATCGCAAGTGCAGCGTCAGCGGCCGTCATGGTTCCGCTTGAGAGGGCTGCGTGACGGATTGCCGGATCGCATCTGCGGGCCCCGCGCGACCTGAGCCCCTCTCTTCAACGTGCATGCACCCGGACTGCCCCGGCACGCGGGCGGCTCCAGCTCAACGGACCGACCACATTTTTCGACGATTTCCCTCGCCACGAGGGCGTCCGGCACGGTCCCGCTGCCTGAAAGTGACTCCTTGACCCAATTCACCGATTTCGGCCTCGCCCAGCCCGTGCTGCGCGCCCTGGAAGAGGCCGGCTACAAGAGCCCGACTCCGATCCAGGCCCAGGCCATCGCCCCCGCCATGCAGGGCCGCGACCTCTGCGGCATCGCCCAGACGGGCACCGGCAAGACGGCGGCCTTCGCGCTGCCGATCCTGCACCGCCTCGCCGAGACCCCGCGCAAGGCGATCCGTCGCGGCTGCCGCGTGCTGGTGCTCTCGCCCACCCGCGAGCTCGCCAACCAGATCGCGGAGAACTTCTCCGATTACGGAAAATATCTCTCGTTCACCAACACCGTGGTGTTCGGCGGCGTCACCATCTCCCGTCAGGAGAAGGCGCTGGCCAACGGCGTCGACATCCTGGTCGCGACCCCCGGTCGCCTGATGGACCTCATCGAGCGTCGCTCGCTGACCCTCGAGGCCGTCGAAATCCTCGTCCTCGACGAGGCCGACCAGATGCTGGACCTCGGCTTCATCCACGCCCTCAAGCGCATCGTGAAGATGCTGCCGAAGGAGCGCCAGAGCCTCTTCTTCTCGGCGACCATGCCGAAGAACATCGCCAGCCTCGCCGACCAGTACCTACGCGATCCGGTCCAGGTGGCGGTGACTCCGGTCGCCACCACCGCCGAGCGCGTCACCCAGGAGGTCATCTTCGCCCATACCGGCGCGAAGCAGGCCCTGCTGAACCACATCCTGCGCGATCCGGCGATCGAGCGCGTCCTCGTCTTCACCCGGACCAAGCACGGCGCCGACCGCGTCGTCCGCGGCCTGGAGAAGGTCGGGATCAACGCCTCGGCGATCCACGGCAACAAGTCGCAGCCGCAGCGCGAGCGGGCGCTGGCCGCCTTCAAGGACGGTTCCTGCCGGGTGCTCGTCGCCACCGACATCGCCGCCCGCGGCATCGACGTCGAGGCGGTGAGCCACGTCATCAACTACGACCTCCCGAACGTGCCGGAGAGCTACGTCCACCGCATCGGCCGCACCGCGCGCGCCGGGGCGAACGGGCTCGCGATCTCGTTCTGCAACGACGAGGAGAAGGCCTACCTGCGGGACATCGAGCGCACCACGCGCCAGAAGATCCCCGTCGGCGCCTTCCCCGAGGGCTTCACCCCGCCGTCTCGCCAGGAGGCGGCGGACAACGCCCAGGCCGAGGAGCGCCGTCCGGCGCCGAACGGCCAGCGTCCCGGCCAGCGCCAGGGCCAGCGTCCGAGCAGCCGCCCGGGCGGCCGTCCCGGCCAGGGCCGTGGCTTCGAGGGGCGCGGCGGTGAGAACCGCGGTGGCTCCGGACGCCCGAGCCGTTCCGACGGCGCGGCCCGTCCGCAGGACGGCCGCGGCGATCGCCGGCCGGCCGCCCAGGGCGAGCCCCGCGCCGAGCCGCGCGGCGAACGCCCCCGGGCCCCGCGCCCGCAGGGCGGCGGCGAGGGTCGCGCCATCGGCTGGCTGGATCGCGGCCCGCGTTCCTGATCCGTCACATCCGACGCATTCGAGCGCCGTCCCGGTTTCCGGGGCGGCGTTTTCGCGTCCGATGCCCCGGGCATTGCCGTGCCGTTTCGCGGGGCCACATCACACAGGTCGGGTACCGAGCCCGGCGTCTTCGGAGGCATGGGCGATGCGGTTTGAACTCTACCGGGATTCCGCCGGCGGATGGCGCTGGCGCCTGCGGTCGCAGAACGGAAACGTCGTCGCAGATTCGGCGGAGGCCTATCTGCGTCGTGAGGATTGCGAGCACGGTATCGGCCTCGTGAAGGGCAGTGCCGATGCACCGACGGTGGACATGACCCTGAAGATCGCGTGACGAACCGCACGCAGGGCTTCGTTGACCATCACGGCAACGCTTGCCGAGCCGTGGGAAACGCTTTCGCACCTCGTGCGTTTGCTGCATCCGGGCCTCGCGACGAGGGATGCCGGTGTGTCGAGACTCGACAGAATTCAGGGAGTTGAGAACGTGCTGAGGAAACTCGTGCTGGCCGCGCTGCTGGCCCTAGGCTTCGCCGCCACCGCGCCACAGGGCGCTTCGGCCGCCCCCGTCGGTCCTGCCCTCGCCCTCCAGAGCGAGGCTGCGCCGGCCGCTGTGCAGACGGTTCAGTATTACGGCTATCGCCGCCGCTTCTATGGCCCGCGTCGCTTCTACGGCCCGCGCCCCTTTTACGGCCGTCGCTACTACGGCCCGCGCCGCTTCTACGGCCCGCGTCGTTTCTATGGTCCGCGTCGCTTCTACGGCCCGCGCCGCTTCTACTACTAAGGAACCGGCTGCGTCCCGACACAGACGCAAAGCCTTCGCGGCCCGGCCTTCGTTACGACGAGGGCCGGGCCGTCCTCGTTTTCAGCAGTAAACTTCAGGCTGATGGCTGTGACCCACCGGCGGGATGCGATAAGTTGCTGCCTTGGAAGACGGCCGTCATCGAAACGGCTCGCTTCGGAGGTTACGCCATGAACGTCCTTGCGGCCCGCCGCGCCGAGGCGCGCGCACTCTGGGAATTGGTTCCTCTCGAACTCGTTCTCTCCGCCTTCGCGATCATCCTGGCCGGTGCCCTGAAATATGCCGACGTGATGCCCTGAAGGCGGTCGCGATGCCTCGGCAAAGGGCCCGGCATCGGCCTACACTGCGGGCGGTCGAGGGTGAGACGTGAGCGGGATCATGACGGAGACGGACGAGGCGCGGCGCCCCAGCGGGGACCTGACGGTGCGCACCATCGCGATGCCGGCCGACACGAACGCCAACGGCGACATCTTTGGCGGCTGGGTCATGTCGCAGATGGACCAGGCCGGCGGGATCGCGGCCGTGGAACGCTCGCAGGGACGGGCGGTCACGGTCGCGGTGAATGCGATGACGTTCATCCGGCCCGTGAGGGTCGGTGACGTCCTCTGCGTCTACACCCGGATCGATCGGGTGGGGCGCAGCTCCATGAAAATCGAGGTCGAGGCCTGGGCGCGGCGCTTCCGCACCCAGTTTCGGGAGCAGGTCACCGAGGCGACCTTCACCTTCGTGGCCATCGACGACGAGGGCCGGCCGCGCGCCATCGAACCGACCTGACCGCCCGGGGGGTCCGATCGGGGCCGGGCACTCAGGCGTTGGGGGCCGCCACCTTCTGGCGCAGGCCCGTGATGACCGCCTTGAGGACATCCGCGTCGGCATCGGAGCTGCCCATGCAGCGGACCGATTCGATCCGTTCGTGCACGAAGGACAGCTTGGCGATCACCGCCGGGGTCAGCTTGAACGGGAACAGGGCCGGCTGGCCCATGCTGCGGCTGAGCGAATTCACCGCGTAGGTGAGGGGCAGCCACGCCTCCACGATCCGGCTGAAATCCGTCATCCGGTAGGGGTCGAAGTCGATCACCACCGGCTCGGACGAGCCGTGGCGCAGGCGCGGACGCACATGCATCTCGAAGGTGCTGGCGGTCTCCAGCGTGTCGACGATGTGGAGGTATTGAGCCCAGGTCTCGGCAAAGTCCTCCCACGGATGCGCCGTGGCGTAAGCGCTGACGTAGCTCTCCTCCCAGTCCGGCGGTGCTCCGTGGGCGTAGTGGCGCTGCAGGGCGCCGGAATAGTTCAGCCGCTCGTCCCCGAACAGGGACCGGAAGGTCCACAGGCTCTGGTCGAAGCGCACCAGCACGTTCCAGAAGTAATGTCCGATCTCGTGGCGGAAATGCCCGAGCAGCGTGCGGTAATACTCGCCGAACAGCATCCGCCGCCGCTCGCGCTCGACGTCGTCGGCCTCGGCGATGTTAAGGGTGATGAGACCGCTGCGATGCCCGGTGAGGACGGGTGGCCCGATCTGATAGCTTTCCGACGGATCGACCAGGAAATCGAAGGCGAGACCCGTGGCGGGGTTCTCGTCGCGGGTCATCAGCGGCAGGTCGAGGCGCAGCAGCGAATAGAACAGCCGATGCTTGGCCGCCTCGATTTGGCGCCAGCGGGTCAGGTTCCAGGCGATGGAGAGATCGGGCACCACGTGGTTGTGGCGGCAGGTGACGCAGTAGCGGTTGGGGGAATCGTCCGGGACCAGCCAGTTGCAGGCGTCGTGATCCGCGTTGGCGCAGAACCGGTACTTGCGGCCCGGATTCGCGTAGGCGTGCCAGAGGCCGTTCACCGGCTCCACCGCCGACATCTCGTGGACGTCGCAGACATAGCCCAGCCGACGCTCGCAGCTCTCGCAATGGGTGCTCTCGAAGCTGATCGGCTGGTGGCAAGCCTGGCACTGGAAGATCTTCATGGAGCCGTCGGGGGACGCCTTTCCTGTCTGTCCGCGGAGCGTCGCATGCCGCCCGCGAGGGAACCCTCTTAGCCTATCCGCACGCGATACGGTGGCAAAGCATGGGAGGGGACCGAAGTTCCGGCCCTGGGGCTCGGCCGGCATGGCCGAACCCCGGGAGCACGAAACTTGCAGGCCGTCACGGGCCGTACCCGTCCTGGCCATCCCCCGGCGCGAGGATGGGGCGGTCGTCGTGCGGGCGGCCTTCCGGGTCCCCGCGCGCAAGGGCATCGCTTGCGGGTCTCCGTTGGCGTATGTCTCTGGTGAAGCTTTCTTCGGAGCACCGCAGGGTGGTGCCCCGTCCCTCCGCCGCCGGCGCGTGCCGATCCGCCCGCCCGGCGCCCTGTCCAGTCACAGCGGGAGCCCCCGTGTCGATCAAAGCCGCCCTGCACCACGTCACCCACTACACCTACGATCGGCCGATCACGCTGGGCCCCCAGGTGATCCGCCTGCGCCCGGCGCCGCATACGCGGACCGCCGTTCCGGCCTACTCGCTCAAGGTTCTGCCGGAGAACCACTTCATCAACTGGCAGCAGGACCCGAACGGCAACTGGCTCGCCCGGCTGGTCTTTCCGGAGAAGACCACCGAGCTGAAGATCGAGGTCGACCTCACCGCCGACATGTCGGTGATCAACCCATTCGACTTCTTCGTCGAAGACTATGCCCAGACCCGAGGCTTCACCTACGCGGACGACCTCACGGCCGAGCTGAAGCCCTACCTCGTCCTCGACGACGCCATGGCGCCGGAGGTGGATGCCTTCCTGGAGCGCCTCCCGGCCGAGCAGAACACGGTCCTGTTCCTCGTGGCCCTGAACGCCCAGGTGGCGCAGGAGATCACCTATGGCGTCCGCATGGAGCCCGGCGTCCAGACCGCCGCCGAGACCCTGACGCTGAAGAGCGGCTCCTGCCGCGACTCGGCTTGGCTGATGGTGCAGATCCTGCGCCGCCTCGGCATGGCGGCCCGCTTCGTGTCGGGCTACCTGATCCAGCTCATCCCAGACACCACCGCCGTCGACGGGCCGGCCGGCACCACCACCGACTTCACGGATCTGCACGCCTGGGCCGAGGTCTACCTGCCGGGCGCCGGCTGGATCGGGCTCGACGCCACCTCCGGCCTCCTCTGCGGCGAGGGCCACATCCCGCTGGCGGCGACCCCGCACCACGCCTCCGCGGCGCCGATCTCCGGCCTCGCCGAGCCGGCGGGCGTCGAGTTCGGCTTCGAGATGACGGTGACCCGCGTGGCCGAGGCGCCGCGCATCACCAAGCCGTTCTCCGAGGAGGTCTGGGCCGCGATGGACGCCCTCGGCGACCGCATCGACGCCGACCTCGCCGAGCAGGACGTCCGCCTGACCATGGGCGGGGAGCCGACCTTCGTCTCCATCGACGACTTCGAGTCGCCCGAGTGGAACGCCGCCGCCGTCGGTCCGACCAAGCGCGGCCTCGCCGACAAGCTGATCCGTCGCCTGCGCGATCGCTTCGCCCCCGGCGGCATGCTGCATTACGGCCAGGGCAAGTGGTATCCGGGCGAGAGCCTACCGCGCTGGGCCTTCGCCCTGTACTGGCGCCGGGACGGTGTGCCGGTCTGGAAGGATGCCGGCCTGATCGCCCCCGAGGACGGCCCCCGCGACGCCGACATCCACAAGGCCAAGGCCCTGATCGACGGAGTCGCCAAGCGCCTCGGCCTCGGGGCCTACGTGTTCCCGGCCTTCGAGGATCCGGTCTACTGGTCCGACAAGCGCGACGAGTTGCCCCCCAACGTCACGACGGCGGAGCCGCACTACCCGAACCCGGAGACCAATGCCCGCATGGCGCGGGTCTTCGCGCGCGGTCTCGGCGAGGCCGCGGGCTATGCCCTCCCGCTGGCGAGCCTGCCCACCGGCAAGGCGAGCGATTCCGACCGGCTCTGGATCTCGGAGCCGTGGGACTTTCGCCGGGGCCACGCCTTCCTGACGCCGGGCGACTCGCCCGTGGGCTACCGCCTGCCCCTGTCCTCGCTGCCCTTCGTGCCGCCGGAGCACTATCCCTATTACCAGCCGCAGGACACGCTGGAAGCCCGCGCCCCGCTCCCCGAGGGCCATCCCGGCCCCGAGACCGTCAACGGCTCCGGCGTCACCGGCGTCGCGGTCCGCACCGCCTTCGCGGTGGAGCCGCGCGACGGCATCCTGCACGTCTTCATGCCGCCCCTGCAGCGGGTCGACGAGTACCTGGAGCTCCTGGGCCATCTTGAGGCGACGGCCGCTGCGCTGAAGCAGCCGCTCCACATCGAAGGCTACGAGCCCCCCTTCGACCCGCGCCTCAACGTCATCAAAGTCACGCCCGATCCCGGCGTGATCGAGGTCAACGTGCATCCCGCCGCGGCCTGGCGCGACGCCGTGCGGATCACCACCGACCTCTACGAGGATGCCCGGCAGATCCGCCTCGGCGCGCAGAAGTACATGACCGACGGCCGACACACCGGCACCGGCGGCGGAAACCACGTGGTGCTCGGCGGCGCGACACCGGACGACTCGCCGTTCCTGCGCCGGCCCGACCTCCTGAAGAGCCTGGTGCTGTACTGGCAGCGCCACCCGGCGATGTCCTACCTGTTCTCGGGCCTCTACATCGGTCCGACGAGCCAGGCGCCGCGCATGGACGAGGCGCGCCACGATGGGCTCTACGAGCTCGAGATCGCCATGGCGCAGGTGCCGAAGCCCGACGAGCCCAACATCCCGCGCTGGCTCGTGGATCGCATCTTCCGCAACATCCTCGTGGACGTGACCGGCAACACCCACCGGTCCGAGATCTGCATCGACAAGCTCTACTCGCCGGACGGCCCCACGGGGCGCCTCGGGCTCCTCGAATTCCGCTCGTTCGAGATGCCGCCGGACCCGCGCATGAGCCTGGCGCAGCAGCTCCTGCTGCGGGCGATCGTCGCCTGGCTCTGGCGCGAGCCGCAGGAAGGCGGCTGTGTCCGCTGGGGCACGGGCCTGCACGATCGCTTCATGCTGCCCCACTTCCTGTGGGCCGATTTCCTGGGCGTGCTGGAAGACCTCCGGGCGGCCGGCTACGACTTCGACCCGGCGGCCTTCGTGGCGCAGCGCGAGTTCCGCTTCCCAGTCTTCGGAACGGTGGAGCAGGGCGGCGTGAAGATGGAGCTCCGCCAGGCCCTCGAACCCTGGCACGTGCTGGGCGAGGAGGGCGCGATCGGGGGAACCGTGCGCTACGTGGACTCGTCGGTGGAGCGTCTGCAGGTGAAGGTCGAGGGCTACGTGCCCGGCCGGCACGTCATCGCCTGCAACGGCCGGCGCCTGCCGATGACCGGCACCGGGACCGCCGGCGAGGCGGTGGCCGGCCTGCGCTTCAAGGCGTGGCAGCCCGCCTCCTCGATGCACCCCACGATTCCCGCGCACTCGCCGCTCACCCTCGACATCCTCGATGCCTGGAGCGGCCGGTCGCTGGGCGGCTGTCGGTACCATGTCAGCCATCCGGGCGGACGCAACTACGAGACCTTCCCGGTGAACACCTACGAGGCGGAGGGGCGTCGCCTCGCGCGCTTCCAGGCCCACGGCCACACCCCCGGCAAGATCGCGATGCCGCCCGAAGAGACCAATCGCGAGTTTCCGATGACGCTCGACCTGCGCACCCCCGCACCCCCGGGCTTCGCCCTCCCATGAGCGCAGCGGCCGCGGCGGAGATACAGGGACGGGCCGAGCGCCTCGCGCGCTGGACCTCCGCATACCGGCCAGATCGGGACGTCCCCGACGAGCTGATGGATCACGAGGGCCGTCCCAAGGGGGCCTGGCCGCGGTTCCTCGACCAGCTCGGCGGCATGGACGAGGTCGAGATCGGCGCCCGCTTCATCTCGGCGGTCCGGCGCATCCGCGACACCGGGATCTCCTATCGGATCTACGGCGATAAGCGCGAGCATGCTTGGCCGCTGGGCTCGCTGCCGCTCGTCCTCGAACAGGCGGACTGGGAGACGCTGAGCGCCGGCATCGTCGAGCGCGCCGCGCTGATGGAGACGATCCTCGCCGACCTCTACGGCCCGGAGCGCCTCGTGGCCGAGGGCCTGCTGCCGGCCGCAGTGGTGGCGGGCAGCCCGGAATTCATGCGTCCCCTGGTCGGCGTCACGCCGCCGGGCGGTCGCTTCCTCAAGCTCTACGCCGCCGACGTGACGCGCGGGCCCGACGGGCACTGGCGGGTGCTCGCCGACCGGACGCAATCGCCCTCCGGGCCCGGCTACGCCCTGGAGAACCGGCTCGTCCTCACCCGCGCCTTCCCGGACCTCCATGCCGACCTGCAGGTCGAGCGCCTGGCCACCTTCTTCCAGGCCTTTCGCGATGGCCTCGCGGTGGGTGCGCAGCGCAGCGACCCGCGGATCTGCCTCCTGACCTCAGGGGTGTTCAGCTCGACCTATGTCGAGCAGGCCGCGCTCGCCCGCTATCTCGGCCTGCTCCTGGTGGAGGGCGACGACCTCGTAATGCAGGACGGGGCCCTGCACATCCGCACCGTCGCCGGCCTGAAACGGGCGGACGTGCTCTGGCGGCGCATCGACTCCGACTACCTCGACCCCCTTGAGCTCAACCCGGCCTCGCGCCTCGGCGTCCCGGGCCTCGTGGAAGCCCTGCGCAACGGCAACCTCGTCGTCGGCAACATGCCGGGTTCGGGCATCCTCGAATCCGGCGCGCTCGCCGCCTATCTGCCCGGCATCGCACGACATCTCCTCGGGCGGGACCTGACACTCGCCGGGCCGAAGACCTGGTGGTGCGGCGATCCGCGGGCGCTGGCCGAGATCCGCGACCGGCTCGACAGCTTGAGCCTGCGTCCGGTGGCGACGCCTCCGAAGGGAGCCGTGCGCGACGCGATCCTGGCCCCGCACGCCCTCGATGCCGAACGCGACCGCCTGCGCGCGGCCCTGCGCGACCGGCCCTTCGACTACGTCGCCCAGGAGACGATGCCGCTCGCCACCATGCCGGCCTGGGATCCGAGCGGCGGCTCCCTGCGCCTGGTGCCGCGGCCCTTCGTGCTGCGGGTCTTCGCGGCGGCGACGCCCGAGGGCTGGCGCGTGATGCCGGGCGGCTTCTGCCGCATCTCGGAGCGGCCCGATGTCGAGCCTCTTGAGATGCGCGCCGGCATCAAGTCGGCCGATGTCTGGATCCTGTCGCGCGATCCCGTGGAGCCGGTCACGCTGATTCAGACCGGGCCGGCGCGGGTGCGCCGGATCGCTGGGCACCTGCCGTCGCGGGCGGCCGACAACCTGTTCTGGTTCGGGCGCTACGTCGAGCGGGCCGAGGCGGTGATCCGCCTCGTCCTCGCGCATCTCGGCAGCGTCGGTTCCGCCGTGATCGCCGACATGGCGGGCGACGCGAAGGCGCCCACCGCGCTACGCATTCGTGCACTCCTCGACGAGTGGGGGGCCATCGACGCCCCCGACCTGCCCACCGCGGCCCTGGCCCAGCAGGCCCTCGGCGGCCACGACGCCCACGGCTCCGCCCTGCGCCACAGCCTGTCCGCGCGGATCAACGCCGCGACCCTGCGCGAGCGTCTCTCCGGCGAAGCCTGGCGGGCGCTGGCGGATCTGAAGGAGGTCCTGGAGATCGAGGCCGGGCAGGCGTTGCCGGAAGCGCAGCTCCTGGGCCTCGCCGAACGCGCCCTCAGCCACATCGCGGCCCTGTCGGGTCTCGCCCAGGAGAACATGAACCGCACCACCGGTTGGCACTTCGTCGATCTCGGCCGCCGGATCGAGCGCGCCATCAACACCTTGAGCTTCGCCACCCGCTTCGCCGGCGACGGCGCCAGCGCCGAGGACCTCGGCGTGATGCTGTCCCTGTGCGATTCGCACGTCTCGTTCGGTGCCCGCTACCTGCAGGGGGTGGCCCTCGATCCGGTGCGCGACATGGTGCTCCTCGATCCGTTCAATCCGCGCTCGGTCGCCTTCCAGCTCGAGGCGATCACCCGGCATCTCGGCCAGCTTCCGGTTCTGCGGGCCGACGGGTTGCCCGAGCCGCACCAGCGCATCGCCGCCAAGCTCTTGGCCGAGTTCGCCACCGGCGAGGCGGCGGAGTTCGACGGCGCCGCCCTGATGCGCCTGGAGAACGAGGTCGAGGGCCTCGCCGACGCCGTGGCCACCCGCTACTTCCCCAACGGGCCGCATGCCCTGCGCCCGGAAAAGCTCGTGGGGCTCGCGTGATCTATACGCTGCGTCACCTCACCACCTACCGGTACGCCCGCCCCGTGCGCTTCGCCCGCTGCACCATGCGCCTGCGCCCGCGCGACGGGGAGGGGCAGACCGTGCTGGAGAGCGGCCTCACGATCACGCCCGATCCGCGGACCCGCATCGTCCGGCGCGACTATTTCGGTCTCGATGCCACCGCGGTCACGATCGACACGCCCCACACCGAACTGCGGGTGGAGGCCCTGTCACGGGTTCGGGTCGAGCGCGAGCCGCTGCCACCGGCGGAATCCGGCCGCCCCTGGGAGCAGGTCCGCGACGAGGCGGCGAATGGGCGCGGCCTCGGTCCGGACCGGCCGGTGCACTTCCAATTCCCGAGCCTGCGCGTGCCGCTGGTGCCGGAGGTGACGGATTATGCCCGGGCGAGCTTTCCCCCGGGCCGGAGCGCCTATGGCGGCGCCTTCGACCTGATGCAGCGGATCCGGGCGGACTTCACCTTCGACGCGAAGGCCACCACCGTGCACACGCCCCTCGCCGAGGCCTTCGCCCTCCGGGCCGGCGTCTGCCAGGACTTCACCCACATCATGATCGCGGCCCTGCGCGGCCTCGGCCTGCCGGCCGCCTATGTCAGCGGCTACCTCCGGACGGTCCCGCCCGCCGGTCGCCCGCGCCTGCGCGGCGCCGATGCGAGCCATGCCTGGGTCTCGGTCTGGTGCGGGGACGGCTGGATCGGCCTCGACCCCACCAACGGCATCGGCATGTGCGACGATCACATCGTCGTGGCCCGTGGACGCGACTACACCGACGTGTCCCCCATCGACGGCATCGTTTCCGCCTCGGGCCCGCAGAAGCTCAAGGTCGAGGTGGACGTGGTGCCGGACGGTGAGCCGATGCCCGAGCATGCGGCTCCGCTCCAGGCCACCCCGGCCTGACCGGCCCCGCCGGGATCCGACCGGACCCTAGGCGGATTTGGCCGTGAACAGACGGAAGGCTTCCAGGGTCTCGGCGCTGACGTGATGCTCGATGCCCTCGGCGTCGCGGCGGGCGATCTCGGGGCTGACCCCGAGCGCGCAGAGGAACTGCTCGACGATGCGGTGGCGCTCGCGGCTCTGCACGGCCAGGGCCTGCCCGGCCTCCGTGAGGAAGACGCCCCGATAGGGGCGCTGCTGAACGAGGCCGTCCTCGGCGAGGCGCTTCAGCATCTTGGCGACGGTCGGCTGGGCCACGCCGAGGCGCGCGGCGATATCCACCTGCCGCGCCTCGCCGCCATCGCCGATCAGGTCGGCGATGAGCTCGACGTAATCCTCGACGAGTTCCAGCCGGCGCGCCTCGCGGGCTTGCCGAAAGCTCTCCACGTGGACGTCGGGATCGACCAGGGAGGTGTCGGGCGCGGAGGACGTCGAATCCTGCATGTGGCCGGCGAACTCCCCCGAACAATGGCGCCCTCGAACGGGAGCCCGAGCCGGTTTGTACCGAAGCCGCGCCCCGGATGGGAGCCCCCGGGGTCCGAAAGCCGCCTCAACCGCGCAGGTGAGCCACAAAATCCCGCGTGAACCGGGGCAGATCGTCCAGCGAGCGCAGGCAGATCGTGAGATCGCGCAGGGCCCAGGCATCCTCCAGGGGCACGATGGCGAGGGCCATGGTGCGCGCGGCACGGGCCGCAGTGGTCTCGGGGACGATGCCGAGGCCGACGTCACAGGCCACGAGCCGGCAGATCGCGTCGAAACTGCGCAGCTGCACCCGGAGGCGCATCGGAGGCCGGCCCGTGCGCGCGGCCTTGTCGGCCAGGAAGCGGGTGAGGGCGCTGGTCCGGTCGAGGCCGACCAGGGGATGCTCGATCACCTCCGCGAAGGCGACCGAGGCACGCGCCGCCAGGGGGTGCCCGGTGGCCGCCACCATGACGAAGCGGTCCTGCCGGAACGGATAGGTCTCCAGGGCGCCGGTATCGACGGTGCCGGCGACGATACCGAGATCGGCCGAGCCCTCGGCCACCAGCCCGACGATCTCGTCCGAGGTCCGCTCCTCGATGTCCACGCTGACACCGGCCTGACGGGCCAGGAAGGCGCTCAGGACCTCGGGCAGGAATTCCGTGAGGGCGTTGGTGTTCGAGACGAGGCGGATCTGCCCCACCGTGCCGCCCGAGAAGGCGGCCAGGTCCTCCTGCATCCGGTCGATCCCGTCGAGGAGCCCGCGCGCATGGGCGAGGAGCGACCGCCCAGCCGGCGTCGGCACCACCCCCTGGCGCCCCCGCGTCAGCAGCGCGGCCCCGAGGGTCTCCTCCATGGCGCGGATGCGCACCGAGGCGGCGGCGAGGGCGAGATTGGCCCGGGCCGCGCCGTGGGTGATCGAGCCCGCCTCCACCACGTGCCGGAACAGCGAGAGATCGACCAGATCGAAGCGCATCATCGGCTCGTTGCCCCCCCGCGCGGGGCGACCCTTCGCGGTTCCGTCAGCACTTCCTTAACCCTGTGGGTGCATCGTGCCGGCATGGTGGTCCGTCGTCGCGTCCGTGCTGTTCTGATGCCCCTCGGCCTCTACGCCGTGTCGGGCCTCGTCGTGGGCTTCTTCGTGCATCAGGCCGAAAGCGGCAACCGCGGCCTCGAGGCCAAGCGCGCCCTCAAGGTCCAGGCCCGCGCCCTGAATCAGGAGCTCAACGCCGCCAAGGCGGACCGGGCAATCTGGGAGCACCGGGTGGCCCTGCTGCGCAGCGATCAGATCGATCGCGACCTCCTGGAGGAGCGCGCCCGCGTCATGCTCGGCCGTGTCCATGCCAACGACGTGGTCATCATCGATCCCTGATCGGCCCCGGACGGCGAAACCCGTCGCCCGCGCAGGCGCTTCGCAACTGACAACTTCCCCGTTCTGTCGGGTGGGCGGCCTCGCTTTCACTTCGGGCGTGCCCTAGAACCCCGGGTGAACAGATGGTCCCGGGGAGTTGCCGATGGATGCCGCGAAGGATGCAGGCCAAGCCGCCTCCGACACAAGCCGGGCGGGGGCTGAGCGATCCGGGGGGGCGAAGCCCACGGGCGCGGCCGAAACCCACGCGCCGGCCCCGAACGCGCCGCAGTTCACCCGCGAGGAAGATCTCCACGCCTATCACGAGATGCTGCTGATCCGGCGCTTCGAGGAGAAGGCCGGACAGCTCTACGGCATGGGCCTGATCGGCGGCTTCTGCCACCTCTACATCGGCCAGGAAGCGGTGGTCATCGGCATGCAGATGGCCTCGGTCGACGGCGACCAGGTCATCACCGGGTACCGCGACCATGGCCACATGCTCGCCTGCGGCATGGATCCGAAGGGCGTCATGGCCGAGCTGACCGGCCGGCGCGGCGGCTACAGCCGCGGCAAGGGCGGCTCGATGCACATGTTCTCCCGCGAAAAGCAGTTCTTCGGCGGCCACGGCATCGTCGGCGCCCAGGTCTCGCTTGGGACGGGGCTGGCCTTCGCCGACGCCTACAAGAAGAACGGCAATGTCAGCCTGACCTACATGGGTGACGGTGCGGCCAACCAGGGCCAAGTCTACGAGAGCTTCAACATGGCGCAGCTCTGGAAGCTGCCGGTGGTCTACGTGATCGAGAACAACCGCTACGCCATGGGCACTTCGGTGGCCCGCGCCTCGGCCCAGACCGACTTCTCCCGGCGCGGCATCTCCTTCGGCATCCCCGGCGAGCAGGTGGACGGCATGGACGTGCGCACCGTGCGGGAGGCCGCGACCCGGGCGATCCAGCACGCCCGCTCGGGCGAGGGTCCCTACATCCTCGAGATGCAGACCTACCGCTATCGCGGCCACTCGATGTCCGACCCGGCCAAGTACCGGACCAAGGACGAGGTCTCGAAGATGCGCGAGGAGCACGACCCGATCGAGATGGTGCGCAAGCGCCTGATCGAGATGCACGGGGTGCCCGAGGCCGAGCTGAAGGCCGCCGACGCCAAGGTGCGCGAAACCGTGAACGAATCCGCCGAGTTCGCCACGCACGATCCCGAGCCGGATCCGTCCGAGCTGTGGACCGACATCCTGCTGGAAGCCCGCGCCTGAGACCCATCATGTGTCGGAGATGGGGCGGCATCCCGCGCATGCGGCCGCACCCCCCGTCTCCGAAGGGCTGACCGCCTCATCCTCGATCGACGAGTATTTCATGGCGACCGACATCCTGATGCCCGCCCTCTCCCCGACCATGGAGGAGGGCAAGCTCTCGAAGTGGCTGAAGAAGGCGGGTGACCCGGTCAAATCCGGCGACGTGCTGGCCGAGATCGAGACCGACAAGGCGACCATGGAGGTCGAGGCCATCGACGAGGGCGTGCTCGCCAAGATCCTCGTCGAGGAGGGCACCGAGGGCGTGAAGGTCAACACGCCGATCGCGATCATCGCCGCCGAGGGCGAGGACGTTTCGGCAGCGTCCGCTGGCGGCGGTGTCCCGAAACCCGAGACGTCCGCGCAGCCCGCTCCGGCGCCCGACATGGAGGCCGAGGGCCAAGCCGAGAAGCCGGCCCCGAGCGCCAAGACCGGCGACGACGCGCCCAGGGCCCCGGCGGCCCCCGCCACCATCACCAACAAAGCGCCGGCGCCGGTCATGGAGGAGTTTCCGGAGGGCACCGAGATGGTCTCGACGACCGTCCGCGAGGCCCTGCGCGACGCCATGGCCGAGGAGATGCGCAAGGACGACGCCGTCTTCGTGATGGGCGAGGAGGTCGCCGAGTACCAGGGTGCCTACAAGATCACGCAGGGGCTGCTGCAGGAGTTCGGCGCCCGCCGCGTCGTCGACACCCCGATCACCGAGCACGGCTTCGCCGGCATCGGCGTCGGCGCGGCCTTCACGGGCCTGCGTCCCATCGTGGAGTTCATGACCTTTAACTTCGCCATGCAGGCGATCGACCATATCATCAACTCGGCGGCCAAGACCCTCTACATGTCCGGCGGCCAGCTCGGCTGTCCCATCGTGTTCCGCGGCCCCAACGGTGCGGCCGCCCGCGTCGGCGCCCAGCACAGCCACGACTACTCGGCCTGGTACTCCAACGTGCCCGGCCTGAAGGTCATCGCGCCCTACACCGCGTCGGACGCCAAGGGCCTGCTCAAGGCGGCCATCCGCGATCCCAACCCGATCATCTTCCTCGAGAACGAGATTCTCTACGGCCAGAGCTTCCCGGTGCCGAAGCTCGACGACTTCGTGCTGCCGATCGGCAAGGCACGGATTCACCGTCCCGGCACCGACGTGACCATCGTGTCGTTCTCCATCGGCATGACCTACGCCCTCAAGGCGGCGCAGGCCCTCGCCGAGGAGGGTATCGAGGCGGAGGTGATCGATCTGCGAACCCTGCGCCCGATGGACACCGACACGGTGGTGGAATCGGTGAAGAAGACCGGCCGCTGCGTCACCGTGGAGGAGGGCTTCCCGCAATCGGGCATCGGCGCCGAGATCTCGGCCCGCCTGATGGTCGATGCCTTCGACTACCTCGACGCCCCGGTCCTGCGAGTCACCGGCAAGGACGTGCCGATGCCCTACGCCGCCAACCTCGAGAAGCTGGCGCTCCCCAACGTCGCCGAGGTGATCGAGGCGGCAAAGGCGGTCTGCTACCGCTGAGGGCCGCGCGCGTTCCCCTCCCACTCTCCCCGTCCGGGGAGAGACCGGAGACGAGATGATGACCGACAAATTCGAAGAACTGTCCGCCCCGCCGGATGCCCTCGAGAACGGTGGCGTCGAGGTCCTTCGCGCCAGCGTCGTCGACGGGGCCGTGAGCATCGCCCTGCGGCGCTCCTTCGACGACGCAGCCACCTGGGGGCGCCTCCTCGCCGATCTCGCCCGTCAGGCGGCGCGGGTCTACGCGCTGGAGACCGAGATGTCGGAGGATGACGCCTTCGCGCGCATCCGCGCCGGCTTCGAAGCCGAGAGCCTCGACCCCGACGCGCCGATACTGAACTGACCGCCGCTCCCCCGATATCGCCCGCTGACGATCAGGATTCCCCCCATGCCGATCAACGTCCTGATGCCCGCCCTGTCGCCCACGATGGAGAAGGGCAACCTCGCCAAGTGGCTGAAGAAGGAGGGGGACGCGGTGAAGTCCGGCGACGTGCTCGCCGAGATCGAGACCGACAAGGCGACCATGGAGGTGGAGGCCATCGACGAGGGCGTGCTGGCCAAGATCCTGGTGGCCGAGGGCACGGCCGACGTGCCGGTGAACGACCTGATCGCCATCATCGCGGCGGACGGCGAGGACCCGGCCAGCGTGCAGGCCCCCGGCGGCGGGGCCGCCGAAGCCCCGAAGGCCGAATCCCCCAAGGTGGAGGCGACCGCCGAGAACGCCACGCCCGGCGGCGGAACGATGTCCTATGCCCGGGTGAACGAGGCCCCGGACGGCGCGAAGCCCACGGGTGGCAAGAGCGAGGGCGCGAGCCCCGGCGCCGCGCCCTCGAACGAGGTCGGACGCGTCTTCGCATCGCCGTTGGCCCGCCGCATCGCCAAGCAGGAAGGGGTCGATCTCGGTGCGGTGACGGGCTCCGGCCCGCGCGGGCGGGTGATCGAGCGCGACGTCCGCGCGGCGCTCGCGGCCGGAACCGGCAAGGCGGCCCCCGCCGCCGCGCCGAAGCCCGTCGAGACCCCGCAAGCGGCGTCCGCACAGGCCGCACCGCCCCCCGCCAAGGCGGTGCCCCCCGCCGGCCTTTCCACGGACCAGGTACGCGGCTTCTACCCGAAGGGCACTTACGAGGAAGTCCCCCTCGACGGCATGCGCAAGACCATCGCCAAACGCCTCACTGAGGCGATGCAGCTGGCGCCGCACTTCTACCTGACGGTGGATTGCGAGCTCGATGCGTTGATGGCCCTGCGCGAACAGCTCAACACGAGCGCCGGCAAGACCAAGGACGGCAAGCCTCTGTTCAAACTCTCGGTCAACGACTTCGTCATCAAGGCGATGGGCCTCGCCCTGATGCGGGTTCCGGCGGCCAACGCCGTCTGGGCCGAGGACCGGATCCTGCGCTTCGACAATGCCGAGGTCGGCGTGGCGGTCGCCATCGATGGCGGCCTGTACACGCCGGTGATCCGCCGGGCCGACCAGAAGACGCTCTCCACCATCTCCAACGAGATGAAGGACTTCGCCGCCCGGGCGCGGGCCAAGAAGCTGAAGCCCGAGGAATACCAGGGTGGCGTCACCTCCGTGTCCAACCTCGGCATGTTCGGCATCAAGCACTTCACGGCGGTGATCAACCCGCCGCAATCTTCGATCCTGGCGGTGGGTGCGGGCGAGAAGCGCATCGTGGTCCGCGACGGCGCCCCGGCCGTGGCCCAGGTGATGACCACCACCCTGTCCTGCGACCACCGCGTCCTCGACGGAGCGTTGGGCGCCGAACTGATCTCGGCGTTCAAGGCGCTGATCGAGAACCCCATGGGGATGCTGGTTTAGGCGGGACGGAGCGTCCGCCTGGCGAATACGGCTGAACCACCCCCACCCCGGTCCCTCCCAGTGCGTGGAGGACGTAGGAGCGCCCAATGGCCGACACCTATGACATCCTCATCATCGGCGCCGGCCCCGGCGGCTACGTGGCGGCGATTCGGGCGGCGCAGCTCGGGTTCAAGACGGCGGTGGTGGACCGCGAGCATCTCGGCGGCATCTGCCTGAACTGGGGCTGCATCCCCACCAAGGCGCTGCTGCGCACGGCCGAGATCTACCACTACATGCAGCACGCCTCCGATTACGGCCTGTCGGCCGAGAAGGTCGGATTCGACACCGCGGCAATCGTCAAGCGCTCGCGCGGGGTCTCGACCCGACTGAACGGCGGCGTCGGCATGCTGCTGAAGAAGAACAAGGTTGACGTGATTTGGGGCGAGGCCACCATCACGGCGGCCGCCAAGGGTAATCAGCCGGGCCAAGTCACCGTCAAGGAGACCACCCGCGCCCCGGCCCCCAAGGGCGCTCTGGCGGCGGGCGCCTATTCCGCCAAGCACATCATCGTCGCCACCGGAGCGCGGCCCCGCGCCATACCGGGCATCGAGCCGGACAAGAAGCAGATCTGGACCTACTACGAGGCCATGGTGCCAGAGACGATGCCGAAGAGCCTGCTGGTCATGGGCTCCGGCGCCATCGGCATCGAGTTCGCCTCGTTCTACCGCACCATGGGCGCCGAGGTGACGGTGATCGAGCTGCTGCCGCAGATCCTGCCGGTGGAGGACGCCGAAATCGCGGGCCTCGCCCGTAAGCGCTTCGAGAAGCAGGGCATCAAGATCCTCACCGGCGCCAAGGTGACGAAGGTAGAGAAGTCCGCCGACGCCGTTACGGCGACGATCGAGACGGGGGACGGCAAGTCCCAGCAACTGACGGCGGAGAAGCTGATCTCGGCGGTGGGCGTCGTCGGCAACATCGAGGGCATCGGCCTCGAGACTCTCGGGGTTACCATCGAGCGCGGGATCGTGGTCACCGACGGCCTCGGGCGCACCAATGTGCCCGGCGTCTACGCCATCGGCGACGTCGCCGGGCCGCCGATGCTCGCCCACAAGGCCGAGCACGAGGGCGTGCTCTGCGTCGAGACGATCAAGGGCCTGCACACCCACGCCATGGACAAGGCCAAGATCCCCGGCTGTACCTACTGCCAGCCGCAGATCGCCTCGGTGGGCCTCACCGAGGCCAAGGCCAAGGAGCAGGGCTTCGCCGTGAAGGTCGGCCGGTTTCCCTTCGCGGGCAACGGCAAGGCCATCGCGCTGGGCGAGCCGGACGGCCTGGTGAAGACGATCTTCGACGCCAAGACCGGCCAGTTGCTGGGCGCCCACATGATCGGCGCCGAAGTCACCGAGCTGATCCAGGGCTACGTCGTCGCCATGAACCTGGAGACCACCGAAGAAGACCTGATGCACACGGTCTTCCCGCACCCGACGCTCAGCGAGATGATGCACGAGAGCGTGCTGGATGCATACGGGAAGGTAATCCACACCTGATCCCGCGCTACGACCCAAGCGGCACAGCCGCCCCTCCGAGGCCGCGCCGAACGCCCGCCTCGCAAGCCGCCGGCCAAGGCGACACCCGAGCGCCCGCCGACCGGAACGATCGCGTGCCGCGCACAGGAGAGCCCGCGCTGGATGGACACGTCTACGGCGCCCTGGGTCAGCCCGGCGTCGCCTTGCTTATGGCGATCGTCGTCGGGGCGCTGGCGGGATGGCTCGCCGAGCGGTTGACCGCGGCGAACATGGGTCGCCTTGCCGATTTCGTGACGGGGATCCTCTGCGGCTGGCTCGGCAACGGCCTCGCCCACAAGCGGCCCATCCCGATCTTCGGATTCTCGCACAACCCGATCTCGGCGACGGTCGGCGCGATCCTAATGGCCACGATCGACCCGACGGTGGCCGGACGCCGGTATTGAGCCGGCGGCGGAGCTGACGAACGACGGCCCCTGTCGCGCCGTTCCGCCGCGGCGGGTTTGCGGTCGGGGGCGTCACGCCTTAAGTCCTGGGCACGCGCCGGCGTCTCGCGGGCGAATCCCGTGGATTGTCATGGCCGTCGTCCTCGACCTCCTTCGTAACGACCAGCGTCCGCGCCACCCCGAGAAGGCGCACCGGCCCGATAAGCCGATTCAGCGCAAGCCCGACTGGATTCGCGTGAAGGCCCCCGGCTCCAAGGGCTGGGAGGACACGCGCAGGATCGTCCACGAGCACGGCCTCGTCACGGTCTGCGAGGAGGCCGGCTGCCCCAACATCGGCGAGTGCTGGGAGAAGAAGCACGCCACCTTCATGATCATGGGCGACACCTGCACGCGGGCCTGCGCCTTCTGCAACGTGCGCACCGGCCTTCCGGAGGGCCTCGATGTGGGCGAACCCGACAAGGTCGCGGATTCCGTGGCCAAGCTCGGCCTGCACCACGTGGTGATCACCTCGGTGGATCGCGACGATCTCGCCGATGGCGGCGCCGAGCACTTCGCCCGCACCATCCGGGCGATCCGCGTGCGCAGCCCCGCCACAACCATCGAGGTGCTCACCCCGGATTTCCTGCGCAAAGCCGGCGCCCTTGAGATCGTGGTCGCGGCCCGGCCCGACGTGTTCAACCACAATATGGAGACCGTGCCGGGTAACTACCTCACGGTCCGCCCCGGCGCGCGCTACTTCCACTCGGTGCGCCTGCTTCAGCGCGTGAAGGAACTCGACCCGACCATCTTCACCAAGTCCGGCATCATGGTCGGCCTCGGCGAGGAACGGAACGAGGTGGTTCAGCTCATGGACGACCTGCGCTCGGCGGATGTCGACTTCCTCACCATCGGCCAGTACCTCCAGCCGACCAAGAAGCACCACGAGGTGGTGCGCTTCGTGCCCCCGGACGAGTTCAGGGGCCTGGAAACCACCGCCTACACCAAGGGCTTCCTCCTCGTCTCGGCGACGCCCCTGACCCGCTCCTCCCATCACGCCGGAGAGGATTTCGCAAAGCTGAAGGCGGCCCGTCTCGCCCGCATCGCCAACGCCTAGAGTCTCGATGCCCTCATTCCGGATCAACCGCGCGGTGCGCCACTCGCCGCGCCAGATGTACGACCTCGTGGCCGACGTGGAGCGCTACCCGGACTTCCTGCCCCTCTGCGAATCTCTGCGTGTGCTCCGGCGCCAGCCGGGGGCGGACGGCACGGAGGTGCTCGTGGCCGAGATGGGCGTCGGCTACAAGGCGATCCGCGAGCGCTTCACCACGCGCGTCACCCTCGACCCCCAGAACCTGCGCATCGTCGCCGAGTACATCGACGGCCCGTTCCGCCACCTCGAGAACCGCTGGGCCTTCAAGGAAGCCGTGGACGGGGCGTGCACGATCGATTTCTTCATCACCTACGAGTTCAAGAGCCGGACGCTCGGGATGCTCATGGGCACGATGTTCGATCGCGCCTTCCGCAAATTCACAGACGCCTTCGAGGCGCGGGCGAACCGGGTCTACGGCGCGGCCTGAGCCGCGCCGCCCTTCACGCCGCCACCACGCCGCCGCTGGCCTGGCGCTCGAACAGGGCGCGGTAGCGTCCCCCCGGCCGAACCCGCAGGTCGTCGTGGGTCCCGTCCTCGACGATGCGGCCGCCGTCGAAGACGAGGATCCGGTCGAGCGCGCGCACGGTGGAGAGCCGGTGCGCAATCACGATGGCCGTGCGCCCGCGCATCAGCCGCTCCATCGCCTCCTGGATCAGCGCCTCCGATTCCGAGTCGAGGCTCGAGGTGGCCTCGTCGAGAATGAGGATCGGCGCGTCGGCCAGGAAGGCGCGGGCCAGCGCCACCCGCTGGCGCTCGCCGCCCGAGAGCTTGACGCCGCGTTCGCCCACCAAGGTGGCGTAGCCCTGAGGCAGGCGGGCGATGAAGTCGTGCGCGTTGGCGAGGCGGGCCGCGCGCGCGATCTCGTCCGCCGAGGCCCCGGGGCGGGCATAGGCGATGTTCTCGGCCAGCGACCGGTGGAACAGGACGGGCTCCTGCGGCACGATGGCGATGTGGGCGCGCAGGGACGCCTGCGTCACGCCGGCGACGTCCCGCCCCTCGATGCAGACGCGGCCGCCCGTGACGTCGTAGAGGCGCTGCACCAGCTTGACGAAGGTCGTCTTGCCGGAGCCCGAGCGGCCGACGAGCCCGACCCGCTGCCCGGCGGGGATGTGCACCGAGAGGTCGCGATAGAGCGGCGTCGCGTGCCCGGCATAGTGGAAGGTGACGCGGTCGAACCGGAGGTCGCCGCCCTTTGCGACGAGCGCCGTGGCGCCCGGCCGATCCGCGACGCCGTAGGGCTCGGCCTCGAGGGCCACGAGTTCCTCCATCTCGTTCACCCCCCGCTGCACCCGGTTGATCTGACTGCCGATGTCCCGCAGGTAGCCATGCACCACGAAGTAGGTGGTGAGCACGTACGCCACGTCGCCGGGAGTCGCCGCCCCCGTCCACCACAGCCACAGGGCCGTGCCGACGATCGCCGTGCGCAGCAGGAGGAGCAGCGCGAACTGCGCCGTGATGCTCCAGGTGATCCGCATCCAGGTGCGGTGCGTACGCCGGTTCCACTTGCCGAGGAGCCGCGCGAGGCGCGCATCCTCGCGCGCCTCGGCGCCGAAGGCCTTGACCACCGCATTGGCCCCGACTGCGTCGCTCAGGGCTCCGCCGAGCCGGGAATCCCAGACGTTGGAGAGCTGGGCCGCCGGTGCGATAACCCGCGTGGCGAGGGCCACGACGATGCCGAGATAGATCAGCGAGCCGAGGCCGATCACCAGCCCCATCACGGGCCATTGCAAGCCGAGGAGCAACATGGTGCCGACGAGCACCACGAAGGCCGGCAGCAGTTCCAGCAACAGCGTGTCGTTCAGGCCTTCGAGGGCCCACATCCCGCGCGAGACCTTGCGCACGGTGGAGCCCGAGAAGCTGTTGGCGTGCCACTCGGTGGAAAGGCGCTGAACCCGGTGGAAGCCTGCCTGCGCCACCGTCTGCATGGTCGAGAGGGTGAGCGGCACCACAAGGGACCAAGCCACGTGACGTAGACCCAGGGTGACGAGCCCGAGGCCGCCCATGGCGGCGAAGGCGACGAGGGCATCCAAGCGGGCCGACGCGCGGTCGACGGCCGAGAGCGCGTCGACCAGCCGACCGGCGAACAGGGGCAGGAACACGTCGGCCAGGGTCGATCCGACGATCGCCGCGACGACACCGCCGAGGAGGCGGAACCGACTGCGCCACTGGCGGACGAGGAACGCGAGAACGGCCCGATAGGCCTCCGCGCCTTTCAGGCGGTCGAGAATCATGGACGCGATCACGGCGCGGAACGCGCGCCGACTCCGTGGACGGCCCGGGCGCCGCAGCGAGTGGCCGAAGAAGGGGGGACGGAACGGGGACGCGCTGGCGCGCTGGCGCGCTCAGGCGCGCGGCGACGTCAGACCGGCAGGCGCACGCGGCGCGGGCGGGCGGGCCGGGGCGGCGAACGATATCGATGTCATGCAGCCTCCCCATGGGTTCGCGGACGAACACGGCGTGAGTGCGCCGTGAGTGGCATCCTGGCAGTCGGGCGTGTCGGTTTCAAGACGTCGGTGCGAGGACCGATTCGAGGAGGCCGAGCGCATCGGCCACCGCCTGCCGGCGGATTTCGGTGCGGCCGAGGTCGCCGTAGCGACGCTCCAGGTGGCGCACGGTGTTGCCCCTGGCGGCGAGACCGAAATGCACGAGGCCGACCGGCTTGTCGGCGCTGCCGCCGCCGGGCCCGGCGATACCGGTGATCGCGACAGCGACACTGGCGCGGGCATGGGCCAGGGCCCCATCGGCCATGGCGCGGGCCACCGGCGCACTCACTGCGCCGTGGGCGGCGATGAGGTCGGCGGGTACGCCGATGCACTCGGATTTCGCGGCGTTCGAGTAGGTGACGAAGCCACGCTCCACCACCGCCGAGGAGCCCGGGATCGCGGTGAGCAGCCCGGCGACGAGGCCGCCGGTGCAGGATTCGGCCGTGGCGACCGTCAGGCCCGCCGCCGCGTAGGCGGCGACAAGCGCCTCCGCCCGGGCCAGCAGGGCGGGATCGTCGATCACGCGCGGCGCTCGGCCGTCTCGTCGGCGGCGTTGAGCAAGGCCGTCATCTCGGGCAGCCGCACCGTGGCGGCGGCCTGAGCGGCGAGGCCCTCGGCACGGCCGACGAAGCCGAGCTTCTCGGTGGTGGTCGCCTTGATCGAGACGGAACTCAGCGGCACGCAGGCGATCTCGGCGATACGGGCGCGGATGGCTTCGCGATGCGCGCCGATGCGCGGGGCCTCGGCCAGGACGGTGATGTCCAGGTGGTCGATCTTGCCGCCGCGCGCTCGCACCAGGTCCACCGCATGGGCGAGGAAGCGGTCGGACGAGGCGCCGCGCCACTGCTCGTCACTCGGCGGGAAATGGGTGCCGATATCGCCGTCCGCGATTGCACCGAGCAGGGCATCGGTGAGGGCGTGGAGGGCGACGTCGCCGTCCGAGTGGGCGAGGACGCCCCGGTCCGCCGGGATCTTCACGCCACCGAGCCAGACATGGTCGCCCTCCGTGAAGGCGTGGACATCGAAGCCGGTACCGAGGCGGGTGACGTAGGTGGTCATGGGATGGGCCTCGCTCAGGGCGTTGGGGTGTTGGCCGGAGAAGCCGCGATCGGCCTCGATCAGGTCGGCCGGCTGGGTGATCTTGCGGTTGCGCGGGTCGCCCTCGAAGACGACGACGGCTATGCCGGCCCACTCGGCGAGGGCCCCGTCGTCGGTGAAGGCGTGCAGGTCTGCCTCGGCCGCGCGGCGATGGGCGTCGCGCAGCGGGCCGTAGGCGAAGGACTGGGGCGTCTGCACCGCGCGCAGGCCCTCGCGCTGCGGCGTCTCGCGGACGCGGCCGGTGCCGTCGCCGAGGTCCTCCACCACCTTGATGGTGTCGGTGACGGCGATGCCCGGCACGGCGGCGCGATGGTCGCGGCCGGCCACGAGGGCGCGCTCGATCAGGGCCACATCCACGTGCGGACGCGCGGCGTCGTGAACGAGGACGAGATCCGGTGCGCCGGCGCCGTCCAGCGCCTCGAGTCCGGCGCGGACCGATTGCTGGCGGGTGGCGCCGCCGGGCACGGGATCAGCGAGCTTGTCCCGGATGGCGGCGTCGAGATCGTCGAGGCAGGCGCGATAGAAGTCCGCGGCGTCCGGGGCGATCACCGGCTGGATTCGACCGATGCCCGGATGGGCCGCCAGGGCCGCCAGCGTCCGGGTCAGCACCGCCTGGCCGCCGACGCGGCGGTACTGTTTCGGGGTGTCGCCCCCGATGCGGATGCCGCGGCCGGCGGCGACGACCACCGCTGCCGCATTCCACGCGGTACCGGACATGGGTATGCTCCCGCGCTTCGGGTGTGTGAAGATTCGCGCACCGACCAGTCCCCACGCGCGCGCGAAGCGAATGGCTCGGTGGCCCACCGATGGACGGTCTGTCGTTTAAGCGCGGGAGAAGCTGAAATCAAATCCCGGGAATCGCTTGCGCGGCCTGCCGTTTTGTCTATTTGTTGAGCACAATGTGCGCTGATGATTATTTGAGCTTTCTCCGCGGGTCGGAGACCGAGGGTGGCCTCGCGCGCCCCGGTGGCGAGCGACCCGTTCCGGTCCTCTTGGCACCGCTGTCCGGCGTCACCGACCTGCATGTCCGACGCATCGCGCGACGCCTCGGTGCGAGCGCGGTCGTCTCCGAGATGGTGGCCGCCGCGGAACTCGCCCGCGGCGACCAGGAAGCTCGGCTGCGGGCGGAGGGCAGCGGCGTCGATCCGCATATCGTGCAGCTCGCGGGTTGCGCCCCGGAGCCGATGGCGGAGGCCGCGCGCATCGCAGAAGCCAACGGGGCGGACGTGATCGACATCAACATGGGCTGTCCGGCCAAGGTGGTGACCGGCGTCGCCTCGGGCTCGGCGCTGATGCGCGACATCGAGGGGGCGACCCGCATCCTCGCCGCCGTGCGGGGGGCCGTGCGGGTCCCCGTCACGGTGAAGATGCGGCTCGGCTGGGACCACGCCAACCTCAATGCCCCCGACCTCGCGCGCCGGGCCGAGAGGCTCGGGCTGAACGCCGTGACGGTGCACGGCCGGACGCGGCAGCAATTCTACAAGGACCAGGCCGATTGGGTCGCGATTCGCGCCGTGGTCGAGGCGGTAGCCATTCCGGTCATCGCCAACGGCGACATCGCCACCCTCGCCGAGGCGCGAACCTGCCTCGCGCGCTCCGGCGCCGCCGGCCTGATGGTCGGGCGGGCGGCGGTGGGACGGCCCTGGCTCGTCGGCGCCCTCGCCGCCGGCCTCGCGGGCCAGCCCGCGCCCGTCCTGTCGGGTGCCGAGAAGGCCGCCCTGGCAGTGGAGCATTATCAAGGCCTCCTCGCCCTCTACGGCCTGCGCATGGGCGTGCGCCACGCCCGCAAGCACCTGGCAGCCTATGCGGAGGCCGGCGGCGGCCTCTCGGCCGAGGACCGGATGCGCCTTCTCACCACCACGGACCCGGCGGTCGCCACCACCCTCCTGGCCCGGGCCTTCGGCGCGGATTGCGGCGGGATACTGCCGCACGCCATCGGGGAGGCCGCATGAGCTCGGACAAGCCGATCTCGGGGCGCGGCGGTGCCATGCGACCCGACGCCATCCCCACCAACGAGGCGGTGATCAACGCCCTGCCGCTGCCGGTCCTGACGGTCGGGGCGGACGACCACATCCTCCACGTCAATCATGCCGGCGAGACCTTCTTCGATCATTCCGCCCGGCTGATGCAGCGGCGGCGCCTCTCGGACATCATCCCCTTCGCCTCGCCGATCATCGCCCTGGTGGCGGAGGTGCGGCGGCGCCGGGCCAGCGTCAGCGAGTACGGGGTGGAGTTGGTGCAGCCGCGCTCGGGCCTCGAGCGCAGCGTCGACGTCTTCGCGACGCCCCTGGGCGACGACGAAGAAGCCGTGGTCCTCATGCTCCAGGAACGCACCATCGCCGACAAGATGAACCGCCAGCTCACCCATCGGGGCGCCGCACGCTCCATGGTGGCGCTCGGCGCCATGCTGGCCCACGAGATCAAGAACCCGCTCGCGGGCATCCGCGGGGCGGCCCAGCTCCTCGAGCAGTCGGGCAACGAGGACGATCGTCTCCTGACCCGCCTGATCTGCGACGAATCCGACCGGATCGTACGCATCGTCGAGCGCATGGAGCTGTTCGGGGACGAGCGCCCGGTGGAGCGCGGCTCGGTCAACGTGCACGGCGTGCTCGACCAGGTGAAGCGCTCGGCACAGTCGGGCTTCGCCCGCCATATCCGCTTCGTCGAAACCTACGATCCCTCCCTGCCGCCGGTGCTGGGCAACCGAGACCAGCTCGTGCAGGTGATCCTGAACCTCGTGAAGAACGCCGCCGAGGCCATCGGCGCCGACGCGGTCGACGGCGAGATCACCCTGTCGACGGCCTTCCGCACCGGCCTGCGCCTGCAGGTGCCGGGGTCGCGCGAGCGCGTCAGCCTGCCGATCGAGGTCGCTGTGCGGGACAACGGTCCCGGCGTCTCGGCGGACCTGCTGCCCGACCTGTTCGATCCCTTCGTCACGACGAAGGCGCAAGGCTCCGGCCTCGGACTTGCATTGGTCGCCAAGATCATCGGCGACCATGGCGGGATCGTCGAGTGCGATCCGGTCCCCCGCCGAACCACGTTCCGCCTTCTTCTCCCCATGTCGAGCGCCCGCGACGGGCGCGAATCGTCCGCGGAGCTGTAGAGTCGCGTCATGCCCAACGGACACATCATCGTCGCGGATGACGACGCCGCCATCCGCACCGTCCTCAACCAAGCCCTGTCGCGGGCCGGGTACGAGGTCCGCTCGACCGGCAATTGCGCCACCCTCTGGCGGTGGGTCGCCGAAGGCGCGGGCGACCTCGTCATCACCGACGTGGTGATGCCGGACGAGAACGTCTTCGACTTGCTGCCGCGCATCAAGCGGGTGCGGCCGGAGCTGCCGATCATCGTCATGAGTGCTCAGAACACCTTCATGACGGCGATCCGCGCGTCCGAGCGGGGCGCCTACGAATACCTGCCCAAGCCCTTCGACCTGAAGGAGCTGATCGCCATCGTCGGGCGCGCCCTGTCCCGTCCGCGCGGCACCGCACCCGCCGGGGCCGACCCGGGCAACGAGGACATCCCCCTGGTCGGGCGCTCGCCGGCCATGCAGGAGATCTACCGGGCGCTGGCCCGGCTGATGCCGACCGACCTCACCGTGATGATCACCGGCGAGTCCGGCACCGGCAAGGAGCTCGTCGCCCGGGCGCTGCACGATTACGGACGGCGCCGGACCGGCCCGTTCGTGCCCGTGAACATGGCCGCCATCCCGCGCGACCTCATCGAATCCGAGCTGTTCGGTCATGAGAAGGGAGCCTTCACAGGCGCGTTGTCGCGCTCGGCCGGCCGCTTCGAGCAGGCCGAGGGCGGCACGCTGTTCCTCGACGAGATCGGCGACATGCCCATGGAGGCGCAGACCCGCCTCCTGCGCGTGCTGCAGCAGGGCGAGTACACCACCGTCGGCGGCCGGGTGCCGATCAAGACCAACGTCCGCATCATCGCAGCGACGAACAAGGACCTGCGGGTCTCGATCCAGCAGGGAATCTTCCGCGAGGACCTGTTCTTCCGGCTGAACGTGGTGCCCCTGCGCCTGCCGGCCCTGCGCGAGCGCTCCGAGGACGTGCCCGACCTCATCCGCCACTTCTTCATCCTGGTGGAGCGCGAGGGCCTGAGCCGCAAGCAGCTCGACGGCGAGGCGATGGAGCGGCTGAAGCGCTATCGCTGGCCCGGCAATGTCCGCGAGCTGGAGAACCTCGTCCGGCGCCTCGCGGCCCTCTACCCGCAGGAGACGATCACCGGGCCCGTCATCGAGGCCGAGCTCGACACCCTGCCGTTGGCCCAGAGCCAGCCGAACGGCGCGGCCGGCGCCCGCAAGCCACCCGGCGAGGCCGAGACGCTGTCGGGGGCGGTGGAGCGCCACCTCGCCGAGTATTTCAGCGGATACCGGGACACGCTGCCTCCGCCGGGCCTGTACCACCGCATCCTGCGCGAGATCGAAGGGCCGCTGATCGGTGCGGCGCTGGCCGCCACCCGCGGCAACCAGATCCGGGCGGCGGAGCTGCTGGGCGTGAACCGCAACACCCTGCGCAAGAAGGTCCGAGACCTCGACCTGCAGGTCTTCCGCAACGCGCGGTGACCCGCCCGGGCGACGCCGCGGGGCGCGCACCCGGCCTGTTCCACTTCAGCGAGGATCCGGCGATCCGGCTCTTCGTGCCGCGTCCCGTTCGGGTCCCCATCGATCGCGGTCCGGACCGGGCCTGGCTGAACGGCCCCCTGGTCTGGGCGATCGACGCCGCCCACAGCCTGCTCTACCTCTTCCCCCGCGACTGTCCCCGGATCGTGATCTGGCCGACCGCCGAGACCTCGCCGCAGGACCGGCGGACCTGGTTCGGGGACGTCGCGGGCCGCGCCGTCGCCTATGTGGAAGAAGCCTGGATGGACCGGATCCGATCCGGGACGCTCCACCGCTATGGGATGCCATCCGAAGCGTTCGAGCCTGCCGGAGATCCCGGCACCTGGGTCTCGCGGCGCGCTGTCATTCCGGACAGCCGTGACAGCCTCCCCGATCTGCCGGCTGCAATGGCGATGGCGGGTTTGGAGCTTCGCATGCTGCCCCGTCTCACCCCGCTCGCGCAGATCTGGCGATCGAGCCTGCACGCCAGCGGCATTCGCCTCCGGAACGCACAGGATTGGGTAACCCCCGAGGGCGGACCGCCTCGGCCGATCGCCCATCGGCCCTGACGATCCCCGCACAGCGAAACGCGGACGGGTTGCCCCGTCCGCGTCGCCGCCGCGCTCTCGCTGTGTCGCCTATCAGGCCATGGCGGGCTTGCACACGAGCACCGGTTCGACGCTTCCGTCGAGCCAGCGCCGACGCATCGGCTTCAGCACGAAGTAGGCGAGGATCGCGGTCAGCACGTCGAGGGTGATGATGATCGCGAAGACCGGCAGCCACGATCCCTGCACGGCGTAGATCCAAGCCGCGATCGGGCCGCCGAAGAGCGAGCCGATGCCCTGGGCCATGTAGAGGAAGCCGTAATTCGTCGTGGCATGCTTGGTGCCGAACGTGTCGGTAAGGATCGAGGGGAACAGCGAGAAGATCTCGCCCCAGGCGAAGAACACCACGCCGGAGAGCAGCGCGAAGGCGTAGGCGTTCTCGCGGAACACCAGGAGCAGGGCGATCGCCACCGCTTCGGCCGCGAAGGCGATGCCCATGGTGTTCTCGCGACCGATCTTGTCGGAGACCCAGCCGAAGAACGGGCGGGTCAGGCCGTTGGTGATGCGGTCGAAGGTCAGCGCGAAGGGCAGGGCAACGAAGCCGAAGATGATCGCATCGGCGACACCGAAGTCGCGGGCGAAGGAGGCGAAGTTGGCCACCACCATCAGGCCGCCGGTCGACATCATCGTCATCATCACGAACATCAGCCAGAACAGCGGCGTCCGCAGCATCACCCGCGGGGGGGTGTCGTGGACGCAGGTCGACAGGTTGACGGCCGGGGGCGGCAGAACCTCACCGGCGCGCGGTGCGCGCAGACCGAGGGCCGCGAGCGCTCCGATCGCTCCGAGCACGATGCCGAACACCGTGAGCGTGTGACGGTAGCCCGATGCGGTGAGCATGTCGCTGATCGGGAAGGTGCTCAGCATGGCGCCCATGCCGTAACCGGCCGCGACCACGCCGACGGCGAAGCCGCGCCGGTCGGGAAACCACTTCACCATCAGGCCGACGATGCCGACATAGACGATGCCGGTGCCGAGGCCGCAGAACAGCCCATAGGTGGCGTAGACACCCAGAAGGGTGTCGACCCGGGCAGCCAGGACCCAGCCAAGGCCGGACAGGGCGGCCCCCAGCGCGATCATCAGCTTGGGGCTGAACCGATCGATCAGGTAGCCCTGTACCGGCGAGAAGAAGGTCTGCAGCACGATCAGGATCGTGAAGGTCCACTGGATCTGCGGCAGCGTCGAGCCGGTCGTCGCGATCAGCGGTTTGGTGAAGAGCGTCCAGACGTACTGCGGACTGGAGATCGCCATCATGGCGATCAGCCCGAGGCCGAGTTGCAGCCAGCGTTGGCGGGAAAGGGTCGTATCCATTATTCGCTCCTTGCGATGGACCGGCCTTCGCAAGGATGGTGCCAAGTCGTTGTTCTATCTCGTCTTATGACGCAACCCAGCCGCGAAGATCAGGGGAAGTTACAGCCCCTCCGAACCACCGTCGGATCTCGGATCGTGGACCGCGGCGATCGCGCCGTTGCTTGCGTGACGCACGAGCATGCCGGCATGGCCGAGGGAATCGATGTAGGCGCCGCCGAGTTCCTCGATCTCGTGACCGAGCTTGCGCAGCGCGGCGATGCAGGCGGGGTCGAAGCGGTCCTCGACCTTCACGGTGAGGGATTCGGCCCCCCAGGTCCGGCCGTAGAGAAGGCGCGGCGCGTCGACGGCGGCCGCCGGGTCCATGCCGTAATCGGCGTAGCGCGCGAAGATCTGCGACTGGAACTGCGGCTGCCCGTCGCCGCCCATGCTGCCGTAGGACATCACGCGGCCGTCGTCGAAGCAGGCGAGGGCCGGAATCAGGGTGTGGAACGGGCGGCGGCCGGGCTCCAGTGGGTTCACCGCCGTGGCGTCGAGGGAGAACGAGGTCCCCCGGTTCTGCCAGTGGATGCCGGTCTTCGGCAACACGATGCCGGAGCCGTATTCCCAGTAGATCGACTGGATGTAGGACACCGCCAGGCCGTCACGGTCGATGGCGCCCATCCAGACGGTGTCGCCCTCGCCGGGGTTGCGCAGGGGCACGCTCGCGGCCCGGCGCATGTCGATCTGTGCCGCCTCGCGGTCCAGGCGCTCCGGCGTCAGGAAGCTGGCGGGGTCGACGGCCAGCCGATCGTAGTCGGTCACGATCCGGTCGCGGATCGCGAAGGCGCGCTTCGTGGCTTCGATCAGCCCATGGTAATGCGCGGTGGTCTCGGGCCGGTCGATCCGAAGGCGGTCGAAGATGCCGAGGATCAACAGCGCGGCGATGCCCTGGGTGGGCGGCGGGAAGTTGTAGAGCATGGCATCCCGGCGGCGGATCGCGAGCGGCGCGCGTTCGCGGGGCGCATAGGCTTCGAGGTCGGCCCGGGTCACGGGCGTTTCGAGGCGTTCGAGGTCGGCGGCGATCTCGCGCCCGAGGTCGCCTCTGTAGAAGTCGTCGAGACCCGCATGGGCCAGTTGCTCCAGAGTGCCGGCGAGCGCCGGCAGCTTGCGGAGGGCGCCGGCCGCGAACGGCTTGCCGCCGTCGAGGAAGGTCTCCGCGAAGTGCGGCTGGTCGTGGAGCGTGTCGAGCTCCTTCGGGACGTAGCGCGCCTCCGAGGGCGAGACCGCGACGCCGCCCCGGGCATGGCGGATCGCGTCGGCGAGCAGGGTGGAGAGGGGTAGGCGGCCACCCAGCGCCTTCGACAGGTCGAGGGCGAGGCGCCAGCCGCCGATGGCGCCCGCCACGGTGAGCGCCGCATCCGGGCCCCGGGACGGGAGGACCTCGTAGCCCTTCTCCCGGTAGCGCCGGATCGTGGCGTTCTGGCCGGCCGGGCCGCAAGCCTCGATGCCGCGCACCCGCCCGCCGCGTTCGCGTACCAGCCAGAAGCCGTCGCCGCCGATCCCGTTCATGTGCGGGTAGACCACCGCGATGGCGGCGGCCATGGCCGTCATCGCCTCGATCGCGTTGCCCCCCTGCGCCAGGACGTGCTGCCCGGCCTGGGCGGCGAGGCGGTGGGGCGCCGCGACCGCGGCCGAAGCGAAGACGGGGGTGTTGGACATGGTGATCTCTGCGTGAGGATGCGCCGAAGGATAATGTATTTTCACGGGGCGTCGATCGTTGTCGGGCTGGTCGGGGCGCCGGGCCCATCGGCGCAGACGGCGGCTTCGGGCCCGAGAGGCGCCCCGCGTTCTAGAAGATTCCAACCCTCCTTCGTGCCCAATTCGTATTAATTTCGCCACACTGTTGTGGCGACGCATCAGCGATGCCGTGGCCCCGCTCGTCCCACAATTTCAAGGCCTCCCGGGAGGGTTCGGGCTCCGCCGATCCGGCGGAGACCGACGGGGCCGACCGATCACCCATGACGGTGCGTCCCCCGCCGCGCGGCCCAGGCCTGATCGGTGCGCTGGTGGTCATCACGGCGCTGGTCTCCGCCATCACCACCTTTCTGATCCTGGCCGGCGTGATCCGGGTCACGCCGACGCCGACGGTGGGACTGACCCTCCTCGGCATCAATGTCTTCCTCGTCCTCGGCCTCGTGGTGATCATCGCCTGGGAGGCGCGGGTCTTCCTCTACGCGCGGCGGACGAATGCCGCGGTGGCCCGCCTGCACACCCGCATCGTCGGCCTGTTCAGCCTGATCGCCATCCTGCCGACCGTGCTCCTCGCAGTGGTGGCGGCGGTGACCATCGATCGCGGCCTGTCGCTCGGCTTCACCGACCGGGTCCGCGACGTGGTTCTCAAATCCGTCGAGGTGGCGGATGCCTATCAGGAAAACCAGTGCCAGAGCCTGGCGCGCGAGATCCGCATCCTGGCCGACGACCTCACCCGGGCACGGCCGAACTTCGACGTGAATCGCGCTTGGTTCGAGAGCTTCCTCACCACCCGCGCCACGGCCCTCGGCCTGCCGGTGGCCGAGATCATGCGCGGCCCGAACGAGGTGGTGGCGCGCGCCAAGATCGATACGCTGAAGGAACGCCGCCTGCCTTCGGCGGCGGCCTTCGAGGACGCGGCGAAATCGACCGATCCGATCTGCCTCGTACCGAGCGAGGGGCGCATCTTCGCCGCCCTCATGCGGATGCCGGCCTATGACGGCGCCGTGCTGCTGGTGCAGCGCGAGGTGAGCCAGCTCGCCATCGAATTCCCAGGCGTGTCGCGGGCGGCCGCCGCCGAGTACCTGACCTACGACTCGCTGAAGCGCTCGATCCAGATCAGCTTCGCCTCGGTCTTCGTGCTGATCGCCCTGATCGCCCTGCTCTCGGCGGTGTGGTTCGGCCTCAACTTCGCCAACCGCTTCGTCGCGCCGATCCGGCGCCTGATCAACGCCGCCGACCAGGTCGCCTCGGGCAACTTCTACGCCCAGGTGCCGGCCCGCAAGAGCGACGGCGACCTCGCGCACCTGTCCGAGAGCTTCAACAAGATGACGCAGGAGTTGCGCCGCCAGCATGACGGTCTGACGGCGGCCAGCGATCTCATCGACCGGCGCCGTCGATTCACGGAGGCCGTGCTGGCTGGCGTCTCCCCCGGCGTCCTCGGCGTCGACGCGGCGGGGCACGTCACCATCGCCAATCCGTCGGTGGAGCGCACCCTCGGGCTCTCGGCCGACGCGATCGTCGGCAAACCCCTGACCCAGGCGGTACCCGAGCTGCAGGCGCTGTTCCCAGAGGGCGGCGAGGCGCGCCTGCGCACCCTGCAGCAGCAGATTCAGCTCACGCGGGAAGGCCGCGAGCGCACCGTGACCGTTCGGGTGACCAGCGAGCAGGCTCAGGGCGGCGCCCGCGGCTTCGTCGTCACCCTCGACGACATCACCGATCTCGTCTCGGCCCAGCGCACCTCGGCCTGGGCGGACGTCGCCCGGCGCATCGCCCACGAAATCAAGAATCCGCTGACCCCGATCCAGCTCTCGGCCGAGCGCATCCGGCGCAAGTACGGCAAAGTCATCACCACCGACAAGGAGGTGTTCGACCAGTGCACGGCGACGATCGTGCGCCAGGTCGACGAGATCAAGCGCATGGTCGACGAGTTCTCGTCCTTCGCACGGATGCCGAAGCCGGCCATCGCGCAGAACGACCTCAGCGAGATCACGCGCCAGAACCTGTTCATGATGCGGGTGGCGCATCCCGACATGGAATTCTCGTTCGGCGAGGACGGCGATCAGCCGATCCTGGCCGCGTTCGACATCCGCCTGCTGTCCCAGGCGATCACGAACATCCTGAAGAACGCCGTCGAGGCGGTGCAGGCCATGCCGGAGGCCGAACTCGGCCACGGCAAGGTCGACGTGCGCCTCGTCCTCGAAGAGGGGTTCGTGATCATCGAGGTCACGGATAACGGCAAGGGATTTCCCATCGAGGGGCGCCAGCGCCTGCTGGAGCCCTATATGACCACCCGCGAGGGTGGTACCGGCCTGGGGCTGGCCATCGTTAGCAAAGTCCTCGAAGAGCATGGCGGCGGGATCGAATTGAACGACAATCCGGAAGGTCGGGGAGGGCGCGTGCGCCTGCGCGTCCCGCGCGACACCAGCGCCGCCCCCGTCCGAGACTCAGCCAACCACACGCCGCCGGAGGGCAACCCCTCTGCGCAGGATGAGAAGGGCGCCGCGCGGACGGCCCCCCCAATCGCGGAGATCCAGTCATGAGCGCCGATATCCTCATCGTCGACGACGAAGCCGACATCCGCGACCTCGTGGCCGGTATCCTCGACGACGAGGGCCATCGCACCCGCACCGCCGGCGGTTCGGACGAGGCCCTGGCGGCGATCGAGTCCCGTCGGCCCCACCTCGTCTTCCTCGACATCTGGCTGCAGGGCTCGCGCCTCGACGGCCTGCAGGTTCTCGACCAGATCAAGGCCGGCCACCCGGACCTGCCGGTGGTGATGATCTCGGGCCACGGCAACATCGAGACCGCCGTGGCGGCGATCAAGGCCGGCGCCTACGACTTCATCGAGAAGCCGTTCAAGGCCGACCGGCTGATCCTGGTGGCCGAGCGCGCCCTCGAAGCCTCGCGCCTCAAGCGCGAGGTTCGCGACCTCAAGGCCCGGTCGGGTCAGGCCAGCCGGCTCGTCGGCGCCTCGGTGGTGGTCAACCAGCTGCGCCAGACCGTGGAGCGGGTGGCGCCGACCAACGCCCGCGTGATGATCCTCGGGGCACCGGGCTCGGGCAAGGAGCTCTCGGCACGCACCCTCCACGCCCTGTCGGCCCGGGCGAACGGGCCCTTCGTGGTCATCAACGCCGCCACCATCACACCGGACACGATGGAGGCCGAGCTGTTCGGCGTCGAGGCGGGGGAGGGCCGGGCGCGCCGGGTCGGTGCCCTGGAGGAGGCCCATGGCGGGTCGCTCTACATCGACGAAGTCGCAGACATGCCGCGCGAGACCCAGAACCGCATCCTGCGCGTCCTGGTCGATCAGAACTTCCAGCGCGTCGGCGGCACGACGCGGGTGCACGTGGATGTCCGCATCATCTCGTCCTCGTCGCGCGATCTCGCCGAGGAGATCGCCGGGGGCCGCTTCCGGGAGGACCTGTTCCACCGCCTCTCGGTGGTGCCGATCCGGGTGCCATCCCTGTCGGAGCGGCGCGAGGACGTGCCCGAACTGATCACCTTCTTCATGGAGCAGATCTCGGGCGCCACCGGCCTGCCGCGCCGGCGCATCGCCGAGGACGCCATGGCGGTCCTCCAGTCGCACGACTGGCCCGGCAACGTCCGCCAGCTGCGCAACAACGTCGAACGCCTGATGATCCTGACCCACACGGATCCGGATCAGGAAGTGACCTCCGAGATGCTGCCCACCGAGATCGGCGCCCTGGTGCCGACGACGCCGAACGGGTCGGGCGGCGAGAAGCTGATGAGCCTGGCGCTCCGCGAGGCCCGCGAGATCTTCGAGCGCGAGTACCTGATCGCGCAGATCGCCCGATTCTCCGGCAACATCTCCCGCACGGCGGAGTTCATCGGCATGGAGCGCTCCGCACTCCACCGAAAACTCAAGTCGCTCGGGATCGGCCCCTGAGAACACCGCGGCGATGCACTTGCATCGCGACCGCGATACACGTGTAATGTTCCCGCACCGTCGCCCTGCTGCGCAGCGCGTCGGGGCATGCGAGACCAACGGATGAGAACCCGTCATTACGGCGGGCGGCGATGCGAACCAAGGATAAGAAAAAATGGCGGGCGAGCGCGCTCAGAACCTCCAGGATACGTTCCTGAACCATGTTCGCAAGAACAAGATTCCGCTCACGATCTTCCTCGTGAACGGCGTCAAGCTTCAGGGCGTGGTGACGTGGTTCGACAATTTCTGCGTGCTCCTGCGGCGGGACGGCCATTCGCAGCTCGTCTACAAGCATGCCATCTCGACGATCATGCCGGGGCACCCGGTGCAGCTGTTCGAGCCCGACGAAACGGCGCCGGACAAGGCCTGAGCGCGCGGGAAACTGCATCCGTCCGGCCGGAAAGGTTTGCCGCGCCCTTGTCTGGGGCCGGCAAGCGCCCATTGTCCTGAAGACACGCAGGACAGGGTTGAACAAAGAACTTCATGACTGAACCGATGACGCCCGGCGAAGCCCGGCTCCAGGCGATGGCCGCCCCCGAGGGTGACATCGCGGCGGCAACCCACACCCTCGTCGTCGGACCCTATCTCGGGCGCGCCGCCGCCGCAGCCCGGGGCAATTCCGGCGGCAGCCCGGAAGCGTTGCGCTCCACCGAAGCGCGCCTCGACGAGGCCGCCGGGCTCGCGGCCGCCATCGAGCTCGACGTCGTCGAAGCCATCGTGGCGCCGGTGCAGCGGATCCGCCCGTCAACCTATCTCGGCAAGGGACGCGTCGAGGAGCTGGCCGGCGTGATTCGCGCCCGCGAGATCGGTCTCGTGGTGATGGACTGCGCCCTGTCGCCGGTGCAGCAGCGCAACCTCGAGAAGGCCTTCGGCTGCAAGGTCATCGACCGCACCGGCCTGATCCTGGAGATCTTCGGCCGGCGCGCCTCGACTCGCGAAGGCACGCTGCAGGTCGAGCATGCCCATCTCGCCTACCAGAAGAGCCGCCTCGTCCGGTCCTGGACCCACCTGGAGCGACAGCGGGGCGGCTTCGGCTTCCTTGGCGGTCCCGGTGAGACGCAGATCGAGGCCGACCGGCGCATGATCCAGGAACGGATGACGAAGATCGAGCGCGAACTCGACAGCGTGACCCGCACCCGCGGCCTGCACCGACAGAGCCGGGCACGGGTGCCCTACCCGATCGTGGCCCTCGTGGGCTACACCAATGCCGGCAAGTCGACGTTGTTCAACACCCTCACCAAGGCCCAGGTCATGGCGCAGGACATGCTGTTCGCGACCCTGGACCCGACGGCGCGGGCGACGAAGCTGCCGCACGGCGAGACCGTGATCCTCTCCGACACCGTGGGTTTCATCTCGGAGCTGCCGACCTCCCTGATCGCAGCCTTCCGGGCGACCCTAGAAGACGTGATCCACGCCGACATCCTGCTCCATGTCCGCGACGTGTCTCACGTGGACAGCGCCGCCCAGGCGGAGGATGTGGGCTCCGTTCTGCGCGAGCTCGGGATCGAGACTTCGGCCTCGCGCATCATCGAGGTCTGGAACAAGGCCGATCTCCTCGATGCGGATGAGCGAACCCGCCTCCTGAATCTCAGCGGACAGGGACGCAGCGATCGGGACAGCGATGCCCCGGTGCTGGTCTCGGCCCTAACGGGGGAGGGGCTCGGTGTCCTGACGGCGCGCATCGAGGCGCGGATCGCGCGCCAGCGTTCGACCTTCGCGGTGGTCCTGCCGCCGGAGGACGGCGCCGCCCTGCACTGGCTCTACGAGAATGCCGAGGTGCTCGACCGGCGCGAGGAGGAGGGCGGCACGATGCACCTCGCCATCCGCATCGCGCCCGAGAAGGAGCCACGCTTCCTGAACCGCTTCGAGGGCGCGCGCCGCCTCAATCGGGTGAGTTGACGACCTTTCCGACGGCTCGTCCCTGAACGCGTGACGCCCGCGATCCTTCCGGATCGCGGGCGTTTCCGTCAGTGGCGCCGAGGGCCCGAAACGATCAGGGCTGGAGCACGCCGTTGATGACGTGGATGACGCCGTTCGACTGCATCACGTTGGCGGTGGTGACGGTGGCGGTGCTGCCCTTGGCGTCGGTCACGTAGACCTTCTTGCCCTTGGTCTGGACGGTCAGCGGCTCGCCCTCGACCGTCTTCAACTGCGCTTCGCCGCCGCCATCCTTGGCGAGCTTCATCAGATCCTTGGCCGTGTAGGTGCCGGGGACCACGTGGTAGGTCAGGATCTTGGTCAGGGTCGCCTTGTTCTCGGGCTTCACCAGGGTCTCGACCGTGCCGGCCGGCAGCTTGGCGAAGGCGGCGTTGGTGGGCGCGAACACCGTGAACGGGCCGGGGCTGGCCAGGGTGTCGACGAGGCCGGCGGCCTTCACGGCGGCGACCAGGGTGGTGTGGTCCTTCGAGTTCACCGCGTTCTCGACGATGTTCTTCGAGGCATACATCGGCGCACCGCCGACCATCGGGTTCTTGGCGAAGGCCGCGACCGGGAAGGTGGCGCCGACGGAGAAGGCGAGCACGACGGCGGCGATTTTGGAAGCCACCGGGCGACGGGCGTGACGCGTGATCATGGAGCGTATCCTCTGGAACGATTGCCCCTTCGTGGGCATCATCGTCCGGTACGGAGGACGGTCGGATAAAGTTTCAGACGTCGGCGGATTGCTTGAAGGGCGGACGGGGTTTCTCTCACCCGCGAGGCACCGGCTCGAATGCGCTCTCTGTCGCCGAACACGCGAAAGCCCGTCCGACAGGTGTCGGACGGGCTTTGCGCGATCCCCTCTGCGGCGGGGCCAGGCCCCGCCGCCGGACGTCGGATCAGTACTTGCGGATGATCGGCGCGGGAGCGGCGGCAACCGGGGTCGGCGAGTACAGCGGAACGATCAGGCGGCCCGAGATCTCGGTGCTGTCGAAGCTGGTGGTCGCGACGGTGCGGGCGACGTAGACCTGCGCGGTGACGGGCCCGAAGTCGTAGCCGACGAGGCCGCCCATCAGGAACCGGCCGCGATCGTTGAAGGCGGCGTTGACGGTGCCGACCCGACCGAGGCTGGTGTCGAAGTTGACGGTGCCGTAGGCGATGGCGCCGATCTCGAACTTGCCGAACTTCTTGGTCGCGGTCAGGTCGAGGTTGAGCGAGTCGGACAGGGTGTAGACGGTACCGAAGTTCCGGCCACCACCGAACGACGACGGCGAGTCGTAGAAGTTGGCGGTCAGGTTGGCGGTGATGTTCCAGCCATCAGCCGTGTAGCTGCCTGCGATGCCGGCGCGGTAGGTGTTCGAGGAGAGCTGCGGCAGCACGGCGCCGGCGCCGAGGACACCGTTGTTCTGCACCAGAACGCCGCGGTCGCCGTTCAGCTCGTTCAGGTAGACACCGCCGAGCAAGCTGACGCCGAAGCCGCCGCCGAGATCGAAGGCCCAGATGCCGCCCACGAAGGTACCGACGTTGATCGACAGATCACGCACGCCGGTGGGGCCGCCGCGCTTGCCGAAGGCGAACACGGTGGGGGGAGCAACGAGGAGCTCGACGCGGCCGCCGAAGGGAACAAACGGGGTCGACCAGACCAGCACCGGGACGTTCACACCGACGTCGACGGCCGACGGATTGTCCCGCGACTGGAAGACGAACGTGTTCAGCGCATAGATGCCCTCGGGCAGCGGGGCGCCGGTGGCCAGGCCGACCTGCTCGCCCGGAACCGTCGTGGTCTGCGCGTAGGATGCGGTGGCGGTCATGCCGACCGTGAGCGCGAGCGCTCCGGCAACGAGCCAGTTCTTCGACATTTTTACTCTTCCTTCCCAAGGATTTCAGGCGTCCGCCACGCAGCCGTCCGAACCATTCTGCCGATGCGCCGCTTGTTCGCAGCTTGTTTGCAGTGGATCCGGCGGCCCCCCTTGCGGCCCGTTCTCAAGTCTCAACGTCGAGAACTATTCTACAGGACGCCGCGGAAGGACAGAGGAATGCTTGGAAACGGGGCAGTTCGGATCCGACCGTTGCGCAAAAGTCGCATTTTCGGTGCAGTGCAGCGGAAGGATTTGTTAACCTTTTGAGCAGGTTGGCCGACGTCTTCGCGCCTCCGCGAAGACCTGGAACGGCAAAATACCGCTGAACACTCAAGCTGTTATGGTTACGGTTCCGTCCCAGGACGATCCGGCAACCGCCCGCGGACCATTGCGCAGTCCGGCGCGCTCGGTCGGGTCGGACCGGGCTCCCGACCGGCGGGTTGATGCGTTGCGCCACCGGTTCGGATCGGTCGACTCGGCGAATCGTCGGATCTCGCGTCGTCCCGATGCGCTATTCGGCGGCGGCCCGACCCTTCGCGGGCGCCGCGACCGGCCGACGCGCGAGGACGTCGCGCAGGAATCGACCCGTGTGGCTCGCCCGCGACTTGGCGATCTGCTCGGGCGTTCCTTGGGCCACGACGACGCCACCGCCGTCGCCGCCTTCGGGTCCCATATCGATGACCCAGTCGGCGGTCTTGATGACTTCGAGGTTGTGCTCGATCACCACCACGGTGTTGCCCTGGTCGACGAGCTCGTGGAGCACCTCCATGAGCTTGGCGACGTCGTGGAAGTGCAGTCCCGTTGTCGGCTCGTCGAGAATGTAGAGCGTGCGGCCTGTGGCGCGCTTGGACAGCTCTTTCGAAAGCTTCACCCGCTGCGCCTCACCGCCCGACAGAGTGGTCGCCTGCTGCCCGACCTTGACGTAGCCGAGGCCGACCCGGGCCAAGGTCTCCATCTTCTCGCGAATGGTGGGCACCGCCTTGAACAGGTCGGCGGCTTCCTCGACGGTCATGTCGAGGACGTCGGCGATCGAGTGGTCGCGGTACTTCACCTCCAGGGTCTCGCGATCGTAACGGCGGCCCTTGCAGACGTCGCAGGTGACGTAGACGTCCGGCAGGAAGTGCATCTCGATCTTGATGACGCCGTCGCCGGAACAGGCCTCGCAGCGTCCGCCCTTCACGTTGAAGGAGAAGCGCCCGGCCTGATAGCCGCGGGCCTTGGCCTCGGGCAGGCCCGCGAACCAGTCGCGGATCGGCGTGAAGGCGCCGGTGTAGGTGGCGGGGTTGGAGCGCGGGGTCCGGCCGATCGGCGACTGGTCGATATCGATGACCTTGTCGAGATGCTCCAGCCCGTCGAGCCGCTCGAAGGGCGCCGGGTGCTCCAGGGCACCGTTCAGGGATTTCGCCACCGCCTTGTAGAGCGTGTCGATGATCAGGGTCGACTTGCCGCCGCCGGAGACACCCGAGATGCAGGTGAAGGTGCCGAGCGGGATGTCGACCGAGACGTTCTTGAGGTTGTTGCCCCGGGCCCCGACGAGGCTGAGCGTGCCCTTCCGTCCCTTGCGACGCGCCGTCGGTACCCGCACGCTCATCTCGCCGGTGAGATACTTGGCGGTCAGCGAATCCGGGTTCTTCAGCACCTCTTCGGGCGTGCCCTGGGCGATGATCCGTCCGCCATGGATGCCGGCGCCCGGGCCGACATCCACGACGTAGTCGGCCTGCAGGATCGCGTCCTCGTCGTGCTCGACCACGATCACCGAGTTGCCGAGGTCGCGCAGGCGCTTCAGCGTGCCGAGCAGGCGCTCGTTGTCGCGCTGGTGCAGGCCGATGGACGGCTCGTCCAGCACGTAGAGCACGCCGGTCAGCCCGGAGCCGATCTGGGAGGCCAGACGGATGCGCTGGCTCTCGCCGCCGGACAGCGAGCCGGAGCCGCGCGCGAGCGTCAGGTACTCGAGCCCGACATCGATCAGGAAGGTCAGCCGGTCGCGGATCTCCTTGAGGATCCGGTAGGCGATCTCGTTCTGCTTTTCGGTGAGCTTGCCCGGCAGCTCCGAGAACCATGCATGGGCATTTCGGACCGAGAGGGCGGTGATCTCGCCCACATCCTGCATCGCGATCTTGACCGAGAGCGCTTCGAGCTTCAGGCGCTTGCCGCCGCAGGTGGCGCAGGGCGTCTCGCTCATGAAGCGCGCGATCTCCTCGCGCGAGCTGTCGCTCTCGGTCTCCTTGTAGCGCCGCTCCAGGTTCGGGATGACGCCTTCGAAGGGCTTGTTCACCTCGTAGGCGCGCATGCCGTCGTCGTAGGCGAAGCGGACCGATTCAGAACCGGTGCCGGACAGGATCACGTCCCGGGCCTTCGTCGGCAGATCGGCCCAGGCGACCGTGGTCTTGAAGCCGAAGTGGCGGGCCAGCGCGTCGAGGGTCTGGCCGTAATAGGGAGAGGTCGACTTCGCCCAAGGACCGACGGCACCGCGCTTCAGGCTGAGCTTGGCATCCGAGATCACGAGCTCCGGGTCGATCCGCATCTCGTGGCCGATGCCCCCGCAGGTCGGGCAGGCGCCGAAGGGATTGTTGAACGAGAAGAGCCGCGGTTCGATCTCCGCGATGGTGAAGCCGGAGACGGGGCAGGCGAAGCGCGACGAGAAGGTGATGGCCTCCCGCGGCGCCGCGCCCTCCGGCGTCTCGGCGAACTCGATCAGGGCGATGCCGTCGGCGAGTTCCAGGGCGGTCTCGAAGGAATCGGCCAGCCGCGCCGCGATGTCCGCCCGCACCACGATCCGGTCCACCACCACGTCGATGTCGTGCTTCAGCTTCTTGTCGAGCTTCGGCACGTCGTCGATGGCGTAGTACTCGCCGTCGATCCGCAGGCGCTGGAAGCCCTTCTTCTGGAACTCGGCGATCTCCTTGCGGTACTCGCCCTTTCGGCCACGGATCACCGGTGCCAGGAGGTAGAGTCGGCTCTTCTCCGGCAGGGCCAGGACGCGGTCCACCATCTGGCTGACGGTCTGGCTCTCGATCGGCAGCCCGGTCGCGGGCGAGTAGGGAATGCCCACCCGCGCCCAGAGCAGGCGCATGTAGTCGTAGATCTCGGTGACGGTGCCGACCGTCGAGCGCGGGTTCTTCGAGGTGGTCTTCTGCTCGATGGAGATCGCCGGCGAGAGCCCGTCGATCTGGTCGACATCGGGCTTCGACATCATCTCCAGGAACTGGCGCGCGTAGGCCGAGAGGGATTCGACGTAGCGGCGCTGGCCCTCGGCGTAGATGGTGTCGAAGGCGAGCGACGATTTGCCGGAGCCGGACAGACCCGTGAAGACAACGAGGCGATCGCGGGGAATCGTCAGGTCGATGTTCTTCAGATTGTGCTCGCGCGCGCCGCGCACCGAGATGACCCGCGCGTCGCGAGCCCCGTCGAACAGCGCCTCGATCTTGGCTTCGACCCGCTCGGCCTCGGCTTGCGATGTCTTGGCAGCGGCTTTGGCTTTGGCCATGGAGTCTCTTCGGAACGTCTTCGGCGCGGAACTCGTCGGGACTCGACCGGAGCCCCTGCGGCATGTCGGGCGCACCACCGCGTCGGGCAAGGCGCGCGCCACGCATAGCCGCTCTTCAGCTAGAACAAAAAGCGTACGCGGACAATATCGCGGCCTTCCGGCAGAGGTTTCGGCCGCCGCGACCGCACCGAATGGCAGTGAGGGAGTTCGCTGCCGACGGTTTGGAAGACGCGGGCCCCGCGGCTTCGGCTGAGGATTGGGCCGACCCCTGCCGCCTCCGCAGACGGATCAGTTGCTTCGCGGTCCAGCGGTCGCGTGAGCGAGCCGGAGTCACAAAGCAACTGGATGGTTCGCTGAAGCTCCCGACCCGCCCTGCCTAAAAATTGAAGTGACCGACCAAAAAATTGATCATAAGATAAATTTGAAACACAACTTTTACCGGCTGCTCCGACAGTGCCGCAGCGTTTCGAAGCAGGTTTCATGTGATGTCCGCCGGTCTCTTTTCATCGCTGCGCATTCGGATTCTTCTGGTTGCCCTCGCTCCATGTCTTGCGTTTGCGATGGTCGTGGGCCTTGCCATCACCGAGCGGATGAATGCTCGGACCCGGATGGTCCATGTGCAGGACCTCGTCGGCATTGCGGGCCAGATCAGCGCCCTGGTGCACGAAGCCCAGCGGGAGCGCGGGGCATCGAGCCTCTATCTCGCCGCCAAGGGGACCAAGTTTCGATCCGAACTCGATGCGCAGCGCCTGCGGACCGATGCCGCCCGGGCAGCCCTGGACGCGGGCCGGGCCGGCCTCGACCTCGCCGCCTTCGGAGCCGGCGTCGCCCGTCGCAATGCGGCGCTGACCGAGCAGCTGGCGGCGATCGTCCCCCACCGCGCGGCGGTCGACGGGCTCGGGCGCACGCCGGCTCAGAACATGGGGCTCTATTCGGGGGTGATCGCCAACGCGCTCGACCTAGTGCGCGAGGTTTCCCAGGTCGCCGCCAGCGCCGATCTCGCCGCCCGCATCAGTTCCTACTCGTCGTTCCTCGCCCTCAAGGAGCTGGCGGGCCAGGAGCGGGCCGCGGCCTCGGCGATCTTCGGCGCCGGCCAGATTGATCTTGCAGGCCACGAGCGCTTGGCGGGTCTGAGCGCGGGCCAGGGCACCTACGAATCCCTGTTCCGCCTCGGGGCCGAGCAGGAACAGGTGGCCCTCCTCGATGCCGGCAAGACTGCGCCCGCGGCCCGGGAGGTCGATCGTCTCCGCCGCCTCGTTCTCGACACGCCCCCCGGCACGCCGCTCGCCTTCACCGATGCGCCCGCCTGGTTCCGCCTCGCGACCGAGCGCATCGATACGCTCAAGACGATCGAGGACCGGCTCACCGCGGATCTCGGAGCCGCCGCCGGAGCCGCCCGCGCCGATGCCGAGCGGAGCGTCCTGGTCTGGATGGCCGTGGGACTCGCGATCCTGGTCCTCTCGTGCGGCCTCGCCTTCGCCTTCGGGACCGCCATCGCCCGTCCGCTCACCCGTATCGCCGCTTCCCTGACCGCCATCGGCCGAGGCGAGGAAGCCGGCCCGATCCCGCAGAACGGCGCCCGCGAGGTTCGCGCCATCGCGGCAGCGGCCGTCGACTTCCAGGCCAGCGTGGTCGAGCGCCGGCGCATCGCCACGGAAGCCGACCACCTCACCGCCCACGCCGCGGCGGCCCGCCGCGCCGAGATGGTGGCACTGGCCGATCGCTTCGAGGCCCAGGCCAGCGGGATCGTCGAGGCGGTGTCGGCCTCCGCGAGCCAGCTCGAAACGGCGGCCTATGCCCTCACCCAGGCCGCGACCGATACGTCATCCCTGAGTGGGTCCGTGGCCGCAGCCTCGGCGGAAACCGCGGCCACGGCCGACACCGTGGCGGCAGCCACGGAGGAGCTCAGCGCCTCGGTGCGGGAGATCGGCAACCGCGTCGAGGCCTCGAGCGCGGTCGCCGGTGAGGCGGAGCGCGATGCAGCGCGGATGGCGGAGGATGTCCATCGCCTGGCCCAAGCGGCGAGCAGCATCGGCGAGATCGTCGGCCTGATCACCAGTATCGCGGCCCAGACCAACCTCCTGGCGCTGAACGCCACCATCGAGGCGGCCCGAGCCGGCGAGGCCGGGCGCGGATTCGCGGTCGTCGCCGCAGAGGTGAAGAGCCTCGCGACCCAAACAGCCAGGGCCACCGAAGAGATCGCCGCGAAGGTCGGCGAGATCGCCCAATCGACCGACGCGTCCGTGACGGCCATCGGTGGAATCACCGATGTCATCCAGCGCCTGAGTCGGATCTCGGAGGACATCTCGGTGGCCGTCGACCAACAGGAAGCGGCCACGCAGGAGATCGCCCGCAATACGGTCCTGACGTCCGAGGGCACCCGGGCCGTATCCGGCCACATCGTCGGTGTCCGCGAAGCGGCGGATTCCGCCCGCAGTGGGTCGGCGCAGGTGCTCACCGCGGCGAGCGATCTCGCCCGTCAGGCCTCGGCCCTGCGCCGGGAAGTCGATGGGTTCCTGGTCACGGTCCGGGCCGCCTGATCCGCCCTACGGGTTGGTCTTCCAGGGGTTGATGACGCGCATCGCCGTCAGCTCCGGCTTCACGGATTGGTCGACGCTCGCGGGCATCACCTTGCGCGCCTGCGCCATCATCTTGCGGGCCTGATCCGCTGGGAGAGCGCCGATCGGCAGCATCATCGCGGCGAGCTGGTTGCGGGTGCGCCGATCGACGAAGTCGGAGCGCCCGACGCTCTCGAAGTCGCGCACGGTGTGCCGGTCATCGGGCCGCCCGGTGAAGACCTTCGCGCCGTCCTTCATCACCACGATATCGCCGGGGCGGAGGGTCTCGTCCTTCATGAAGGCGGCCGCGGGGCCGGCCTTCATGTCGAGCGGGGTCTGGCGGTCCGTGACCTTGATCTGCAGGGGCTTGGATTTGGGAAGCGCGGCGTAGCGGATCTTCGGACGCTGGCGCGTGGCCTTTCGGATCGAGCGACGGGCCTGCTGATAGTCGAAGCCGGGATCGGCCACGGGCGCGGGCGCGGCTTGCTGGGCCGGCCGTGCGGGCGCAAAGAGCAGGTCGAACAGGCCGCCATCGGCGCTCTGAGCGCACGCCGGAAGCGTGAGCATCATCAGTCCGAAAACGGGAGCGGCGACAATGCGCGTGGCTGCGGAGAACGGGATCGTCGGCATCGATGTCTCCGGGTGAGGCGCCCGACGGCGCGCCGAGATGACCCCTTAACAAAAGCACAACCTGAACAGTTCCGAGTTTTTCAAAAGATGGTGAGGGCTGTGCCAAGACTTCGCGAGCCTGCTTTCGCAGCCGAGAAGAGAAAAAAATCCGGCTCGGATCGCATCCGCGGACCGGTCGCCTGATGGTTGCCAGTGAACACCTGGTTCCGCACCCGCATCAGCGTTCGGCGCGCGACGCGATCCTGGCTGCACGTGCTGCCGGCCGGACAGGATTTCTGCTCGGCGACACGACCGGCCTCGGCAAGACCCTGTCGGTCTGGAGCGCGGTCGCGGCCATGCCCGAGCGCGATGTCCTCATCGTCTGTCCCAAGGGCGCGATGCCCCAGTGGCGGCGCACGATCGCGTTGGCGCATCTCGGCGAGAAGGCGGTGACGCTCACCAATTACGAGCGCACCAAGGCGCTGATGGCGCCGCCTCCCGCCAGCAACCGGCGCTCGACCCGGGCAAAGAACAATGCGCTCGCCCGGCATGGCACACCGAAGCGGACCTGGTCCCTGGTGATCTTCGACGAGAGCCACCGGATCCGGAACCCGTACGCCCAGCAGAGCCTCGTCTGCCGGCAGATCGCGGATGCGGCCGCCTTCACGATCTATCTCAGCGCCACCGCCGGCCAGGCCCCGCACGAGCTCTCCTATCTTGGGCGCCTGCTGGGTGAGGCCGCGGGCCAGCCCACAGCGACCTTGGCGGACTTCCGAGGTCTGATGCAGCACCTCGGGATCGGCCGGGCCAAGGGCCGCTGGACCAACTGGTCCTGGGACGCGAACCCGCGCGACTGCACGGTGATGGCCGACCTGCTGTTCAAGGGGGAGGGGGCGATCGGCCTGCGCCGGCGCCCCGGCGACATCGCCGGGTGGCCCGAGGTGCAGCGCGCCCTGAGCGCGGTCGCCCTCACGCCGTCCGAACGCCGCCTCTACGACGCGACCTGGCGCGAGTTCCGCCGGGAATGGGGCCTCCTCGGCGGCAGCACCCGCAAGCCGGCCGGCTGGGCGGCGGACCTGCGATTCCGCCAGAAGGCGAGTCTGCTCCGGGTCTCGGGCACCACGGCCTTTGCCGACCTCCTGATGGAGGACGGCCAGGCGGTAGCGATCTCGGTGGCCTTCCTGGAGACGGCTTCCGCGCTGGTCGAGGCGATGCGGGCGGCGGGCTGGCGGGCCGACGCGATCACGGGCACGCAGTCGGGCGAGGCGAACGAGGCCGTGCGGCTCGCTTTCCAGACCGGCGGGCTCGATGCCGTCGTCTTCACCCTGACGGAATCGATCTCCCTGCATGCCCACGAGTTGCCGGGGGGCGAGAAGCCGCGCGCGCTCATCGTCCACGACCTGCGCCACAGCGCGATCCAGCTGACGCAGATCGAGGGCCGCTGCCACCGGGACGGACAGCAGGCGACGATCTACTACGCCCTCGCCGAGGGCACGGTGGAGGAGAGCATCGCCGCCACCGTCGTCGGCCGCATGGCCTCGATGGACGCCATGGCGGGCGAGGACACCAGGCTGATCGACGCGATCGCTCAGGCCATCGCCGAGGTGCAGGCCGGCGAGGCGGCCTAGGTCGGCCTCGTTCCGTTGGAACGGGATCGAACCGCCACGGTTGTGGCCATCAGGGTCCCGTCTCGCCGGGGCGCTTACCCCCAACGAGGAGGACCGTCCCGATGGCACGACCGACGCCGAGCCTTGGCCGCCTGATCAGCGAGGGCCTGCGCCATGGCGGCGACCTCGTCGGCCAGGAACTCGAGCTGATGCGGCGCGAGACGGACGGGAACATCCGCGCGATCCTCGGCCTCGTCGCCCGGTTCGGCACCGCGCTCACCCTCGTGGTCGCCGCCCTGGTGATGCTGTTCGTGGCACTGGTGAAGGGCATCGCCGCCCTGATCGGGTCGGAAATCCTGGCGGCGCTCATCGTCGGGGCGCCCTTCGCTGGAATCGCCCTCGTCCTGATGGTCCTGGGCCTGCGCCGGATGGACCGCTCCAACCTGCTGCCGCGTCGCTTCGAGCGCCAGGTGGAGAAGGACGCCGCCCTGGTGGCCAGCCGCGTCGCCGACTGAACCTCAGGCCTTCCGGACGGAGCCGAGCAGCGCGTCCTTGTCCACGCCGAGCGCCGCGGCGATCTCGGCCAGGGCCGCGTGCTCCGGCTCGCTGATTCCGGCCTGGTCGGCGACGTCCGCGGCGATCAGGAACACGCTGGTGCGCTGGGCGATCTCGCGCTCCGCGATGGCGGCGACGAAGTGCAGGTTCTCGGCACGGCCGGCGCGGGTGCGGGCGCGGGCAATCCCCTCGAACAGCTCGGCCTCAAGCTTGAGGGTGTCGTAGCCGCGCTCGAGGATTGGATTGGACCGCATGCCGGCGAGCGCGACCTCGATCTCCTCCTCGTCGATCTCGTAATCCGCCAGGATGACGTTGGCCGAGGCCGAGACCGCCGCCTCCATCAGCGCCCGGTCGCCTAGATAGGCGCCCATGGTCTGAGAGAAGCGCCCGACGAACTCCTGAAACACACCCATCCGGCTCCCCGAAGACTTTCAAAATGGGCGGCACCCGGATCTGGCCGGACCGTCCCACCACACCGCTTTCGCATCAAAAGCTTGGCGCCGGAGGCGTGTCAACGCACCTGCCGCTTCACGGGTCGCACGCCTTGGGCGGATAGTCGTGGACGGCTCCCTGCGGGTCGGTCACCCGCCATCCGGCGCTGGCTTCGGCGAGATAATCGGGCCCGGCCGGGACCTTGCCGTGCCCGCCCGGGATGTCGAGCACGTAGAGGGGCTGGGCGAGACCCGAGAGGCGTCCGCGCAGGGCCCGGACGAGGTCGCGGCCCGCGCCGAGATCCGTGCGCAGGTGGCTGGTCCCGGGTGCGAGGTCGCCGTGATGCAGGTAGTAGGGCTTGATCCGGTTCTCGACGAAGCGCCGCATCAGCAGGGCTAGGGTCTCCGGATCGTCGTTGATCCCGGCGAGCAGCACCGTCTGGCTCACCATCGGGATGCCGGCATCGACGAGGCGCGAAACGGCCGCGCAGGCCGCCGGGGTGAACTCGCGCGGGTGATTGGCATGCAGCGCGACGAACACCGCCCCCTCGAATCGCTTCAGGGCCTCGATGAGCTCCGCACCGACCGAGCCGGGGTCCACCACCGGAACCCGGGTGTGGATGCGCAACACCCGCACGTGTGGGATCGCCGCGAGGACGGCGGCGATCTGGGCCAGCCGGCGCGGCGCCAGGGCGAAGGGGTCGCCCCCGGTGACCACGACCTCCCAGATCTCGGGCCGTTCGGCGATGTAGGCGAGAGCCCGGGCAAGATCGGCCTCGCCCAGGGTCCCGAGGCCCTCCGGCCCGACCATTTCGCGCCGGAAGCAGAAGCGGCAATAGACCGGACAGACATGCAGCGGCTTCAGGAGCACCCGGTCCGGGTAGCGATGGACCAGGCCGGGCAGGGGGCTGTGGGCCCCGTCGCCGATGGGGTCGGCCGCCTCCTGATCCTGCGTCTGCAATTCCTCGGCCCGGGGCAGGAACTGCCGGGCGATCGGGTCCGCCGGATCGTGCGGATCAATCAGCTCGGCCATGTCGGCGGTGACGGAGACGGCATAGCGGGCCGCCACGGCCTCCAGGGCCGGAAGGTCGGCGGGGGCAACGAGCCCGACGCGGGCGAGGTCGGCCGGCCGACGCAGGGACGGACTCATCGCGCCGTCCCCACCACCGGCGTCCAGAGTACATCCTCGATGTGGCGGGCATCGGTCGCCAGCATGACGAGGCGGTCGAGGCCGAGGGCGATTCCGCTCGCCTCCGGCATGATCGCCAGGGCGTCGAGGAAATCCTCGTCGATGGGATAGGACTCGCCGTAGACGCGCGCCTTCTCGGCCATCTCGAGCGTGAAGCGCCGGCGTTGCTCCTCGGCATCCGTGAGCTCGCCGAAGGCATTGGCGAGTTCGACGCCGCAGGCATAGAGCTCGAAGCGCTCGGCCACGCGCGGGTCGCGCGGGCTCGGCCGGGCCAGGGCGGCTTCGCTTACGGGGTACTCGCACAGGATCGTCGGGCGCCCGAGCCCGAGATGCGGCTCGATCCGCGCCACCAGGACCCGGCTGAACAGGTCGGCCCAGGTGTCGTCAGCGGCGACCCGGAGCCCGGCCCCGGACACGGCCGCCGCGAGCGCCGCACGGTCGGTGGTGCCGTCGGCATCGATGGTGGCGAGGAGGTCGATGCCGGCACGCGCGGCGAAGGCCTCCGCCACGGTCACCCGCTCGGGCTTCGCGAAGGGATCGGCCGTGCGACCGCGATGGCGCAGCGTCGGGACCCCCGCCGTCTCCGCGGCGAGCGCCAGGAGCTCGGCCCCGTCGCGCATCAGCGCGGTATAGTCGGCCCCGGCCCGGTACCATTCGAGCATGGTGAATTCCGGGTGGTGCAGGGGCCCCCGCTCGCGGTTACGGTAGACACGGGCGAAGCTGACGAGGCGCGGCTCGCCGGCGGCCAGGAGCTTCTTGCAGGCGAATTCCGGCGAGGTGTGGAGGTAGAGCGCCTGCCGCGCGCCGTCCGGACCCAGGGCCTCGGTGGCGAAGGCCGAGAGATGGGCCTCGTTGCCGGGCGAGACCTGCAGCGCGGCCGCCTCGACCTCGACGAAGTCGGCCGCCGCGAAATGCGCTCGGAAGGCCGCGACGATGCGGTTGCGCACCATCAGGGCTGGCCGGCGGTCGGCGTGGCGATGGGGCGCCCACCAGGGGGAGGGGGTGTTCATGCGGCGAGCTTTGCGACCTGCTTCAGACCTGAAATCGACGTCTCGGGAGTGGCGTCTCGCGGAGCGACTGGCAACGGTGGCGCGGATAGGTTAGTGGCGGAGCCAAGATGTCGCTCCCGCGGAGAGATCCGCGTCGGGGTGCCGAGTCGTTTTTCTCAACGAACACAGCAGGACCAGACCCCGTGAAGGTGATCGCCTCTACGCTCCGCAAGGGCAACGTCGTCGACAAGGATGGCAAGCTCTACGTCATCCTGACGGTCGAGAACATCCACCCCGGCAAGGGCACCCCGGTGACCCAGCTCGACATGCGCCGCATCACCGATGGCGTGAAGGTGTCCGAGCGCTACCGCACCACCGAATCGGTCGAGCGCGCCTTCGTCGAGGACCGGGAGCACACCTTCCTCTACGAGGACGGCGAGGGCTTCCACTTCATGAACCCCGAGAACTACGATCAGGTCGCGATCCCCAAGGACGTCGTCGGCAATGCCGCCCCGTACCTTCAGGAAGGCATGGCCGTGATGGTTTCGACTCATAACGGCGTGGCGCTGACCCTCGATCTGCCGCAGCGCGTCGTCCTCGAAGTCACCGAGACCGAGCCGGCGATGAAGGGCCAGACGGCCTCCTCGTCCTACAAGCCCGCGATCCTCTCCAACGGCGTTCGTACCGCCGTGCCCCCGCACATCGCCGTCGGCACCCGCGTGGTGATCATGACCGAGGACGGCTCCTACGTGGAGCGCGCCAAGGACTGACCGCACCGGAGGATCGCGAGCCGGATTCACGGAGCCGGCGCCGTTCCCTCCGCTGCCTCGTAACAGCCCTGCGACAGGCCCTGGGCCCGCAGGCGCTCCTCGGCGGTGAAGCTGCGCGGCCGGTCCGCCCAGAGGTTTTCCCGGCGGAACGCATCGGAGACGCAGGCCGCCGCGCGGGTGCAGGCCTGTGTCTCGCCCCCCGTCGCGACGCAGTTGCGCACGTAGAGCGCCCGGAATTCGGCCACTCCAGCCTGCGGGTGCGGGCCCGTCACGGTCACCAGCCCCAGGAAAAGTCCCATCAGGATCGGCTGATGGATCAGGTAGATCGCCAGGCTGTGGCGCCCGGCCCAGGCCAGCCCCCGCGCAAGGCGGCCGGTGGGCGTCCAGGTCGCGAGCCGCGAGCGGCGAACGGCGGCCAGGCCGTACAGGGCCGTCGCGACACCGGCGAGAACCAGTCCGAACCAGGGAAACAGCGGTACGTAGTCGTTGGTCTGCGGCATGGCGCGCCCGAGTCCCAGGAAGGACAGCATCGGCGCATCGAGGATCCCGCCCGAGATCAGGTGCGGCCCTGCCAGAACGAGCGCCGCGGCGAGAACCGAAGCCCAGCGCGGCAGGACCCGCACGAAGGGCAGCGCCAGCACGCTCGATACGGCGATGCAGTGCAGGATTCCGAAGAAGATGTAACTGGACGGATCGGTGACGACCGTCGCGACGGTCACGAGCAGCGCCGCACCGGTGATCCGGGCCAGCCGCAGAACGAACGGCCGCGCCGCGAAGCGCTCGCCGTTCATCAGCACGAGCCCGATCCCCACGAGGAGCAGGAAGCTTCCGGCGATGCCGTGTGCGGCGAGACGGCCCGACGGCGTCAGCGCATAGTTTTCGGGCGTGAGACGCACCGCCCCGAGATCCCAGGTGGCGTGGTAGAGCGCCATAGCCACGAGAGCGATGCCGCGCGTGACATCGAGGGCCGCGTACCGGAAGCGGGGCGCAGCGGAGGAGGGGGGCGGGCGCATCATCGCGCAGGCCCTAGCATCGATCTCGAGCCGTCGCGACGGTCCAGGGTGGATGACAGACTTCGCAGCTTTTCCGCGCCCTAGGCTAACAAATTTTGACCGCCGACGATCCGAGCCCAAAAATACTGAAGCTCAGCGCGAGCTTGGGGCGCGATCGTCGGGGGTCTGCTGTTGCCCCCGCACCGCCCTGCCGAACAATGCGGCATCGAAGTCCAACGCGGATCGCCAAACGGGCTTCCGCCGAGTCATGACTTTGTTAATCTCTGGTGCGGGTCGCGAGACGTGATTCGGTGTGGGTTGCTTACATGTCTGACGAGTTCGGTTCAGGCCCCTTCGGGCAGCGTTCGTCGGGAGAGCAGGACGACACCCGCGCCGTCGAGGGCCAGGGCGCCGAGGCGCAGCGCCCGCTCGACCTCACGGAGGTATCGGGCCGGATCAAATGGTTCGACGTGGCGAAGGGCTTCGGCTTCATCGTGCCGGACGACGGCTCGGCCGACGTGCTCCTCCACATCACCTGCCTGCGTCGGGACGGGCATCAGAGCGCCAGCGAGGGAGCCCGCGTGGTGGTGGAGGCCACGGAGCGGCCCCGCGGCTGGCAGGCCTTCCGGGTCATCTCCCTCGATCAGTCCACCGCGCTCCATCCCTCCGAACTGCCCCTGCCGCGCACCCACGTCACCGTCACGCCGACCAGCGGCCTCGAAACCGCCGTGGTGAAGTGGTTCAACCGCCTGCGCGGTTTCGGATTCCTCAGCCGCGGCGACGGGACGCCGGATATCTTCGTTCACATGGAGACGCTCCGCCGTTACGGAATCGCCGAACTCAAGCCGGGAGAGACCGTTCTCGTCCGCTACGGCGATGGTTCCAAGGGCAAGATGGCCGCCGAAGTTCGGCTCCTCGACGGTGCACTGCCCGCCTCACACTGACGGATGGTCCGGTGGTCACGCGACGTTTGATCGATTGGCGCGACGGGATTCGCGCACTCCTCGCCCTCGCCTTGTTCGGGCTACTCCTCGGCCACGCGACGGCGCAGGATGCGGCCTCCGGGCCGACCGAGCCGCTGAGCATCGTCGGCCGCCAGGGGCGGCACGTCTTCGCCGTCGAGGTGATGCGCACCGATGCCGACCGCTCGCGCGGATTGATGTACCGGCGCACCATGGCGCCCGACCACGGCATGCTGTTCGACTTCCAGGCCTCGGCGCCCGTGGCCATGTGGATGAAGAACACCTACCTGCCGCTCGACATGCTGTTCATCCGGGCCGACGGCACCATCGCCAAGATCGCCGCCGATACCGAGCCGCTCTCCACCAAGGTGATCCCTTCGAACGAGCCGGTTCTCTCCGTGCTGGAGCTGAACGCCGGAACGGCCGCGCGTCTCCGGATCCATGCCGGCGATCGGGTGGAGCATGCGCTGTTCGAGCGGACGCCGCGCTAGGGCTGCCTTTGCTCCGATCGAACACACCAAGAACAAACCCTTGACGCTCGATCGATTTATCCCCACTGTTCCCTCAATGTTCTGATCCATTTCGAGACGGCCACGCGGCGGCTCCGAAGCTGGCGAAGAGGGGACATCATGTTCGACCTGCCCTTGGACGACTCGCCTCTGGACGATCTGCCTCTCGACGACCTGTCTCCCGACCACGGGTGCCAGCCGACGGCGATCCTGTTCGAGAACGCCGACTGGTGCGTCGCCGCCGACGGCCTCGAGCATCGCGAGACCGGCTATTTCATCGCGCGTGACATGGTTTCCCAGCGGCGGGGCGACCTCTGGGAATGGCCGATGCATCTGGCCGAGAAGAGCTGGTGCACACCGCGCAGCTTCCGGGAAGCGTTCCTCGCCGCTGTGGCGGCATTCGGGGTCGAGATGGATTCCGGCCTCTCGCAGTCCTTCGCGATCGCCTTCGGGGTGGTCACCGGCGCCGGGACGCGACGGGGCGACGCGGGCTTCGTGCCCCTGGGCGATCTCGTTCGGCCGAAGTCGGCGAGTTCCGGGGTGGCCCGGAAGCGCACCCCGGCCAGCGAGGCCCGTTCGGCGACGCGGCGCGCAGGTTCGCCGGCCGATCCGCGGACGGGCGAGGCGGCACGACAGCGCGTGGCCCTCTGAGACTGTTCGGCGCGGCGCCGAGCCCTAACTTCCCGGTTGCGATCCAGGATGTCTTCGTCCCGCGCGATCGGTTCTCCCAGTTCGCCCCGGGAACACCATGTCGAACACGTCGGATCATCGCGCTGACACCATGCCGATCGAGGGCCTCGAGGGACTCCTGACACCGCCCTTTTCCCGGCGCGGTTTCGTCATGACGAGCCTGATGACGGGGCTGACCCTCGCGACGAGTTCCGTCGAGGCCCAGGTCATCAGGACCGACGCCGAGGACATCGAAGCCGGTGAAATGAAGATCCCCGCCGCCGATGGCCCGATGCCCGGATACCGGGCCATGCCGAAGGGAGAGGGGCCGTTTCCGGTCATCCTCGTCATCGAAGAGATCTTCGGCGTTCACGACTACATCAAGGATATCTGCCGCCGGCTCGCTAAGGTCGGCTACTGTGCGGTCGCTCCCGAGCTCTATGCCCGCCAGGGCGATCTTTCGACCATGACGGACGCGAAGGTGATCATTCGCGATGTCATCTCGAAGACTCCGGACGCCCAATGGATCGCCGACCTGGACGCCGCCGCGGGCTGGGCGGTCTCGGCCTCGCATGGGGATCCGTCACGGATCGGAACGATGGGCTGGTGCCGCGGCGGCCGTGGCGTCTGGCTCTACGCCGCCCACCGGAAGGACCTCAAGGCGGGGGTCGCGTGGTACGGACCCGTCGGCGGTGAGCGCACCGAGATCCAGCCTCGCACGGCCACGGATCTGGCGGCGGACATCAACGCACCGCTCCTGTGCCTGTACGGTGGCGCGGATACCGGCATCCCGGTCCCGGCCGTGGAAGCGGCGCGGGACAAGGCCAGGGCCGCTGGCAAGTCGGTGGAGCTCGTCGTGTATCCGGACGCGCCGCATGGATTTCATGCGGATTACCGGCCGAGCTACCGTGAAGGCGATGCGAAGGACGGTTGGGCGCGGGCCCTAGCCTTTCTCAAATCTCATGGTGTTGGCTAAAAACCTCGCGAAAGCGTGGCACTGAAAGCACAACGGGCCTGCGCGGCGTTCCTTCGGGGCTATTGGTCGGTTCCGCCACATTGACAGCTTCGCGCCTCCGTGGCGCAAGATTGCACTTGGCCCGCCGTTCTGGCCCGAAGAGCGTACCGGACCCATGAGTGCAGTGACCCCATCTGACGCACGTCCCGTGATCCTCGTCGTCGAGGACGAGCCAGATGAGCGGTTCCTCGCGGCCGAGCTTCTCGAAGAGACCGGCTTCCGGGTGATCGAGGCCGAGACGGCCGAACGCGCCCTGGCGATCCTCAATGATCGGGGCGATGAGGTCAGCGTCGTCTTCTCGGATGTCCGCACACCGGGGCCGATCGGGGGCTTCGAACTGGCCCGGATCATCGGCGTCACCTGGCCGCGTGTCCGGGTCCTTCTGACCTCCGGCGATGCCGGGGACCAGCCCAGCGACCTGCGCGTCTCAGCGACGTTCATTCCAAAGCCCTGGCGCGCCGCGGATATCCTGGCCTGGGTCGAGGAGGCCGCCGGACGCCCCGACGACGCAGCCTCCGGGCCGGACGTCATCGGCTCCCCTCTGCGCGGAACCTGAAATTATCATAGATCAGTGGAAACATCGGGGCGCTTGACCGTTGTCCGGGTTCACGCAATCGAGAGGCCGCGCGATGGCCCGAAAGCCGACGATGAACTTTGCCCCATCGGTCCGTGCCCAGCGTTTGAATGAAGCGTGGTCGTCCCTGACCGGCTTGCCCGAAGATCGGATGCTCGCGACACTCGGAAGCAGTCTTCGCGACGTCTATCGAGCGGTTACCGACGCAACGCAGCCCAACGATCTGATGCGACTTGCGGCAATGATCGACGAGCGGCGCGGCCAGTTCAAGCGCTGAATCCGACATTCCGCCGGCCCAGTGCGGCGGGAATACCGCACTCAGACGCGTCGGATTGCCGTATGGTTCGGCCCACATTCGATCCGTGCTTCGCGAGGACTGGCCTTCGAAGCTCACGGGCCGCGTCATCGGACTGTCCATGCGTTTCACACTGAGCCTCGGCGTCGCCGCTCTGGGCCTCGCCGCGCTGATGGCGGCGGTCGTTCCAGCCATCGCCGCCGCCCCGCCGAGCCAGCCCGCGGAAGGGCCCGGCGGGGTCGGCGATCGCGCTGCGACCGTCGTGAAGCGCGGCCTCGGCAAGGCCGGCTCCGGCAGCTTCGTCTTCCACAAGGCGGGCGCCGCACCGGCCGAGGGCCGCCCGGTCGTCGTCTTCCTTCACGCTTGGGGGGCCCCCAATCCGCAGGCCTACGGCAGCTGGATCGACCACCTCGCCCGAACCGGCTCGCTCGTCATCTTTCCGCGCTTTCAGGACCTCAACCGGACGCGCCCGTCGGAGGCGAGCGCGATCGCCGAGCGCATCCTCAAGTCGACGCTGTCCGACCTGGCGAGCGATGCCGACGCCAAGCCCGACCCGAAGCGGGTCGCAGTCATCGGGCACCTCGCCGGCGCACCGATCGCCGCCAACCTCGCCGCCGACGCGGCCGAGCAGGGCCTGCCGATCCCGCGTCTCGTCTTCGCGATCATGCCCGGCGGTATCGCCAGCGACGCACGTGCCCGTGGGATCGTCCTGCACGATCTCGGCCGGATCGCGCCCGAGACTCTGGTCATCACCGTCATCGGCGACCGGGACGCGCGGGCTGCCGACCTGGCGGGGCGACGCCTTCTGCGGGAGGCCAGCGGCGTGCCGAGCGAGCGCAAGCTGTTCGTGCGCGCCCTCTCGGACGACCATGGGTTTCCCGCCCTGGCCGCGACGCTGACGTCGCCGGCCGGCGTGGATGCCGCCTATGACGGATCGGCAATCAAGCTGCCGCCAGAGCCGCCCCGCGACCCGAAGCAGCCGGCACCGCCCTTCAAGTGGTCGCCCGACATGGCCCTCACCGGCGAGCAAACCACCCTGGTCTCCCAGATCAACAATTCCCGCGCCGACAGCCTCGACTATCTCGCCTATTGGAAGACCTTCGACCTCGCCGCGGCCGCGGCCTTCGGTGGAACAGACGCCGCGGGCTTGAAAGCCAACCCGCGCTTCAGCGACATGGAGCGTTGGGCCGACGGCTGGCCGGTCAAACGTCTCGTCGTGGAAACGCCGCGCCCGCCCGCGGCCCAGCCGGCCGCCGCACCGACCCCGGCGACGACAGGTACCCGCCCGAAGCCGGCGGCGTCGCGCCGCCCCTGACGCGGGCGTTCAGCCCTGCCGTACGGCCGCGAGGCGGAAGCCCGCATTCGTGAGGGATCGGGGCTCTGGCGCACGCTTTGCGTGGAGGTGTCCGGGTCAACCGGATACGCCGCCATGCCCGATTTCATCGCTATCCTAGCCGCGTCAGCGTTCTTCTGTGGTACCGTGATCGTCCTGAATGGCCTGACGCGCCTTCTGATTCAGATGCACGGACCGATCGGCGATCTCGCGGAGAACGGCTTCGCGCAGTACGGCCTCGCCCTCGCCCTAGCCGGTCTCGTCTGGCGACGCGTCGTCCGCCGCAACGCTCTGTGACGTCGATCCCGGTTTCCGCCCAGCGGCGCCATCGAAGAACCGAGTGAAACGTGCCGTCCATCGCCCGGGGAAAACGTGGCGAACCTGTGACGAACCCAGGAACCGTCCCGCTAACTTGGCGTTATGCTGTCATGAGGTCGCAGCCGATGCTGCACCGTACTTGATGAAGGGTAGAGTCACATGCTCGGATGGGCCGTTACGTTCCTGGTCGTCGCCCTCGTCGCGGCGCTGCTTGGTTTCGGTGGAATTGCCGGTACGGCGATGGAAGCCGCGAAGCTCGTGTTCTTCGTCGCGATCGTCCTGTTCGCCATCTCGGCCGTGATCGGCCTGATGCGCGGTCGTTCGCCGACGCTCTGACGTCCCTCGACGCAAGCGCGCCGGACGTTTGAAGACATGAAAAGGGCCGCTCACGAAGAGCGGCCCTTTTTCGATGCGGGCGGAGGCGCCGCCACGGACCTATGCGGCCCAGGAAGGGAATGCAGGTGCGACGGGAACCGCCTCAGCTCGAGGGCTCGGAATTGGTGGCCGAGGCGTCGAGTTTGGCGATGAGATCGCGGAATCGATCCGGCACCGGTTGTTGCACGATGGTGTCGTACATGGCCCGCAGGTGAAGCCCGATTCGCTTCTGAGTATGATCACTCAGGCCCTGCCCGGGCAAAGCGTCGCCTGTCTTCGGGTCGGCACCCTCGGGTGAGGGGCCGGCACCCGGTCCGTTTTCGTCCATACGTCGGTCCCCTTGGATGTCGACAAGCGACATCGCCGCGATTGTTTTGCGGCTTCACATAGGCCATGGCTGCACCTGCAACGCTGGTGTGAACAATCGGTTCCCGCTCAGCGGAACGGAGCCCTGCATTCCGCGTTGTGGCGGAGGCGCCCGATAGAACGGCAAAGCCAAGGGGATATAATGTCGACAGCTCAACTCGTCGTTCAGCATCTGCCGTACCTGCGCCGTTATGCGCGGGCGCTGACCGGCAGCCAGGTTGCTGGCGACGCCTACGTGGCAGCCACGCTGGAAACACTCGTGAACGAGCCGGAGACACTCGGCCGCAGCTCCAACGTAAAGGCCGACCTGTTCCGCGTCTTCACCCGCATCTGGAACTCGCTCTCGGTGAACGGCCAGAGCGAGCAGGTTCAGCACGATCTGCCGGCGGAAGTCCGCCTCGGTCAGATCACGCCCCTGCCGCGCCAGGCCTTCCTGCTCTCCTGCCTCGAGGGCTTCTCCGAGGAGGATGCCGCGATCATCCTCGACGTCGACGTCAGCCAGGTCCGCGACCTCGTCGACGAAGCCGGACGCGAGCTCGCCGCCGACATGGCGACCGAGATCCTCATCATCGAGGACGAGCCGCTGATCGCGATGGATCTCGAAGCGCTCGTGGAAGGCCTGGGCCACAACGTGATCGGCGTCGCACGCACCCGCACCGAAGCGATCAAGATCGCCTCCGGCGGCACGCGCCCGGGCCTGATCCTGGCCGACATCCAGCTCGCCGATGGCAGCTCCGGCCTCGACGCGGTGAACGACCTCCTGAAGACCTTCGAGGTTCCGGTGATCTTCATCACGGCCTATCCCGAGCGCTTCCTCACCGGCGAGCGGCCCGAGCCGGCCTTCCTCATCGCCAAGCCTTTCCAGCCCGCCAACGTCTCGGCGGTGATCAGCCAGGCGCTGTTCTTCCAGCAGAGCGCGCGGCGGCGCGAGGCCAAATCGGCCTGATCGTCCGCCAAGCGCGTATTGGCCGCCTGCTAGGATCGGCTTACGAGCGACGAAACGAACCCCGGTCCAGCGGCCGGGGTTTTTTCACGCCACCTTCACGGGCCACCGCCGCCCGGAAAACCGGCACAAAAAAACGGGTCGGATTTGCTCCGACCCGCTGAAAGGTTCCGGCCTATGCACAAGGGGAATGCGGGGGAGGACCAGGCGGCCGGGTGCAGGGACAACGACCAGCGCGCGGAGCGGTTCCGATCCGGCATCTCGGCGAGCGCTTTTTTCCTGTGCCGATGCAAATTCGCCACGGGATCCGAGAGGCCCCGGGCCATGGCCTTGGCAATTCAGAGAATGCGACGCATCGCCTTAAGGACTGGATATCCAGATCAAAAGGGTTAAGGAACCGTTGTTTCCGGTCTGCGTTGAGCTGACAACCTGTCAAGCTCTGCGCGGAGATTAAGACAATGTCTCGGTCTGGCTTCTTTCTCAGCGTGAGTGGACCGGCCGCCGTACTGACGCTGCTGATCCATCCGACGATCCGCCTGGCGGCCGATCAGTGGGCGCCGGCAACCAAACCGGTCGCTTCGCTTGCGCAGCAGGAAAATCCCGAAATCCGCGACATTCCCGCAACATTCGGCCATGTGCATCTCGCATCCGTTCCGAGTGCGGCACCGCGTTCCGAGCCGGTTGCTCCCGCTCTGGGGAGGACGGCCAGCGACAGGGAGCTGCTCCGGCTGCGCAAGCCGCTCCAGGAAGGCTGCGAGCGGGCCATCAGTTCCCTGGCCGGTCCGGAGGCCCGTCGTATGGTGCCGGGCCGTTGCATGACCTGACCGAGACCGATCGAACAATTGAGACATACGAAAACGCCCCGTTCTGCTCGAACGGGGCGTTTTCGTAGATTCAGAAGGTACGAAAAAGGCGCGTAGCCCTTGAGGGCCACGCGCCGAGACGGGTGCTACTCGTCGCCGGGACGGCCGGAACCGCTCGACTGACCGCCCTTGCGGCCCGCATTCGAGGCCAGCTCGCGATCTTGCGAGAACGAGCGCTTCTCGGCCGGCACGCTGCGGCCGCCCTTGCTTGCGATTTCCCGCTGCCGTTCGAGGTCCATCGATGCGAAACCTCGCTTCGAGGTGGAATTTCCTGATGCCATCAGCGCCTCCTCAGATTTGCGTTCACTGCCAAGACAACCTTTGCCAATATCGATGGTTCCTCATCTGATCGCTGAGCGAGCAGTCCAGGCCCCGAGGATTGGCGATTAATTTAAGCTTAACCGTTAGATGTAGAGGCTGTTCTGACGGGCTGAGGCCCAGGCGGATCGCTTCCGCTGGGGGCGCCGCAGCCCGCGGGCCGTCGGGGTCTGGACAAAGGGGCGCCGACCCGCATTGGATGCGCCAGGATCGTGCCGGACCGGGAGGGACGTCGCGTCACGGGAGCCCGACTCAATGACCCTCGAGACAGAGGTTTCGTCCCTTCGCCAGGTGCCCCTGTTCCGCGGTGTCGAGCCGTCGCGCCTGAAGCTTCTCGCCTTCACCAGCGAGCGCGTGCATTTCGAGGCCGGCCAGCAGCTCTTCGCTCGGGGCGACGCGGCCGATGCGGCCTATCTTCTCTTGGAAGGTTCGGCGGAGGTCTCCATCGACGGACCGCAAGGTCCTTTTCGCCTGGCGCTGCTGGGCGCGAACGCCCTTGTCGGGGAGATGGGCATCCTCGCCGACCAGCCGCGCTCGGCGACCGTCGCCGCCGTCGATCCGGCCATGGCCCTGCGCATCGATCGGACGGTCTTCCTGGAACTTCTGGCGCAGTTCCCGCCCATCGCCATCGCGGTGATGCGCGAACTGGCGCTCCGCCTCGAACAGACCAACCAGCAGCTCGCCCAGAGCCGGGGCTGAGGGCGAAGGCCGAGCCCGCGTGCCTACGGGGAGGCCGGGTAGGTGATGAACTCCATCAGGGAGCCGTCCGGGTCTCGGAAGTAGAGGCTCACCCCGGCGCCGGCGGCACCGTTGCGCTCCACGGGTCCGAGCTCGATCGTCACGCCCAGCGACGCGAGGTGGTCGGCGGCCTGCTCGATCGTGCCCGACCAGCGAAAGCACAGATCGCTATTCCCCGGCTGCACGGGGATCCGCGCCAGCGGCGTCGCGTTCACCCCCGGCCCGTGCACGTTCAGCTGGACGCCGCCGAAGCGATAGACGAAGGCCGACCCGCGGGAGATGATCTCGGCCCCCATCACGTCACGATAGAACGCGTTCGAGCGCTCCCAGTCCGTGACGTGGATGACGCAGTGGTCAAGATGGACGGCGGGGGCGAGGTCGGCCAGAGGGGCGCCCGCATCGATCTCGGAAAGTACCTGCGTTTCGACCATCGTCACCCGTACTCCGGAGCCCATGGCGGCCCGGAGCCATCATGGAAGTCCCGTTCGCGCGATGCAATGCGCGGGGCGCAGCCCGGCTCGTCCCGCCGTCATCATCCGATCTCGGACGCCTCCGCCGCAGGGCTGCTCGAGCACGCAACTGCTTACCTGCGGCGGGAATGACACAACGTCGGCGCCCCGGGAGCGGTAGTCAGGGGACAGAGCCGTCCTCCGACGCGTCGAAACGTGGAGCTGTCCATGCCGTCCCGCCGCCTCATCCTCGGCCTGATCCTGATCGCGCCCCTCGCGGCATGCCAGTCCCGGGGCCCCGTGAACCTGGCCCAGGACGACGAAGCGGCCTGGTACACCGGCACGATGCCGGACAAGCCCTACGACGTCCCCCTGGTCGACAAGTCCCGGCTCGATCCAAAGTATCGCCGGCAGGTGGTGCGCTACACCGGTCCGGAGAAGCCCGGCACAATCGTCGTCGACATCGACAACCGGCAGCTCGCCCTGGTGCAAGAGGACGGGACGGCGGTGCAGTACGGCGTCGGCGTGGGCAAGCTCGGCTTCTCCTGGAAGGGCCAGGCCCGGGTCGGACGCAAGGGTGTCTGGCCCGACTGGAGCCCCACCACCACGATGGTCTCCCTCAACCCGGACCTGCCGCGCACCCGCAAGGGCGGCGTCGACAATCCCCTCGGCGCCCGCGCCCTCTACCTCTACCAGGGCAACCGCGACATCCTCTTCCGCATCCACGGCACCAACGAGCCCTGGAGCATCGGCGAGCAGATGTCGTCCGGTTGCGTGCGGATGCTCAACGAGGACATCGTCGACCTCTACGAGCGGGTGCCCGTGGGCACGCAGGTCCTGGTCAGGCGCAACGGCAAGTACCGCGTCTGACACCGCCTCTGAGCCGCCACGCGGCGCCGACAAGTCCTGAAGCCGTGCCGGAGCGCGCCCCATGACCATCACGATCTCCAGTCTTCAGCCTGTCATCGCCCTGGCCGCCGGCGTGCTGATCCTGATCGTCCCGCGGCTGCTGAACTTCATCGTGGCGATCTACCTCATCCTGGTCGGCCTGATCGGCCTCGGCGTCTTCCGCGCGCTCGGCTGATCCGGCAACGGCTCCGTTACAGCGGGCTCGAAGCGTCACGCGGTGGCCGCCTGGAGAAGCCGTTCATCTTGCGTTGCAGCAGAAGATGGTCCAACCCGCCGTGTTAGGCATGGGGCAGTGTTCACTCCTGCAAGCGGACGGATACAGATGGGCAAGTGGGTCTACTCCTTCGGTGACGGCAAGGCCGAGGGCCAGTCGTCCATGCGCAACCTCCTGGGCGGGAAGGGCGCGAACCTCGCGGAGATGTCGAATCTCGGTCTTCCGGTACCACCCGGTTTCACCATCACGACCGAAGTCTGCACCTACTATTACGACCACGGACAGCAGTATCCGGACGAGCTGAAGAGCCAGGTCAAGGCCGCCCTGGACGCCGTCGGCGCGCTCACCGGACGCGGCTTCGGCGATCCGGAGAACCCACTCCTCGTCTCGGTCCGCTCGGGCGCCCGCGCCTCGATGCCGGGCATGATGGACACCGTGCTCAACCTCGGCCTCAACGACATCACGGTCGAGGCCCTGGCGCAGGGCGCCGGCGACCCGCGCTTCGCCTACGATTCCTACCGCCGCTTCATCACCATGTACTCGAACGTCGTCCTCGGCGTGGAGCACCACGCCTTCGAGGAGGCGCTGGAGCACTACAAGGAAGGCAAGGGCGTCAGCCTCGACACCGAGCTCGGGGCCGAGGACTGGAAGCACCTCGTCGGCAAGTACAAGGCCATTGTGAAGGCCGAGCACGGCGCCGACTTCCCGCAGGCGCCCGAGGACCAGCTCTGGGGCGCCATCGGCGCGGTGTTCGATTCTTGGATGATTCCGCGCGCGAAGAAGTACCGCGAGCTGAACAGCATTCCAGAGAGCTGGGGCACGGCCGTCAACGTCCAGGCCATGGTGTTCGGCAACATGGGCGACACCTCGGCCACCGGCGTCGCCTTCACCCGCAACCCGTCCACCGGTGAGCGCGCCCTCTACGGCGAGTTCCTGATCAACGCCCAGGGCGAGGACGTGGTGGCGGGCATCCGCACCCCGCAAGACATCACCGAGAAGGCCCGCATCGAGGCGAAGTCCGACCGTCCGTCGATGGAGCTGGCCATGCCCGACTCCTATGCGGAGCTGGTGCGGATCTACGGCCTCCTCGAGAACCACTATCGCGACATGCAGGACATGGAGTTCACCATCGAGAGCGGGAAGCTCTGGATGCTCCAGACCCGCAACGGCAAGCGCACCGCCAAGGCGGCCCTGCGGATCGCCGTCGATCTGGCCGCGGAAGGCCTGATTACCGAGGAGGAGGCCATCGGCCGCGTCGAGCCCGCCGCCCTCGATCAGCTCCTGCACCCGACCATCGACCCGAAGGCCGAGCGCAAGGTCATCGCCGCCGGCCTGCCGGCCTCGCCGGGCGCCGCCACCGGCGAGATCGTCTTCAACTCCGAGGATGCCGAGGCCGCTCGCAAGGCCGAGCGCAAGTGTATCCTGGTGCGCGTGGAGACCTCTCCGGAGGACATCCACGGCATGCACGCCTCCGAGGGCATCCTCACCACCCGCGGCGGCATGACCAGCCACGCGGCTGTGGTAGCCCGCGGCATGGGCAAGCCCTGCGTCTCCGGCGTCGGCTCGATCCGCGTGGACTACAAGGCCGGCACCCTCTCGGTCGCCGGGACCACCCTGAAGGCCGGCGACAAGATCACCATCGACGGCTCGACGGGCCAGGTGCTCCTCGGCGAGGTGGCGATGCTGGAGCCGTCCCTGTCGGGCGAGTTCGCCACCCTCATGGGCTGGGCCGACAAGGTGCGTACCATGAAGGTCCGCACCAACGCGGACACCCCGACCGACGCGCGCGCCGCCCGCAACTTCGGCGCCGAGGGCATCGGCCTGTGCCGCACCGAGCACATGTTCTTCGAGGGTGACCGCATCGTCGCCGTGCGCGAGATGATCCTCGCCGACGACGTGGAGGGCCGCCGCGCGGCGCTCGCCAAGATCCTGCCCTACCAGCGCCAGGACTTCGTCGAGCTGTTCACGATCATGTCGGGCCTGCCCGTCACGATCCGCCTCCTGGATCCGCCGCTGCACGAATTCCTGCCGCATACCGACGAGGAGGTCCGCGACGTCGCCACGAGCACGGGCGTCTCGGAGGACAAGCTGCGCCGCCGCATGACGGAGCTGCACGAGTTCAACCCGATGCTCGGTTTCCGTGGCTGCCGCCTCGCCATCGCCTTCCCGGAGATCGCCGAGATGCAGGCCCGGGCGATCTTCGAGGCTGCCGTCCAGGCCGCCAAGGAGACCGGCGCGCCCGTCACTCCCGAGGTGATGGTGCCGCTCGTCTTCACCAAGATGGAGTTCGACATCGTCAAGGCGCGCATCGATGCCATGGCGAAGGCCGTCGCTGCCGAAACGGGCGGCACGGTTGATTACCAGGTCGGCACGATGATCGAGCTGCCCCGGGCTGCGCTCCGGGCCGGCGACATCGCCGAGACGGCGGAGTTCTTCTCCTTCGGCACCAACGACCTGACGCAGACCGCCCTCGGCATCTCCCGCGACGATGCCGCGACCTTCCTTGGCGCCTACACGCAAAAGGGCATCCTGGCGGCGGATCCGTTCATCAGCATCGATCAGGAAGGCGTCGGCGAACTCGTGCGCATCGGCGTGGAGCGCGGCCGGGCGGTTCGTCCCGACATCAAGCTCGGCATCTGCGGCGAGCACGGCGGCGACCCGGCCTCGGTGGCGTTCTGCCAGGACGTCGGCCTCGACTACGTGTCGTGCTCGCCCTACCGGGTGCCGATCGCCCGTCTCGCGGCCGCCCAGGCGGCTCTTGCCGCCAAGGCCGCAAAGGCTGCCAAGTAGGATCGCACGAGGGGCCGCGGCGACTCGCACAGTGTCGCCGCGGCCCGACGATGACGGATCGGGACGGCCGCGCGCCGTCCCGGGTCAACGGTCGAACGAACCGTTCAACAAATTGTCGAAAACGCGGCGAACCGATTCCGCGCGGGCACGTTCAGTGCTAGTGCCAAACCATGACGCGCAGGCAACCCTGCTGACTGGGGCGGCAGCCAACGCGTGGGATCGCCGGCATGAACGACACCAGCCCACCCCCCCTGTTTCTCAACGAAAGTCCCGTCGCCGTCCCGCTGCCCCGCGTGATGCAGCAGGCGTATCTCTGGATCGTGGCCGGCCTGAGCGGCCTCGCCACCATCGTGCTGTTCGTCTTCGCCGTCGCCACGCAGAGCGGGGCCGATGCCGAGCGGATCGCCGGCGCGCAGGAGAGCGGACGCTCGAACCTCGCGACCCTCGTCAGCAGCCTGGCGGCGATGCACGGTCGTCCCGGCGCGCTCTGACGCCTCCGCTTAACCGCTCCGCAACCATACCGCACGATAGTTGAACGCAACGGCCGCTTCCGTGTCCTCCTGGGACCGGCGGTGTGAGCGTTTGGCATCCTGGTGCGAGTCGGTTGCGTGGGTAGGAAACAGGTACGGCGCGCGTCGCATCTGCGCTGGCTCAGCGCGGCGATGACTCCCTGGGCGGCGGGCATCGGGCTGCTCGTCTCCTTCACCGCCACGGCCGGCACGGACATGGCGCCGGGCTCCGCCGGGCGCGCGGCCGGTCCGGCTCGGCTCCTCGCGACGGCCTCCCCCGGGGCCCGGCTTGCGGGGACGGAGACGCGCTCGCACGCGCCGCACCGGGTCTACACCCGCGGCACCACCGAAGGCCTTCTCTACGCCGAGGGCCGGGGCGACGCCCTCGTCGTACGGACGAGCCTCGCGGAGCCCGTGAGCGGCTTGCTGGAATCAGGGTCGGCGACCTGGAATCCGGACCTCGATGCCGGCTTCGTACCACCCCCCGACCTCGGCCTCGATGCGAGCGGGGAGAGCGAGGGCTCGGTGATCGCGGTGGAGGATGGGGCGACCCCCGCCATTCCCCGCGCGGAAGCGCTCTCCTCGACCACCCCAGCCCCGGCCGATGCGACGCCGATCGAGATCGCCGCCGCGAGCCTCGTCTTCCCAGGCCTGTCGCCGCGGGGATCCCAGGCGGATGGCGCCACACCGGGTGCGGCCGTGCCCCCGGACGTCGCACGCCACCGCTACGCCGACCTGATCGGGCCCGACGCCATGGACCGCGAGCAGCGCTGTCTCGCCGAGGCCGTGTACTTCGAGGCGCGCAGCGAATCCGAAGAGGGGCAGGCGGCGGTCGCCCAGGTCGTCCTCAACCGAGTGAAGAGCGGTCTCTATCCCAGCAACGTCTGTGGCGTCGTCTATCAGAACCGCCACCGCTACATGGGCTGCCAGTTCTCCTTCGCCTGCGAAGGCAAGTCCCTGCGCATCGCCGACGGGCCGTCCTGGCAGAACGCCACCCGGATCGCCAGCGCGGTCATCGAGGGGCGCACCTATCTGAGCGAAGTCGGCGGAGCGACCCATTACCACGCGGACTACGTGAAACCAGGCTGGTCACGGCGCCTGAAGAAGATGGACGTCATTGGGCGGCACATCTTTTACCAGCTCAAGCGCGGTCAGACCTGATTTTCTCGACAGTTCCGCGTGTTTTTACCTAAGCATTGAAACTTCTAAGTAGTCCTAAGCTTGGGTTAATTTTACCTTGAGTCTCGATACAGCTTGATCGAGCGGCAACTTGGCGGCCTCTGGAACGTCGAGATGCGCGCGGGCTTCGCGCGCCATCCCGTCCTATCCAGCGTTTCGAGCCGAGGAACCCGTCATGACCACGCCGGTCGCAGCCCGTATCAGTCTCGCCGCCATCGCGGGCGCCGTCATCACCCTGTCCTCCGCCCAGGCCGGCGGCTGCGGCGGCGCCGAGTGCTACCGCCACGTCAACACCCCTCCGGTCTACGGCGCGGTGTCCGAGCAGGTCCTCGTCCGCCCGGCCGAGACCGTCTACCGCACCATTCCTCCGGTCTACGAGACCGTCTCGGAGCGTGTTCTCGTGGCGCCCGGCGGCCGGGTCTGGCAGACTCGTCGGGATGCCTATGGTGAGCTGATCGGTTGCTGGGTGGACGTGCCACCGCAATATTCCGTCCGCCGCCGCCGCGTCCTCGTGCAGCCCGCGCAGACGATTCCCGAGACCCTTCCGCCGCAATACGCCAGTGTCCGCCGCCGGGTCCTGGTGCAGCCCGCCCGGTCGGGCTGGGTCCCGGCCAATTACGGCCAGGGCGGCTATCCCGGCGCCTTCGGCCCCAGTCTCGCCGTCGGCTCGATTCCCGACGCCTTCGGCATCACCGGCGCCAGCTCGGCCGATGTCGGCGTCGGCCTCGGCTTCTCCTCCGGCAGCATCTACGACGGCTACTGAGCCCTTCGTCGCCGACCCTTCTCCGGCCCCGGACGCCAGCGGCGCCCGGGGCCGCTTGATTCGGACAGTCCGTGCCACACCTCAGTCCCGTCAGCGGAGGCATGCCATGGGTCGGTTCAAGGCTTGGGTCATCGAGAAGACCGAGACGGGGCAATCCCTCGCCTTCCAGGATTTCGACGACGCCGACCTGATGCCGGGCGACGTCACGGTCCGGATCACCCACTCCACGGTGAACTACAAGGATGGGCTGGCGATGACCGGCAAGTCGCCGGTGGTGCGCCGTTTCCCCATGATCCCCGGCATCGACTTCGCCGGGATCGTCGAGACCTCGGATCATCCCGACTACCAGCCCGGCGATGCGGTGGTGCTCACCGGTTGGGGCATCGGCGAGACCCATCTCGGGGCCTATGCGCAGTGCGCCCGGGTCAAAGGTGACTGGCTGGTGCCGCTTCCCCAGGGCCTGAGCCCCGCCCAGGCGATGGCGATCGGCACCGCCGGTTATACGGCGATGCTCTGCCTGATGGCCCTCGACCACCACGGCGCGACTCCATCACAAGGACCGGTTCTCGTCACCGGCGCCTCGGGTGGCGTCGGGTCCGTGGCGGTGGCCTTGCTGGCGCGGGCCGGCTGGCACGTCATCGCCTCCACCGGCCGCGATGCGGAATCCGACTACCTGCGCGGCCTCGGTGCCTCGGAAATCCTCGACCGCGCGGAGCTGAGCCAGCCCGGCAAGCCGCTGGCCAAGGAGCGCTGGGCAGCGGCGGTGGATGCGGTCGGATCGGTCACCCTTGCCAACGTCCTGGCGGGGACGAAGGTGGACGGTGCGGTCGCCGCCTGCGGTCTGGCGCAGGGCATGGACCTGCCGACCTCGGTCGCCCCGTTCATCCTGCGCGGGGTCTCCCTGCTCGGCATCAACAGCGTGACGACGCCGCAACCGAAGCGCCGGGCGGCCTGGGACCGGCTCGCCCGGGAGCTCGATCACGACAAGCTGGCGGCGATGACCCAGACGGTGCCGCTGGCCGGCGTCGATACGGTGGCACGGGCGATCCTCGAAGGCCGGGTCCGGGGACGCACGGTGGTCGAGGTCGCCCGAGCATGACGGAACGTCGGGCAGGCGCCGGGCGTTTCCCCGATCATGAGCCAAGCATTCGTCCGTGAGCGTGAAGGTGAAGCGGTGTTCGAGGATCTTCCCGAACGCACGATCTCTTCACACCCGAATTTCGTCACGCCCGAGGGCCTGGCCCATATCGAGGCGGAGGTCGCACGCCTTCAGGCCGCGTTCTCGGCCCTGACGCCCGAGGCCCAGGCCGACGTAGCCCGGGTGAATCGCGATCTCGCTTATTGGACCGCCCGGCGCAGTTCCGCGGAGTTGGTCGAGGCGGAGCCGGGCGACGTGGTCCGCTTCGGCTCGACGGTGACGATCCTGGCCGAGGACGACAGCCGCCGTACCTACCGGATCGTTGGTGAGGACGAGGCCGACCCGGCCCAGGGCACGATCTCCTATGTCTCGCCGATGGCGCGCGCGCTGACCGGCAAGGTCACAGGCGATGTCGTCGAGGTGAACGGGCACGAGAGCGAGATCTTGGAAATCGCCTGACGGGGTCTCGTAAATCGGGTCAGGGCGCCGTGGCCAGGGCCCGAATGACGCGCAAGAAAAAAGGCTCGGATTGCTCCGAGCCCGAGAAGGGAAAAGGCCATTGGGGGCTGAACTGGCCTTCGTACGGGGAAAACACGCCCCCGGCGGCTTGGTTCCAGCGCATCCCGAAAAAATTTCAGCGCGGCGCCGCGGCCCTCCGAAGCCGGTCGTTGATCGCTTCGCCAAGACCCCGCTCCGGAATGGGCGCCACCGCGATCACCGGCGCCCCGAGGCCGTCGAGCTGGCGCAGGGCCGAGAACAGCCGGGCCGCGGCCTCGGCGAGATCCCCCGTGGGACTGAGGTTGAGGCGCGCCTGCGCCGCATCCGCTCCCGGGAGCGGCGCCGGCCCGAACAGCAGCGCCACTTCGTCCGGTGCGGCGGCGGTCGCCTCGAGACGGACCTGCGCCCGCGGCGCGTAGTGGGAGGCGAGGAGTCCCGGGCCGACCGGATGGGCCGTGTCACCCCGCTCCGGGCCGGCCAGGGCGAAGCCAAGGCGCGCTTCCAGCGCCTCCCGTGTGACGCCCCCGGGCCGCAGCAGCCGGGGCACTCCGCCGAGACAGGCCACCACGGTGGATTCGACGCCGACCGGCGTCTCGCCGCCATCCAGCACGGCAGCGATCCGGCCCTCAAGGTCCGCCAGGACGTGTTCGGCGTTGGTCGGGCTGACGCGTCCCGAACGGTTGGCGGAAGGCGCGGCGACGGGACGGCGGACCTGCGCCAGCAAGGCCCGGGTCAAGTCGGGCGCCGGCACCCGAAGGGCGACGCTCGGCAGGCCGGCCCGAGCGAGGTCGCAGACGCGGCAGCCCGGCGCAGCGGGCACCACTAGGGTCAGAGGGCCGGGCCAGAACGCCGCGGCGAGGCTGCGCGCCGCGTCGTCGAAAAGGCCCTGGGCGAAGGCCGCCTCCGTGTCGGCGAGATGCGCGATCAGCGGATTGAAGCGCGGCCGCGCCTTGGCGGCGAAAATCTTCGCGACCGCCGCCGGGTCGGTGGCATCGGCCCCGAGGCCGTAGACCGTCTCAGTGGGGAAGGCCACGACCTGCCCGGCCCGGAGCAGGGACGCGGCTTCCGCGATCCCGGCGGCGTCATCGGTCAGCCGACGCGTCGCCACCGCCGGGATCGCGGCGTCGGGGATTGACCCGAGATCGTTCATATCTAAACTATCTTCGCTGACGCCCCTTCGGCGGGGAAAGCCTGGGCCTAGCGCCCGTCCGGGCCATGCGTCAAACACGGGGCGACACGCGTCGATTCAACCAAGGCGCGGGAGGAAGCAACATGACCTATCGCGCTCCGGTGGCCGACATGCTGTTCGCCCTGCGCCACGTGGCCGGGCTCGACGCTGCCCTGGCGGCCGGCCTGCACGGCGACCTCGCCGTCGACGACGCGGAAGCCGTCCTGGCCGAGGCCGGCAAGGTCGCCGAATCGGTCATCGCCCCCCTCAACCGGGTCGGCGACCGGCACGGCACGCCACTCAAGGACGGTGCCATCACCACCCCGCCGGGCTGGCGCGAAGCCTACCGGACCTGGATCGCCGGCGGCTGGAACGGCCTCAGCGCCGACCCCGACCATGGCGGGCAAGGCCTGCCCCTCGTGCTCAACGCCGCCTGCAACGAGATGTGGAACGCAGCGAGCATCGCCTTCGGCCTCTGCCCGCTCCTCACGGCGGGCGGGATCGAGGCCCTGGCCCAGCACGGCTCGGACGACCTCAAAGCGCGTTACCTCGCCAAGCTGATCTCGGGCGAATGGACCGCGACCATGAACCTGACGGAGCCGCAGGCCGGCTCGGACCTGGCCCTGCTGCGCAGCCGCGCCGAACCCCTGGGGGACGGTCGCTACGGCATCGTCGGCGCGAAGATCTACATCACCTACGGCGAGCACGACCTCACCGACAACATCGTCCACCTCGTGCTGGCCCGGCTCAAGGACGCGCCCGCCGGCACCCGCGGGATCTCGCTGTTCCTCGTGCCCAAGATCCTGCCGGATGGCAGCCGCAACGACCTGCGCTGCTCCGGCATCGAGCACAAGCTCGGCATTCACGGCTCGCCCACCTGCTCGATGGCCTTCGGCGACGACGGCGGCGCCGTCGGCTGGCTGATCGGCGAGGAGAATCGTGGGCTCGCCTGCATGTTCACGATGATGAACTCGGCGCGCCTCAACGTCGGCCTCCAGGGCGTCGGCATCGCCGAGCGGGCCTACCAGCAGGCGCTGGGCTATGCCCGCGACCGGCGTCAGGGCAAGGCGCCCGGCGCCCCCGAGACCAGCCCCATCGTCGACCACGCCGACGTGCAGCGCATGTTGCTGACCATGAAGGCCTTCACCCAGGCCGCGCGCGGCATCTGCTACCTCACCGCCGCCGCCCTCGACGCGGCTGAGGGCCCGGAAGGGCAGGGGGCGCATGACCGCGCCTCGCTGCTGACGCCGGTGGCCAAGGCCTTCTCCACCGACATCGCCAACGAGGTGACCTCGCTGGGTGTCCAGGTCCATGGCGGCATGGGCTTCGTCGAGGAGACCGGCGCCGCCCAGCACATGCGCGACGCCCGCATCCTCGGCATCTACGAGGGCACGAACGGCATCCAGGCCATCGACCTCGTCGCCCGCAAGTTGCCCCTCAACGGCGGGGCGACGGTGCGGGCGCAGATCGCGAGCCTGCGCCGGACCGCCGAGGGCTTCCTCACGGATCCCGATCCGGCCTTCGGCAGCCTCGGCGCCCGGCTGCGTGCCGGCATCGAGAGCCTCGACCGGGCGACGAGCTTCCAGCTCAAGGCCCTCGCGTCGAACCGGCCGGAGGCGGCGCTGGCGGGCGCGACGCCGTACCTGCGCCTGTTCGGCCTGGTCCAGGGGGGCGCCTGCCTCGGTCGCCAGGCGCTCGCCGCCCACGCGGCGCTCAAGGCGGGGGACACCGATCCCGCCCATGCGGGCCGGATCGCGCTGGCCCGGTTCTTCGCCGACAACCTGCTGACCGCCGTGGGCGGCCTGGAGGAGAGCGTCGTCGCGGGTGGGCGCTTCACCGAGGACGCCGCCCTCGCCCTGGCGAGCTGATCCGGCCCCGCCGAGCGTCGCACTCGCGCGGATCGAACACCATCCAGGAGGGCAGGGCACCATGAGCGAGCACATCGCGATCGCGGATACCGCCGACGGCGTCCGCCTCATCCGCATCGACCGGCCCGAAAAGAAGAATGCGCTGACCGGCGCCATGTACGACGCCCTGCGCGCCGCCCTGGTGGAGGCCGACGATCACGATGCGATCGGCGCCGTGGTGTTCGCCGGGGCGCCGGGCGCCTTCAGCGCGGGCAACGACCTCGCCGATTTCGTCGCGGGCGCGAGCAAGCCGTTCCGCGAGGCGCCAGCCCTGCAGTTCATCCGCCAGCTCGCCCGCACGCGCACGCCGATGATCGCGGCTGTGGACGGGATCGCGGTGGGGATCGGCACGACCCTGACCCTGCACTGCGACCTCGTCTATGCCAGCCCGGCGGCCCGCTTCCGCATGCCCTTCGTGGAACTCGGCCTCGTGCCGGAGGCGGCGTCGAGCTACCTGCTGCCGCGCCGGGTCGGGCTCCTGAAGGCCACGGAGATGCTGCTCCTGAGCCAGCCCTTCGACGCGGACGAGGGGCTGGGTCTCGGGCTCGTCAACGGGGTGATGCCGGCCGGGCTGCTGCTGGAGCATGCCCGTGCGCAGGGCGCGCGCCTCGCCGGGCTGCCGCGCGGGGCGGTGCAGGCGACGCGGGCGCTGATCCGGGGCGACCAGGCCGCCCTGGACGCCGCCCTGGAGGCCGAGGCCGTGGCCTTCGAGGAGCGCCTGCGGTCGCCCGAGGCCCAGGCCGCCTTCGCGCGCTTCCTCGGCCGGGCCAAGCCGGCGTGACCCCCGCGCCGGACCTGCTGCGCGGAAAGATCTGCCTCGTCGCCGGCGCCTCGCGCGGGGTCGGGCGTGGTTTGGCGCGGGGGCTCGGCGAAGCCGGCGCCACAGTCATCGTCACCGCCCGGTCCAGCGAGACCGGGCCACGCACGGAGGGGCGGCCCGAGACCATCGAGGATACCGCCCGCGCGGTCGATGCCGCCGGTGGCGAGGGCCATCACTACCTCTGCGACCACACCAGCGAGCGCGCCGTCGACACCCTGGTCCACTGGGCCCTGCGCCGGTTCGGGCGCATCGACGTGGCGGTCTCCAGCGTCTGGGGGGGCAACGAGGGTTATGACGGCGAGCGCTACGCCGATGGCGCCGCCTGGGGCACGCCGTTCTGGCGCCGCTCGGCCGAACCGTTTTCGGACTTCTTCGGGAGCGGCCCCTATCCGGCCCTCCTCCTCGCCCGCGCCGTCGCCCCCGCGATGGTCTCGGCGAAATCCGGCCTCATCGCCTTCGTCTCGTTCGACACCGCGCCGGGCTATCTCGGCGACATCTTCTACGACCTGACCAAGGCGGCCACGAACCGGCTGGCCTTCGCCTGCGCCGAGGAACTGGCGCCGCACGGGGTCACGGCGCTCGGGCTGTCCCCCGGTTTCGTGCGCACCGAGCGCGCCGTCGACATCGGCCATGCCGACCGGGCGACGGAGAGCCCGCTCTATGCCGGCCGGGCGCTGGCCGCCCTGGCGGCCGACCCAGCCGTGGCGGCGCGGGCCGGGCAGATCCTCCATGGGGGCGACCTCGCGGCCGAATACGGCTTCACCGATGCGGACGGCACGCAGCCGGCCCGGTTCCAGATCAACGCCGAGGAGAGCTGAGACATGAGCGATTCGCTGCAGGGCAAAACCCTGTTCATCACCGGGGCGTCCCGCGGCATCGGACTCGCCATCGCCCTGCGAGCGGCCCGCGACGGCGCCAACATCGCCATCGCGGCAAAGACCGACGCGCCGCATCCGAAGCTGGCGGGCACCATCCACACCGCCGCCGCCGCCATCGAGTCGGCGGGCGGCCGGGCACTGCCGCTCCTGGTGGATGTCCGCGACGAGGACAGCGTCGCCTCCGCCATCGCCCGGACGGCCGAGACCTTCGGCGGCATCGACATCGTGGTGAACAACGCCAGCGCGATCGCGCTGACCCGGACGCCCGAGACCGAGATGAAGCGCTTCGACCTGATGCATGGCGTCAACACGCGCGGAACCTACATGGTCAGCAAGTACGCGATCCCGCACCTCGCCAAGGCAGAAAACCCGCACATCGTCATGCTGTCGCCGCCCCTCGACATGGCGGAGAAGTGGTTCGCGCCGCACCTCGCCTACTCGATCGCCAAGTACGGCATGTCGCTCTGCGTGCTCGGGCTCGCCGGCGAGCTCAAGCGCCAGGGCATCGCCGTGAACGCTCTCTGGCCGCGCACCACCATCGCCACGGCGGCGGTGCAGAACCTGCTGGGCGGAGAGGCGCTGATGCAGGCGAGCCGCACGCCCGAGATCCTGGCCGACGCCGCCCACGCGCTGTTCCGCCTGCCCGCCCGCGCGGTGACGGGCCGCTTCCTCATCGACGACAGCTTCCTGGCGGAGCAGGGTGTCACGGACTTTTCAAAATACCGGGTCACACCCGGCATTCCTCTTGCGCCGGACTTCTTCGTGCCGGATGCGAGCACACCGCCTCCCGGGGCCTTCGCCTGAGACATCCCGCGTGATCTTCATCCACCAGCCGGTCGCCGGCGCCGGGCAGACCCTGCTCGAGCGCCGTTCCCTCGAATTGCAGGAGCCGATCCCCGACGACACCGTCTGGCTCGACATGGTGCGGCCGAGCCGGGAGGAGGACCTCAAGGTCGAGGTCTTCATGGGCATCTCGGTGCCGACCCGCGAGGAGATGAAGGACATCGAGCCCTCCGAACTCCTCTACGTCGAGGACGGGGCGCGCTACATGACCGGCCGGGTGCTGAGCAAGGTCAGCGAATCCGAGGAGCCGGGGCTGGCCGGCATCACCTTCATCCTGCGCGGCAGCCGCCTCGTCACGGTGCGCTACGAGGAGCCGCAGGCCTTCCGGATGTACACCCAGCGGGCCGGCCGCTCGACGGGCAACGGCCCCTCGGCCGTGCCCTCGGGCGAGACCATCCTGGCCGGGCTGATCGAGACGGTGATCGACCGGGCGGCCGACGTGCTCCAGCTCCAGGGGGAGCGCATCGACCGCCTCTCGGGCAAGATCTTCGAGGAGAAGGAGGACCCGAGCGCCCGCAACACCGCCCTGCAGGACACCCTCCGGGCGCTCGGGCGCCACGGCGACCTGATCTCGAAGCAGCGCGAGAGCCTCGTCTCGATGGAGCGCATCCTGCTCTCGCTCTCGGCGACCTACCGCACCGCCAAGGCGCCGCGCGAATTGCGCGAGGACGTGCGCTCCACCCTGCGCGATCTGCAGTCCCTGGAGGAGCACGCCACCTTCCTGTCCTCCAAGATCCAGTTCCTCCTCGACGCCACGCTCGGCCTGGTGAACCTGGAGCAGAACAACATCATCAAGCTGTTCTCGGTCATGGCGGTCGTGTTCATGCCGCCGACCCTGATCGCCTCGATCTACGGCATGAACTTCAAGGCGATGCCCGAATTGGATTGGGGATTCGGATACCCGATGGCGGTCGTGATGATGGTCGTGGCGGCTGTCCTTCCATACGTGTTCTTCCGCTGGAAACGCTGGTTGTAGCGAGTATCCGATGCATCCTGTTAAGGATGCCGATGCAATGTAACCGCGCTTGGCATGATCCGGAGGGCGGATGCATGCTCTTGGAGCGGTTCCATGACCTTCAAGACCCTGACCATCCGCACTCGGTTGGTTGCCAGCTTCGCGATCATCACATTCTTCATCGTCGCAATTGGCTGGCTTGGAATGTCCGGTGTCGGACGGATCAACGCACTACTCACCGCCGTCCAGACCAATTGGCTTCCGAGCGTGCAGGTGAGCGGTCGGATCGACGTCGCCCTGGCCCGCTACACCACGAGCCTACTGCGCGTGACGCAGACCACGGATGCCGGCGACCAGGCCAAGATCGAGGCCGACATGACCAAGCGCCGGGAACAGGTCGGTGCCCTGTCCAAGAGCTACGAGCGCCTGATCAGTTCGGATGCGGAGCGCGGGCATTTCCAGGCCTTCAGGCGGGAGGTCACCACCTTCTTCGGCGTGGCCGACCGGATCGTCGCCGCCGCCCGCACCTCCCCGAAGGGCGAGGCTTACGCCCTCTACCTCTCCGACGGCGTCGAGCCGCGGCGGCGCGCCTCCACCGCCCTGGAGAAGCTCATCGAGATCAACGACGCCGGCGCCGCGCAGGCCGAGGCGGAGGGCGTCGCCCTCGCGTCCCAGACGACGTCGATCGCGCTGGCGGCCCTCTGCGTGGCCGTCGTGCTCGCGGTCCTGCTCGCGACCCTGATCATCCGCAGCGTCACGCGGGGCATCGACTCGGTGGTGCAGCCGATGACGGCGCTCACCGCCGGGAACCTCGCCGTGACGGTCCCGCACCAGGGCACCGGCACCGAGATCGGCCGCATCGCCGACGCCGTCCAGGTCTTCAAGGAGAGTCTGATCCGCATGAAGGCCCTCGAGGCGGACACGGCCTCGGCCCGGGCCGGGGCCGAGGCCCAGCGCCGCCAGGCGATGCAGGAGATGGCCGACGGCTTCGAGCGTGCCGTGGGCGGCATCGTGGACTCCGTGGGCAGGGCCGCGAGCGAGTTGCAGGCGACCGCCCAGGCCATGAGCGGCACCGCGAGCGAGACCGCCGGGCGTTCCCTGTCGGTGGCCGCCGCCGCCGAGGAGGCGGCCTCGAACGTCGAGACGGTGGCGGCGGCAGCCGAGGAGCTCGGCTCCTCCGTGCAGGAGATCGGCCGCCAGGTGCAGGGCTCGGCCGAGCTCGCCGGCGCCGCCGTGCGCGAGGCCGGCACGACCGCCGCCCTGGTGCAGGAACTCAGCGGCGCGACGGCGCGGATCGGCGACGTGGTCAAGCTGATCTCCGACATCGCCGGTCAGACCAACCTCCTCGCGCTGAACGCCACGATCGAGGCGGCCCGGGCCGGCGAAGCGGGGCGCGGCTTCGCCGTAGTGGCGACGGAGGTGAAGGAACTGGCCGGGCAGACGGCCCGGGCCACCGACGAGATCAGCACGCAGATCGCGCGGATCCAGGGCGCCACGGCCGAGAGCGTGCACGCCATCGACGCCATCCGCGGCCGGATCGACGAGATTAGCGCGGTGGCGACCACCATCGCGGCGGCCGTCGAGGAGCAGGGCGCGGCGACCCAGGAGATCGTGCGCAACGTCGCGCAGGCCGCCACCGGCACGGGCGAGGTCACGGCCAACATCGCCGGCGTGGCGGGAGCGGCCGAGGAAACCGGCGCCGCGGCGAGCCAGGTCCTGGCGTCCGCCTCGGCCCTCGCGCGCCAGTCCGACCATCTCGGCCAGGAGGTCGGCCGCTTCCTCGCCGGCGTCCGCGCCGCCTGAGGCCGGCGACGCGCCGCCGGGGGATCCGTCGCCCCGGGGGGCCTGAGCCCCTTGCCCATCGGGTCGAATTTGCGGATCGTCCGCGGATGTGTGGACGCTTCTTCATCGCCCAGGCTCCGGACATCTTCCGGGCGTTCTACGGCTATCCCGAGCTGCCGAACTTCCCGCCCCGGTACAACGTGGCGCCGACCCAGCCGGTGCCGGTGGTGCTGTCCGAGGGCGGGCGGCGCCGGTTCCGGCTGGTGCGCTGGGGTCTGTGGCCGAGCTGGGTCAAGGACCCGAAGGACTTCCCCCTCGTCATCAACGCCCGGTCCGAGACCCTGCGGGAGAAGCCGACCTTCCGCGGCGCCCTGCGCCACCGCCGCTGCGTCTTCCTGGCCGACGGGTTCTACGAGTGGCGCCGGGAGGGGACGGGCAAGGCCGCGACGAAGACCCCCTTCATGATCCGCCGCGCCGACCGGGCACCGATGGCGCTCGCGGGCCTCTGGGAAAACTGGCTCGGGGCTGACGGCTCGGAGGTCGACACGGCGGCCGTCGTCACCACGGACGCGAACGGCACGATGGCGGCGGTGCACGACCGCATGCCGGCGATCCTCGCGCCGGACCAGATCGATTCCTGGCTCGACACCCGCGACACGGAGCCGGACGCCGCGGTGAAGCTGTGCCGCCCCTGTCCCGATGACTGGCTCACGCTGGACCCCGTCAGCGCCCGGGTGAACGACGCCCGCATCGATGCGCCGGACCTCATCGAGCCCCTGGCCCGGCCGCAGAGGGGCGAAGCCGGGCGGTCTGCCCCGCCCGCCGCGCAGCCGCGCTCCAGCGACGAGGATGCGCAGGGTGCCCTGTTCTGAAGGGGGACCCTCGGGACGACGCCGTCCTTGCGTTCGGCCCCCAAAGGTCGCATCGCTCCCGCGGCCCGGCCGGGCGTTCAGGGGAGCACAGCATGACGGCGGAAGAGATCGACCAGATGAACCGGGCGCGGGACAGCCTGGCCCGTCAGCGCGCTGCGCTCGCCCGGCGGATCGGCAGCAGCGAGGTCGCGGCGCCCTCGGCGGCCGAGGACCTCACCCGCATCCTCCTTGCCATCGAGGCCGTGGACCGGGCGCTCGTGGATGCCGGCCGACCCTACCTGCGTCCCGAGAGCTGAGGGCGCGGGCGATGGACGAGACCCGGGATGCGAACGGCACCAAGCTCGCCGACGGCGACGCGGTGACGCTGATCAAGGACCTGAAGGTGAAGGGAACTTCGACGACCCTGAAGCGCGGTACGCTGATCAAGAACATCCGCCTGACCGACGATCCGTCCGAGATCGAGGGCAATGCCGAGAAGGTGAAGGGCCTCGTGCTGAGGGCCGAATTCCTCAAGAAGGCCTGAGGCGGGGCCTCGCCGGCCCCGCGCCGCAGGCCGGCCTGGCGAGCGCCTACTCGTCGGACGCCGTGGAGACGCGGGCGGGCGAGCGGGTCAGGCTGCGGATCGCCCGCAGGGGACGACCGGATTTCTCGGAAATGGCGCGGTCCTGGTCCTCGATGAGCTGGCGGGCCGGCTCGTCGCCGTCGAGGCCGCCGAGGATCTCCATGGGGACGCGCCGGTTGGAGGCGCGGGACTCGTCGTCATAGACGACGTCGAACAGGACGGAGCCGCGCTCCTGCGGTTTCGACTTGGTACGCTTGGCCATGACGGGACGGTGCTCGAACTGCAGGGGTGGGGAAGAGACGCCGACGGCCACGGATGGGCGGGGCGGGTGCGCGTACATCCGGCGTCACCCAGGCCCGGCCTCGTGGCCGTCTCCGATCGAGCGACGCGTGGTCGCGATCGGCATCTGTCTTAAATGGTCTCGCCGCTCCCGCTTGGCAACCCGTTTCGCCGGGTCGCACCGCCTGTCCGCCGGGCCCGGTGTCTGGCACGATGCATGCGCCGCGGAACGGCCGGGCCGGCGTGGCGGCCCCGGCGCACGCCAAATCCGACGGACACGTCGAGTGCCACGGAGCCGGGAGACCGCATGACCGACACGCGACCGCTGACGCGCTTCTCCGTCGAACCGTTGAGCCGGATGACGCGACACCTCTCGGCCGTGGCCGCCGGCCGCGCGGAGCCCGACCGCGTCCTCACCGGCGCCCGCCTGCTCTCGACCTACTCGGAGCGCATCCTGCCGCATCGCGAGGTCTGGATCGCCGGCGGGCGGATCGCGGCGGTGAAGCCGGCGGGAACCTACCGGGGCAATGCGCCCCGGCGCGACCTCGGCGGCGGGCTCCTCGCGCCGGGCCTCGTCGACCCGCACCTGCACATCGAGAGCAGCATGGTCACGGCCTGTGCCTATGCCGAGGCCGCGCTCCTCAACGGCACCACCACGATCGTCTGCGACAGCCACGAAATCGGCAACGTCCTCGACGCCGACGGCATCGCCTGGATGCTGGAGGATGCCCGCGCGGCGCCCCTGAACATCTACCTCACGGTGCCCAGCACGGTGCCGGCGACCTCGCCCGAACTGGAGACCGCGGGCGGCGACCTCGATGCCGCCAAGATCGCGGCCCTGTTCGATGCCTGGCCGGAGGCGATCGGCCTCGGCGAGAAGATGGATTTCGTGGCGGTCTGCGAGGGCGATCCCCGCGCCCATGCCATCATCCAGGCCGCCCTGGAGCGCGGTCGCCCGGTCTCGGGCCACATCTATGGACGCGACTTCGTGGCGGCCTACGCCGCCAGCGGCGTCACCGACACGCACGAGGCGATCGACCGCGACATCGCCGACGACCTCCTGGAGGCCGGAATCTGGATCTACCTGCGCGGCGGCCCGCCGACCACGCCCTGGCACAGCCTGCCGAAAGCCATCGGCACAATCCTGGATTACGGCGCCGCGGCCAAGCGGATCTGCGTCTGCACCGACGACCGCGACGCGCAGGATCTCCTCGCCTTCGGCCTCGACTGGGTCGTGCGCGAGGCGGTGCGCATGGGCGTCCCGAAGGTCCAGGCCTGGTCGATGGGCTCGCTGCACCCCGCCGCCCGCTACGGCCTCGATGGGGAGATCGGCGGCTTCGGCGGCGGGCGCCGGGCCGACCTCGTGCTCCTCGACGACGACCTCGTGCCCCAGTCCACCTGGTACGGCGGGGAGCTCGTTGTCGACGACCGCCGGATCACGCCGTTGCTCGACGCCGCGCTGTCGCGGCCCTACCGCTACCCCGCGCCGGCCTACGCCACCATGCACCTGCCCGACCCGCTGCCGGCCCTAACCCCGGACCTGCCGACTGGCCCGTGCCGGGTCAACGCGATCCGCACCACGCTGCCGGGCATCGAGCTCACCCACGAGATCGTCGACCTCGTGCCCGGACCGGACTGGCCCTCAACCCTCGGGGCCAACGACCTCTGCTTCGTCACCGTGATCGAGCGCCACGGCCGGGCCGGCAACGTCGCCCACGGCTTGCTGCGGGCCTTCGGGCTGAAGCGGGGCGCGGTGGCGAGCAGCGTCGGCCACGATTCGCACAACGTCATCGTCGCCGGCCTGAACGAGGGCGACATGCGCGTCGCCCTCGATGCCCTCGGCGCGATCCAAGGCGGCGTCTGCGTGGTGGAGGACGGGGCCGTGGTCGCCCTGGTGCCGCTGCCGGTGGCGGGGCTCCTGTCGGACAAGCGCGTCACCGCCGTGGCCGAGGAAGTCCGGATCCTGAAGGAGGCCTGGGACCGGGCCGGCTGCACCATTCCGTATATGGGCTTCAACCTCATCCCGCTCTCGGTGATCCCGGAGATCCGCATCACCGACAAGGGTCTCGTCCTGGTGCCGGGGATGCGGATCGTGCCCCTGTTCCAGGCGGCCTGACGTTTTCCCGCTCCACGCGCGGGAACCAGAGCAGGGTCTCCCCGTTGTCAGGCAGGTCTCAACAGCCTCTCGATCCTCCCAAGCTTACACAGCCTGCATGCCGTGATCGGCGCGCGGGCTGTTTCTTTGTCCCGGGCTTACCCGGACTTGGGATCGCCCGACGATCGGGTGGACGGAAGGGGCGCCAGACCGGTCCTGGGAGTTGCCCCGATGCGTAGTCTTCTCACCCTCATCCTCGTCGGCGCCGTCGCCTTCGTCCTCGTCGGCATGTACGTAGCCCCCGGCCAGCCGGAATTACGGGCGTGGTACCTGCGCAATGCCTGCGAGCATCTCGACAAGGTGTCGCCGCAGATCTGCGCCCCGGCCCGCAAGGCCGAGAGCGGGGTGCCGACCTGAACGCGATCGACTGGTTCTTTCGCGACCGGAAGACCGGTGCAATCACCATCGGACAATGGCCGAACGCGCCGCTGCTGATCTTCATCGGCTGCGCGCTGGTCGGCTGGCTCGACGGGCCCGGCGGCCGAATCGGTCCCTACCTGCGTATTCTCGGCGCGGCGGCCCTGGCATGGTGGGCCGTCGACGAGGTCGCGCGGGGCGTGAATCCGTGGCGGCGGTGTCTCGGTGCCGGTGTCCTGGCCTTCCTGGCCTGGAAGTTGGCGCGGGCGGCTCTCTGAGGGCACCCTCGCGTCTTGCCGAACCCCGTGCGTCGCCTATTCTCGCTGTCGCGCGTGGCGCGCCGGAGGATTCGCAGGCATGACGTTCTTCATCGGGATCGCGGGGCCCTGGATCGTCATCGCCGTGCTCGAGATGCTGTCGCTCAGCCGCCAGCGCGAGCTGGATGCCGAGGGCCTGGCCCCCGGTGCGTCGTCGCTGAGCGTTGCCCACAGCGCCTACCTCGCTTAACCCGCATCCATCCGAGGCGCGCCGTCCGGCGCCCGGGCGGGATGCGAGGAGCGACGTGGTGCGAGCAGGCGAACAGGCGACCGGCGTGATGCCCGGCCTACGGGGCGTGCGGATCTGGCTCTACGTTCTGGCCGTCCTCGTCGTCGGCATGGTCGCCGTCGGCGGCGCCACCCGCCTGACCGGTTCCGGGCTCTCCATCACCGAGTGGCGCCCCGTCACCGGGGCGATTCCGCCCGTCTCGGCCGAGGCCTGGGCGGCGGAGTTCGACAAGTACCGCGACACGCCCCAGTACCGCATCCTGAACCAGGGCATGGGGCTTTCGGACTTCAAGGTCCTGTATGCCTGGGAATGGGGCCATCGCCTCCTCGGCCGCATCGTCGGCCTCGTCTTCTTCCTGCCGCTGCTCTGGTTCTGGTGGCGCGGCGCCCTGACCCGGCGCCTCGGCCTCGGCCTCCTCGGCCTCGGGCTCCTGGGCGGGCTCCAGGGCGCGATCGGCTGGATCATGGTCGCCTCCGGCCTGCAGCCGGGGATGACCGCCGTGGCGCCCCTCAAGCTCGCCCTGCACCTCACCACCGCCAGCCTGATCCTGGCCGGTCTGGTCTGGCTCGCCGCCGGATTGCGGGCGCCGGACGCCGCCGTCGAGGTCGATCCGCCCCGCCTGCGCCGGACGGCCCTGGCCATCATGACCCTCGTCGTCGTGCAGATCTTCCTCGGCGGCCTCGTGGCGGGCTCGAAGGCTGGTCTCCTCTACAACACATGGCCGACCATGGACGGGCACCTCATCCCGCCGGTCGCGGAGCTCTTCGCCGGGACGCCCTGGATCGAGAATTTCGTCGACAACCTCGCCCTGGTGCAGCTGAACCATCGCCTGACCGCCTACCTGCTGCTGGCGGTGGCCCTCGTTCATGCGTTCGACGCCCGCCGGGCGCGCCCGGGCTCGGGCATGGGCCGCCGGGCAACCGGCATCGCCGCCCTCGTTCTCACCCAGGCCGTCCTCGGCATCACCACCCTGCTGCTGGCCGTGCCGCTCTGGGCCGCGCTCGCCCATCAGGTCTTCGCCATGGCGGTGCTGACGATGGCGACGGTCCATGCCCGGCGAGCGGCCCGATCCCACGTCCCGGCGCCCCTCGGACGCCCGTCGACCCCCTTCGGCTACGAAACGCTCACCGGCAGAACGGCGTGATCGGCAGGGCAGCGTGATCGACAGAGCTCCCTGAGCGACACGGTTGCCGGATCGACGCGATCGCGTGACGGATGCGGCCGAGGCCCGGCATGTGCGGATCGCCACATCGCGACCGCACTGCAACGAACCACTCTGGCCCCCGCACGTTCGACCCCCGTCGGAACGCGGCCGGAGCCCTCGCCCCCCCCTCGTCCGACGCCCCTGAACCGCGAGAGGACGATCCCTGCATGCAGGATACCGAGACCCGGCGCACGCCCGCATCCGAGCCGACCCCCTCCGAGACCCGGACGACCTCCGAGCCCCGGACAGCCGCCTCCGCCGGTCAGACCCCATCCCCGGCGAAGCGCCGTCACGGCAAGCAGGCCTGGTTGGCCCTCGGCCTGACGGGATTGCTCGGCGCCGTCTGGGCCGTTGCCATCGCGAACCGTTATCCCAACATCCTTCCGGGCTAGTCCTCGCCCGAAGAGATTCCTGTTGATCGCTCCAACTCGGTAGTTGTCGCGGGGAACGCGGCAACAGGTTCAAGCGTAGCCTCAACGGATATACCGGAGGTCGGCGATGCTTTTAGCGGACGACGGACGCCCAACGGGAGTGACCTGGAACTATACCCGGAAAGAAATTCTGGCGGATGGCGCCGTCCACGTCGTGGGCGTCGCCCTCGGCGTAGCGGGTGCCATCGCCATCGTGGTGATCGCCGCCCTCTCGCCGCTCTCGCTCCTCGAGCGTGCTGGGGTCACGATCTACGCGGCCGGCCTAGTCTCGATGCTCGGCGTCTCGGCCACCTACAACATGTGGCCGGTGTCCCGCCGGAAATGGCTGCTCCGGCGCGCCGACCACGCCCTGATCTACCTGATGATCGCCGGCACCTACACGCCCCTGGTCGCCCTGGTGGGCGACGGATTGCCGGCGTGGAGCCTTCTCGGCACGGTCTGGCTGGTGGCGGCGATCGGCATCGCCCTGAAGCTGCTCCTGCCCGGGCGCTACGACCGGGTTTCCATCGGGCTCTACCTCACCCTCGGGTGGAGCGGGGTCGTCGCCTACGACGAGGTGATCGGCCGACTCGGCAGCGATGCCCTCTGGATGCTCGCCCTGGGCGGCGTCCTCTACTCCCTCGGGGTCGTCTTCCACGTCTGGCGCAGCCTGCCGTACCAGAACGCGATCTGGCACGCCTTCGTCCTCGCCGCGACGGCCTGCCATTACGGGACCGTGATGGCGACCGTGATGGGCGCCGGCGCCTGAGGGGCGACCGGGCCCGACGCCGGGACGCCGTGCTCGGAGTCGGCCAGAGGTTCGAGGCCGGGAACGTCCCCTGGCGCTACTTGCCCGTGCAGAGTCCGCGATCGGCAAGGTTGCGGTGCTCGCGCGGATCGCAATCCGTCGACAGGAACGAGGCCCACTCGGCGGGGGTGCCGTAGAAGGCGTTGCGGTCGACGTCGCCGCGCACGCCCGGCACCCGCCCGGTCGAGGTGAACTGCCATAGCATCCACTTGCGCTTGACGTAGCGCTGCTCCGGCTCGGCGGCCGTGGAGCGGACCCAGTGCGGGTAGTCCGGCAGCTCGTCCTCGAGCACGTCCTTGTGGAAGGTGATGTCGGTGTAGATGATCGGTCGCTTGCCGGTGTAGCGCTCCATCTCGTCGAGCATGTAGCGGATCATCGACAGGGCCTGGGCCTTGGGCAGCTTCTTCGGGCAGAGCTGCGAATGGCCGTTCCACTCCACGTCGAGGACGGGGGGGAGGGCGGTCGGGTCGTTGGGGACGTTCTTCTTGAACCAGGCCATCTGGTCCTGGGCCGAGCGGCACCAGAAGACGAAATGGTAGGCGCCCCGCGGCACGCCGGCCTGCGCGGCCCCGTCCCAGTTCGTTCGGAAGCGCTCGTCCACGTGGTCGCCGCCCTCCGTCGCCTTGATGAAGGCGAACTGGGTGCCGGCCGCACGCACCGACATCCAGTCGACGGGACCCTGCCACTTCGAGATGTCGATGCCCTGGACCGGGTGCTGCTTGGCCCGCGCGACGCCGGGATGAGGCTTGGCATCGCCCTTGGTCGGATAGAAATCCGTGGTCCCCGAGCAGGCCGCGAGGGCGGACAGCACGGCGACCGCCGCGCCGCGCCGCAATCCGGCGCGCAAGGCGGTCAGCGGCGCACGCTGGTTCTGACGTGCCGGGGCAGTCCCGTTCCACAGCCGCATCGTTGCCCGACCCACCAGCTTCTACGCGCTACCAATGGCTAAGGGATGACCCGGGCGCGGTTAACAGACCTTTGACGGCAATGCGGCGGATTTCCGGAAGCCATGTCGGGCAAGCCACATAGGCGGTCGGCATCCACCCTGGCCCCCACGGGCACCACCCCCTAAGTGCAGGCCGTGCCTGCGGGTTTGGGACACAGGAGGGTGCCGTGAAGGTTCTGTTCACCATCGGGTACGAAGGTCTCGATCCCGAGCGCCTGATCGCGGCTCTGAAGGACGCAGAGGTGGGAACCCTGGCGGATGTCCGCGCCGTGGCGAATTCCCGCAAGCGCGGCTTCTCCAAGACCGCCCTGCGCACCAGCCTGGAGGAGTCCGGCATCGGCTACGCCCATGCCCGCAGCCTCGGCACGCCGAAGGCCGGCCGACAGGCGGCCCGCGCCGACGATGCGGCGCTGATGCGGCGCATCTACTGCGAGGAGGTGCTCGACACCGCCGATGGCGGCCTCGCCCTCGACGAACTCTGTGCCCTGGCCGACCGCACACCGATCTGCCTGCTCTGCTTCGAGCGCGAGCCGGCGCGCTGCCATCGCCGCGTCCTCGCCGAGCGGATGCAGGCGCGGGGCTTCACGACGGTGGACCTGTTCGGGTGACGCCCGCTGCCCTCGCCACACGTAGGCCATCGGCGCGTTGACAATCTAGAGTTATCCGGTTTTCACTCAACCGGGGGTGACGATGCCGGATTTGCAATGACGCGCAAGGCGCTGGATCAGACGTTGGGCTTCCTCCGGGCCCTCGACCGGACCGCGAGCACCGACGATGTGGGGCGCCTGCTGGTGACGGAATTCGCGGCGCACGGCGTGTCCCATGCCATGGCGGGGACCATTCCCCGCAAGGGGACGCCGGCGCGGCAGCAGCACGGACACATCCTGGTCAACACCTTCCCGGAGGAATGGGGCCGGCGCTACCTGGCGCGCGGCTACGCCTTCCACGACCCCACGGTCCGTCACCTCGCCCACAGCACGGCGCCCTTCGCCTGGAGCGAGCTGGGCGAGCGGTTCGGCGACGATGCCGGCGCCCGCCGGGTGATGGCGGAGGCGGGCGAGTTCCGCCTCCGCGACGGGATCACGGTCCCGCTGATGACCCTCGACGGCGACATGGCGGGCTTCAGCCTCTCGGGCGAACGCCTCGGGCTGAATCCCGGCGACCGGCCGATGCTCCACCTCATCGCCACCTACGCCTTCGGCCATCTCCTGCGCCTGCGCGGCCCGGCGGGGGCGGCGCGGGCCGCCCGGCTCGCGCCGCGGGAGCGCGAGGCCCTGCAATGGGCGGCGGAGGGCAAGACCGACTGGGAGATCGGCGAGGTCATGGGCATCTCGACCCACGGGGTCGACTTCCACCTGCGCTCGGCCCGGACGAAGCTCGGCACCACCAACCGGACCCAGGCGGTCGCGGTGGCGTTGCGGCGTGGACTGATCACCTGACGCGGCCCCCTCGCGGGGGCCATCGCGACCACCCGCGCAGGGTCCGCCGGCGTCGATCCCGCACGCCTCGCGGCGTCGACCTACGGGTTCCCGTAGGTTTGTGACGGTCCCGATCATGTCAGAACCGGCCTCGGAACGGAGGTTTCGACATGATTCAGATCGTGACACCCGCGAATGAATACTGCTTCCGCGAAGAAATGGAACAGGTCTGGCGCCTGAGGCACGCGATCTTCGTCGACGAAAGGCGTTGGCTCGACCTCGCTCGTCCCGATGGGCGCGAGATCGACCAGTTCGACACGGCCCACGCGATGCACTTCCTCGCCATCGAGGCGGGGCGGGTCATCGGCTACAGCCGGCTCCTGCCGACGACACGGCCGCACCTCCTCTCCGACGTGCTGCCCCAGCTCTGCGAGGTGGCGCTGCCCTGCGGCCACGACACCTGGGAATGGACGCGCCAGGCCGTCGCCCGGTCCCATCGCGGACGGGGCAAGGCGGTGAATCTGGTTTCGCTCACCCTGCTCTCCGGCATCGTCGAGTGGGGCCTCGCCAACGGCGTGCGCCAGCTCGTGCTGCAAATGCCGACCCTCTACCTGCTGCACGTGGTGCAGCTCCACTTCCGGGCCCGGCCGCTGGGCCTGCCGCAATCGATCAGCGGCGAGGACATCATCGCGGCCACCGCGGAATTCGACGAGCGGACGCTGGCACGCCTGCGCGCCCTCACGGGGCGGACGGACTCCGTCCTCGCTCCGACCTACCCCTACCTCGCCGCCTGACGCGCGGCCGCAAAGGACCTGCCATGCTCACCCTGATCCAGCCACCGAAGGGCGAGGCCTTCGACGTCCTCGCCGCCCACTGCATCGCGGCGCGGGCCGTCATCGCGGAGGCCGGGACGCCGGTGATGCGGCGGTTGATCGACCTTCTGCTGTTCGAGATCGCCGTCGCCATGGCGGATCCGTCGGACAATCCGGCCCTCGTCCCGGAGCCGGTCGCCTGAGGGCGAACGGGCGGACCGGCGCCGGAGACTCAGCGCCCCATCAGCGCATCCACGTGGGCGGCGACGGAGAGGCCGAGCCCCTTGAGGCTGTAGCCGCCCTCCAGGACCGAGACGACGCGCCCGCCGGCATGGCGATCGGCCAGCGCCATCAGGCGGCGGGTCGCCCAGCCGAAATCGGCTTCGGTGAGCTCGACATGGCCGAGGGGATCGAGGTGGTGGGCGTCGAAACCCGCCGAGATGATGATGAGGTCGGGGGCATAGGCGTCGAGGCGGCGCAGGATGCCGGCCTCGAAGGCCTCGCGAAAGACCGGGCCGTCGTCGCCCGCCCGCAGGGGTACGTTGACGATGGTGTCGTGGTTGCCCCGCTCCGACGCGGCGCCCGTACCCGGAAACAGCGGCATCTCGTGGGTGGAGGCGTACATCACGGAGCGGTCGTCCCAGAAGATGTCCTGCGTGCCGTTGCCGTGGTGGACGTCCCAATCGACGATCGCCACCCGGCTCGCCCCGTGGGCTTCGCGGGCATGGCGCGCCGCGATGGCGGCGTTGTTGAAGACGCAGAACCCCATCGCGGTCATGCGCTCGGCATGGTGGCCCGGAGGCCGCATGGCCACGAAGGCATTGGCGCACTCGCCCGCCATCACGGCATCGACCGCGTGCACGGCGCCGCCGACCCCGCGCAGGGCCGCCTCGACGGTGCCGGGGGAGAGCAGGGTGTCGCCGTCGATCTGGACGTAGCCCTCCGTCGGCGACGCCTCGATGATCGCCTGCACGTAGGGCACGGGATGGACCAGGGTGGGCACCGAGGTCTCGGCCCTCGGGGCCTGGCCGCGGACAAGCCCGGCGAAGCGCTCGTCCTCGAGGGCCCGCTCCACTGCCCGGATCCGGTCGGCGCGTTCGGGATGCCCTTCCGGCATGGCGTGATCGAGGGCGGACGGGTGGCTCACGTACAGCGTCGTCACGGTCATCCCTTTGCGGCCGCCGATCTGTCGCTTTAAGACAACAGATGATGCCAATGTATCACATCTTGCGCATGATCACGTTGCCGGGATGCGCGCTCGGCTCGGGTTGTGCAAGACCTGTCCGAACACGAATCGATCAGACCGCGCCCGGTGACCGGCGGGTCGAGACAGGCCCTCATCCATGCGCGCGCCCGCCCTTCTCCTCCTGATCGGTACGCTGCTGCCGCTCGGCGCCTGCAACACCCGGACCAATCCGGGGGCGACCGGACCGCTCGCCGCGGCGCCCGCCCCCCTGAGCGGGCCGGAGCGCGACAAGGCCTGGATGAAGCTCGCGCCGAGCGCCCCCGTCGATCCGAAGATCGCCCGCGCCACCGTGGACTACCCGACGCGGGAAGCGCCCGGAACCGTCATCGTGGTCACCAAGGAGCGGCGGCTCTACTATGTGCTGCCCGACGGCAAGGCCGTGCGCTATCCCGTGGCCGTGGGCCATGCCAGCATGGCCTGGGCCGGGACGGCGGAGGTCGACCGCAAGGGTGAATGGCCGGACTGGAACCCGCCGCCGGAGATGCTGGCCCGCCGGCCCGACCTGCCGAAGCGCCTGGAAGGCGGCCCCACGAGCCCAATCGGGGCCCGCGCCCTCTATCTCGCGGAGGGCAAGAAGGACACGCTGTTCCGCATCCACGGCACCAACGAGCCGGAGAAGATCGGTCAGGCGGTCTCTTCGGGCTGCATCCGCATGCGCAACGACGACGTGGTCGACCTCTACGACCGGGTGCCGATCGGCGCGAAGGTGGTGGTGCGCTGACACTTAACCAAGCGCGGGTGGTTTGTCGGTCGCGGCGGGTCGTTCGTCGGCAAGAGCCCCCAGGCGCATCCCGCGGTGACGCCCGGCGGGACGGTCGGCCGGCGGAACGCCGACCGCCTCGCGCGGGGGTTCGCCGTCACGAACCAGGCGGATCGAGCCGCCGACGGCCGATCCCGACGTGACGATGAGCGCGTTCGCCTGCGCTGCGAGAACCGGCAGGCACAACGGGAGCGCGACGTCGTCGCGCCCGAGACGGCCGTTCCGGGCGAGGTCATGGCGCCGGGACGGTCGATGCCCGGGCACCCGGCCGCACGTCCCGGCACGAAGGCGCGACCCCCGAAACGCTCACGAACACCTGGCGTGCCCGGTGGCCCTCGCATGTGCCGAGCCCTGCCTGCAAGGCAGGCGCGGTGCGCGCGGGGATGGCGATGCGGACAGGATCATCGGAGCGCCCGCCGCGTCTGGGGCGCCGGACGCCCCCCGGTCGACGCGCCGGGCGCCGAGCGGCCCGCCGTGAGCCAGGCCGTCTTCGCCCCGGATGCGCCGGACCGCTTCGCGGCCTACCACGACCTCTAGGCGATCGGCTCGACGGTCTCGCGGATCGGCGACCGCCTCCAGGCCGCCGTGAGGGGGCGCCGCGCCGCCGGATTGCTCCTGCGTGACCGGCAGATCGCCGGCGCCGTCCACTAGCGCGAGGCGGCGCGCATCTGGGGCGGCGGGACCTCGACATGCGCGCGGTCGCCTCCGGCTCCGGCCTGTCCCGCAGCGCCCTCTACCGGGCCTTCGTCCCGGTTGGCAGGGTCGGGCACGAGATCCTGCGTCGCCGCGTGGCCCGCCTGCGCTCGGCCATCTTCCGCAGCGGCAGGGACGTGCGGATTTCGAATCTGGTCTGGACCCTCGGGTTCGCTACGCCGAGCCATGCCGCGCGGGCCTTCAAGGGCACCTACAGCGTCGCGCCGGGCAAATCCGCGCGGAAGTCCGGGCCCCGGAGGGGCGCCTCTTGGAGGACCTTTAATCCGATCACCTGCGGGGCTGGATCCGGGACCTGACCGGATCGTCCCGTCTCTCCTGAGCGATCCGGTCGGCGCCAGATAGACCTGGCCTCCCGCGACGGCGCCGATTAACAACGCGACCGCACGAGGGAGAGCCAGACCGATGCAGAGTTTCGTCCGCGCCAAATTGCACGGCCTCCGGGTGACCGGTGCCGACCTGAACTATCACGGCTCGATCACCCTCGACGCGGACTTCTGCCGGGAGGTCGGCCTCGATCCCCTCGAATTCGTCGAGATCTGGAACAAGATGTCGGGCGCCCGGATCAGCACCTACGTCCTCTACGGCGCGGCGGGATCGCGCTGCTGCATCCTGAACGGGGCGGCCGCCCGCACCTGCCAGGTCGGCGACGAGGTCATCATCGCCTCCGCGACCTACGGCTCCATCGAGGACGTGATCGCGCGCAAGCCGAAGGTGCTGATCTTCGGCCCGGACAACGCGATCAGTGACCGGGTGACCTACGACGTCTTCCGCGACGCCGAGGGACGCCTCGACATGCGCATCCTCGGGCCCGGCATCGCGGGCTGACGGGGCGCTCGCTCCGCCCGCGGCCCGCGGAGCGGGGAGGGTGCGCCGGCCCCGGAGCATCAGGATTTCGAAAGGCTCATTCGTGAGCAGGCTTTAACCTGAACAGTGATTCAGATTTGCCCGTTAACCGCTTGAACGATGCCGTCCTGCATAGTCGAACCATCGACAGGGACACAGACCGGCCAAGATAAAGCCGGGGAGGCATCAAGAGATGATCAACCTTTCGCTTCAGGTTTTCTGTAACCGTATCGTTGCAGCCGATTGCATCACCGCCGAGGACGTCCAGATCCTGGCGCGCGAGATCCTCCCCGATGGCTTCGTGTGCCGCGACGAGGCCGACATGCTGATCGCCCTCGAGCGCATCGTCACTTTCGCGGATACGAGCTTCGGCGACTACCTCGTCGCGTCGGTGGTGGATTTCGCCGTCTGGGGCGAGCGCCCCACCGGCTACATCGATGCGGGCGTGGCCGCCTGGCTGGTGGGCAGCCTGCGCGCCGGCAGCGGCCCGACCCGTCTCGCCGCCCGCCTCGCCCGCGAGGTCGTGCGTGAGGCCCAGGCCAGCGACGAAGCCCTCATCGCCTTCGCGCTGGCAGCCAACCGCGCCACCGCCGAGAGCGACCGGATGCGCGAATTGCTGGCTGCTTAGAAGCCGCCAGCCCCTGATATTTCGCATTCAAAATCATATGGTGCATCGCACCGTGAGATTGTCGGTCGTGGCCGTGCATAAACAGGCCCCCGGCCTGGATCGATCAGCTTCCCGAAGCCGCATAACTGCTTTAACGGGAACCAGCTTGGGCGTTTGCAAGACGCCGCATGTTCCCTGACGGACCAGAGTGCGCGGAAAGATGTTCGACAAGATCCTGATCGCGAACCGTGGCGAAATCGCCTGTCGCATCATCAAGACCGCCCGGCGCATGGGCATCAAGACCGTGGCGGTCTACTCGGATGCCGACCGCGACGCCGTGCACGTCGCCATGGCCGACGAGGCCGTGCACATCGGTCCGGCCCCGGCGGCGCAGTCCTACCTGCTCATCGACAAGATCATCGACGCCTGCAAGCAGACCGGCGCCCAGGCCGTGCATCCGGGCTACGGCTTCCTGTCCGAGCGCGAATCCTTCCCGCGCGCGCTGGAAGCGGCCGGCATCGTCTTCATCGGCCCCAACCCCGCCGCCATCGCGGCGATGGGCGACAAGATCGAATCCAAGAAGGCGGCCTCGGCCGCGACGGTCTCCACCGTGCCGGGCTTCCTCGGCGTCATCGAGAGCCCCGAGCACGCGGTCACCATCGCGGACGAGATCGGCTATCCCGTCATGATCAAGGCCTCCGCCGGCGGCGGCGGCAAGGGCATGCGCATCGCCCATTCCTCCGGCGAGGTGGCGGAGGGCTTCGCCCGCGCCAAGTCCGAGGCCGCCTCGTCCTTCGGCGACGACCGCGTCTTCGTGGAGAAGTTCATCACCGACCCGCGCCACATCGAGATCCAGGTGATCGGCGACAAGCACGGCAACGTGATCTACCTCGGCGAGCGCGAGTGCTCGATCCAGCGCCGCAACCAGAAGGTCATCGAGGAGGCGCCGTCGCCGCTCCTCGACGAGGCCACCCGCCGCAAGATGGGCGAGCAGGCCGTCGCGCTGGCAAAAGCCGTGAACTACGATTCCGCCGGCACCGTCGAGTTCGTGGCCGGCCAGGACAAGTCGTTCTACTTCCTCGAGATGAACACCCGCCTGCAGGTGGAGCATCCGGTCACCGAGATGATCACCGGCCTCGACCTCGTCGAGTTGATGATCCGGGTCGCGGCCGGCGAGGCCCTGCCGCTCGGCCAGGCAGACGTGAAGCTCAACGGCTGGGCCGTCGAGAGCCGGGTCTACGCCGAGGACCCGACCCGCAACTTCCTGCCCTCGATCGGGCGCCTCACCACCTACCGGCCGCCGGCCGAAGGCGAGTTCGGCGGCGCCATCGTCCGCAACGACACCGGCGTGGAGGAGGGCGGCGAGATCGCGATCCACTACGACCCGATGATCGCCAAGCTGGTCACCTGGGCCCCGACCCGGGCCGAGGCCATCGAATCCCAGGGCGAGGCGCTGGACGCCTTCGCCATCGAGGGCATCCGCCACAACATCCCGTTCCTCGCCGCCCTGATGGCGCATCCGCGCTGGCGCTCGGGCAACCTCTCCACCGGCTTCATCGCCGAGGAGTTCCCCGAGGGCTTCGTCGCCCCCGAGCCGAAGGGCGCGATCGCCCAGCGCATGGCGGCCGCGGCCGCGGCCATCGACCACAAGATGAACCAGCGCAAGCGCGGCATCTCGGGCCAGATGCGCGATCCGGCCCTGCTGCATTTCGAGCGCGACCGCGTCGTGGTCCTAGCGGGCGAATCCTACCCGGTTACCGTCGACGCCGTCGGCGGCACCCTGATCGTCACGGGCGCCGACGGCACCACCTGGCCGGTCTCCTCCGACTGGCGCCCGGGCGAACCCGTCTGGCAGGGCGAGATCGGCGGGGCCCGCGTGGCGATGCAGGTCCGCGGCCTCCTCAACGGCGTCGCCCTCCAGCACGCCGGCGCCGCGGCCGAGGCCCGGGTCTACACCCAGCGCGAGGCGGCCCTCGCCGCCCTGATGCCGGTCAAGGAGGATGCCGGCTCCGGCAAGCAGGTGCTCTGCCCGATGCCCGGCCTCGTCAAGGCGATCCTGGTCAAGGAAGGCCAGGAGGTGAAGAACGGCGAACCCCTGGCCATCGTCGAGGCGATGAAGATGGAGAACGTGCTGCGGGCCGAGCGCGACGCCACCGTCGCCAAGATCGCCGCCAAGGAAGGCGACAGCCTCGCGGTCGACGCGGTCATCCTCGAATTCGCTTGACGCGCGGCCGGCCCCGGGCCGCGTCGCCTCCCGTCCCGGGACGCGGCGCGGCCCGGGCCGGACGCCCTGGACCCGGTCGATGCCCCTCTACTTCGCCTACGGCGCGAACATGGATGCCGGCGCCATGGCCGCGCGCTGCCCGCGCTCGACCTTGATCGGGCAGGGCCGCCTCAACCGGCACCGCTTCATCATCATGCGGGAGGGCTACGCCTCCGTGGTGCGCGACCCACGCGCGACCGTGCATGGTATACTGTGGGATCTCGCCCTCGGAGACGTCCCGGCCCTCGACCGCTACGAGGGCGTCGCCTCGGGCCTCTACATCAAGGCGATGCAGCCGGTCTCGGTGCCGGGCGGTTCGAAGCGGGCGCTGATCTATCTCGGCGGCACCAGCGCCACGGGGGCGCCCCGTCCGGGCTACCTCGAAGCCGTCCTCGCCGCGGCGACCGCCGCACAGTTGCCGGCCGTCTATCGCGCGGAATTACAGGCCTGGCAGCGCGGGCGCGCCGGTTGAGCCATGCTCCCCGGATGGTCTTCGATCGCACGGGTCCGGCTTCGGGCTGTCGAAGACGGGGCAAGTCCGAACGGAGTCCTGCGCGCGCAGGTCCCTCTCCCTCGGCGGCGTGCCATCGCGTCTTCCGGACCGCCGCCGCCCAACGATGCTACAAAGGACAAGACTGCGATGCCCGAGATCCGAACCGTCGCGGTGATCATCCGGGGCCGGGTCCAGGGCGTCGGCTACCGATTCTGGACGCGCGGCGAGGCGGATCGCCAAGGCCTCTCCGGGTTCGTCCGCAACCGCCCGGACGGGTCCGTCGAGGCCCTGTTCTCCGGAGCCCCCGACGCCGTGGCACGGATGCTGGACGCCTGCCGCCAGGGTCCGCCCGGTGCCCGCGTCACGGACATCGCCGTGACGGAGCCTGCGGTCGCACCGCCGCAGACCGGTTTCGCGATCCGCTGACGCTTCGTCCCGGGTGAGACACATCCGGCCCCCCTTCGTCTGGACAGGGCGTCGGCTTCCGCGCTAGCGCCCGGGCGGGGCGCCCGGCGATCGGTCGTCGAGAGACCGGACGCGATGCTGACCGCCGACTTCTCCTATCTCGACCTCGCGGCCCTCAGCTACTTCGTGGCCGCCTGGGCCGGCTACGGCATCGCGGTGGCGCGCATGCGCGGGCGCCGCACCAGCCTCAGCCAGATCATGAATGCGCAGCGGGCGGAGTGGACGCGCCAGCTCATCGGGCGCGACAACCGCGTGGTCGACACCACGATCAACGCCTCCCTCCAGAACGGGACGGCCTTCTTCGCCTCGACCTCGCTCATCGCCCTCGGCGGCGTCCTGACCCTGTCACGCTCGGGAGACGACGTCCTCACCCTGTTCGGTACGCTCCCCTTCGGCGCCATCGCCACGCGCTTGACCTGGGAGATCAAGGTGGCGGGCCTCGCGGTCGTCTTCGTCTACGCCTTCTTCAAGTTCTCCTGGGCCTACCGGCTGTTCAATTACGGCGCGATCCTCCTCGGCGCGGTACCGCCGAAAGGTTCGGATGCGACGCCGGAGCAGATGCTCCGCGCGGCGCGCAAGGCGGCCGCGATGAACATTGCCGCCGGAAGCCACTTCGCGCGCGGCCAGCGCGCCTTCTTCTTCGCCCTGGCCTATCTCGGCTGGTTCGTGAGCCCCTGGCTCCTCATGCTGACCACCACCGCGGTGGTGCTGGTGATGTGGCGACGGCAATTCGCCTCGCGAATTCGCGCCGCCCTGCTGGCGGAAGACGACGGGACAGGGCAGGGATGGCAGCCATGACGATTTCCAAGAAGCCCACGCGCCAGCGCACCTCCTCCCCGAAGATCCCCGCCGCGAAGGCGCCCCCGAAGGTCGCGGCGAAGCCGGAACCGAAATCGACGGGTCGCCCGGAACGCAAGGGGCCGTCCGAAACGCTGATCGCGGAGACGATCCTGCGTCTTCTCGCGGCTCGCGAGGCCGGTAAGACCATCTGTCCGTCCGAGGTGGCCCGGGAACTCGGGGGACCGCAGCCGGAGGGCTGGAGCCCCCTGATGCAGCCCATCCGCCGGATCGCTGTGCGGATGACCAAGGCCGGCGAAGTCGCGATCCTGCGCAAGGGAAAGCCGGTTGAAGACCCGGACGATTTCCGCGGCGTCTATCGGCTCGGAGCCGCGGCCCCGGCGCCGGACGAGGCCTGAGGCGCCGGCAGCAGGGCATCGGTGTAGCCGCTGAGCCGATAGGCGACGAGACCGAACCACTCCTTGGTCACGATGTCCAGGAGCGCCAACCCCTCGGACGCGAAGGCATTGACGTGCAGGACGTCTCGCCAACCGCCGGTGCGATAATCCACGGGATAGGCGGTGACGGCGAAGCCGGCCTCGCGGAAGCAGCCGATCGCCCGGGGCATGTGCCAGGCCGACGTGACGAGAAGCCAGCGCTCTCCCGGCTGCGGCTTGACCATGTCGGCGGTGAAGCGCGCGTTCTCGCGCGTGTTGCGCGAGCGATCCTCGAGGATCAGCCGGGTGCGCGGCAGCCCCATCGTGTCGGCGTAGCGACCGACGATCTCGGATTCCGAGGCCTTGCTGCCGCCGAGGCTGCCGCTTCCGCCGGTGAAGACGAGACGGCTCTGGGGATAGCGCCGGGCCAGATCCGCCATCGCGACCTGTCGCTCGGCCGCGTCGTTGAGGAGGAGTTGTCCCCGATCCGCCGAAAGCCGGGTCTCGATCGCGCCGCCGAGAACGATGATCCCGGTGACCGGTGCACCATCGTCGACGAATGCGGGAAATCGCTCCTCAAGCGGCAGGGCGATGAGGACGGGCAGGGGTGAGAGGCCGGCGACCAATAGGATCATGGCCGCCAGGCCGCCGATCCAGAGCCCGCTCCGAAGCCATCCCCCTGTCGCCAATCCGATCCCCAGCAGCACGAGCAGGGCAAGGGCGTTCGACGGCGTCACAAGGAAGTACAGCAGCTTCGACAAGGGAAAGAACATGCACGGGCAACCGGAGCGGGTGGGCAGGTGAGGCGTGATACCGCAACGGCCACGGCCTTGTCCCGCGCGTTACCCGGTAGCGCGAACCAGCGCATCGGACAGAGGCGAACCGAGACATCGTCATGCCCACTCGCATAGACGATGGAGCTGACAAATCCGTCCCGGATCAGCCCTACGCAAGGACCACCGATTGCTCTTGATCCGCGAACGGCTTAGGTTAATTTCATGGAGTGGGATAAATTCCCACGGGTAATATTGTCAATGCCACGCTTTTTCATCGACCTCCACGACGGAGCCAATTTCGTCAAGGACAAGGTCGGATTCGAATTGTCCGACGAGGATGCGGTGCGCACGAAGCTCGTGCGCATCATGGCCAAGATCGCGCAGGAATTCAGCGTCGAGACCGAGCGACAGGACTACCTGGCGATCGTGCGGGGCGAAGAGGCGCAGGTCCTGTTCCGGGCCCATCTCTCACTCGATATCGAGCGGGTCGACGGCGCGGTGGAGGTCATTCCGGACGAAGCCTGACGACGTCCGACCGACGCGCGGTGATTTTCGTCCCAGCACGTCCTCCTCGGAAGCCGATTTCTCGGTGGCGGTGGGGACTCGGACGATCGTCCTGCACCGGTATCGCGGAGCCGTCAGTGCCCCTGCGGCCTTACAGGAAGGCTTTCGGGGAGGGCGCCCGGCGGTCTCAGCGTCCGTAGATATCCTCGACGCGGATGATGTCGTCCTCGCCGGTGTAGGAGCCGACCTGGACCTCGATCAGTTCCAGGGGGATCCTGCCCAGGTTGGTCAGGCGGTGCATCGAGCCGATCGGCAGGTAGATCGCTTCGTTCTCGTGCACCAGCACCACCGACTCGTTCAGCGTGACCTCCGCCGTGCCCTTGACCACGACCCAGTGCTCGGCCCGGTGGAAATGCTTCTGCAGCGACAGCCGCCCGCCCGGCGTTACCATGATCCGCTTGACCTGGAAGCGCTCGCCCAGGTCGATCCGCTGGTACCAGCCCCAGGGCCGGTACATCCGCCGATGGGCGTCCGCCTCCGGGTRGCCCTGCGCGCGCAGGCGTGTGACGAGATCCTTCACCTCGCCCGATCGCGCCTTCGAGGTCACCAGCACGGCGTCGGGSGTCGTGACCACSACGACGTCGTCGAGCCCCACCACCGTCGTCAGGTGCTCGCCCTCGCTGTGGATCAGGCTGCCATGGGTGTCGATGGTCTCGACCCGGCCCCGGACGGCG
>NZ_LMNE01000055.1:3884-6270 GCF_001423285.1 Methylobacterium sp. Leaf111 | reverse complement strand
GTCGAGGGCCACCCACAGAGCCGTCTCGACGACCTGCTGCCATGGGCCTACCAGGCCATGCCAGCCCTCAAAGCCGTGGCCTGAAAACAGCGCTTACGTTTTACGGGCATCCTGAACCCTGAAGGAGGGTGGATGCCATGCCTCGCAAACGCTTCACGAATGAACAGATCGTCTTTGCCCTGCGACAGGCGGAGAACGGCGCGACGGTGGACGAGGTCTGTGCGGCGAGATGGGCGTATCCGAGCCGACGTTCTATCACTGGAAGAAGCAGTTCGTCGTCATGGGCGTGCCGGAGATCCGACGGCTCAGGCAACTGGAGGACGAGAACGGCAAGCTCAAGCGGCTGGTCGCCGACCTGACGCTGGACCGCTCCATACTGCAGGACGTCCTCAAACGAAAGTGGTGAGGCCCGCCGCTCGCCGTGAGGTAGGTGGTCACCTGCAGGTGGCCTACGACATCAGCGAGCGTCGGGCCTGTCTGGCTACGGGCTTCGGCCGATCGTCCCAGCGCTACAGGAAGCGCTCGGACCCTCAGGTCGCGCTGCGGATACGGTTGAAGGAGTTGGCTGCCTCACGGGTGCGCTACGGCTACCGGCGGCTGCACATCCTGTTGCGACGGGAGGGCTGGGAGGTGAACCATAAGCGCACCTACCGGAACAACCCGAGACGAAGGGCTGTCGATCCGGTCCAAGCTGCCCAAACGCAAGCGGGCTTGGCGGTATCGCCAGGGACGACCGGCGATCGGTAGACCCAACGAGGTCTGGGCCATGGACTTCGTATCCGACCGCATCTTCGACGGGCGTCTGTTCCGGATCCTGACGTTCGTCGATTGCCATACGCGAGAGGCGCTCTCGCTCACACCGAGAGCTAACTTCCGCGCCTTCCAGGTGCGACAATGGACCGGAGTTCGCCGGTCGCATGCTCGACCAGTGGGCCTACCTGAACGGGGTCGAGATCGACTTCTCACGACCGGGCAAGCCGACCGACACGGATGTTGTAGAAAAGTCCTTTCAGGCAGGTGCCGGCATCTTTTTTCTCGACCGGGACCTGGTTGGAGTCTTGGTTCGCCATCGCGCGGTGAAGTCGGCCTACGCTTCTTCGGCCTTTTCGACGTGCACCCGCTCGGCAGCTCGCCTCGCCGGGATGTTGTAATCGTAGGCGGCACCGCGCCTGGCGGGCTCCTTCGGTAAACCTGCCTTGAGCTCGATGCTGCGGAACTTGCGGGCCAGCAGCGCTGGCCGCACCCAGATATAGTCTTCGCCTTTGGTCAGCATGTGCCAGATGATCATGGCGAGCTTTCGTGCGGTGGCCACCGCCGCAATCGGCTTACCCCGCTTGGCGGCCACGCGCTGGAAGAAGGCACGCAAGGGGCCGGGCGAGCGCCCAGCCGCCCAAGCCGCTTCAACGAGCATGCCCCGCGCTTGGCCTCGACCCTGCTTGGTGATCCGCCCATGATAGGCAGGTCCCTCGCCGGATTGGTGGGTGCTCGGGTTAAGGTCGAAATAGCCGACCAGCGTCGTCGGATCGCCGAAGCGCCGAACGTCGCCGATGGCAGCAGCGACGCCCGATGCGACGGCCATGTCGACCCCGGGCAGCGTCATCAATCGCCGGATGACCGGATCGGACATGGTGGCCCGTGCGATGTCGGCTTCCACGTCTCTGAGCGATCCTTCGATGAGGGCGATCTGCGCGAGGTGACGATCGATGGCAGCGCGTTCATCATTGGGCAGACGCTGGGCGACGATCCACTTGCGCTCACTGATCCCGGTCAGGTTCCCGTGCGGGCACGGCGGGATGAGGTACGCGTGTAGGATCGCCTGGATGTGGTTCTTCAGCCGCACCCTTTGGCGGATCAGCTGGGTGCGCCGTGCGACCTGCCGCCGGAGGGCGAGGGTCGCCTCGTCCGGGACCCACACCTCTGGGAGGAAGCCGGTTGCACAGAGCTTGGCCTGCACCGCCGCATCAATCGCGTCGGTCTTGATTTTCGCATGCGCGATCAGCCTCACCTGCTTGGGATTGGCGATGACCACGCGGTCGACGTAAGGCGCAAGCACCTCGACGACGGCTGCAGCGTTGCTGGTCGCCTCGATGACGACATGATCGTCGTGCGTAAGCTCCGTCCTGGCGAACGCCTCGAGGCGTTCGCGTAGCATGGGAATGCGGCCGAGCTTCACCAACTTCCCATCGAGAAGCGCCACAACCTCGGCCGCTACCCGATGAACGTCCATGCCGATAATCCGCATAGCCTCCTCCTTGGTCCAACAAGGTTGAGGGAGCTGGCGGGCAACACGACAATTACGGATCCGCGCTCGCAGCGCATCCGGGCTAGTCGCAGGGGCGGCCAGATAACGACCTCGAGCTCGCAGCTCATGTCAGTGCGACGGCCT
>NZ_LMNE01000055.1:0-3869 GCF_001423285.1 Methylobacterium sp. Leaf111 | reverse complement strand
AGCCCGAGAACTTGCATAAGCCGTGGACCACAAACGGGGTCAACTCCAGGCCTGCCGCGCACTAACTTTACCCTTGGACCACCGCGTGGGGCCGATCACCCGATCGCGCCGCATGCCAACGACGTTTCGCAACCGGACAGCTACCGATTCCCTCTCCTGCGACGCAATAACGCTTGAGCCATAGTGAAGTAACCCGTCGTTAGGCCACGCGATAAACCAAGTCCATCGCTGGCCAGAAGGATAAAAATATAGGTAACACCTCCAGTTGCAGCGACTGTGCATAAGCGTAACAGCTCGCCATGCCCAATCAGGAGGCTTCGCACACAGAGCCCGATACTAGCCAGTCCCGCCGTACCTACGAAAATTGGGAGCAGCCGTATCATTAAGACTCGAACCGGTAATTCCAGTACCCTACTCAGTAGAATCAAATTGTATACTGCAAACGCATACACTCTCAAAATATATACTACCACTACCGAGACAATATCAAACTGTGCAGCTCCGAAAGTTAAAGTTGCATTGCTCAAAGCCTGCCAGATGGCTTGCTGACGAATAAGTCTCGTGCGGGCCTTAGCGATCATCACGGGTGTAAAAAGAAGGTTGATACAGCTGGCGAACACGGTGAGACTTAGCATCGAAAGCACTAATGCCGATTTTTCCCATTTTGCTCCTGCAAGAAGCACGATTGCATCGTGCGATACTATACTCAAGCCAATGAAAATCGGTGCCGCAATTCCTACTATAAATTCTGAATACTGCAGATAGATTCGACGTAGATCCTCGTCGCTCGCAGCAGCATCTGTAAATAGCGTGTATGAGACAGAGCTGAGCGGAGCAATCACAAGCTGCAAACAAAAATCGTAAAAGCGCCAAGCGACGCGCGTTATCCCCAGAGAGACGACCCCAAGAAATGCTCCTATGTTCAAGTCAACAATACGACCATTCGCTAACTGAAGTGTGTTACTGATCGTCACATTCAGTCCTGTCGACACAAGTCGGCGCGACTCAACGATTACAAATACCCAACTAGGTTTCCATGGCTGTGCGATGAGTATCGTGCATGTATAAACTATAGTAAAAACTAATTTTTGGACAGCGAGGGCGTAGACGCCATAGCCCCCTGCAGCAAAAGCAATCGCAGCGATAGCCCCCATGATGGTCGCGAGAACGTTGCGAATGGCAAGGCCACTATATCGAAGCTCACGCCGGAGAATTGCCTCGCTTACCTGCCCGAAATTGCTGATTAGCGGTACTGGCGCGAGAATTAATAGTACGGGACCTACTACTGCAGCGCCAGTCAAGGCCGTAAGGGGTTGGGTAACCGAAGCTACAAATATTAGAGAAACGATTCCGATCAGCATCAAGATCCAGAAAGATGTCGATCGTGTGCGCTGATTATCAGCGCCCGCTTGAAGCAATGCTTCCACTTGGCCAAATCGCCCGAAGACAGTGAGCATGTCGACGAGAGCCGCGGCAACTCCCATTGCCCCAAAATCTGCGGGGGACAGCACACGCGCGAGGTAAAGAAAGACGCCCAGGGAGACGACTAATTGACCTCCGTTGCCAAGTACCATGTACGCAGAATTGAGAACGGCAGCTTTGCGAAGCGTCACGACTAGAGACCAGACCGTAAGCTAGAAACTCGCCTCTGTACAGTAATGGCCGCAGCTAGTGCAAGCCGAGGGCGAATCTGGAAAGTCCTAAGTGTTGCAATCGACTGATGTCCCTTGAGGATTAAGAGCAGATCGTGCAAGTCTGCCATTCCAAGATAGTAGCTTTTCCGCCTTTGCAGTGCCTCGAATGCAGTTCTAGATAGTCGCTCCCTATGACGGGCGATAATTTCATCGGAGAGCAGCGCATGGTTCCGGAGGTGGTTGGCGGAACGACTAAGAGAGCCTTTACGGCGTCGATAGATATAACCCGCATGAGAGCTTGCAAAGCAGCGCGGTTTGTACGCGAAAGCATTGGCATAAAGTAGAAAATCCTGTCCACTGCGAAACTGAGGATCATAACGCAAACGGTGCTGCACCATGAACGAGCGTTTAAATAGAGGTTTCATGTATCCAGGATTCAGGGATCTGCCGAATTTTGCTGAAAATACGAAAAACTTATCTGCATCGAAAGAAATGATGTCGCGATCGATCCAGTAAAATGCGCGATCCTTTTGAGTGGTTGCAGGAAAGTTGGAAATTGCCTGGTCGTCAAAGGCCATGTCGGCTGATCTCTCTTCAGCCAATGCGACGAGGCGAGTGAGACGGCTTGGCTCATAGACGTCGTCAGCATCAAGGAAGGTAAGCCATTTGCCCTGAGCCGCATCGAGGGCAATATTACGTGCGACCGAAGCTCCGCTATTTACGGTGAGTGTGTATGGTTTGATCCTAGGATCTTGCGCTGCAATTTCGGCGATCACAGCTGCTGAGCCGTCAGTCGAGCAATCGTCTACAACTAAGCACTCCCAGTCGGTAAAACTTTGTTGACGAATCGATGTCAGAGCATCACTGATGAAGCCAACAGCATTGAAGCATGGCACTACGATCGATACAGAAACCACGTCCCTAGCCCTTTCTCGATTGCTGTCTGTCGGTGGCCTGCTGTAGCTCGGCCTCTGGGCTCGCGTTTTTTGACTGATACACGCCGCCTCATCAATGTCAAACTGCATAGATTTTTGATTATGAGTCGAAGATTAGATGAATTAGCTCAGATTTTTGCTTGAAGTCAGATGCCCCTTAGCACTCATATAGATCCCCGCACAAGGGGATCAGCCGTGAGATCATAGATTTGCGTAGCGACAACATTGGGACGCGCAATGACAGTGCGGCATGCGCCTTGCTCCTGTTGCAATACATTTCTGTAATCTAACGTCTTCGATGTCGATGATCGGTTGTGCGGGAAGTAATAATGTTATCAATCATTTGCAAGACACGGCTTGCCTGCCGATTCGGGATTTAGCACTGTCAGCTACGAGCAGGCTTGGCGATGCTTGTAATTCCGGAGAAAGCGTCTTCCTCTTCAGCAATCCTTTCGGATGAGGCTTGTCTGAAGGCAGGCGCGGCACGTCATTGAAGTGGATTGATAGGAAGGCTGTATAGATGGCGTTTTTCAGAGTGAATTTGAGCGACTACAACCTTGAGCGCTTTCGTTAGTGCGTCGGGGTCGGACGGTTTTAAGATGGCCTGCCTCCTGAAAAGTGGTCCTCCCTGAGGTATGGCTTCGAGCCATGTGGAGGATGTTGTCATGGGACGGAAGAAGCATACGGCTGAAGAGATTGTCGCCAAGCTGCGCCAAGTTGATGTTCTGGTCTCGCAAGGTCGCAATTATCGAAAAGCGTTTTAGAGGTTCAGGGACTGTATACGAATGGGATGCGCGCCTAGCTGTCGTTGCCCAGAAGGTTGTTCAGCCTTTGCCAGGGTGTCGGTCGGCTGAGGGCTGTGGCCTGCCTCCTGAAAAGTGGTCCTCCCTGAGGTATGGCTTCGAGCCATGTGGAGGATGTTGTCATGGGACGGAAGAAGCATACGGCTGAAGAGATTGTCGCCAAGCTGCGCCAAGTTGATGTTCTGGTCTCGCAAGGTCGCAAGGTTGCCGAAGCAATCCGCTCCATTGAGGTGACTGAGGTCACGTATTACCGCTGGCGCTCCAAATATAGCGGCCTGAAGGGTGACCAGGTCTAGCGGTTGAAGTCTCTAGAGACAGAGAACCAGCGCCTTCGTCGGGCGATCTCCGACCTGACCTTGGAGAAGCTTATCTTGAAGGAGGCAGCTTCGGAAAACTTGTTCTCTATTCGGGGTTCATCGGTCAACTCCCTTTCGTGCGCATCCTGGTTCGGCGCGTGAACGGTCCTGTGGAGCTCTTGCTTCTCTCCGAGGTCGACG
>NZ_LMNE01000054.1:0-4134 GCF_001423285.1 Methylobacterium sp. Leaf111 | reverse complement strand
GGGGGGGTTGGGACGCGATGCGCCCCCGTCGTCAGAACACGTGCCGCAGGATGACGAACAGCCCGCCCGCCAGGGTGATGGCGGCCGGCAGGGTCAGCACCCAGGCGAGGGCCATGTTGCGCACGGTGGCGACCTGCAGGCCCGAGCCGTTGGCCGCCATGGTGCCGGCGACGCCGCTCGACAGGATGTGGGTGGTGGAGACGGGCAATCCGTAGAGCTCGGCCAGCCCGATGGTACCAGCGGCCACCATCTCGGCCGAGGCGCCCTGGGCGTAGGTGAGGTGGGTCTTGCCGATGCGCTCGCCCACCGTGACGACGATGCGCTTCCAGCCGACCAGGGTGCCGAGGCCGAGCGCCAGGGCGACGCAGACCTTCACCCAGGTGGGGATGTAGCGGGTGCCGTCGTTGAGCAGGCCCTCGTAGGCCTTGAGTACCTTGCCCTCGGCCTCCGGGAAGCCGGCGCCGGCGGCCGGCAGCAGCCGCACCGCGTCGGCGGCGAGGTACATGTCGTTGCGCAGGTTCGGGGTGGCGGCGGCCGGCACCTGGCGGATCGCGCCGTGGCGCTGCACCGAGGCGGCGATGTCGTCCGAGAGGGCGGCCAGCGCCGCATAGACGGCGGGGGTGTTCAGCGCCTTCGTCCGCAGGGCCTCGCCGACCTGGGCCCGGGCGGCCGCCGCATCGGGACGGGCCGCACCCGCGGCCCGGGCGGCGAACACCGTGCGGGCGTCCCGCGACTGCTGCACGAAGACCGGCGTCATGTCGTCCGACATGGTCCGGTTGAGGGCGTAGGCGGTGGGGGCCGCGCCGATCAGGATCAGCATGATCAGGCCCATGCCCTTCTGGCCGTCGTTGCCGCCGTGGAAGAACGACACCAGGGCGCAGGTGAGGATGAGGAGGCCGCGGATCCAGAGCGGGGGCGGGGCCTCGCCCTGGGGCGCCTCGTAGAGGTCCCGGCGCCGGACCACCGCCTTCATGGCCACGAGCAGCAGGGCCGCCAGGACGAAGCCGAGGACGGGTGAGAACAGCAGCCCCTCCAGCACCGTCACGGCCTGTCCCCACTCGACCCCGGAGGTGCCCTGGCCCTCGGGCGCCATCAACTGGTTGGCGAGGCCGACGCCGATCACCGAGCCGATCAGGGCGTGGGAGGAGGAGTTCGGCAGGCCAAGCGCCCAGGTGCCGAGGTTCCACAGAATCGCGGCGATCAGCAACGCGAAGATCATCGCGTAGCCGGCGGATGAGCCGACCTGCAGGATAAGCTCCACCGGCAGCAGGGTGACGATGGCGTAGGCCACCGCGCCGGAGGACAGCATGACGCCCAGGAAGTTGAAGGCGCCGGACCAGATCACCGCCACCACCGGCGGGAGTGCGTGGGTTTAGATCACCGTCGCCACCGCGTTGGCGGTGTCGTGGAAGCCGTTCACGAACTCGAAGGCCAGGGCGATCAGGAGGGCCAGGGCGAGGAGGGCGAAGGCCCCCAGCGCGAGCGGCGTCTCGCCGACCGCGTTCATGTCGTGGATCAGGCTGTAGCCAGCATAGGCGAGGCCGCCGAGGAGGACGAGGGCGAAGGCCAGGAGGCCCGAGACGGGGATGCGGCCGTCGAGGTTCGGGCCCGGGCGGCGGCCCGGTTCCGCCTGCGGCACCGGGCGGAGTCCGGGGGCGATCGCATCGGCCATGATTCGGGTCTCCCGGCTGGGCGATCGCCGCTGCGGGTCGATCCCGGCAGGATCCCCGCACGTCCCGGGCTCTATGACGGTCCCGTCTCAGGACGATGACAGCCGGCGGCCTCCTGGCAGCGGCCGGGATGAAACCCATTCGTGGTTCGTAACGGCTGCCGGCCCGGCCCGCAGCGGCTCAAGAAAGCGGCCCGAAACCTGTGCGCTGCAACACACACATGCGTCAGCACTTGTTTGCCGAGGGGCAAACCCCAGATATAACAGCATCATGACGCTGTCGCGTCCGGTCTGGCCGCGCTTCCGACCTGCGCAAGGTCCGCGATTCTTCCCATTCATGTCCGCGGGTCGCCCGCTGTGTCCATGCAGGGGAGAGGCCCTCCCGAAGGCGACACGCTCCCGATCCGTCACACGCCGCAGGGCCCCGCCCGCGAAAGCCAGTCCGCGAGTCATTCGATCCATGAACCAGCTTGTCCGCATGTCACAGGTCGGCGAGGCCGATGCCATCGCCGAACCCTCCGCCGAGTTGCGGGTGCCGTTCGCGCAGTCCGGTGCCTTCGTGTGCAAATTCATCATCGGCGAGCCCAACGACCGCGCCGTCTGCTGCGGCGCCCCGGCGCCGGACGGCAAGAGCTGGTGCGCGTTCCACCGCCGCATCGTGTTCGAGCCGGCCCGGCCCGGCCGCCTGCGCTGATCCGCAGACGTCCCATCGCGCGCTCACCCCAACCCCGTCGGTCCCCCCGGCGGGGTTTTCCTATGCGGAACCGGTCGCATCCTAGTCGTCGCCCTCCTCCTCGTAGGGGCGATAGGTGCGCAGGCGCCGGCCGTCGGGGAACTCGACGCTGCGGGACCGCACCACGAGGTACCCGGCCTCCTGGGCCTGGCGGATCCGGCGGGCCCGGTCGTCCTCGTACCCGAACGGGCCAGTCGATTCCGGGACGACGCCGTAGCTGTAGCGCATCACCGGCGGGCGCGTCGTGACGCGGCGGACGGCGGGGTCCTGGCGGTCTTGGGCGCGCGCCACCGTCCGGACGGCAGGACGACGCGACGGGGATGCCGCCGGGCGCGCGACCCGCACGCGTGCTTGGGTATTCCCACGCGCGCTTTTCGGCGTCCGGACCGCCGCGTGCGTCGGTCGCCGCGCCTCGGCAGGCGCCGCGGCCGCCTGCTCGGGCGCCTCGGGCTTGGTGACCGGAGCCTTGGTCTGCGAGGATTTGGCCAGCGAAGCCTTGGCCAACGGAGCCTTGGCCTCGTCGGTCCCCCGGGGCGGTGGGTCGGTCCAGGTCCGCCCGGAAGCGGAGGACGGTGGCGTCTGCGCATGCGCCAGGACGGGCAGAAATCCCAGCATCAGAGCGAGGAACCCGAGGCGGCGGAGGGCTGCGAACGTCATGGGAATCTCCCAACGAGTCTTACGCTGCAATCGATGTTCATGCCGCGCCAAGATCTGCGGACCGTCCACCGGCGGAGACTTGGCGGATCGGACGCCGACATTGGCCCCGTCACGGGAAACTTAGCGAAACCTTAAGAGTTCGTCCACGTACGGCAACCACCTGGGTGCCGCAGGACACAGCTGTCCGCGAGGGCCCGGCATCTGGCCTCGCCGCTCCAGGCATGGGAAAGGTCGGGCACCCCGGCATTGCCGTGGAGCCCCCCGCGACCATCTTCGTTGACGCTCCACCGGCGTACCCGGCATGGAGAGGAGAGCCATTTCATGAGACGACTTCCGTCGGTCCTTGCCCTCGCGGCCAGCACGGCCTTCGCCGCCCAGGCGGCCCTCGCGCAGCCCGCCGCCCCGGCGGCGCCCGCGGAGGCAGCGCCCCCTGCGGCCCCGCAGACATTCGAGAGCCCGATCCAGAACGGGAAGGGCGAGCCCATCGGCAAGATCATGATCCGCGACGGCGCCAGCTCCCTGGTCATGCGCGTGACGATCCAGCCCGGCGGCCTGCCCCCCGGCTGGCACGGCATCCATTTCCATGCCGTGGGCGATTGCTCGGACACCGCGAAGTTCGAGAAGTCGAAGGCCCACGTGAACCACGACCAGAGCAAGCACGGCCTGCTCAATCCCGAGGGTCCGGACGAGGGCGACCTGCCGAACGTCTTCGCCAATGCCGACGGATCGGTGAACGCGGAGGTGTCGAGCGAGACGCCGCTGACCGGCGAGGGTGCCCTCAAGGACGGCGACGGCTCGGCCCTGATCATCCACGCCAACGAGGACGATCACACCACCCAGCCCATCGGCGGGGCCGGCGCCCGCATCGCCTGCGCGGTGATCAAGTAGACCTTCGTTCGACCCCGCGGAGCCGAGGGCTCCGCGGGATGCGGGACGACGCTACTTCTGGACGACGCTGACGAGCTTGGCGCCGCGCGCCTTCCGCTCGGGCAGGGCGTTCTTGACGGTCTGGAGGATGCCGGCGGCGTCGAGGCCGGCCTCGGCGTACATGGCGTCCGGCGCGTTGTGGTCCTGG
>NZ_LMNE01000053.1:0-4143 GCF_001423285.1 Methylobacterium sp. Leaf111 | reverse complement strand
ATCTCACCGACGTCATCACCCGCATCGTCGAGGGCCACCCACAGAGCCGTCTCGACGACCTGCTGCCATGGGCCTACCAGGCCATGCCAGCCCTCAAAGCCGTGGCCTGAAAACAGCGCTTACGGCGGTCTGAGCTCCAGGGCGTGAATAAGAGAGCGCATGTTGTGCTGGGACGACGAGGCGAAGTCGGCTGGCTGTCGCTCTGATATGATCTCGGCGCGACGCGTCGCTTAGGGATCACTGCATCGGATCCGCGTCCGGCTTCGTTCTGCGCAGGGCTTCAGCAAGCAGCTCTTGCAGGCGCTTTGCAGATTGATGGGTCAGGGGAATGCCGAGTTGGCTCCCCTCGCTTGTGCTGAGAAGCATGATTGCAACCTCGTCGCCGAGCATAAGCTCTGGCCTGACTACACAAAGGGGGAGGAGGTAGGTGCCGCCGGGTTTGAGCTCGACATCTTCCGCGCCTTCAAGATCAAAAGGCTCGGTCTGGTCAGCCATGAGCAACTCCTATTCGGCGCCTGGTAAGACAGTCCGTATGCGTTCAGCCTTTCGATGCCTGGAAGGGCCGCAGTAGCCACGCTATCCGACCAGCCTCGCTTTCCCCTTCCTGTGCGCTCTGTTGAACCTCAACCAGCGCGGGGACTTCGGGCTCAGCAGCCCCGTGCATGATCTGGCTAAGCAGGGAAGGCAGCTCCTGATCATACTCTCTCAACAGGAGCGCCGCCTCGAGCAGAACGCGGATGTTCCCATCTGGAACCGGGCGGCTCGTGATCTGAGCGTCGAGCACTCGATCTGCGAGAAGTGCGGCAAGCCGTGAGACTTCTGTCAGGCCTGCGGGCAAACCTACGGCTTCGGTCGACATCACTTGATCACTTCCACAATCCGGCGCGTGCCCGGCTCAACCAGCACGGGGCGTTCGTTGACGATCGTGTAGTTGTAGCCCTTCAGTGCAAACTCAGGCGGTACATCATAGTAGGTCATGCCCTCCTTCGGGAGCACCGCTCCAACCCGCACGTCCCCTGCATAGGGGATGGAGGACCTTCGATCAGCGAGTGTGTAAATGCAAAAGCGCTCACGCCTATCGATGCCGAGGATCTGATTGGCGCTTCCGACAGCTCCACCGATCGCACTTCCGACGGCGGCGCCCAACGGACCAGCGATGTTTCCTCCGCGTTCGGCGCCATCCTGCGCTCCGCGCGCGAGGCCCTGAGCGTGTGCTTGGCCGAAAACGCCAGCGCAAAAGGCGAGCACGGCAGCAGCAGAATTGATCAGCTTTGGCATTGGTGATCCAAATCGATCTGCAGGATGCAGTAATCGCCTTTCCGCTTGTGCACGGAGAGTACGCCCAGGCTGGGTGCAGCTACCTGTGGTAAAGTAGGTCGGACGCCACTCGAGATCCGAGCATGTCCAATGTTCAGGGCTATCGAAGCTCAATGCCCGAAGCCGTGTGACTGTTGGCTGTGGCCTTCAACGATGGCAGCGCCGTCAAGCCACGCCATAGCGGCTTCGAGCGTCCGAAAGGGCGGCTCGATCCCTCGGAAAGGGATCGGCCATTGATCCGGCGTCAGCTCGTCGAGCAGTTCCGCGCGCCAGCCGCGCGAGCTGCCTCCCGGCGCGATGTCCTGGACCACACTGCCTATGATGATGCCATCGAGGGCAAGATCGTAGCTGCCAACCGCAAGCTGGTGGAGAGTATATGTCATGGCCGTTCACGGCTCCTGAGGAGGGATTGCTCCTCGTAGCGCCCACTCAGCATAGGGCGTCCCAGCCAAGCACCTAACGATTTCTCCCGAACGGCAAATTGGCACCTCGGAAGATATCTCATCCTGCCTACTCGCAAGCTTCTGGAGTACGATGCAGCCCCCTCTTGAAACGCTGTCTCGTTAATTCGGCAGCACTCAACCCTTGCGCTTTCACATCCATAAGCCATCTCTAGACCATCCAAAGGGATGGTCTAGAGAGGTTCTGAGATGGCGGACAATGTTCGGGCGCTGCGCACGAAGTCGCCCGACAGCGAGAAGCTGACCCTCAATCTCGGCTTCGTCGATCTCGGACAGATCGACCTGCTGGTCAGAGATGGCTTCTACGCCAACCGTGCTGATTTCATCCGGACAGCCGTCCGCAATCAGCTCGATCGTCAGGGCGATGAGGTGAAGCAGTCGGTCACCCGCAAGAAGCTCACCCTGGGCCTTTCGCACTTCACCGCTCGGGACTTGGAGGCGGCAAGAGACGCCGGCGAGCCACTACACATCCAGGTTCTTGGCCTCGCCACTATCGCCCCAGACGTGACCCCGGAATTGGCCCGCCAGGGCATCGCTTCGGTGCAGGTTCTTGGCGCCTTCCAAGCCAGTCCAGAGGTCAAGGCCGCCTTGGCCGACCGCACCAGCTGACAACCAACCTTGCTCGGGGCGGAACACCTCGTGCTCGTCCAACCTCTAATCCAGGATCATAATCATGACCGCTTTCTCGAAGATCGATATGGGCGAGGTGACACGTCTCACCCGTAGCGGCCAGCTTGCAGAAGCCATGGCGCTGCTTCAGGGCAAACCAGTCGCGCGGGCCTCTGCAGCAGGTGCGGATGAAGACACCGGCGCCAACGCGAAAGCTACAGTTCCCCCCTTCGGAGCAATCATCGACATGGTTGCTCCTACAATCCCAGGTGGAGCCTGGACCGAAGCGGGTCTTGGCCAGGCTGCGCCCGACGATGCCGCTGCCGCGACAAAGACTGCCCCCATGCGTCCGGGTCTGTCGGAGACGCTCCGCGACCTGCGTGAGCGCTTCCCAAAGATGAGCGCCGTGCCCGGGCTGGCAGAAGGCTTCGGATCATCACATGGCGCGAGTGTCGTTGTGCCAGAAGGTGCACGGTTCGAGGAGCGGACGTTCTCCAATGCCGCAGGCAGCCGGACGTACAAGGTCTATGTGCCGAGCGGGTACGCAGGGCAGGCGCTTCCCCTCGTCGTCATGCTGCACGGCTGCACTCAGAACCCGGACGACTTCGCCGCGGGGACACGGATGAACGCGTTGGCCGAGGAGCAGACGTTCCTGGTGGCGTATCCGGGCCAGCCGCAGTCGGCCAACATGCAGAAGTGCTGGAACTGGTTCAACGCCGGCGACCAGCAACGCGACCGCGGCGAGCCCTCGATCATTGCCGGCATCGCCCTGGCGGTTGTGAAAGAGTTCTCGGCTGATCGGTCCCGCATCTATGCGGCCGGCCTCTCTGCCGGCGGGGCCGCTGCAGCGATCATGGCAGACACCTATCCGGATGTGTTCGCGGCAGTTGGCGTCCACTCTGGGTTAGCCAGCGGCGCCGCTCGGGACATGCCGTCCGCATTCGCAGCCATGAATGGTGGCGGCACCCCGAAGGCCCGGAAGGTTGGCGCCGGCGTTCCTACCATCGTCTTTCACGGCGACGCCGACAGAACCGTAAGCCTCATCAACGGCGATCAAGTCATTGCTCAAGCCGCGCCGAAGGAGAAGCTCACACGCGCCGTGTCCCAAGGGAAGTCAGACCATGGGATGTCCTTCACCCGCACCGTGCAGACCAACGCATCGGGAGGCGCAATCCTGGAGCAGTGGACCTTGCATGGTGCGGGCCACGCTTGGTCCGGCGGAAGCACGGACGGGAGTTACACTGACCCGAAAGGCCCGGATGCCAGCCGAGAGATGATGCGCTTCTTCATGGATCACTCCTCCGCGGTGACGAAGCCACTGAACTGAACGCTCGTAGATCAAATCGAGCAGGTGACGGACACCAGCATCCTCCTCGTTCAGAAACGACAAAGCCCCGCGCCGACAAGGGCTGCGGGGCTTCGAGCATCGGCGCTGGTTAAAGGATCAGGCAGCCTTGCGGTTCTGAGCAGACGTCTGCTCGGCCTCGCCCCGATCAGCGATCCGGCCAAGGCCGATGGATTTCGCCAACTCGGAGCGGCGTGCAGCATATTCCGGGGCAACCATCGGGTATTCGACCGGCAGACCGAAGCGAGCGCGATAGCTGTTCGGATCCGGGCCGTGGGTGCGCAGGTGGCGCTTCAAGGTCTTGTAGGTCTTGCCTGTCTGTCGTCAGATGATTTGGGACATTCAGCGGTGTTCAGGAGCGGAGGCTCTGGTCCATCTGGGGTGAGAGGTTAGGCAGCCTGCGCGTGATGG
>NZ_LMNE01000052.1:0-4334 GCF_001423285.1 Methylobacterium sp. Leaf111 | reverse complement strand
GTCCGTCCCCTCGCGATCCCGATCCATCGCTGCCTCCCACGAGCTATCCCGAGGGAGACAACGCGGCAAACGCCCTCAAAGTGCCCAGGTAGTGCTAGGGCGTGGTGACGATTTAACTATTTGAGCCAGATGGCGATGGCGGCGAGTTTGACGAAACCCATGAAGTTGGTGAGCAGCTTGTCGTAGCGCGTTGCGACGCGTCGGAACTGCTTGAGCTTGCTGAAGAAGCGCTCGATGCGATTCCGTTCTTTGTAGAGGTCCCTTTCGTAGGCGCGCGGGACCTTGCGGTTGCGCCTGGGCGGGATGACGACTTCGGCACCGCTCTGCGTGATCGCCACGCAGAGCGGGTCGGCGTCGAAGGCCTTGTCGGCCAAGGTCGCATCGGGCTCGAAGCCCGCGATCAGGTCGGCCGCCACGGTGATGTCGTTGCGCTGACCAGGGCTGGCCAGAAGTCGTACGGGAAGCCCGAGCGCGTCGGTCGCGGCATGGATCTTCGTGCTCAGGCCGCCGCGAGACCGGCCGAGGCCCTGGGCATCCGCCCCCCTTTGACCTTGTGCGCGCCAGCAGCGTGCTGGTGTGCCCGCACGATGGTTGCGTCGATCATCAGCCACTCCAGATCGGCCTCGCGTGCCAGAACCTCCAGCATCGCGTCGAGCACGCCGCGCTCGATCCAGCGGTAGTACCGCCGTTTCACCGACCGATAGTCGCCCAGTCGCTCCGGAAGATCACGCCAGCGCCCGCCCGAACGTGCCATCCAAAGCAGCGCGCCCAGGAAGCGTCGGTTGTCGGTCCGAGGACCGCGCTTGCCCTTCGTCCCCCCCGGAACGAAACCCTTCAGGCGGCCCCATTGATCGTCCCGAAGCGCGTCGACTTCCTGAAACATGGCCAAACTCCTGCGTCGGCCATCCCTCCCAAGCCAAGCTGGTCCCAGCCTGAACTCGTTAAATCGTCACCACGCCCTAGCTTCCCCCCCACTGAGCGACGCATCACGGGCCGCAGGCTGCCTGACCCTTGGACCGTCGCTCGTATGAAGTGTGCCGGCGGTGTGGCGCTTTTTGGGACCGAACCGAAGCGGATGTCGCTCGCCCGCCTCTTTGATCGTATGCTTCAGATTGACGTACTGGTTCATCGGAAACGGCCTTTCTGGCAGGAGGAAAACCGGCCGGCTCAGGGTCGGCATGAGGAACACAACCAATGGGGGAGGGGGGGGTCAGCGCTGCTTCGGCAGGCGCTTGAAGCTGCTTTGACGCACGACCTGTGGGGGTGCCTTGGCCCTCGCGAGGTCACGCAAGAAGTGCGGGAAGAGCGCCAGGGCTTCGCGCAGATGATCGACATCGACCGTCCGGCTGCCAGCGGCCTCGGCGACGGCACGGGCGATGGGCAACACCTTGCCGATGCCGTCCGCGTGATGGGTCTCAGCGAGGGTGCGGCACAGTCGGAGCGCTTCCGGGTCGTCCACGGCATACTGGCCGGCGAGCAGATCCGCGTCCGTGTCCAGGATGCAGTCGATCTCTTCACGGATCGGCAGGCGCCGGGCGATCTGCCGGATGGCGGCCTTCTGTGAGTTGACGAACTTCAGCGCCTCGTCGTTGCCGAAGAACAGCATCTGGACGCGAGCCTGCTCGCTGATCGCCAACAGGTCGCGCGCCACGCGGTCGGCAAGGTTCTGCGACTCATCGAACAGCAGGACAGGGAAGGCGCTGGCCCGGCTGCACAGGAGCTTCAGCGTCGCGGCGACGCCGTAGACGGTGCGCACACCCAGGTGAGGAGCGACCTCCTCCAGCAGCGCCATGGTCGAGTTGCCCATCACGCCCGTGACGGTCACGAGGCCGACGAGCGGCCCTTCCATCGTGCCCGAGCGGCGGACCGCCTCCTCCAACGCACGCGTCTTACCGACGCCAGGTGCCCCGGTGACGAGCCCGTTATGTCTGAACCGGTCGCAGCGGTCGATCGTGTCGAGCACAACCCTGGCCGCCGAGGTCATCACGAACGGGGTGTCCCGGCTGACATGCGCCTGACGACGCGCCTCGAACGCTTCCTTCTGGGCGGCTTCGGCCGCGCGCTTTGCAGCGATCTCCGCACGCCTCTGCTCGATGCGCTCCTGATACCTGCGCTCTTCGCGCTCTTCCTCCTCGCGCTCTAATTTGCGCTGGAGGATGCCTCGCTGGAGGTAGAGAGGGAGGTGGGCATACTTGGGGTCGAGCATGGGGGTGAGGTCGTTCATCACAAGCCTCTGAAGCGTTCGACGCGTTCCAGGGTGGCCTTGAGCTTGGCCTGCTTCTCCTCGCGGTCGCGATCGCGGCGCTCGGTCGGGCTCTCCATGATGCGCCGGCCGATCTCGGCGCGGTCGCCGCCTAGCTCGATCGTCCCCTTGCTCGCCGGCACCGGCGGCGCGGATTGACGGCGGCCGGAGTCGATCATCTCCGCCACCACATCAATCCGGTTGAGGTCGGCCGCCTCGGACCGGATCGCGTCGCGGGCCACCCCCTTGCGACGGGCGGCCTCCGCAGCCCCTGCCGGATCGAGGCGCGAATAAACCGGGTCGGGGCGGGCGATGTCGATGTATTCCCCTTTCATCGTGAACACCGGCACGGCCGGCCAGCACAGGTACTTCGGCAGGCGGATGCTGACCCTGTCGCCGGTGTGGCGAGCCAGCGCGTCGCAATAGAGCCATTCCCCGCCGACGCTGATTTTGCCGTCCTGGACCGTGCGCGTAGCCTCCTCCGAGAAAGCCGTCATCAGCGCCAGTTCGTCCACGTCGGTGCGCTGCCAGCCGGCGGCGACCGCCTGCGCGTAGGCTTGCTCGGGCGAGCGCCCAGCGAGGTCGCCGGTCTGCCGCTTCGTGTTGTAGAAGGCGAGCAGCCCAACGAAGTCGTGGGCGAAGTCATCGAAGCTGCCGTCGAACGGGGAGGGCGCCTTGCCGAGGTTGGCCCGCCGGGAGTTCATGCGGTCGCCGCCGATGTAGCCGGGCACAGCCGAGAGGATCGTCTGCTCGATGACGCGGAACGAGCCTTCGAGGATACCCTTGGCTGCCGCGTTGTAGGCGGTCGCCCGGATCAGCGCCCTGCCCCGGCCGAACTCCTCGCAGTCCAGGCCGCCGAGGCGCAAAGCGTCCTTCAGGAACTCGGCAAAGCCGTACTCGGAGCCGTTGTCGAGATAGAGCTTCGCCGGCATGCCCCAGTGCGGGTCCTGCGGCATCGATATGAAGCTGTCGATCACGTCGCTGTTGCGGATCGCCGTGCCGGGCTCACAGAGCACGAGGTCGATGCGCACGCGCCGGGTGCCGGCATCGAGCCAGGCGATGCCCTTGGGGGTCGCCAGCGTGCCGTCCGGGCGGGCAACATACACATCGAAATGGTGGACATCGCCGTAGACGAGTTCCATTGGCGCGAACCCGGCCGAGGTGAGACGGAGGCGTGAGCGCCGATCGTCCCAAGCCTTGATGTCCGTGCGGTACTGATGGACGCGCCGGGCGCTGCGGCCCGCCTCGACGACGCCCTTGGGCAGTTCGCACGCCGGCATGATCTCGGCGAAGGTGCCGCCGATCCTGGCCTTGAGGGTGAGGTCAGCGAGGTATTCACCGGCAAGGCGCTGGACCACGCTGTAGACCGCCCCACTGCCCCATAGGTCGCGGATGCGCTGGTGGACCTTGCGAGCGATCTCGGCGCGCAGGGCGTCATCCAAGCCGGCAGTAGCGGCATCCCAACGCTTCGTGAGGATCAGGCGGCTCTCGGGCTTCGTCTCGCGGCGCTTGCGGATCAGTCCCTTCAGGCCGCCGGCCGTCGCCTTGCTGACCTTGCGCTCGATGTCACGTAGGCTCGGCGTGAACCACTCGCCATGCGGGCCGCAAACCTCGGCACTAGCCAGCACCTCCATCGCGGAGCGTCGCTCACGTGAACCCTTCGGGTGCGTCAGAGCGGGACGGAGGAAATGAGCCCACCACTCGGCCGCTTGAACGGCCTTTGCTGAGGCGTTCAACTGCCCTTCAACAGGCGTTTGCGTAGTCTGAATGCGGAGCTGAAGTGCCGGGGGGAGGGTGGTTGCGAGGACTCTCCACGAAGCCCCGGCCCTCCCTCCCCGTCCGTGGCAAACGCGAACCGTCAGACAAGAGCCCCGCCACAGCTGCGCTTTTCCTGAACCGATCCGAGCGAAGGCGTGCCGAACCTTACGTTCAGAAATCCCAGCGGCCTGAGCTACTTCGGACGCGGTGACCCAGCCATCCATGTTAGGCAGCCGTATCTAGTGGTGCGAGTCTAACATTTGGTGCCCGCGCTTTGCGGCCTGGATGATGCGATCCGGGTCGGCAGTCCAGACGAAGGGCTTTGGGTCGCCGT
>NZ_LMNE01000051.1:0-4640 GCF_001423285.1 Methylobacterium sp. Leaf111 | reverse complement strand
TGTCTGCTTCATCTTCGCTCCTCAGGGGCTACGATGAACCAGCCATCCTCCGTTCGTGAAGACCCTCAATCTGTCCCACAGGTGCTGACGTCGGACACATGGCGAGGTAGTTGGCCGCCCGCTTCTCGTAGCGGGTCGCGATGCGGCGATACTGCTTGAGCCGACCAATCAGCCGCTCGACCTTGTTGCGCTCACGATACGCGGCCCTGTCGAAGTCGGGCTGACGCGGCTGGTCCCTGCGGGTCGGAATGACCGGCTCGATCCGGCGCTGCCTCAGGCGACGACGGGCTGATGGACTGGAGTAGCCTCGGTCTCCGGCTGTCCTGCGGGGCCGCAGACGCGGCCGGCCCCGCCCTCGACGTGGCACCGGCCCCTTGTCCATCAGCGCATCCAGCGCGAGCTGCTCGTGGCGCTCGCCGGCCGTCAGCACCGCCGCCATCGGCTTGCCGCCCCCCTCGGCGCGCAGGTGCAGCTTGGTCGAGAACCCGCCCTGGCTGCGCCCGAGCGCTTCTCCAATCCCCTCGACCGTGCCCTCACCCCCCGATGGCGCCGGACCGGCGTGCACCGGCGGCGTGCTGGTGGGCGCGCACCACCGTGGCGTCCACGAAGTGCAGGTCCCAGTCAAGGTCGCCCCTGGCATCGGCCTGAGCCTGCAAGCGCCGCAGTACCCGGTCGAACACGCCGGCCTGCCGCCAGCGGTAGAACCGGCTCGACACGGTCCCGACAGGACCGTAGCGCGCCGGCAGATCCGCCCAGGGCGCTCCCGTGCGCAAGATCCAGAGCATGCCGTTCAGGACTTGGCGGTGATCCTCGGCAGGCCGGCCCGTGCGCGGCTTCTGCGGAGGCAGCAGCGGGGCGATCTGCTCCCACTGTGCATCGGTCAGTTCGTAGCGTCGCATCCCGTCCACATGGGGGCAATCACCCCATCTGTGAACCCTTTGCAGAGACGCCCTAGCCAGAACCAAAGCTTGGGCTCCTCGCGCTCACGACGGCACCGAATGTGATCAGCATCCAAAAGGGACCCACTCACTCCCTTTTGGATCAAGCGCTTAACACGTCAATCGGCATCCAAATCGCACTCTGGATCACAACGTGAGGGGGCTGAACGTCACGTGCATCGCGGTAACCGGAGGTGCAAAGCACTGTTCCAGGCCGCTTCCCGATGGTTGACTTTCTAACACTTAGAGGACGGGATTTGATGCAACTGTGACTGAAAGGTCCTGTCGCCACGTTGCGTGCCTGACCGTCCCCGCTTCTCAATAGGGCCCCCAGTTTATTGTCTGATTTCAAACCAGAGGGGCTGGAAGCAAAAAACGGGAGACCGCAATTAACCCTTCATAATGCGCCCCACAAAGGCATGTGCCTGATGAGCTTTCCGAGCCGGGAGCAATACCATGGCACCCTCAAACCAGCTCCCGAGCGCTTACAACCTGTTCACAAGTCGGCGAGAAGCTGGTGTGTGCTGTGCTGTTCGGCAAGACAGGGCTGAACCGAGCTTCCTTGCTGATGGAACATGGGAGTTCCAAGGCTGCATTACGGATGCGGCGCAGGCTCCGGCAGACCTAAACTTGCGCGTGGCCAGCGCAAGCATCAATCGTATCGGCTATCACCTATTCGTCGAGCTTCGCACGACTTCCCTGAGCCGTTCGCATGTTCAAGTGCCCGAGCGCATTATCACAGTTGGAGAGATCATCCCTTACGTCGTGATCCTGTATGGGCTCACGATAGTGATTGCGCTCTTGGCCTGAGTTCGGCGCTGAAGCTCAAGCTTGCCCGCACGGTGTGGGCTTATCCTCAATGACGGCGCCCCTTAGAGAATGCAGCTCGTCCGATGGCTCGGCGTTGGGTAAGCTTGCTCATGGCAGCTTCGATGGCCTCTCGATCCATCGCCGCAGGGTCGAAGGGGCCACCGTACCATTCCAGCGTCGCCTTCTTCTCGCGGTGCCGAGGCTTGGTCATAGCCTCAACGAACTCTTCAAAGCCCCACGTACCCCCTACGTCCTCGGGAGGTGCCCTTCGCTCGCCTGCTACGAGGCGCGGATAGGCCACGGCTGGGTCCGCCTCCGTGACCTCTTCGACGGTCACCGTGTGCTGCCAGTTGTCCCCGAAATCGTAAGTGTAGACGAACTCGGTCGCTCCCCGCTCAAGGATCAGCCCGAGCTTCGTTGACTTCGCGTCGCGGGTCTCGGGGCCATCGAACTTAGGGGCAGGGATGGCGTAGCGCCGCTCACCCACACGGAAGTCGAACAGGTGGTAGTCCTCAAACGGCATCGCCGCTTGGATGACCTCATGTAGGCCCTTGAGGCTGGTCGTAAGCGGCACCTCGACAGTTCGCCAGATGGGCGGCTCCGTGTCGTTGAGGGTGATGCGCAGGCGCGCGATGCGGTCCACGTAGCTCATGCTGAGGAGCTAACCAGGGGAGGGCACAGGGACGCAAGGCTCCTTAGGGGTGTGCCAAAGGCCGGTAACCCTAGCTCGCGATAACAATCCACGCTGCAACTGCCGCAACGGTTTCTTCTCGCAATGCGTTCATTCTGCCCTTCCCGGGGCTACCCACTGGCACTGCCGGGGCAGACGTCATGTTGGCGAGCGAAGTCCCGGCCATGAAGGCGAACCACCCTAAGCTGCCCTCGGGCTGGCTTGCGTTGCGGACCAAGCTTGCTGCGGCTGTGGATGCCTTGCAGCGGCTGCCCGTCCCTCTGTTCCTTGCGCTCAGCCTTGCTGCTACGCTAGCGTGGGTAGTTTTTCTCTGCTGGGCTGCATTCAACATTGTGCTGCTGCTGATGGGCTAAGTTTTTGCAGTGCAGAGCTAATACCGCAGAGCACAAATATGCCTATTATTGGAACTTGTGCTTATGAGATACGTAGGTAGTCTGGACGGCCCTACCTTCGGTGACGCCATGCTGTACCTTTGTTTCGCCCTTCTCGGAGCCGCTGCCGGCCGAACTTTTAAGGTGCGGGGTCTGCTGGTTCTCGTGTCTGTCCTGGCTGTTGCCATTGGGCTGGAGGGCGCCCTCAGCCATCGGCCATTTCTGTCCGTTCTTCTGGGCACCGTGCTGATGTTGGTGACTGTTGAAGTCTCCTACCTCGCTGCGGCCCTGCTCGGAAACGAGAAGGCTCGGGCGCTCAGCTATTGGAAGATTTGAGGTAGGGCGGGCTGCCCAAACATTCCTTCCTCCCTTGACCGAACCCGTCGGCTTGTGGCTCGTTCCCCTTCCGTTCTCACTGCGGATCGAAGGGGCATAATCGCGTGGCACTGAGAGACGAGACCCAGCCACCTGCCTCCTCCTGTCCCATAGAGGCTATCGCCCAAGCCTACCTTGTGACCACGGCGGGCAACGAAGGGCAGGCGCTCCGCATCGCCATCACAGATGCCCTAGCGGACCTCATGGTAGCCGACAGGCGGGCACGGGCACACAGCCGGCTCATCTCGCGGGGCTACGTGCGCGGTGGCCTGGACGGTGCCGCCGAGGAGGCCTAATGCCGTCCCGAACCTCGCGGCCTACCCGTATGTCGTGGTCCGCGTGGCTTGCACCATGTGCCCACACCGAACGGGCAGCTACCGGCTCGCGAGGCTGGCCGCGCGGTTTGGCCCCGAGACGCCGCTGGAGGAGGTCCTTAAGCTCATCGCCATGGACTGCCCGCATCGGGAGCACCCGGGGCGGCGGAAGGGGAACCAGTACGTACCCCGCTGCCATGCCCACTTCCCGGACCTAGAGCGAGCACCCATACCGCCAGATTTGCCGCCGGGCTTGATGGGGCTTCGAGTTATCCAGCGCGGGAGACGGTGAGGAGACCGGCTTACAGGTCCCATGAGTAGGATAGTAGGTGCCCAGGTCACTGCCGAGGCGCCGGACTGGGGGCAGGCGTAGCGGAATCGTTCGGCTGCGATGCTGGAGCCCTGGGCGCCTGTGAGGTGGGGTTGGAAGGCGCCTGTTGCTGCGAAGTTTGAGGCTGCGCGCCCTGGTCCTCCGCGATGGCTTGGTTGGCCTTGTTCTGGAGACCATCAGCAGTCTGCTGGGTGATGAGCCCGTAGGACACCGCGATTGCCAACGCGATGGCGATAACCGCCCCGAGTATCGTCCTCTTGAGCTTGTCCGTCATCGGTGCAGCCTTTCGGGTTAGCTCTGAGCCCAGAGGTCCGGGTGTCGCTCGGAGGGCAGGCGAACATTGCGGATCAAACCCAACTAGGCCGCGAGGTGGGAAGTTGCGAGGCTACCCCGAGCGGGAGCCGGAAAGGCACACCCATGTGGAAGCTGAAGTCCGTCATCACCGAGAAGGCCAAGTCTGTTCGTGGAGAGGCCATCCGCCGCTTCGACGTATACGAGGAGCTGACGCGGCCCGCTCCGGTTCCCGTGGTTGTGCAGCGGTGGAACAAATAAATGTTGCGGAGCCCGTGCCACATTCCGGGGACCACGCTTGGACTGAGCCGGCCGTCAGGACGCGGCTATACCCCGGCCGAAATGGAGAAGATCAACTCCAACATCGACGCCGAGGCGGCCAAGAGCACCTTCAATCCCCTTGCAGGTATCGTAAGCGGTGTCTGGAGCCGCCCTTCCCGGGTTGATTGCGATGGGGGATTCTGACGGTCCCGGGTTCGGATCGTTTTATGTCTATGCTTGAGGATATGGTCGAGCCGC
>NZ_LMNE01000050.1:0-4916 GCF_001423285.1 Methylobacterium sp. Leaf111 | reverse complement strand
AGAGCGTGAAGGAGATGCCACTGCGCATCCCGCCAGACTCGCAGGACAGGCCTCAAACCGAAACCCCACGCGGACTCAACCGTCAGACCTTAACCACTAGTGCATGCTTTGGCAGGGTCGGCCCCTACGTGGTGAGGACGGCGGTCCGCCCGATCGCGCGCATTACAACTTCACCGACCCGGACAGCCGGATCCTGCCCACCCGCGACGGGTTCATGCAGGACTACAACGGGCAGATCGCGGTCGATGCCGCGCACTCAGATCATCGTGGCGCATCACCTTGTGACGAACGCCTCCGACGCTCGCGCCCTTGTGTCGCTCATCGACGACCTCTGCGCTGATCTCGGGCGAGAAGCCCTGCGAGGTCTCAGGGAATGCCGGGTTTGCCAACGAGGCGAACCTCGCCGTCCTGGAGGAGCAGCGGATCACCGCTTACCTGGCTCCGGGTCGGGCACGTCATGGCAAGGCGGACGCGGCCGGCCGCCGGCGGCTGACGAAGATGCCGTTGATGAGCACGATGGCTGTGCGCCTGAACCGGGCTGGCCGCTGCAGCCGGCTATCGCCTCAGGATGCAAGTGGTCGAGCCCTTGTTCGAGCAGATCAAGCAGGTGAGAAGCTTCCGACAGTTCCTGCTCTGGGGCTTCGATCAGGTCCGGGGCGAATGGGCGATGATCTGCACCGCCCACGACCTCCTTAAACTCGCAGAGGCAGGGCACCAAGCCCATAGCCGACTCACACGTCTGACCAGACTTCGACGCTCATCCCATCTCGTAAACTTGTTACTCGGACGGGCTCCTAGAGGTTTGGTCTTGGCATTTGACGGGGCGGACTTGACGTGAAGCGATTGAACTCTGTGGAACATGCCTTAAAGATGCCTTATAAGGTCGTCAGCGATGTTTTTCCTAAAAATTCAAGGCCTAACTGTCGAAGCTATGAAGGTTGTTCACCCGAGGCGGGGGTGAGAGGCTGGGGTTGCGAAGCCAACCAACCCTGACCGAGTGCCTCGGATGAACACCCATCAGCATGCCCGTATGACGGTTCATGGTCGAGCCCTTCTGGTGAACCGGATCCTGGTCGACGGCTGGCGCGTGGCCGAGGCGGCGCAGTCTGCTGGCATCAGCGAGCGCTCGGCCTACAAGTGGCTGGCCCGTTCTCGGACGGGCGGCGTGGGGGCCCTTCGCGACAGAAGCTCGGCGCCCCTCCGGCCAACGGTGCGTGTCACGCCCGCGATCCGCATGCAGGTCGAGGCTCTGCGGCGCACGCGGCTGACGGGTCAGGCCATCGCCGAACGCCTCGCGCTTCCACGCTTCACCGTCGGCAGGGTCCTGCGCGGTCTCGGTCTCGGCCGGCTGAGCGCGCTCGAAGTTCGGCCGCCGGTCATCCGCTATCAGCGCGAGAGGCCGGGCGAACTCATCCACATCGACACGAAGAAGCTCGGTCGGATCGACGGCGTCGGTCACCGCATCACCGGCAACCGGCGCGACGGCCGGCGCGGCATCGGCTGGGAGGCCCTGCATGTAGCCATCGACGATGCCTCGCGCCTCGCCTACACGGCCGTTCTGCCCGACGAGACCAAGCAGAGCGCCATCACCTTCATGAGTGAGGCGCTGGCGTTCTTCACCCGACATGGCGTCACCGTCGAGCGCGTGATGAGCGACAACGGCTCGGCCTACCGCAGCCATGCTTTCCGCGATCTCCTCGCCGAGGCCGGCCTGCGACACGTCCGGACCAGGCCCTACACGCCGCGCACCAACGGCAAGGCCGAGCGCTTCATCCAGACCTCGCTGCGTGAATGGATCTACGCCGTGCCCTACGCCTCGTCCGCCGACCGGACACAGGCCATGAGCCCCTGGATCGACCACTACAACACCAACCGAACCCACTCAGCCCTCAGCCGACAGACACCCTGGCAAAGGCTGAACAACCTTCTGGGCAACGACACCTAACGCATCCAAAGCGTAGCTCGAGACGATCCAGCCCTTGGCGGGGTACCCCGTGTTCCTGTAGGGACATTCCAATTGATGCCGGCGGCAATCGCACCGCACCACGGTCAGTGCCGGCGATAACGAACGTCAACGAACCTGGAGTCGAATGTGACAAGCAAGCGCGCACTGATCACGGGAATAACAGGTCAGGATGGTGCATACCTGGCTCAACTCCTGCTGGGTAAGGGCTATGCCGTTCACGGCGTCGTCCGGCGCTCGAGCCACGCGGGCGTGTTCGATCACCGGCTGAAATGGCTCGGCATCCAGGATGAGGTTGAGCTGCATGATGGTAATCTGCTCGATCTGTCGAGCCTTGCCCGCATCGTGCAGGCCGTACAGCCGGATGAGGTTTACAACCTCGCCGCTCAATCTTTCGTGACGGCGTCTTGGCAGCAGCCGCTTTTGACTGGACAGATCACCGGTCTCGGAGCTGTGAATCTGCTTGAGTGTGTCCGCACGCTGAAACCGGACGCACGCTATTACCAAGCCTCGTCCTCAGAGATGTTCGGCCTAATCCAAGAGCATGTCCAGAGTGAGACGACGCCGTTCTACCCGCGGTCTCCTTACGGTGTGGCCAAGCTTTATGCCCACTGGATGACGATCAATTACCGTGAAAGCTTCGCACTTCACGCCTCCAATGGGATTCTGTTTAATCACGAATCTCCGTTGCGTGGCGTCGAGTTTGTCACGCGCAAGGTCACTGATGGCGTCGCACGCATCAAGCTCGGGCTCGCCAAGGAGCTTCGTCTCGGCAACATCGATGCGAAACGCGACTGGGGACATGCGAAAGATTACGTTCGTGCGATGTGGATGATGTTGCAGCAGGACGCTCCTGACGATTACGTCATTGCCACGGGGCGCACGGTGACTGTGCGCGACATGTGCGAGATCGCATTCCGGCATGTCGGACTGGCGATCGACGACCACCTGATCATCGACGAGAAGCTGTTCCGTCCGGCTGAGGTCGAGGTCCTGCTCGGTAACCCGGCCAAGGCACAGGCTGCCTTTGGCTGGCATGCGGAGACTACACTGGAGACGATGATCCAGGAGATGGTCGAGGCTGACCTGAAACGCCACAGCACGAAATCTTGATCATCGTCTGCCCGTGAAGCGGATCCTTGTCACCGGCGCTGGCGGCTTTGTCGGCAAGCATGCCATCACTGCACTTGCGGTGGCAGCGGACTCCTCAGACCGCATCGTCGGCATCGGGCGAGGCAAATCGCTTGCTCTGCCCTCGGGGGCGACCTTCCGGTCGCTGGATCTGCTCGATCAGTCGGCGTTGTCGGACTTCATCTCGGTCTACCAACCCACCGACATTTTGCATCTCGCCGCGATCGCCTCAGTCCAGCAATCCGCGCATGCGCCGGGTGAAACGTGGCGGGTAAATCTAGTCGGGCTACTCAATCTCGCCGAAGCTGTGATCCGATTTGCACCGGACGCGACGCTGTTCTTTGTCAGCTCCGGCGAAGTCTACGGGCGCGCTTTCCTTTCGAGGCAGGCTTTGACCGAGGAGGCGATACCGGAGCCTCAAGGTGCCTATGCCTGCTCGAAATGGTTCGGTGAGACGCTCCTGGGCGACGTGATGAAGGGCGGGCGCTATCTCGTGCTCCGTCCCTTCAATCATATCGGACCCGGCCAGGACGAGCGGTTCGTCGTGCCGTCCTTCGCGGGACAGATCGCTCGGATCGAAGCCGGTCTCGTTCCGCCGGTGCTGGAGGTGGGCAACCTCGACGCGGCACGCGACTTTCTCCCCGTCTCCGACGTCGTACGAGCCTACGCCTCACTGATTGTGCAGGGATCTGAGATCGAAAGCGGCACCGTGTTCAACGTGGCTTCGGGGCAGCCACGAACCATCGCCAGTGTTCTTGAAGACATGCGCCGTCATGCGCGGGTGCCCTTGGAAGTCCGCGTTGCGCCGCATCGGATGCGTCCGTCAGAAATCCCCATCGCGGCAGGCGATGCGTCGCGGCTTTCGGCAGCAACGGGGTGGGCCCCACGCGAGGATTGGGACAGGACCCTCTCCGATATCCTCGCTCACGCGCGTACGAATTTGCGTGGCTAGACTCGCGGAAAAGCTAGACCAATGAGTGAATTCCCTAACCTGATCCACCCGATCATCCTCTGTGGCGGCTCGGGCACGCGGCTCTGGCCGGCCTCGCGCGAGAGCATGCCCAAGCAGTTCACGCCGCTCGTGGACCTCAATACCTCGACCTTTCAGGCCACCGCCCAGCGCCTGGTCGATACCGGCGTGTTCGCTCGCCCCACCGTGCTGACCAGCAGCGACGCGCGCTTCATCGTCGCCGAGCAATTGCAGCAGGCGGGCATCCAAGCCGACATCATCCTCGAGCCCGAGCGGCGCGACTCCGCCGCGGCGGTGGCGGTCGCCACTCTGCACGCGGCCCGGCGCGACCCCGAGAGCGTCGTGCTGATCATGGCCGCCGACCACGTCATCGGCGATACCCCCGCCTTCGTGGCCGCCGCCCAGGCTGCGGCGGCCGGCGCCCGGGCCGGGGCCATCATGACCCTCGGGATCACCCCGACCGCGCCCGCCATCGGCTACGGCTACATCCGCGTCGGCGCAGCCCTGGTGGGGGGCGCGGGCAACCATGCGGTCGAGCGCTTCGTGGAGAAGCCCGATCACGCTGGCGCCCTGCGGCTGATCGACGAGGGCGCCCTCTGGAACTCGGGCTACTTCCTGTTCCGCGCCGACGTGATGCTGGCCGAGCTCGAGGTCCATGCCCCGGAGATCCTGGCGGCCACCCGGGCGGCCCTCGATGCGGCCGTGACCGACCTCGACTTCGTGCGCCTCGACGCGGAGGCCTTCGGCCGGGCCCCCAAGACCTCCATCGACTACGCCGTGATGGAGCGGACCCGGCATGCCGGCGTCCGTCCGGTGTCTTTCGCGTGGTCGGATGTCGGCACCTGGGACGCG
>NZ_LMNE01000049.1:0-4921 GCF_001423285.1 Methylobacterium sp. Leaf111 | reverse complement strand
ATATCCTCAAGCATAGACATAAAACGATCCGAACCCGGGACCGTCAGAATCCCCCATCGCAATCAACCCGGGAAGGGCGGCTCCAGACACCGCTTACCGTAAAACTTGCGCTCAGCGAGGACCAGTTTGCGGCTCTTCACCAAGTTTGGTGGATTGGGTTGGTGGGGGGATGCCGGAAGGTAGCCCCTGGCTGAACCGTGCGGGGACTCTCAGATCGGGGTATGACCCTTCTCTGTCACATCCCCGGTTGTCGCCTTCTCGACGTAACGCGTGAGGAGAGCACGGCCCTTCGCATTTCCGCTCAAGCGAAGCGCGATCATGCCCGTTGCCCACGCTGTCGTACGGTCAGCCGGTCGGTGCATAGTCGCTATCACCGGCGTCCCACCGACCTGCCGACGAGCGGTCAGGAGGTGCGTCTGACCCTGACGATCCGACGTTTCTACTGCCACGATCCTGCTTGCGCCCGCCGAACCTTTGCCGAGCGTCTGCCGGGCCTCCTCGACCGCTACGCTCAGAGAACCTGCCGGCTGGCCGATGCCCAGGTTCGGACCGCCCTGGCGCTCGGTGCCACACCCGCCGCCCGGCTGCTGCCGCACCTGGCGATGCCCACCAGTGCCACGACGCTGCTGCGGGGTATCCGCAAATGCCCGCTGCCGACCGGATCTAAACCGATCATCGTCGGTGTCGACGACTGGGCTCTGCGCAAAGGCCGAACCTATGGCACCATCCTTGTCGATCTCGAACGCCGCCGTCCCATCGATCTGCTGCCGGATCGTTCGGCCTTAACGCTGGCGACCCGGCTCCGGCGCGACCCACAGATCCAGGTCGTGGCACGGGACCGCTCGACCGAATATGCGCGTGGGACCGCCATGGGGGCGCCCGATGCAGTTCAGGTCGCGGATCGGTGGCATCTCCTGCTCAATACCCGACAGATGGTCGAGCGCTGGCTCGCCCGCGTCCATCCGCGTCTGAAGCTGTTGCCGGCCGCGGCCCCGTCATCGCCATCGATTCGGCGCGTCACGCCCTACCCGCGCGCACCGTCGGAGATGCTCGCGCGGGCCGCGGCCCGCGGTCGATGGGAAGCGGCCCATGACAACGTGCGTCGCCGCCATGCGGAAGGACACTCGCTTCAGCGCATCAATCGCGAGACGGGCTTGGCCCGCGCCACGGTGCGCAAGTACGCCTTCGCCGCGAGCTTTCCCCGGAACGGCATGCGCGAGCCGAAGCCGAGCATGCTCGATCCTTATCTCGGGCATCTGCATGGCCGCCTCGATGAGGGCTGCGAGAATGCGGAGCAGCTCTGGCGCGAACTTAAGGGTATCGGCTTTGCCGGCACCTCGAAGCAGGTGCATCGCTAGTTGTCCGAGCGGCGCGCAGGCCCGGCTGGAACGACTATCCGGTCGTCGCCAGCACTGACCGACACCCGTGTTGTGACCTCCACCGCATCGCCCCTGGTCTCATCCAAGCAGCTGTCCTGGTATCTCCTGCGTGAGCCCGAAGACCTCGGCCCTGAGGCGGCCGCGGTCGTCTCGCGTGTCCTGCAGGATACCGAGGCGGCCAAGGTGGTCGATCTCGGCCGCCGGTTCTGCCGGATCGTCCGGAGCCGCTGTGGCCAACAGCCGTCGGGAAAATCAGATGTCACGGCGTTCAATCAATGGCTGGGCGAAGCGCAAACCTGCGGTGTCCGGATCGTCGAGAGCTTCGCTGCTAGCCTCGGTCAGGATAGAGATGCTGTTCAGTCCGCACTGACACTGCCTTGGAGCAGCGGACAAGCCGAAGGCCAGATCACGCGTCTCAAGCTCTTGAAGCGCGCCATGTACGGTCGCGCCAATCTCGACCTCCTACGACGACGGTTCCTCCTCGCAGCCTGATCCACCAAACTTGGCGAAGAGCCAGTTTGCTGGGTCAAGGTCATCTCGTTAGGCAGGTTAGTTACATGTTGTTTAAGCAAGTGTCACCGTCACGGATCCGACGCCAGTCTACGGTGACGAACCATTCACCGGAAGTGGGTACCTCGTTCAAAGTGAAACAAATGGAGACGGTACCTCCAATTTTCGGATCATTGTTGTGAGTACAGGTTCCCCGCAGGCGGCAGTTTTCTACTTGTAGCGACAACGTCAAGGGCAGAAGTCGCCGCTGGGTGGAACGCCAAAGATCGGGTGGCCGATGATCTTCGTGGGGCCTGAAATCGCAAGCCACGACTTGCTCGCGTTCGGCCAGTCGACCCAAACATCCTCAAGGAAAATCGAGCATGGCGGCGATTTAGGAGCCGCCATGTGCAGGACTGCGACCGATTGCTGCTCTCGAAGAGTTGGCTCGTCGCGAAGGTTCACCCGTCTTAGGATGATGAAACGGACCCCGCCTGTCGTCATGATACACTGGTAGGCACTGGCAAGAGTGCAATCCTCGATCAGCAGCACGTCCACGTCAGAGTTATTGTAGACCTGTACCGCATCGCCGTGCACTGTGTCTTGACGTCCATGGATACCAACGATCCGGCTTTTGCGAACAACACACATGTGATGGTTGCCACCGAAGTCGATACCATCCTGTGGTGGGGTACTTCGAACGTCTATCTGGACACCATTAACTTCAGATACGACGGCGGGACCGAACATCTGAATTCGGGAGGTTCCATAATCACCACCCTGAACGCGATAGGAGCGGCCCTGCCCCTTGATGTCGATGTTTCCGGTGCGCTTTCCTTTGGAGGGCATGAACTGCGCGTCGGAGCCTGGAGAAATATCTGGCTTGTGGTAGCCAGGTCGTAGCTGAATCGTTTGCATTGGCATCCTCGGGTGGCATCACGGCTGGATAGCACACGTCTTGGAGCACCTAACAGAACTGTTTGATCTGGTCGAAGGTGATGAGGCCGGCTGCGAGGCTTGTGAAGGCCTTGTAGATGTCGGCGCGTTGCTCGTAGCGGACGGGCAGGTGGCGGAAGCACGTGAACTAGCATTACAGTTGCGTTTCTGCTGAGGTTCTGAATCTCTGCCTCACCATGATTCACGCATCACGGACGCCCGGGATCTCTATCGAGGGGACGCTGGAGTTGTGGGCCTAGGGTGTGTCATCGCTTGAGCCAATCGATGGCGGCGGCGAGGCAGAGGACGTTCATGAAACTGATGGCGGTCTTCTCGTATCGGGTGGCGATGGCACGCCATTCCTTGAGCCTGGCCCAGAGGTGTTCGACCTGATTGCGGTTGTTGTAGATCCAGTCCGGGCATGCGACGGGCGCTTCGTGACGTTGGGGCGGTATCGCGGGCCGCGCGCCCATGTCCCAGATGTGCTCGCGGAAGGCGTGACTGGTGTAGCCGCGGTCCCCGACGACCCACTTGGGCACGCCGGGCAGCTGATCGAGGAGCGGAACCGCATGGGGCAGTTCATGGGCCTGCCCCGGTGCCAGCTGGAAGGCGATGGCGCGGCCCTGCCCGTCGGCGATCACGCACGCCTTGGTGCCATAGCCGCCACGCGAGCGGCCAAGAGCTTCACGAGCGTCTCGCTCGGCCCCAGATCCCCCCTTTTAGAGGCACCGGCTGCCTTCTGGTGCGCGCGTATGTTCGTACCGTCGAGGAACACCATTCCGAGTTGGACGCCCCGTTCCTGCACGAGGCCGAGCAGCCGCTCCCAGACGCCGGCACGGGACCAGCGGATGAAGATCTGCGCTGCCCGCCACCACGGACCCAACTCCTCCGGAATGGCCCGCCATTTGGCCCCGTTCTGATGCCGCCAAAGGATCGCCGAGAGCGTACGCTGCAGATCCTGCGGGGGTGTCTTGGCCTTGGGCCGGCAGGCCTCGACCAGGGGCTCCAGTTCAGACCATTGCGCGTCGCTCAGCATCACCCCTCCTGCATCAGAGAGAGGAAAACGCCAGCGACCCCAATCCGTTCAGGTGACGACAGGCCCTAGTCTGCCATTCCGACCGCGGGTCGCAATACGTCAGTATCCGCTATATCAAGCGTCTCGCCGAGGCAGATATCGAACCCTCCGTCGGTAGCGTCGGCGACTCGTACGATCATGCTCTCGCCCAGACGATCATCGGTCTGTTCAAGACCGAGGTGATCTAACCACGCGGCCCGTGGCGGTCGTTCGAGGCGGTTGAGTTCGCTACCCCCCGATGGGTCAACCGGTTCAATACCCGCCGCCTACTCGAACCCTTCGGAAATATCCCGCCCGCAGAGGCCGAAGCGCGCTACTATGCCCAACCCGAGGCGTAAGCCTTGGCCGCCTAACCCAAACCAAATCCCCTCCGGAAAACCCGGCGCGGCTCAACATCTAATCGAATGCTCCGTCTGCAATAAGACGCTCTTTCGTTTGCTCCGCATCTTTGAAGCGACCATATCTAGTCAGCTCCAATCCTTGCTGATAGATCCGAGCTGGGTTGCCCGCCACAACAGATCCTGCAGGAATGTCTTTAGTTACAACACTACCGGATCCGACAATACAGCTATTCCCAATTTTGACACCGGGTAATATAATACTGCGGGAGCCTATAAAGCAGCATTCACCAATATAAGTATGGAGATAGAGCCCCCTTGTCATATCATGGGCTAAAATAGCTGCGTCAAAAGCGATATAACTGTAAGCGCCAATATGAACGCCTTTCGGGTAGGTCAAGTCAAATCTAGCGCTCAACGAAAATTTTACACTTGAATGAATGTCCATACCCCATACGCGTGTGTAATAAAGCCATTTGGCAAAATTTAATGCCGATCTGATCCTTAAAAATTTGTTAAGCGAGCGCACTTGTGATTGTCCCATGCATATCAAATTGCTGGCCAGAAGACATAATCTAGTGGATGCCGTATTGCTACTAGAAATGTGTCTGGATGTGAGATCTCTTTGGGGTGTGCGACGGCCTGCAGTGCTCGTTTGATGCTGGTGCGATTGGGTGGTTTGTAAGTTGGATTGGCCAGCGCCG
>NZ_LMNE01000048.1:0-5016 GCF_001423285.1 Methylobacterium sp. Leaf111 | reverse complement strand
AACGGCGACCCAAAGCCCTTCGTCTGGACTGCCGACCCGGATCGCATCATCCAGGCCGCAAAGCGCGGGCACCAAATGTTAGACTCGCACCACTAGGTAAGTGGCATGGATCGCAGCTTCCCCATGACCCGAGCCGCCGGGCTCGACCGCCTTTCGGAATTCCTCCTTGGCGCCGGTGCGGTCTACGCCGCCGACCGCAACACCGATCGGGGGCGTGAGCACACACCGACGACGTCGGCGCTTTCGCCCTATCTGCGCCGTCGTCTGATTACCGAGGCGGAGGTCGTGGCCGCCGCCGACAGCGCCTTTGGCGACGGGGGCGCGGAGAAGTTCGTGTCGGAGGTCTTCTGGCGGACCTACTTCAAGGGCCATCTGGAGACCCACCCTTCGGCCTGGACGGACGCCCTTGCGCTCGCCGCCGCGGACCATGAACGCCTCGCCGCCGAGCCGGGCCTGCGCCGGACCTACGAGGCGGCCACCGAAGGGCGGACCGGCATCGACGGCTTCGATGACTGGGCCCGCGACCTCGTCGGGACCGGCTGGCTCCACAACCATACCCGGATGTGGTTCGCCTCGATCTGGATCTTCACGCTGCGGCTGCCCTGGGCGCTCGGTGCGGACTTCTTCATGCGCCATCTTCTCGACGGCGACCCGGCGAGCAACACGCTGTCGTGGCGCTGGGTGGCGGGCCTGCATACCCGCGGCAAGCACTACGTCGCCCGGGCGGAGAACATCCGCCGGTATACGGAGGGCCGCTACGATCCCGCCGGTCTCGACGAATACCCCGATGCGCTGGACGAGCCGATGCCGCCGTGTGAGGTCGCGCTGCCTCCGGCCGATACCCCGCCGTCGGGCGACGTCGCGCTGCTCCTGCACCTCGACGATCTTCATCCGGAGAGCCTGCCGCTGGGCGGCGCGACGGTCGTACGCATCGGCGGCCTGATCGCCCATGCGGATGGGGCGTCCGACCGCGTCAGAGCCGCGGACACGGCCGCGATGGCGGATGCCCTGGCCCGGGCCGCGGCATATTTCGGGTGCCCGGCGGGGACGGTCGAGACCGGATGGGCGTGCGGCCTGCCGGTGCTGACCGCCTGGGCGTCCGTGGGCCCCTCGGCCATAGCCCTGCCTGATGGGTGCCGGCGCCTGCGCCGGGCCTGGGACGACGCGGCTTGGCCGCGCTCCACGCGCGGCTATTCCCGCCTGCGCTCCGCCATCCCGTCCATACTAGCGGCCGAGGCCTGATCCTGTCTCCCTGCGGCGGCTAACGGTTCGTTAACCATGCGGTCGGCACTCCTTGCTGACGCCATCGGAGAGCCTGAGGCGCGCGGAGAAGAGGATCCGATCATGATCGGGGCGGCCCTCCTTATCGCGCTAACCGCTGCCCTCAGCGCTGCCGCGGCTGGAGCCATCAGCGAGCCGGAAAATCGATGAGCCAGAAGCGACGGGTTCGCCCCGATTTCGATCCCCTGACTGAAGCGCAGCTCATCGCCGGGCGCACAACCGCCCGACGTGTCCTGCTTCAGCCCTCGGCCAACCAGGACCTCGGTGAGCTGTTGAACGCGATCGACCACATTGCTGAGGCGGCCACAGGGGAGCGAAGCTTCTTGCATCTGAAGCCGAGTGTGGCGACGGTGAAGCACTGAGCGGCCGGTCAGACTGAGAAATCGCCCGCATGTCGACGCAGCTTTGCGCAGATGTCGTTCGAGCTCTCGACGCCGCCAGTGATCAGGTCCGGGCGCATCGCACAGCGGCCGCCAACTTTGTCGACGACGTCATGCGGCTGGTCGATGGAACGCTTCGCTTCCTCGAGCCAGACCAAAGCATCTGGGAGGCACGCCGTGTGGTCCTCGAGAGACTGGAAGGCATCACGCTTCTCATGGACCCGAAGAGAGGTCCGAACGTCGTGGGAGCGACCGTTGGACAGTTACCCCGTGCCATCTCAACAGCGCGTGCTCACGCAATTGAAGCGATCGAACACCTGCGGATGAAGGTGTTGGGTCAAGGCCGGGTGAATGCCGCCGGCGACCGGGTTGGGCTCGGGCAGGCAGGCGCGCTCATCGGATGACGGATGCTATCCGCGATGCCTTTCCTGCCACCGGCATGCGAGGCGTGCTATCCGACAGCATGCCTCGCTGGTTCTTTCTCCTGTTCGCCATTGCACTCGGCCTGTCCGTCGTCGGTGGCGTGCTTATCTTCCTGCGGTCGCCAACGCCGGTCGAGCAGCTTCAAAACTGAGCCCTCGGGCGCGCGCTTGCCACTTCGATCAGGCGTGTGCCGTCGGCAGCTCCGCGACCTGTGTCGTGTAGCGCGGGCTCCGCATCTCGAACTTCGTCGACCAGGTCCGCTTCTCGGTCAGCCCAGCCCAGCCCAGCCCAGCCCGGGCCGGGACAACCTCGCCCCGGCCGAATCGGGCATTACAAGCGTCCATGGCCGCCATCAGCGGCGCGCTGCGCTCGCGGTCGAGCTGCCCGATCAATGCCCGCGGCGCGTCCTCGAGCAGCTTCAGGTCGGTGGTGACCACGCCGGCCTTGCTGTAGCGCCAAGGCCGGTCGCCAGGCGCCTCGCGCCAGGTGCGCGCCACCCCCGCCTGCGCGGCCTTGATCAGCGCCAGAGTGTCGTTCGTGGCCTCGGGCAGTGTCACGGTCGTCGACACGGACCGCATCGGATCGCCGCGGTCGTGCTCGCTCGTATGGTAGAAGACCGAAACATGCGTCGTTCCGAGCCCGCCGGGCCGCAGCTTCTCACCGAGGCGCGTCGCATGGGCGGCGACCGCTTGCTCCAGGGTCTCGCGCTCCGTGATGCGTCTGGAAAACGAGCGGGTGACGGCGCAGCCTTTGCGCTGGGCCGGCAGGAGTTCGAGGGGCAGACAGGCCAGCCCGCGCAGTTCGTAGATGATGCGCTCGCCCACCACCGTCATGGCTTTGCGCACCGGGCGCGGGTCGAGGTCGCGCAGATCGGCCACGGTGTCGACGCCGAGGCCGATCAGCTTGGCGAGCGAGGCGCGGCCGATGCCCCAGACCTCGGCGACGGAGATCCGGCAGAGCCAGTGATCGTAGGCAACCGGGTCGGTCAGGTCGCACACCCCGTCGGGGTCGGGGATCGTCTTGGCGATGTGGTTGGCGAGCTTCGCCAGCGTCTTCGTGGGCCCGATGCCGACGCAGGTCGGGATGCCGGTCCAGGCTCGCACGGTGGAACGGAGGTCTCGCGCGAGTGCCACTCGGTCCCGGTCACGGACGTCCGAGAGATCAAGGAAGCTCTCGCCGATGGAGTAGATCTCCACGGCCGGCGAGAAGTCCCGATACACCGCGTTCGTGCGAGCACTCATGTCGCCGTACAGGGTGTAATTCGGGGAGAAGACCCGCTTACCCTCGCGCTGGCACTGCTGGCGGATCTTGAACCAGGGATCGCCCATCTTGATCCCGAGCGCCTTGGCCTCGGCCGTGCGGGCGATGGCACATATCGGGTAATCGGGCCTTCGCCAGCCTTCCCCGCGTCGTGGAACGTGGCAAGCTGCTCGATGGTGTAACCCGGTCTGCCGGCGTGATGCTCGCGACCGATCATCCGGGAGCAGGCTCATGCGCTACTATGCCGGTCTCGATGTCTCGTTGGCAGAGACGTCGGTTTGCGTTGTCGAAGAGGATGGCAAAATCCTCCGCGAGGCTAAGGTCGCCAGCGAACCAGAGGCGCTGGCGACATGGCTTGGCGCTCTCGGCCTACCGCTGACCCGTGTCAGCCTGGAGACCGGGGCGCTGGCAGGCTGGCTGTGCGAGGAGATGACCGAACTCGGCGTGCCCAACGTCGTCGGCATGGACGCGCGGCACGCCCGCGCCGCGATGGTCGCGATGACTCACAAGACCGACCGGAACGACGCGCGCGGCCTTGCTCAGATGCTTCGCACCGGCTGGTTCCGGCAGGTCCATGTGAAGGCACGCCGGACGATGGAGCTGCGCACGCTGCTAACCAGCCGTAATACGCTGGTGCTGAAGATCGGCGATGTGGAGAACCAGATCCGCGGCTCGCTCTGCCTGTTCGGGATCAAACTCGGCACCGCCAAGCGCCGGACCTTTCCGGAGCGGGTGCGTGAGCTGACAGCAGATCTGCCGCGCGTGGCCGCCATCCTCGACGTGCTACTGCAGGCGCACGCGGCGATGCTGCTATCGCTCGACCGGCTCAACCGCATGGTACTGGAGATCGCCCGCGAGCACGCGGTCTGCCGGAGGCTGATGACGGTGCCGGGCGTCGGTGCGGTGGTCGGCCTAACCTTCATCGCAGCCATCGAGGACCCGGTTCGGTTCGCTAAATCGCGATCGGTCGGGGCGATCCTCGGTCTGGTGCCGCGCAAGCATCAGTCCGGGGAGGTAGACCGGAACGGGCGGATCACGAAGACGGGCGACACCGAGGCGCGGGCGGCGCTGTTCGAAGCGGCGCACGTGATGCTGCACCGGGTCAAGAAGTGGTCCGGGTTGAAGGCCTGGGCGACGAAGGTGGCGCAGCGCCAGGGCAACAAGCGCGCGACGGTGGCGCTGGCCCGCAAGATGGCGGTGGTGATGCACCGGATGTGGGTCGATGGCACCACATTCCGCTTCAGCGTGGCGGAGCCATCCGCTACTGCCGCTGCGTGAGCGGCCTATCGCAATGAAGGATTGAGGCCGGGCGCGCCTGACCTCGAAGGGTCGTCCTCACGGGGACGGGCGGGAGGTGAAGCCGGAATGACGGGTGTGCTGGCCTTTGGCCAAGTCCGCTGTCGCATATAGGCTCGCCTCTCATCGGAACGCGATCATGTGGAGGTCACCGTGCCGACCACGGACAGAAGCCAAGAGCCCCGTGAGACGAATAGGATGAGACTGACAAAACACCAGTTTCGGAGAAGCCAGGCAGAAAAGATAAAACGTCCACGCAGTGGAGCGTATCGCAAGCTAGTGGTTAAGGTCTGACGGTTGAGTCCGCGTGGGGTTTCGGTTTGAGGCCTGTCCTGCGAGTCTGGCGGGATGCGCAGTGGCATCTCCTTCACGCTCT
>NZ_LMNE01000047.1:0-5952 GCF_001423285.1 Methylobacterium sp. Leaf111 | reverse complement strand
CTCGCCCGTCGTATACGAGCAGGAGACCCGGCCGCACCCGTCACCTGAGACCCGGCTCAGCTAAGCCCCCTAACCGTCCACAGAAACGGGGCAATCCCAGGCCGCAACGATCTCCAGCACTACAAGCGCGTTGCATGGCTGGCAGCCATGAAAGCCAGCAAGTTTGAGATCGGCACCCTGCATGAGGTCTGCGGCATGACCGCCGCTGATCTGACGGAATGGCGCGAATTCAACGCCATGTACCAATTCGTTATGCGCTGCATCCTGCGCGACTTCTCGTCAGCCGAACCCGTCGTAGTCTACGTGTTCTCGCGCAAGCAGGCTGAGTACCTTCGCAGCCGCCTGGGCGGCAAGATCGAGAAGGTGGCGGGCATCGTGGTCGATAAGCCGGTTCGCTGCACCCACGAGGGCGGCGCGATGACGCCTGCGGAGCGGAAGAAGGTGCAGTACTGGCGCGAGAAGATGGGCAAGGCGGGGGTCTGCGACGTGCGTCTCCTGCCCAAGATCACCAAGCTGACGGAGCGCGAGGTGGAACTCGTTAACGCCACCTTTGAGAGGTTAGCGGTCGAGCCAACCCCGCTGGGCCTTGCGGCGTGACAAGTCCCTAAAAGCAGGCGCGGGCATTGTCCCGCGCCCTCCTGTTGCGATGATCAGCTAACCACTGCCCAGCGGGCCAGGACGGGTTTCCAAGGACGGCAAGACAGAAAATTCGTGCGAGCATACGAAGGGCACACGAGCTTACGCCTAAACGTGGGCTGTCTCCCGCGTACCGCTTTTTCGTACCGTGGGGGCGAGATGCGCCAGCACGGTGCACATCACCCCCGTTGGCTTGAAGGTGAGGCTGACTTCGCCGTCCATCGCGTCCCTAAGGGCACGCTCAATCAGCTTTGATCCAAACCCACGACGCGTGGGCGGCAGAACCGGCGGGCCACCAGCCTCGCGCCACTGAAGTCGCAGTGTACGGCCATTCGCGCTTCGGGTCGTAGTCCACGTGACCTCAACACGGCCGGTCGCGACGGAGAGTGCACCATACTTGGCCGCGTTCGTGCCGAGTTCATGCAAGGCCATCGAGAGCGCCAGCATCTGCCGTGGTTGCAGCCTCACGGACGGCCCGCTCACATCAAACCTATCTGCGACGGTTCGTGCGCCATGAACGCTTATCGCGCCATCCACGACCTGTTTCAGATTCGCGCCTGCCCAGCTTTCATCGATCAAGAGGGCGTGCGATTGCCCGAGCGCTGCAATCCGAGCCGTCAGCGCGTTGCGAGCCGCCTCAACCGACGCCTCCTCGCGAAGCGTCTGGTTGACCAAAGCCTGCACGAGCGCCAACGAGTTCTTCACCCGATGGCCCAACTCAGCCATCAGCAGCCGTTGTTGCTCGCATTTGGCACGAAGTCGAGCATTGCTCTGCTCTAGCTCCGCAATGCGTTTAGCCGGTGATCCGGGTGAGACGGACATGAAGTCGGCGAACATCAAGAGCGCCGTCTCTGTCTCAGCCCAGCGCGACGAGCAGCTTCCAAGGACGGGGCTGAGTTCCAGTGTGTGCACGTTACCCTCCCATGACAGACGGGCTCCGAGAGCCCGCCGGAAACCTTCCGGCCGCCCCCATCTGTCGCGGGTACCTGGGAGACGAGCCACCGGACCGGAAGCTTCGACTCTTTGGTGGACGCCTCGGCGCCGCACTCCAGATCGTCCAACCCTATGAGATTGTGCCTGAGAGCTTCCGGGGGCGGTTGCTCCTCGACGCCATGACCTGAGCTAACCGGTCTGGGCTCTCTCGTAGGGCCGTGTACGGACAAGAAGATGCTGGCACGGCGCAAAAGGACTGACAACACACGTTTTTTGTGCTGCCTGCGCCGACTAGTTGTGTGCGGCTAAGGTATGGGTGCGTCAGTCCAACCACCGCCGAGCGCAGCGGCACGACACACGCGGAACTCGGATCATAGCTTCCTGCCAGTCCAAGGGTAGCCATTCAGCAAAACCCGCATGGGACTGGAACGGGAAATCGAACTTGGCCGTTGCAGAGCCCAGCCTAGAGGGCTGGAGGACGGCAGCACTCATGCCGTTACGAGGAATCTGTCATGAGCAAACTACCAGTCATCGCCCTCGTTGCGGCTGCACTACTTTCGGGGCGGGTCGCCGCAGAAACGGTTTCCCCGACTGACCAGCGCTTCGTTCGCGAAAGCAAGGTGGGGCAATGGAAGGCGTCAAAGACGCTTGGACTCAAGATATACAACGATAAAAATGAAAACATCGGTCAAATCACCGAACTAATTTTCGACAAGCAGGGGCAAATAGAGGCCGTTGTCATTGGCGTTGGTGGGTTTCTTGGTGTCGGTAAGCGCGAGATTGCAGTGCCACTTGGTGAAATCAAATCTCCTAGCCAAGAAAAATTGAAAGACACCTCAGGCTCGACACCATTAGACGCTGGCAAAAGTGAAAATAAGTCCAATAATGACGAAAAAAGAGCAAAGATGGAGGACATCGGCACACCGCCTTATGCAGTGCTAAAGATGACGAGCGACGATTTAAAATCTGCGCCTGAGTTTAAAATGGTACAATGATGTGCCGATGGCTTGGAGCGCGCGGCAGACGGCACAATCTAAAGGGGGTACTGAATAGCTGATTTCTCGGCCAGACCCTAGCTCTCAATTTATTGCTCTAGCCCAGGCGGCAGCGAGATGCCGGGCACCCGGAATCTTGCTGCATTCTGACTACAACTTAGCCATGTAAGTTAAACTCAGTTCCACGTATGAAGTACACTTTTCCATTCATTGCCTTGACGCTCCATCACATTAACCCAATTGCCTTCAAATTTCTTTTTAACTCCACCCTCTCCAGGCCCCATCATTTCCCAGCGCCCGGTTACAACCATCATCTTGTCCTTAGGTATGGCTGAGTTCACGGTGACCTTGTGATTGTCAAAACCTTTGGCTTTAAGTCCGGCAAAAAACTTTGGGATGCCATCTGCGTTCACTGGCGTGCCTTTAGGAACAACCATCGCATCAGATGTGTAGAGCTTGGCAAGTCCCTCCATGTCGTCAGCGTTGTATACTTGATCCCAGCGATCAGCCGCTTTCTGGCCGTCATCCTTCAAATCAGCAAGCGCCAGCGTCGGAACAATCAGAGCAACGGATGCATATGCTGTTAGCTTGAGGAACTTGGAAGACATCGAGACCTCCATTATGAGCGCATTCGCTGAAGTGGTGAAGATTTTCTACGAAAATCCTTACGGAAACTTTTTATAAGTCAAAGTGAGGATACTCATTTTACCATCAACGTTGAATTTGAATGGTGGGGTCGTAATAATGAGATTATTATCTTTGTATTCTACGCTTCTGATTTGTGATGTTCCGGTCCAGACTTCGTTCCACGATGTATCGATGTTGTGATTTACATTCTTGCCATCAAATGAGTATGTGCCAGCATATGCAAAGAAGCTTTTGTGAAGACCAACCCGATCTTCATCCGACATCTTGTCATTTGCTATGGGCTTTTTTCTGCCTTGGTAGGCGACGACAACCATCATTCTTCCATCCGGACTATAATTGAGCCAGCCGGTTGGATTTAGTCCTCCGTACGCGTCAATCAGTTCATTCGTATCGACAAGCATTCGAGTAGCGGTTGTCAGCCGCCAGTTACCGATCAAATCTTGCGCATCAGTAGCTCGGGCTGTTGATACGCCCATACATAGGACGGTCAGCGCTATCAACACCCGCATACGATCCTCCTCCAATTTGATTCGCGAGGTTCGAATGGAGAAGAATACTCTGTTGAGCGTCGAGTTCCAGCGTTTTTTAGAACCTATCCAGGCTGTCCGCCTTTGGCGGTCATCCTGTCGGCTTCGCTGGCCTGCTCGACGCCTCGCGTTCGCTTCGGTCCTCTCGCATGCCTACGCTCGCCGACGACATCCTCGACATGATCTGACGGACATTCTCGTGGAACGGGTTTAGCACTCTCCGGGCACTTTCCGAGATCACTGGTGGGATCGTCAGCCTCGACCATCAGGACCGACCGTTTCGGGGAAGTGGTGGGAACCGTATGGGGACGTTCAGAAGGACGTGGCGGGGACGGTGGGATGATCTCGACTGGCCTTCGTTCGTCGCCTGTTCTCCTGGGCGGGCCGTTTTCCTCACGGCCCATCTAATAAGGGGAGCCGCCGGGACACGTGAGAAACAACTGGCTCACAGGACATCAGGGTTATGATGCAGGTGAGGTCCGACTTCCTCCTTCCCTTCCCGACACCCAGCCGACCTGTGCTCGCGCTTGTTACTCACCCCCTTTGTAGAGATCGGCGGGGCGGAGGGGCGACCTGAGGATCGCAGGCCTGAGCATCGCGGGGCCGAGAACCGCCGGGTCAGCCCGTCCGCTCTGCCGCGAGTGGGTGGGTGCGCAAGCACCTACTCCTCGATCAACGGCTACCCGAACAACGTCCGGTCACCGGACGCTGTCGCCACCTACGATCTGGTGACAAGCCCCCTCAGGCAATCCCACTACCGCATGAGACTGGACACTCATCGACGGAAACGACGGGAACAGCACGGCGCCCTTCAGCCACCGTTTGTGACCACCTCGACCGCACCGTCTGCCGCAAGAAACGCCCTTACCCAACAATTAAGCCTCTGAATAAAAACTACTTTTCTACAAGAGGGCGAACGCTCATAGAACTTAAAATCTTGCGGCCTTTGGCTGTGCGGGTTCGAGTCCCGCCGTCCGCACCAAACCTTTGAAATCGTGAACGGGGCCAGTAAGATGCTGGCAACAAGGTGTTTTTCGGCGCTCCTCGCTACATAGGGCGCTACAAATGGCCGTTCCGATGACCTCCCTCAGCCGTGCCCCGAACGGGGATTGGTTCGCCCGTAAGGGCATCCCGAAGGACGTTCGCGAAGCGTACAAGCGCGCGTTCGGTGTCTCCCAGGAGGAGCGTTTCCGTCGTCCTGGGAGCTTGTCCACGGGTTCCGCAAAGGCAGAGCTACGGGAATGGGATGCGACCGTAACCGGACGTATCGAGGCGCTGAGGGCTGCTGCAAGGGGTGAGGGTAGGGGACTGACGCACCGTGAGGCCCATGGTCTTGCTGGTGAGTGGTACTTTTGGTTCGTCGCGAGGCATGAGGCTGAAGCCGACCCTCCAGAACGGTGGGACGGCCTACACGAAGCGCTGGAAGATGCCCGGTTGCGCTTTGCTAGCCGGGACGACACGCATAGCGCTGATGAACCTGTAGAGAGCCCGGCTGCACGGAGGCACATCCGTGGGGTCGTCGGAGAGCTGGGGCTCATCGCAACGTTCCTCGGTGAGCAGGGCATCCGCCTTACCCAGGAGGCGACAGACGCCTTCCTCGACATTGTCGAAGGTGAACTCCTCGCTGCCGCTGCCACCCTCCGACGACGAGCTGGCGGAGATTTTTCGGCTGATGGACGCGTGGAGCGATACCCGGAGTTTCGTCAGGCCCTTCCTGGGAAAGCGGCGGGGCTCACCTGTTGGTCCCTGTTCGAAGCTTGGATCGCAGAGCGCAAGCCTGGAGCAGCCACGGTGGACCGCTGGCGTGCGGTGTTCAAAGGGCTGGACGCCTTCTTCGAGGGCCGAGACATCGCTGCCATCACCGGGGATGACGCCATCGGGTGGAAGAACACCCTTGTGACCTCAGACCGCTCACCTCGTGTCGTGAATGACGTGTGGCTCCGTGCAGCTCGCGTGGGTTTTGGTTGGGCGCTGGATAACAAGAAGATCGCCACCAACCCTTTCGCTGGAGTGAGCGTGGCTGTCGGTAAGGCGCAGCCGAAGGTGCGTGAGAGAGAGTTCTTGGACGACGAATGGCGAACCATCCTCAAGGCCACCCTGACGCCACCTGAAGGGTGGGATTGCCCCGTTTCTGTGGACGGTTAGGGGGCTTAGCTGAGCCGGGTCTCAGGTGACGGGTGCGGCCGGGTCTCCTGCTCGTATACGACGGGCGA
>NZ_LMNE01000046.1:0-6891 GCF_001423285.1 Methylobacterium sp. Leaf111 | reverse complement strand
GATGTCTGCTTCATCTTCGCTCCTCAGGGGCTACGATGAACCAGCCATCCTCCGTTCGTGAAGACCCTCAATCTGTCCCACAGGTGCTGACGTCGGACACTCGAAGATCGCATCGCACTGGGCCGAGGTGATCGTCAGACCGGCGGTGACCAGCAACGCGCCCGCCGCCGAGGTGTGGCCGATGCCGATGGTCCAGATGCCGACCGAATCCTTGTAGGCCTTCAGCCACCGCCCCTCGTGAGCGATGAGCACGGCTTCGCCGATGGGCGAGAGGTCCATAGGTGGTCTCCAGGTTTTTCAGGTATCGGTCCCGCCGTGCGGCACTTTCGCTTGGCCGCGGAAGGGGATCAGCGATGGCTGGTGATAAGAGATGGACGATCCATCGGACCGTCCACGTGCTCCAGGATCGCTGGATCAGCGTCAGGGCAGACGATTGCTCGACCCCCGACGGAGTAGAGGTCGCGCCCTATTACGTTCTCGAATTTCCCGATTTCGTGCACGTGTTTGCGACGGACGAGGCCGACCAGGTCATCCTCGTTCGGCAATACCGGCATGGGCTTCAGGTGCTCAGCCTTGAGCTTCCTGGAGGTATGATGGACCCCCATGACAGGGACGCCGTGGCCGTTGGCGCGCGCGAGCTGCGTGAGGAAACCGGGTACTCCGGCGGGACGCTGGCCCATCTTGCCACAATGAGTGTCGACCCCGCGCGCTATGCCAACCGCCTGCACTTGATCCGAGCGACGAGCGTCATCGCTGGCAAGTCCAATCCGGAGCCAACCGAAGACATCGAGGTGGTGCTCGTTTCGCGCCAAGAAGCCAAACGACTGGCCTTGTCCGGGGAGATCGCTAATGCAGGCCACGTTGGATTGATGCTGATGGCCCTCGCTGAGCCGTGAAGCTGAGGCTGGCCAGCCTTCACCTGTGGCTCAGCGCCGCCGGGCCGGCCGGGCGCAGACAAGGGACGGGATCAGCTCAATCGTCACGGCCACGCAGACCGTTGGAGCGCGGCGGCGAGCAGGGTGCGAGCCATAGGGAGCCTCAGTAAATCGTCTGAACGACGGCCGGGCCGGAGGAGTAGGTGAGCGTCACGGGCAGCCCAGGCGGGATCGTGAAGCTGCATGGGCTGGCAGCGCAGACCGTGAGCGCTCCGCTGTTATCGGCCGCGCTTACCTTCACGGCGACAGAGGCACCGCCGTTCACGACGTAGCTCGCGGTCGTCGGCAGGGCCGGCAACGTCATCGGGCTCTCCGTGACAGCCATCTGCTTCGCGCCGACCGGGTTGTAGCCGGGATTGTCGTGGATGCGGCGGGTCGCATCGGTCGAGGCGTCCTGAAGCGGTGCGACGGTGTTGCCCTCAAGATCGTTGTCGTGGGCGTTCAGGCCGACGACGCCAGCTGCGACGCGGATACCGACCTTGTTTGTCTTGGACGCAGCGGGCACGTCGAAGGGGCTGTAAGCGCCGATCTTGTTGTCGGCGAGCGTCGCCTTACGGCAGCCGGCCTGGAGGTCCACGCCCGCCTCCCAACCTGCGATGGTGACCGCACTCACGGTGACGTTGCTCACCGGCCCCTTGCAGCGCACGCCGGAGCCGGTCTGCCCGGTGGTCGAGGTGATCTGCCCGCCGCCGGTGATCGAGACCATGTTGATCGGGTACGGGTGGGACGCAGAGGGCGTCGCCGCGCTGGCATCGAGATCGACGCCGATGGTGTTCACCGCGCTCGTGATCTGTGTCGTATTGGTGAGCCAGGGGGTCGGGATCGAAAGATCCATGACACGGCCGGTGCCAGTCGGACGGACGATTACATTCCCGGCCTGGGCGCTGTCGTTGGTCCCGATCGCCAGGGTGACCTTCTCGACGCGCTGGCCGTTGCCGGGGATGATCTTGTAGCTGGTCCGGTTGCTCACCCAGTCGTTGGCGAAGGTGTAGAGCTCGCCCGTCTGCGTGACGATGACGGCCGCGTCCGGATAGCGTCGGTTGGCCGGATTGCCGTCGAGGAAGTTCGAGAGCCCGAGATTGCCCGAGATGATGTTGTGCGGGCCCACCGAGGTGTTGTCGACGAGGATGTAGCCCGAGCCGGGGTAGGCCGCGCCATCGGCGCTGTACTCGAAGCTGTTGTCCTGTACCCACTGGATGCCGCCGGTGGCGCCCATGCGGACGCACATATAGCAGCCGCGGAAAGTCGAGCGCCTCACCCAGTTATAGCCGCTGGCGAGGTCGACCGTCGGACCGGCGGTTCGGAAGGCGCCGCTGTCGAAGCCCACATGCGCGAAGGCCATGTCCTCGATGCCGGAATACACGCCGGTGAACTTGAGGGTGGTGCCGGTCGCCGCGCTGGCCATCGTGGTCAGCTCGGTGCAGCGGATGTTGGCGCTGGCCAGGACAAGGCGTGGGTTCGGAACGACGACAGATGAGTAGAGCACCCGCCCGCATGGGAAGCGCAGACGCCCGCCGGACGTCGGCACTCTGGACAACGCGAGGACGATGCGCGCGGTCTGATCCACCCCGGTATCTGCCTCGACCCCGCCAAGCACCGCGGCCGAGAAGTCCGGCAGGTTGGCCAGAGAGAAGTCGCGGATGATGTCTTCGAGCTTTCGGCCGTCGTTCCAGCCGGGGATGCGAACGGAGAACTTCGACATGTCGCCACCTGACCCCTGATCGGTTGGGGGCAGGATGATCCGGCGTGCCGGTACGGTCGGCCCCCGCAACGGATCCGGTGTGCCGGGGTCCAATGCAATGGCGCCGCTCGGCGATGCCGCGATGAGGGCGAGGGCAAGCAGCCGTGCAGAAAGGCGCATTGAGAAGGCTTTCCGGTTGTTCTGACTAAGTTTCAAAAGTGTGGCCCCGGAGTCAGTTGACCTTGAAGCCGTCAATCGCATAGGTGCAGGTTGTCGCCGTGGCGCCGTTCATGGCCCGGGGGAGTTAGACCGCAAACACGACAGGCACTAGCGATCTATTGTTAAAGTTTAATGCGTTAGCGAGAGCCGTAGCGCTTCCCAAGATGTCGAACGTTGTTGTGCGGATCATACCAGACTGTTTGGTTCCAATGGTTGAAACTTCCGAAGCTTATTGTGTGTGCCTACGGGTATCAACCCGGACATGCTGAGCGACGCAGCGTATTATGTAACGGTCAGCAGATCGATCGGGAAAGGACCATTAAGCACGCGATGTGGGTACACATAGGCACGGTTTGTGTGCAAGTTAGGGAAGAACTATTGGAGCCCGGTGTCGCGAGGACAGATTGCTATGACGTGCGCCTTCAACTCTTCGAGCGGACAAACCGATATAAGTGGCGCGTAGACTTCTGAACTGGCGCACCTCGTAGAGGCCAGCTGATATAAGGCGTACTCAAAGGATCTCCATCGCACGATTTCGGCCATTCTTCGATGGCACAAGAAGCGAATTAGATGGTTGACCACTCCAAATCGTGCAGTGCCGTGGCAGCGCTCGGCAGAGTTGCAGGTTATTTATGCAACACATAATCGATGAGCAGGCTTAGGCATCGTAATTGCATTATCTACTCAAAAAGACATCGATCAACCATAGCTTTTTAGCACATGAGTGAAGCCTTATGATCAAAGCAAAAGATATTTCTTTTTCGTCGGCATCAAAAGCAGAAATTAGTCTTGTTGAAGGCAAACTTAATGAATCGATCTTTGTTATACCATCGGTTAATGGTGGAAGACTACTTAAGCAAATGCTGCCGACCCTTAAAATACCCGCAAAACAAATTGTAGTGCTTGATCAGGGAAGTACAGACACAACAGAACAAGTTTGTTTCGAGAATGGCGTCGAAATATTCCAGCTCGATACACCCCATTCATACACTCAATGCTGCAACTATGCACTTAAGATTGCACGAGATAGAAATGCAGAGTTTGTTTATATTTCAAATAACGATATTGTATTTGTCACTGATGTTGCACGCGAGCTTTTGTATGAGATGATGAGCGATGATAGACTTGGAGCTCTTTCGTGTTCTCAAGTTATAACAAGTTCAGAAGAAAAAGTCGGCACCTTGAGCCGCAGAGTGTATTGGGATCTTAGCATCACAGATTTCGAGCACGATACGTCAGTGCCCCCGGGCAACGTATATCGTATTGAGTCTGATTTCTGCGAGATGACATGCTCAATAATTCGAACAAGTGCTGGTACAGAGATCGGGGGGTTTGACGACGAATTTGGCTTCTATCACGAAGACGCGGATTTTGGTCTGAGGCTTCGGGAGGCGGGTTATACAACGGCCTATCTACCGCAATCTCAAATCAAACATTTCAGTGGATCTACATTTTCTGAAGGAAAATCTGAAATTCGCTTACAGTATATAAAAAATAGTCGTAAGATATTTACAAAAAAGCACCTTGGATATGGCTTGGCATATATCGACCATAAAAACGATGTTGCGACGTCATGGAACATAATCAATAAAAATCTTTTTCCTTACATGAAGCGATACGGATTAATTGACAACGATCGCCCAGAATTGATTTTTGCCCATCCTGGCATTGAGCCATTTGATTGCCTCTACTCGGTTTGGGAAACTAGCAAGCTTCCGGATACATGGATTGAGCATAAAGATGATTATAAGTCCACATATTTACCGTCAAGATGGAACCTTAAAGTGTTTGAAGACGCGGGTTTTGCCCGCACGCATTACGTTCCGCTAGGTGTAGAAACTGACATTTTCCAGCCTTGGGGAAACTCTGAGCGGCTTTACGACAGTCCGACATTTTTATGGTTTGCGCGAGCTCAATATCGGAAAGGTTATGACGTCATCTTAAAAGCGTGGGAGAGCTTTAGTAAAAATCATCCTGAAGCAAAGCTAGTGGTTCTTGGTCACGGTGTGCTTCCGGAAGGGAGCGAAAATCGGAGACATGCACGGCAATGGAAGCAGTTTCTGATATTTGACGACATTAATAGCAATATTTCTTATCGGGAAACTCTAATCCCTCTCTCGAATGAAGAGCTAGCAACAGTTTACAGGAGTGTTGATTATCTTGTTCTCACATCACGATCAGAGGGGTTTGGATTTTCAGTCGTCGAAGCAATGGCCTGCGGGCTGCTAACTATATTTCCCAGTTATGGCGCCACTGCAGATATGGTATACGAAGGCGCAATTACTTTCGATGGTAAAGAAATTGTAGCAAATTATGAGGATAAAGACTTTTCTGAGGTGGGTAATTGGTGGGAGCCAAACCCAGTAGACGTTGCAGAGGCGATGGAGAAGGCTTTTAGCCTTTCTGATTCCCAAAAGAAGACTCATTTCAGGCGAGCATTAAATTCAGTCCGTAGCAAATTCACTTGGCGAAATACCTGTATGGCGATTCGTGCAGATTTGAAAACTTGGCAGGATCAAAAATCGATCAATTACGAATATAACCCCTCCTTGCCAGCAGCTAACGAAAGCGTTGCTGATTTTATCAGGAATATGCAAGCGATCAAAATTGGACTGGACAAATCTCTTTCAATAGCGATTGACATTGAGACTGTGTTTGGTGAGTTCAGTCCTGAATATTATATAAAAGAATATAAGGATATTAGAGAATTAAATATCGATCCATTGCGACACTATATATTCTACGGATGGAATGAGGCAAGAAATCCGTCCGCGCACTTTTCAACAAAAAATTACGTAGCTGCAGATCCAAGTGTTCGAAGTGTCTTAGCTGGTTTGCACAATTTGGGCGGAGGGTTCGATCGACAAACAATTTTTGCAGCTATAGCCGCGTGGGAAATTCGGAAGCTCGACCAATTGGCAGAGATGGACACCGTATCGGATGACGAATTTATTACATTGTTATACAATATAGCATTAAATAGACTTTCTGATGAAGGGGGATTCAATAATTACAAAACGCTTTTGCGTAAAAAGCCTGGGAGTCGTAAAAATCTCATACGCCAAGTGTACTCATCCAAAGAGCGAGCACTTAAATTTCCCTTTTTTCCAAATTATCAGATGCCATATATCGGCTCTTCGAATCATGTACCGGAATCCCGGCCGAAGATGTGGCTTAGACGATAGGAAATCATCAAGATTAAGTTTAAGAAAGCAACTCTAGCGTGGGTTCTTGGTAGAAGAACGCCTCTAGCGACCAGCAGCTTGAACGACGAAGGGGCCGGATCGAGCTCCTTCGTCGTTCGTCACTGGCCTTAAGGCTCGAGCCAAAAGGGTGTCGAACGTCTCGACATCATATGGGGGCGGCAACGAATGGCTTGGCGCGACCATGACATCAAACTACTTTATCAAAAGTCGCAATGTCAGCGCTCTCTCAATTCATCTCAGTTGGCTATAAGGAGTGCACCGGACTTTAGCTGGCTCATTCAATGATCGCCAAATAGGCGCAACGCGACATGGGATGTTCCCACCGACTCGGTTTCTGCAAGAGCGTTTTTGATTTGCGCGAAGAGATCGTCCAAGTAATTCTCTCGACGGAAGGGCCTGGGGGTGATTCGCTCGGCTCATAGCCAAGGTGTTTCGCTCCTGGGATGTCGATCAAGGCTGGTTGGAGCCGCCCTCTTCGCACGAGTTCGTGCCGCCTGGGCACATGGCGCGCTTCGTTCGCGATACGGTGCGGTAAGCGCTCGACCTCTCGGCCATCCGTAATACCTAAATTGAAGAGCGCGGCTACCCGCGCTATCATCCGGGCATGATGGTGGCGCTCCTGCTCTAGGTTGCGGACTCATAAAGTTCGCAGCCAGACCCGGATGGCGGCGAGTTTGACGCTGGCAAGAAAGTTATCGGGATCCTTGTCGTAGCGAGTAGCGACGGCGCGGAAGTGCTTGATCTTGCCGAAAAAGCGCTCGACCAGATTGCGGTACTTGTACAGGAACGGGCTGAAGGCCAAGACCTGCTTGCGGTTGGGCATCGGCTTTACGTTCGCCCAAGCACCCTG
>NZ_LMNE01000045.1:210584-515342 GCF_001423285.1 Methylobacterium sp. Leaf111 | reverse complement strand
CAGGGCCAGATCGCGGTGGGCGGCCTCGTCGGGTACAATTTCGGCCCGGTGAACCTGCAGGCCTACGTCACCCAGGACGTGGTCGAGCGCAATTACGGCGGCCGCGAGACCCGAGGCTGGCTCCGGGTCATCGTGCCGATCTACAAGGAGAGCACCAACGCCGCCGCGCCATCCGTCCCACTGACGGGCCCGGGGCGGATCGAACGCCGATAGCGGTTCTCGAAAACCGTTCCTCGGAGCCGCGCCGCGCCCGTCGCTTCGGTCAGGCGATCAAGCGGAGGGCGGCCTGATGGTCGGTCGGGGTGGGCCAGGTCGCGATGGCGCTCAGGGCGCCCGCCAGGGGGGCCGGCCGACCGAAATAGAAACCCTGGCCGAAGGCGCAGCCCATGCCGGCGAGAAGGTCGGCCTCGCCGGCCTGCTCGATTCCCTCGGCCACCACGGACACCGCCAGATCGTCGGCCAGCCGGAGGATCGTCTGCACGATGCCCCGGCTGGTCTGGTCGGCCAGGAGGGTGCGCACGAAGGCGCGGTCGATCTTCAGGGTCGTCACCGGCAGGGTGCTCAGATAGCTCAGCGAGGAATAGCCCGTTCCGAAATCGTCGATCGCGATCCCGAGGCCCGCGTTCCGGCACTGCGTGAGCGCGGCAGCGGCACGCTCAGGATCGTCCATCAGCATGCTCTCCGTGACCTCGATCTTGAGGCTGGAGGGGGCGATCCGGGTCCGCGCCAGGAAGTCGGCGATCATCTCGGGGAACGAGGCGCCGGCGAGGTCGCGGCCCGAGACGTTGACGGTCATGAAGAGCGGACCGTCGAGCGCGCCGGGATTGGTCTGGGCAGCGAGCAGGAGCTCGGGGAAGACCCGCCCGACTTCCTCGAAGGCATACGCGGTCAGGTCGACGATGAGACCGGACGCCTCGGCCGCCGGGATGAACTCGATGGGCGGCACCAGGCCCCGGGTCGGGTGGCGCCAGCGCATCAGGGCTTCGAACCCGGCCAGCCGCCGGGACGACAGCCGCACGATGGGCTGGAAGTACAGCTCGAACTCGCCGTTGCGCAGGCCGGCGCGGATCTCGCGCTCCAGCGACAGGGCGCCGAGGGCGGCCGCGAAGGTCTCGGACGGGGGGGCATCGGCGCCGAGGACCGGCGGCGGCGCCGTTCCCTTCATCTGCTCGAGGATGGCCACCGTCTGCCGGTAGCGCGACAGCACTACGCCCAGGCACATCCGCAGGATCGGATCGGTCTGCGCGATGCGGTGGGCGAGCTGCTCCTCCGTGATGACGACGAGTTCGCTGTCCTCCAGGGCCCGCACGGCGGCGGAGCGCGGCTGGTGATCGAGGATCGCCATTTCCCCGACGATCTCGCCGGGGCCGCGATGCGCCAGGATGAGGTCCCCCTCCGGACGCTCGAGGACGATCTCCAATCGGCCGCTCACGATGAGGTAGGCCGCATCGCCCAGGTCGCCGGCCGAGAACAGGCGCGCACCGGCCGGGAGGTGATGATGGTCCAGGGACTTCGCTTGGGAACGCGGCACGGAAGGTTCCAGGCTGGGCACAGTGATGGCCCGGTGCGAACCGTGCCGGGGGCCGGTTAAGAGCTGGCGAACGGCAACCGCTTTGTTTCACGCGCCGTCTCCTATCCTTAACGAGATCTCAGCACGGCGGCGCGAGACTGATCGCGAAAACGCCCCGCGCGGAGCCTGCCCCCGATGTTCCTGTCACGACGCCTGGCCCCGGTGGGCGTGGGCCTTGCCCTGGTGCTGGCCCTCCTGGCCGTGCGGACCGTCGTTCCGGAGCCGTTCGAGCGCCTGCGGCAGGCGGCCTTCGACAGCGCCCAACGGATCAGCCCCCGCGCGACCGACGGCGCCGCGGTTCGGGTCGTCGACATCGACGAGGAGAGCCTGAAGCGGCACGGCCAGTGGCCCTGGCCGCGCCACGTGGTGGCGGACCTCGTCGCGGCCCTGCAGGACCTCGACGCCGGCGTCGTCGCCCTCGACATGGTCTTCGCCGAGCCCGACCGCACCTCGCCCGCGCTCCTGGTGCCCGACTGGGCGCGGCGCTTCGGCTTTCGCGCGGCGGAGCCCGAGACGGCCCTGCCGGACCACGATGCCGCCCTGGCGGCGGTGTTCGCCCGGGGCCGCGTCGTCGCCGGCTTCGCGCTGACGCCGGACGCGCAGGGCGAACCCGTCACGCGCAGCGCCGGCTTCGCGACGATCTCCGGCGATCCCGGCGAGACGGTCCCCAACTTCCGAGGCTCGGTCCAGAACCTGCCCGTGCTCGACGCGGCCGCCGCCGGCCACGGCAGCTTCACCATCGCGGCCGGCAGCGACGAGATCATCCGGCGCCTGCCGCTGCTCGCGACGGTGGGAAACCGCCTGGTGCCCTCCCTCGCCCTCGACGCCCTGCGGGTGCTGCAGGACGAGGAGAGCTTCAAGGTGCGGGCGGAGCGCGATGGCGCGACCCTGACCGGCTACACGATCCGCGTCGGGGCGGTCGATCTCTCCGTCGACCGCTCCGGCGCCCTGGCCCTCCACTTCCCGAAGGCCCGCTCGACGCCGACGATCGCCGCCTGGCGCCTGCTCGATCCCGATCAGCGTCCGGGCCTGCGCCCGGAGATCCAGGGCCGCGCGGTCTTCGTCGGCACCAGCGCGGTCGGCTTGTCCGACCTGCGCCCCACGCCGATGACCCCGTTCGAGCCCGGCGTGAACCTGCACGCGATGGCCCTCGATCAGGTCATCGGCGGGCAAGCGCTCAGTCGCCCGGCCTGGGCGCTGGGTGCGGAGATCGTGGCGGCGCTGGTGCTCGGCCTCGCCGCCGCCCTGGCCTGCGGTTTCGGGCGGCTCAGCAGCGCCGGGCTCGGCATGGCCTTCCTGGCGCCCGTGCCGACCTTCGCCGCCCTGGCCCTGTTCGCCCGGGGCGGCCTGCTCCTCGACCCGACGCTGCCGACCCTCGGCCTCCTCGTCGCCCATGCGGGCGGGAGCCTCGCCCGCTATGCGGGCTCGGAGCGTTCCGCCCAGCGCCTGCGCGCCGCCTTCACGCACTACCTGTCGCCGGACCTGGTGGCGGTGCTGGCCAGCGACCCCGGCCGGCTGAAGCTCGGGGGCGAGACCCGCGAGATGACGTTCCTCTTCACCGACCTCGAGGGCTTCACCGCGATGACCGAGGCCTCCGGCGCCGAGGCCCTCGTCAACCTGCTGAACGCCTATCTCGACGGCCTGTGCTCCATCGCGATGGCCCATGGCGGCACCGTCGACAAGATCGTCGGCGACGCGGTGCACGTCATGTTCAACGCGCCCCTCGACCAGCCCGACCATGCCGCGCGGGCGGTGGCCTGCGCGCTGGCCCTCGACGCCTTCGCGGAGGCGTTTCGCCAGCGGCAACGGGCCCAGGGCGTCCCCTTCGGCGCGACCCGCATCGGCATCAATACCGGACGTGCCGTGGTCGGCAATTTCGGCGGGACGCGCCGCTTCGACTACACGGCGCACGGCGATGCGATCAACGTTGCGGCGCGGCTCGAATCCGCCAACAAGGCGCTCGGCACCCGCATCTGCATCGCCCGCACCACCTGCGACCAGGTGTCCGGCGTCAGCTTCCGGCCCATCGGGACCCTGATGCTGAAGGGCAAATCCGTGGGCGTCGAGGTCTTCGAGCCGACGGGACAGGCCAGCGACGCCCTGGACGCCTATCGCGTGGCCTTCGGGCGGTTGGTCGCGGGGGACGCCGGCGCGGCCGAGGCGCTGCTGGGCCTGCACGCGGCCAACCCCGACGACCCGATCCTGGCGCTCCATGCCCGCCGCATCCGGGCGGGCGAGCGCTCCGTCAGCATGGCGGCCTGAGACGAAAGTCTCAGGGGAGGACGAGGAGCACCACCAGGGCGATGTTCGTGAGCTGGTGCAGGAACTGATCGAAGCCCATCAGCCACCAGAAGCGCGGGTCGGTCATGGGCCAGCGGGTGCGGTGGGCGACCAGGGTCTTGGCCCGGTCGATCAGTCCGTGGACCACGAAGTCGAGGAGCGCGAGCCACCACAGGCCGGGTTTGTAGAGCAGGGCGATCGCCAGGGTGCCGAGGGCATGCGTCCCGGCATGGACGGCGAGCGGCGCCGCCCAGCCCGCGACCCGCTCCTTGCCGCGGGCCATCCAGTCCGTCTGGACGACGAAGTCGATCAGGTAATGCTTGGCCGCCATCGCAACCAGGAGGGCCGCCAGGGTCGACAGGGGGACGGGCATGTCGAGGGCCTGCACCAGGGCGGTCTCCAGAGGGTCGGGCGGCGCGGGACCGCGATACCGCCCGGGCATCGCCGCAGGCTACCGGAACGGTGGGTAGAATCCCACCGCCCCGGCGCCTGCCGCAGGATTCGTCAGCGGTTCAGAGTGGGGACGAACTGCGCCTGTTCGCTGATCGTGACCGTCGCCACGGCGCGCTTGGTCCGGTCGTCCGGCCAGGGGGCGGCCGCCTCGGGTGCCCGGCCCTTGTAGACCATCGTCCCCTGACCCTTGCGCATGAGCACGCTGCCGCGCTTGGTCTTGAGCATCACCTCGCCGTCGAGCACGAGCACGCCATAGCCGCCGTCGATGGCGCCGCCCCAGACCGTCGTCCCGCGCACCCCGAGGGTGCCGACGGCGGTCTTGATCGCGACGTTGCCGCCGGTCGGCCCTTCGATCTTGCCGCCGACGAAGAGGAAGGCGCCGCGCGCCACCGAGAGGGCGAGCTTCCCGCCCTGCGCGCCGGGCTTGTAGACGAAGTCGTCCACGGTGAGCCTGCCGTTCTCGCCGAGGGTCAGCACGGTGTCGTCGGCGAGCTTGGCCTCGAGGCGCGACTCGGCGCCGGTGCGGATCATGTCCTTGAAGAACACCGGCCCCTGGGGAGCCATGTCGCGGGCCTGGCCGGACTGGGAGGCGACGGCTTGGCGGTCGACCTTGGCGACCACGCCGACCTGCTGGGGTGCGGCGATGGCCGGCGCGACGCCGACGAGGAACAGGGCAGCGAAGGTGCCGACGGATTTCAGGGTCACGGTCATCGTCCACGAGACAGGGGCGGGAGAGCAGGCACGTGGACGGTGAGGCGAAGGTCCGCTCGGGTTGAACGACGGCAAGGCACCGGTACACGTCCCCGGGGTCTACGCCCGCGCCGTTAAGCATCGCTGAATAGCCTGACCCCGTTGAAGCGCGTCCGACCTTCGTCTTGCGAAAACGCGCCTAGACGCTGGAGGACGGGCGAAACACGGCACAGTTGCCGGTATTGTCGAAGAGTTGTGCCCGGGTGCTCGGCCGGTTTCGATCCACGCCCACCGCGCCGCCCGACAGGGACCGGCTCAGGCGGAGGGGGGGTTTAGGCGGAGGGGACTTGCGCGACACGAATGTTGTTGGTGGTACCGGCCACCGCGAAGGGGATGCCGGCGGTGATCACGACACGGGCGTGGGGCAGGGCGAAACCTTCCTCCACCGCGTGAGCGAGCGCATTGGCCACCATCGCCTCGTAGGAATCCACCTCATCGGCGCGCAGGCTGTGCGCCCCCCAGAGCAGGCACAGCCGGCGCGAGGTCGCGAGATCCGGCGTCAGGGCCAGGATGGGCACCTGCGGCCGGCGTCGCGCGATCCGGGCCGCGGTGGTGCCGCTGAGCGTGTAGGCCACGATGGCGGCCGCCCCCACCGCGTCGGCGAGGGTCGCGGTGGCGCTGGCGACGGCGTGGGGCGGCGTCTCCTCCTCGCCCGGATCGGTGGCGGTGATCAGCGAGCGGTAGAGCTTGTGCGTCTCGGTCCGGTGGATGATGCGGGCCATCATGGTCACGGTCTCGACCGGGTACTGGCCGGTGGCGGATTCGGCCGAGAGCATCACCGCGTCCGCCCCGTCATAAATGGCGGTGGCCACGTCCGAGGCCTCGGCCCGGGTCGGCGTCGGGGCCGAGACCATGGAGTCGAGCATCTGGGTGGCGACGATCACCGGTTTGACCGCCAGCCTGCAGGCCCGGATCAGCTCCTTCTGGCGTCCGGGCACGTCCTCGTGCGGGATCTCGACCCCGAGATCGCCCCGCGCCACCATGACGGCATCGGACAGGCGGATGATGTCGTCGATGCGCTCCAGGGCCTGGGGCTTCTCGACCTTGGTCATCAACCCGGCCCGGTCACCGATCAGGGCCCGGGCCTCGATGAGGTCGGCGGGCTTCTGGACGAAGGAGAGCGCGACCCAGTCCACCCCGAGCTCCAGCCCGAAGGCGAGGTCGGCCCGGTCCTTAACAGTGAGCGGGGAGAGGTCGAGGAGGGTGCCGGGCAGGTTCACGCCCTTGCGGTTCGAGAGCGTTCCGCCGGTGATCACCTCGGCGGTGAGGCTGTCACCGGTCAGGCCGGTGACCCGCACGCGCACCCGCCCGTCGTCGATGAGCAGATCCTGGCCCGGGGCCACCGCCAGGAAGATCTCCCGGTGGGGCAGGGGGATGGCGTGCCGGTCGCCTTCGGCGCCCTCCAGCACGAAGCGCACCGTCTCGCCGGGCGCGACGTCGAGGCGCCCGCCCGCCAGGGTGCCGAGGCGGATCTTGGGCCCCTGCAGGTCCTGGAGGATTCCGATGGGCCGGCCGGTCTCCCGTTCCAGGGTGCGGATCGCCGCGTAGACCCGGGCATGGTCGTCCTGCGTGCCGTGACTGAAGTTGAGGCGGAAGGTGTCGACCCCGGCGACGAAGAGCCGGTGCAGCATGTCGGGAGACGACGAGGCGGGTCCGACGGTCGCGACGATCTTGGCGTGGCGGTTGCGGCGCATGAATCCCACGGCCGCGCACGGCCGCCTCCCTGGATCGAAGGCAGAGGATCACGCCGGGATGCACCGTCCTGACGGTGATCCCGACGGGTGAGGCAAGCGGTGACGATGTCGGCCCGCCGGAACGTCCGGCGACCATCGGCTGAGGCGAAAATCCTAGCGCAGGGCAACGCCAGGGTAAACGCCGGACGGCCGTCCGTCTCGCCGGACCACTCCCCGCTCGGAAACGCGCTGCGATGCCGGACACGAATCCCGGGACGCCGACGGTCTGATCGTCACGCGCCCGATCGGTGCCGCCCAGCGCGTCCGCAACGGTACGGCGACTCCTGTCGGTCTGGGGGATCGCACGCGACGAAGCTTTCGCCGCCGCAGACGCAACTTCAGATTTAGTATTCGATTACCTGTCGTTGAATGATCCGGGAAATTTCGCCTTTCGCATCGAATGCCGTAAAAATAAAACCGTCATTGGATGTTTTCTTCGCTGCGAGGCCTATTGCGACGATGGACGTCGACAGCCTGCCATTCTCGTCGAAGCAATTCCTGCGTCTCCTCGACAGCCAGGGCATCAGCGGCACGTGGGAATGGCACTTCGCCAGCGACCAGCATGTCTGGTCCTCCGGCCTGTTCCGCATCCTCGGGCTCGATCCTCAGACGACCCGCCCAAGCTACGACCTGTTGATCGGCCTTGTGCATCCGGAGGATCGTGGGAGGATGGCGAGCGGCTCCGGCCTCATCGGGGCCATGTCGCAGGAAAAGCAGACGATCCGCGTGATCCGTCCGGGCGGCTCGAATCGCGTCCTATCGCTTCGCAGCGAGATCCACCTGGCCCCCGACGGACGTCCCCTGGGGATTACCGGAAGCGTCCTCGACGTGACGGAGCGGGAAAATCTGAGACGGGCCCTCGCGGCGGAGCGGCGACGCCGGCGAGCGCTGTTCGACCGCACCCGGACCCTGACCTTCTCCAACGATCCGGACTACGCCTACACCTTCACGGAAGAAGCCTACGAATTGACCGGCCTCTCACCTGAGGAGACGGCGGACGACGCGTTTCTGGCGATCGTGACCGAGGAGCGGGAACACTGGCGCGCCGTAAGCCTCGCGGCGCACCAGGTCGGACAGGTCTACACGATGAAGCCGGTCCTCTATATCGCCGGCGGGAAGCGGGAGCGCTTCGAGATCTTCACGGTTCCGATCGTCGATGGGCGCGGCCAGGTGGTGGACTGGAGCAATCTCGCGCGGCCCCTCGGCACACGGGGAAGTCCACCCGTCGGGATGCTGCTGAAGGGGCTCGAGCAGGCGATCGCCGGACGTCACCTGCGTGCCGCCCGCGCCCTGCTGGACTGGTCCATGTCCGATCTCGCCAGGGCCGCAGGCCTCTCCCTGTCGACCGTGAAACGCATGGAGGAGCATCCGGACGGCACGGCCCAGCAATCCCGGCACAAGGCCGTGGAGACGCTGCGACGGTTCGGAATCCGGTTCTCCGTCATGGACGACGGCCTGATCGCCGTCGGGCATCGCTGAGGGCGACGGATCTCTGCGCCGCACGCGCCCGCCGGAAGATTCCGCGACGAGACGATTTCACGGCGCGATGATCGCGAGGACGGACCCTGCCGCCGAACGCGCGGTCCCGTCGCGGACCGGCGCGCATCAATGGCGCGCCGAGCGGGATCGCATGAGGCGATTCGGTCGCTCAAGCACCGGCGGAGGATCGGTTCGGCACGAAGACCCGCCCCCGACGGCCCGGGGACAGGCCTCGTACCGCGCCCGACCCTCGTCGCGCCGCATCGCGCCACTCAGAGGCTCCCGTCGCCGTGATGGCCGTCCTGGAGGCGAATGGCGATGTCGGTTCCGTCCGCGTTGAAATCCTGACGCGCGGTGGTGGGCTCGGCCGGTATGGCGGGTTTCGTCTTCGCCGCGTCCAGGGCCGTGTACTTTGCGGGGAGACGCTGCTGTCTCGTGGCCGCCGAGGCCGGTGCGGAACTCATGGCCGCCAGGGACAGGCCGACCAATCCGAGGATAGAAATGGAATGTTTCATCGTTTCCTCCCGTCGTGTTTTACGACGGCACGAAGATCGCCCGATCCCCGGAACTGTCATCCCCCAAACTGACTAAACAACTCCAGTATTCGCTTAAACCTTAGCTCTGATACATTATATATCTACGATCATGATCCTCGCTTGACCCTATCCCAACGATTGCATGACAATATATATTTGTGAACATGCGCGGTCGGGCTGCGATCACCGTGGACGGCATGCGGAAGTGTGGCGAGCGGATGGAAGGGGTCGCCGATCAGGGCAGGCTGGAGAGCCGGGACACCAGCATCACCAGTTCGGCCTGCCGATGGGTATGGGTCTTGGTGAAGATCGAGCGGAGCTGGGTCCGCACGGTGGCGACGCGGACACCCTGGAGCCCCGCCGCTTCCGCGAGGGTCGCGCCCTGGGCCATCAGGGTGGCGAGTTTCGCTTCCGTGCGCGTCAATCCGAAGACCTGCTCCAGGGCGGCGCGGTTGAGGAGTGGCGTCGCGTCGAGGTCGATCAGCAGCAGGACCGAGTGCGGCCCGTCAGCGCCGTCGACCGGAAGCGGCACGGAACTCATGATCAGCGGGCGCTGGTCGGGGCGCTCCACCAGGATCCAGTTCTCACTGTCCAGTTGGAAGCGTGCCCGACCCTGCCCGAGCAACCGCTTGACGATCCCGCGCCCGAGCCCGTTCAGAACCTCGACCTCGACCTCGGACCGACTCAAGCAGAACAGACTCTGGAAGATGTGGCGTGCGCTGTCGTTGATGGCCAGCACGTGTCCATTCGTCGAAAGCACGAGCCCGCCGTAGCCCATTCGGTCGAAGACCCGCAGGAATGGCATCCCGACAAGCATGGTCGCGACCTGCCTCTCCCTACCCGGTCCGGCGCAGCACCTGCCCTGGATAACGGTAGGCAATCTTCGCGCATGGTCAATACGCCTATGTTTGCGTCGATACTTATCGTTCTCGCGAAATTGAATTCACGCGCGTGATCGAACCTCTTCAGAACGGCACGATGTGCAGACGTCTTCTCGGCCGACGGGACGCCTGCACGCGAGCGCACACGACGTTCGGGTATCGGCGGGCCCCGGGCCGGTGCCGAGATTGCGCCGAAGCGGCTGATTCGGGCGACGAGCGGATCGGGCAGGGCGGATTCGTCGACCGTTCCCCTCGATCGTTCGACCTGCGATCCACCGGTCAGGCCGGCGATGGCCGCGCCGGTTCGGCGACGGCCTCGGTCAGGTGCCTCAGGGAAGCTCGCGCAGGTCCTGGCGGAAGCGGCGGCCGTTGGCGACGTAGTTTCCGGCGGTCTGCGTCAGGCGCTCCGCGCTCTCCGCGTCGAGCGTACGCACGGCCCTGGCGGGAGCGCCGACGATGAGGCTGTTGTCGGGAAACGCCTTGCCCTCGGTCACCAGCGCATTGGCACCGATCAGGCAGTTGCGACCGATGCGGGCGCCGTTCAGGATCGTGGCCCCCATGCCGACGAGGCTGCCGGCGCCGATGGTGCAGCCATGCACGATGGCCCGATGCCCGACGGTGACATCGTCTCCGAGGTGCAGGGGAAAGCCGGGATCGGCATGCAGCACCGCCCCGTCCTGGATGTTGGTGCGGTCGCCGATCCGGATCTCGTCGTTGTCGCCGCGCAGGACGGCGCCGAACCAGATCGAGACCTCGCGGCCGAGATGGACGCGCCCGATCACGTGGGCCCCCGGGGCGATCCAAGTGCTGTCCGGGTCGGCGAGCTGCGGCCGATGCGGGCCGAGGGCGTAGAGGGTCATGCGGCGTCCTCGCTCAGGTGCCGGTCCAGGCCGCGGGCCGCTTGGCCAGGAAGGCCTCGACCCCGGCCGCGAAGTCGCGGCTGCCGTAGCATTCCGCGATGAGGTCCGTCGCCTCGGCCTGCGGGTCCCGCTCCAGGCGGCGCAGCATCGCGCGGGTGACCCGCATGGTCACGGGGGAATGTCCAAGCAGGCGCTCGCAGAGCGCCGCCACCTCGGCGTCGAGCCGCTCGGGTTCCGCCACGGCGGCGAGGTAGCCCAGCGGCGCCAGGGACTCGGCGGTGGGCATCTCGGCCAGCAGCATCATGCGGGTGACGAGGCCCTGGCCGAGGGTCGCAGTGAGCCGGCGCAGGTTGGCGGGCGAGAGGCAGTTGCCCAGGGTCCGGGCGATGGGGACCCCGAAGCGGGCCCCGGCCTGCGCCACCCGGAGGTCGCAGGCATTGGCGATGGCGAGGCCGCCGCCCACTGCCCAGCCCTCGATCACCGCCACGGTCGGCACGCGGCAGCGCTCCAGCCCGGCGACGTAGCCCTCGATGCGGGCCTCGTAGGCGACGCCGTCCGCGCCCGTGAAGCCGACGAACTGCTCGATGTCCGTGCCGGCCACGAAGGCCTGGCCGCCGGCGCCCCGCAGCACGGCGACGCGCACGGACGGGTCCGCCTCGATGCGCGCGAGGCTTTCCGCCAGGGCGTCGTACATCGCGAAGGTGAGGGCGTTGCGAGCGGCCGGCCGGTCGAAGGTGAGGTGGGCGACGCCGCCCTCGACCCGGTAGCGGACGGCCCCCGCGTCGGTGGTCGCACTCATGCGGCGAAGGCCCCCTCTGCGCGCAGGCGCTCGACCGCCGCCTCGGACAGGCCGAGCTCCGACAGGATCTCGTCGGCGTGCTCGCCCAGGAGCGGCGCGTGGCGGCGGACCTGGGCCGGCGTGCCCGAGAGCTTCACCGGGAAGCCGATGTTCGGCACGTTGCCCTCGATCGGATGGGGCACCTCGATGCGCATCTGGCGGTGGCGGCCGTGCTCGCTCTCGAAGGCCTCCGGATAGGTGTTCATGCGCCCGGCCGGGATGCCGGCGGCCAGGAGATCGGCCACCCACTCCTCGGCGGTCTTGGCGGCGAAACTCGTCTCCAGCTCGGCGATCAGGACCTCGCGGTGGGCGAGGCGCCCGGCGATGTCGCCGAAGCGGTCGTCGGCCAGCAGATCCTCCCGGCCGAGCACGTCGCAGAGCAGGCGCCAGAGCTTCTGGTTCGTCGCCCCCATGACGAAGTAGCCGTCCGCCGCCCGTACCGCCTGGTAGGGCGCGCTCATGCGGTTGGCCGTGCCCAGGGGCTCCGGGATCCGGCCGGTGCCCCAGTACTCGCTCGTATCCCAGATCGAGAAGGCCAGCGCCGAATCGAACAGCGACGCGTCGATGTACTGGCCCTCGCCGCTGGCCTGCCGGCCGATATAGGCGCTGAGGATGCCGTAGACCGCGAACAGCGCGCAGCCGATATCGGCCACCGGCACGCCGGCCTTCACGGGCGGCCCGCCGGGATGGCCGGTGACGCTCATGACGCCGGACATCGCCTGGGCCATGAGGTCGTAGCCAGGGCGCTTGGCCCAGGGGCCGGTCTGCCCGAAGCCCGAGATGCTGGCGTAGATCAGGCCGCGGTTGCGCGCCCGCATCGCGTCGTAGCCGAGACCGAGGCGGGCCATCACGCCGGGGCGGTAGTTCTCGACCACGATGTCGGCGGTCTCGGCCATGTCGAGGAGGAGGTCGCGGCCCGCCGGGCTCTTCAGGTTGAGGGCGAGGCTGCGCTTGTTCCGGTTCATGTTGAGGAAGCCCATGCTGTCGGGCCCCTTCATCTTGAATCCCATGGCGCCCCGGGTCTGGTCGCCGGTGCCGGGCGGCTCGATCTTGATCACGTCCGCCCCGAGATCGGCGAGCAGCATGCTGCAGACCGGCCCCGCCATCACCTGCGTCACGTCGAGGACGCGCAGGCCCGCCAGGGGCAGGGGACGGGAACTGGGGCGGGATGTGTCGTGCACGGGTTCGTCCATCGTGCTCGGCTCCTGTGTTGCTCGCGTAACCCTCCCCCTCTGCGGGGGAGGGTGGGATCCAGCGCTATTCCGCCGGGACGGCCCGTCCCAGCGGCACCGCGGGCTCCTCCACGAACGGACGCTCGGGGTGCATGGTGAAGGCGAGGCCGGCGCCGAGCAGGCAGAGGCCGACGGACCCCGCGAAGGGCAGGGTCCAGCTTCCCGTCATGTCGACGATCATCCCGAAGACGATCGGCGAGATGATCGCCGCCACCGCCGAGCCGGTGTTCATCAGGCCGGCCGCCGTGCCCGAATATTTCGGCGCGATGTCCATCGGCACCGACCAGATCGGGCCGATGACCAGCTCGGCGAAGAAGAAGCCCGAGCTCAGCAGCAGCGCCACCAGGGTCAGGTCGCGGGTGAAGAACACGCCGGCGAGGCTCGCCGCCGCGCCGAGGAAGCCGACCACGATGACGCTCAGGCGGGCGAGCTTGAGGTTGCCGGTCTTCTTCAGGATGCGGTCGCTGAAGACGCCGCCGAGGGTGTCGCCGACGACGCCGGCGAAGAACACGCCCGAGGCGAACAGGGCCGAGTTCTTCAGGTCGAGGCCGTAATTGAGCTTGAAGAAGCTCGGCAGCCAGCCGAGGAACAGCCACAGGGTCCAGCCGTAGCAGAAGTAGGTCAGCGTCACCGGCAGCATGCGCAGGGTCAGGCGGCTCCAGGGAATGTTCTGCTTGGCGCCGACCTTGCTCGGCGGCGGCAGGACGGCCAGTTCCTCCGGGGTGATCGCCGGATGGTCCTTCGGATCGTCGCGGAAATACAGGTACCAGACCACGACCCAGGCGAAGCTCGCCACGCCCAGGACGACGAAGCCGAGGCGCCAGCCCACATGGTAGATCAGCACGGCCACGATGGGCGGTGCCACCGCGTTGCCGAGCCGGGCGAAGGCGTGGGTGATGCCCTGCGCGAAGCCGCGCTTGCCCGGCGCCGTCCAGTTCTGCATGGCGCGGGTGGCGGTGGGGAAGGTCGCGCCCTCCCCGAAGCCCAGCAGCACGCGGGCGAGGAACAGGCTGATCAGACCGCCGACGAGGCCGGTGAGGATCGTGGCCGAAGCCCAGATCAGGCCGCAGACCAGGAGCGTGCGCCGGGCGCCGAACTTGTCGCCCACCGAGCCGCCGATGACCTGGAAGATGGCGTAGGGATAGGCGAAGGCGGACAGGATCAGGCCGAACTGGGTGTTCGAAAGCCCGAGATCCTTCATGATCTCGCCGCCCGCCGTCGCGATGTTCACCCGGTCGAGATAGGTGACGAAGTACATCAGGCAAAGCAGGAACAGGACCATGTTCGACGCGGAGACGCGTCTTTTCGCTGGTCCTGACGCGGTCATGCGTCCTTGATCTGGCGTCATCGGGGTTTCCTCCGGTTGAACGCGTCCTCCCGCCCGGTCTGATCGCCGGGCTGTTTGTGGGGGTGCGTCGGGGTGGTGTGATGAGGGCGTCGGGTCTTCGTTTCTCCGAGGGTTTCGCCTTTGGCACTCGGTCATCCCGGGGCCGCGCAGCGGAACCCGGGATCCAGAACCGCAGGGTTCATCGCGTCCGGCACCGTCGGCGGATCAGGATTCCGGGCTCGCCTTCGGCGCCCCGGAATGACGGTCTGTCAGACCCCGATCCGTCAGGTCCGCCGGAGGTGGCTCCTCAATCGTCCAGCCCGGAACGCAGGGCGTCCATGGCGGCCAGCACGCCGCCGCGGGTGTGCGGCACGGCGCCGGCCTTCAGGCCCATCTCGACGCCGGACAGGGCGGCCATCAGCATGAGGTCGTTGGTCTCGCCGAGATGGCCGATGCGGAAGACCTTGCCGGCGACCTTCGCAAGGCCGGTGCCGAGGGACAGGTCGTACTTCTCGAGGATCAGGGTGCGCAGGGCGTCGGCGTCGTGGCCCTCCGGCATCACCACGGCGGTGAGCACCGGCGAGTACTCCGACGGCTCCTGGCACAGGACCTGAAGGCCCCAGGCCTCCACGGCGGCGCGGGTCGCAGCGGCGAGGCGCTGGTGACGGGCGAAGACCTGGGGCAGGCCCTCCTCCCTCAGGATGGCGATGGCCTCGCGCAGGCCGTAGAGCAGGTTGGTCGCCGGCGTGTAGGGGAAGTAGCCCGCCGCGTTCGGCTTCAGCATCTCCTGCCAGTCCCAGTAGGAGCGTGGCAGGGTGGCGGTCTTGGTGGCGGCGAGCGCCTTGTCCGAGAGCGCGACGAGGCCGAGGCCGGGGGGCAGCATCAGGCCCTTCTGCGAGCAGCACACCGAGACGTCGACGCCCCAGGAATCGTGGGCGTACTCGGCCGAGCCGAGGCCCGAGATGGTGTCGACGAGGAAGAGGGCCGGATGATGGGCCCGGTCGATGGCCTTGCGGATCTCGGCGATGCGGCTCGTGACGCCGGTGGAGGTCTCGTTGTGGACCACCATCACGGCCTTGATCGACTTCGCCCGGTCCTCCGCCAGGATCGCCTCGACCCGGGCCGGGTCGACGCCCCGGCGCCAGTCGCCCGGCACGAACTCGACCTCGATGCCCCAGCGCGCCGCCATCTGGCGCCACAGGGTGGCGAAGTGGCCGGTCTCGAACATCAGCACCCGGTCGCCGGCCGAGAGGGTGTTGACGATGGCGGCCTCCCAGGCCCCGGTGCCCGAGCCGGGATACAGGATCACCGGCGCGCGGGTCTGGAACACGGCCTGCGCGCCCTCCAGCACCGCCCGCCCGAGCTTGGCGAAATCGGGACCGCGATGGTCGATCACCGGCATGTCCATGGCGCGCAGGACGCGCTCGGGCACCGGGCTCGGGCCCGGGATGTGCAGGAAATGGCGTCCGGTCCGTGTCGTCATGGGGGCCTCGCAGGCTTTGAGGTGCGCCAGACGAAGCTGGCAGGTCGCGGGACGGGGGCAGCACGGTCGCGTCGAAGGGCGAGCAGCGCTGGATTGTCGTCGATACGATCCGCGTCCGGTTGAATCGACCAAAAATTTGCATTCATTTTTGCGCGACACAAGCATTATTTTGCGCTCGATCGCCCTCGACCGCGGCGCAACCGGCTGATATTTCTGGAACGATGATGCTCGATTCCGTCCCGGATTCCGCGGTCGACCCGGAGGCCGCATCCCCGCCCCGGATCGCGGGCGCGGGGGGCGCCTCGCTGCACGGGACCTTGCTGGCGCAGCTTCGCGACTACGTGGTCGAGGGCAACCTCGCCCCCGGGGCGCGCGTGCCAGAACGGCTCCTCTGCGAACGCTTCGGCATCTCGCGCACCCCCCTGCGGGAAGCCCTGAAGGTGCTGGCCTCCGAGGGGCTGATCGACCTGCTGCCGAACCGGGGCGCGCGGGTCCGCCAGCTCGGCCCCGACGAGATGGTGGCATTGTTCGACGTCATGGGCGGTCTCGAGGCCCTGGCCGGCCGCCTCGCCTGCGAGAAGATCACCGAGGCGGGCTTTGCCGAGATCGAACGCCTGCACCACGAAATGTACGCGGCCTATCTCCGCCGCGACCTGCACGGTTACTTCGCCGGCAACCAGGCGATCCACGACCGGATCGTGGAGGCCGCCGACAACGAGCCCCTGCGGACGACCTACGCGAATTTCGCCGGGCGCCTGCGCCGGGTGCGCTACGCGGCCAATCTCGACAAGGACCGCGACCGCTGGGGCGAGGCCATGCGCGAGCACGAGGAGATCCTCGACGCCCTGCGGCGCCGGGCGGGACCGGAGCTCAGCGACATCCTGTTCCGTCACCTGCGCAACAAGCGCCGCGCGGCCGCCGTGCGGGAGACCGCGACGGCCGGTGCCTGATGGCCACGATGGGGTCCACGCCGAGTTCTTCGCCGGATCTCGGCGAAGCCGATCAGCCGGCGCGCGCCGACAGGCGCTCGGCCTCGGCGCGGATCACCTCGGCCGCTCGCAGGACGCTGGGCTCGTCCACCTCGAGATGGGTCGTGGCGCGGATCTGATGGGCTCCGATCGCCCGCACCCGGACATCCTCTGCGAGGCAGGCCTGGGCGAAGGCGGCGGCCGTGACGCCGAGGGGCTCCACCGAGAAGCACAGGATGTTGGACTGAGCCGCACCTTCGTCGATGGCGAGGCCGGGCGCCCCCGCGATCCGGTCGCGCAGCAGGGCCGCGTGGGCGTTGTCGCGGACGAGCTGGTCGACGTGGTGATCGAGGGCGTAGAGGCCGGCGGCCGCCAGGATGCCGGACTGGCGCATGGCCCCGCCCAGGCGGTACTTCCAGCGCCAGGCCTCGGCAATGAACGCCCGCGTCCCGCACAGGACGGCCCCGACCGGGCAGCCGAGGCCCTTGCTGAGATCGATCCAGGCGCTGTCGAAGCCCTGCGCGTAGTCCTTCGCGGCGATGCCGGTGGCCGCCACCGCATTGAGGAGACGGGCCCCGTCGATATGCGCCCGCAGGCCCCGCTCATGGGCGATGTCGCGGATGCGCCGCATGTCCGGGAGCGCCCAGACCGAACCGCCGGAGAAGCTCGTCGTCTGCTCGATCGAGACCAGGGCCGAGCGCGGCGCCGTGCGGGCGGACGGGCGGATGGCCGCCGCGAAGGCCTCGGGCGTGTAGACACCCGCCGGGGTCTTCAGGGCCATCACGGAGACGCCGCCGATGGCGGCCGAGCCGGCGGCCTCGGTGTTGTAGATGTGGGACTGGTCGTCGACGATGATCTCGTCGCCGGGCCGGGTCTGCACCAGGATCGCCACGAGATTGCACATCGTGCCGGACGGCATGAAGACGCCCGCCTCCTGGCCGAGCAGGTCCGCCACCCGTTCGCAGAGCGCCAGGGTCGTGGGGTCGGAATCCGACTGCTCATCCCCCACCTCGGCCCGCGCCATGGCGTCCCGCATCCCCGTCGTGGGCCGCGTCTGGGTGTCGCTGAACAGGTCGATCATCTTGCAAGCCCGTTTGCATTCAAAATATCACCGGTATCTTAGCTCCGGCGACCGAGACCGCCACCCCATCCGGCGGCCGCACCCGGCATTCCGATCCGGATGCCCATCCGCAACGCGAGGACGATGACGCATGACCGCCACGGCTGAGCCATCGACCACGCCGCGGGCGGCGAACCGCACGCCCCGCGCGGCCACTCGAATGAATGCCGGGCTCGCCCGGCGGCTGGCCGAGGCGCTGCAGGGCGAGGCCCGCTTCGATCCCTTCACCCGGGGACGCTACGCCACCGACGCCTCGATCTACCAGATCGTGCCGGCCGGCGTGGTGCTGCCGCGCTCGGCCGCCGACATCGCCGCGACCCTGAAGATCGCCGCCGAGCACGACGTGCCGGTCATCCTGCGCGGCGGCGGTACCTCGCAGAACGGCCAGCCGATCGGGCACGGCCTCGTGGTCGATTGCTCGCGCCACTTCAACGGCATCACCGCCTACGATCCGCAAGCGGGCACCATCACCGTCGAGCCCGGCATGGTGCTGGAACGCCTGAACACCCGGGTGAAAGCGGACGGCTGGTTCTTCCCCGTCGAGCCCTCCACCGCCACCCGCTGCACCATCGGCGGCATGGCCGGCAACAATTCCTGCGGCGCGCGCTCGCTCCGCTTCGGCAAGATGAGCGACAACGTCCTGGCCATGGAGGCGCTGTTCCCCGACGGCACCGCCTTCGGCTTCGGTCTCACGGGCCACGACAGCACCGGGGTCACGGGCCCGGACCGGGCCACGCACCTCGCCGCCGCGATGCGCGCGCTCGCCGAGGCGGAGCGCGACGAGATCCTGGCCCGGTATCCGCGGGTGCAGCGGCGGGTCGGCGGCTACAACCTCGACGCCCTGATCGAGGCGCGGCCGAACCTCGCCCACCTCCTCGTCGGCTCCGAGGGCACCCTGGCGGCCACCACCGGCGTCACCCTGAAGCTCTCCCGGCTGCCCGCCCACCGGGTCATGGGCGTCTGCCACTTCCCGTCCTTCCGCGCCGCCATGGAAACCACGAAGGCGCTGGTCGACCTCGATCCCGTGGCGGTGGAACTCGTCGACAACAACGTGCTGGTCCTCGGGGCCGACATCCCGCTGTTCCGCACGACGCTCGCAGACATCACCCGCGGCACGCCGAACTGCCTGCTGCTGGTGGAATTCGCCGGCGACGACCGCGACGCGCTGCTGGCCGACCTCGTCCGCCTCGACGCCTGCATGAGCGACCACGGCTTCCGGAACGCCGTGGTGAAGGTGCCCGAGCCCGTCCGGCAGAAGTCGGTCTGGGAGGTGCGCGAGGCCTGCCTCAACATCATGATGTCGATGAAGGGCGACGCCAAGCCGGTCTCCTTCATCGAGGACTGCGCGGTGCCCCTGGAGCACCTGGCCGACTATACCGACGCCGTCACCGAGGTCTTCACCCGCCACGGCACCCGCGGCACCTGGTACGCCCACGCCTCGGTGGGCTGCCTGCATGTCCGCCCGATCCTCGACATGAAGCAGGGCGGCGACGTCGCCAAGATGCGGGCCATCGCCGAGGAGGCCAGCGCGGCCGTGCGCCGCTTCAAGGGCTCCTACTCGGGCGAGCACGGCGACGGCATCTCGCGGTCCGAATACATCGAGCCGATGTTCGGGGCGCGACTGACCCGCGCCTTCGAGGCGGTGAAGGACGGCTTCGACCCGGACAATCGCCTCAACCCCGGCAAGATCGTCCGGCCGCTGCGCATGGACGACCGCTCGCTGCTGCGCTTCCAGCCGGGCTACGCCGTGACCGAGCCCACCGTACCCGCCCTCGACTGGTCCGATTGGGGCGGCTTCGGCCCCGCCGTCGAGATGTGCAACAGCAACGGCACCTGCCGGAAGCTCGCCGGCGGCGCCATGTGCCCGTCCTACCGCGTCACCAAGGAGGAACAGCACCTGACCCGGGGCCGGGCCAACTCCCTGCGGCTCGCCATCTCGGGCCAGCTCGGGCCGGACGCCTTCACCAGCCCGGAGATGAAGCGGACCCTGGACCTCTGCGTCTCCTGCAAGGCCTGCCGGCGCGAATGCCCCACCGGCGTCGACATGGCCAAGATGAAGATCGAGTTCCTGCACCATTACCACGCCCGGCACGGCCTGCCGCTGAAGGAGCGCCTGGTGGCGGCCCTCCCGCTCTACGCCGGCACGGCGGCGCGGCTGGCGCCCCTCCTCAACCTGCGCGACCGGCTCCCGGCCCTGGCCCGCCTGTCCGAGCGCTGGGTCGGCCTCTCGGCCCGCCGGACCCTGCCGCAATGGCGCCGGCCCTGGCGCGAAACGGGCGAGCCCGCCCATCCCGCCGACGTGAACGGCGATTTCCGCGACGTCGTCCTGTTCGGCGACACCTTCAACCGGGCCTTCGAGCGCGAGAACCTGGAGGCGGCCGAGCGGGTGCTGGTCGCCGCCGGCTACCGCCTGCACCGGGTCTTCCCCCATCGCGGTCGCCGCCCCCTCTGCTGCGGACGGACCTACCTTGCCTCGGGCCAGACCGACCGGGCCCGGGCCGAGGCCCGGCGGACGCTGAGCGCACTGCTGCCCTACGTCCGGGCCGGCGCCCGGATCGTCGGCCTCGAGCCGTCCTGCCTGCTGACCTTCCGCGACGAGTTCGCCTCGCTCCTGCCCGGCCCCGACGCCGCCGAACTCGGGCGCGCGAGCGTCCTGTTCGAGGAACTGCTCGCCGCCGACCTCAAGGCCGGTCGGATCGACCTGCCGCTCGCCGACCAGGGCGGCCGGGTCGCCCATCTCCACGGCCATTGCCATCAGAAGGCCTTCGCGGCCATGAGTGCGGTGGAGACGGTCCTGCGGGCGGTGCCCGGTCTCGATGTCCGCCCGATCGAGTCGAGCTGCTGCGGCATGGCCGGCGCCTTCGGCTACGGCGCCGAGACCATCGACGTGTCCCTGGCCATGGCCGAGCTGTCACTGTTCCCGGCCCTGCGCCAGGCCGACCCGGACGATCTCGTGGTCGCCGACGGCACGAGTTGCCGCCATCAGATCCACGACGGCCTCGGCCTCACCGCACGTCACGTCGCGCGCGTTCTCGACGACGCCCTTGTGACCTCGACACGTCCTTCGCCCGCGTTGCGAAACGGAAAGCCGTTTTTGCCGCTGTAATACCAACGATGCGCGTGTGCCACGGCACGCCCATCCGCTTGCCATTTTAAATTTCAATCGTCATTTAAAAGGAGACGGGCCGGTGGATCGGACCCGCTGGGAGAGGGTCATGAGCCAAGCCATTCGCGAGCAAGCCGTGCGAAAGACGGCCATCGTCACCGGAGCCTCCTCCGGCATCGGTCTCGCCAGCGTCCGGGCCCTCCACAAGGCCGGCTATCGCGTGTTCGGGACGAGCCGACGCAGCAGCGCCGTCTTGGGCGATGCCGGCACCCTCCTGACCTGCGATCTGACCGACGAGGCGTCGGTCGCCGCGATGGTGAAGACGGTGCTGGACGAGACCGGCCGGATCGACCTCCTCGTCAACAATGCCGGCTTCGGCATCAGCGGCGGGGCCGAGGAATCCTCGATCGCCCAGGCACAGGACCTGTTCGACGTGAACCTGTTCGGCGTGATCCGGGCGATCCGCGCGGTCATTCCGACGATGCGCGCGCAGAAGAACGGCCGCATCATCAACATCAGTTCCGTGCTCGGTCTGATTCCGGCCCCCTACATGGCGCTCTACGCTGCCAGCAAGCACGCGGTGGAAGGCTATTCGGAATCGCTCGACCACGAGGTCCGCAGTCAGGGTATCCGCGTCGTCTTGGTCGAGCCGGCCTATACCCGCACGGCCTTCGACCAGAACCTTCTCGTTCCCGATGCCCAGCTCGACCTGTACATCGAGGCCCGGGCCGGTGCCGACCGGACGATGCGGGCGGCCATGGCGACCGCCGACGCGCCGGAGATCGTGGCCGACGCCGTGCTCGCCGCGGCCGAGGCATCCGTGCCGCGGCGCCGCTACACCGCCGGCAAGGTCGCGCGCCAGATCAGTCTGCTTCGCCGCTTCGCCCCCGCCCACCTCTTCGACAAGAGCCTGCGCAAGCAGATGCAGCTGGCGAACTGAGGCGGCAGACTTTCCGCACCCGGCGCTCAGAACTCCATGCCGAACTTCACCCGGACGGTGTGCCGCTCGAACTGGTTCAGGCCGAGCGCGCGACCCGCCAGGCTCGGGTCGGCATCGCGGCCCCAGACCTGTCCGGCATACGCCACCGTGAGCCAGATCTTTTCGGTGAAGCGGTGGTGCAGGGCAGGGCCGACGAACAGGGCCTCACTCTCCAAGTCATTGAGAAACGTGCCGTTGTAGCCCCGCAAGTAGCGGATCTCGGGCCCGAGATAGGTAGTCTCCCCAACGCGGGCGACCAGGGCGTTCGACCAGAGGAAGGTCGATGAGCGGTAGCCCGGGGCGTCCGGGCCGCGCTGGCGACCGGCCGCCGGTTCGAAGCTGATGTTGCTGCCGTACCAGAGCTTGTTCGGCACGAGTTGCAGATCGAGCTGGAGCACGGTCTCCATGTCGAAGATGTCGGCGCCATTTCCCTCGATGGGCAGGACGCGGGCGAAACGCGGACGAAGCTCAAGCGCGAGCCCGAGGGGCTGATCCTTGTCGCCCTTCAGGAACTGGTACTTCACCTCGACGGAGACGCCGTCGAACGTTCCGTAGGACTTGTCGTCGAGATCGACGATGTTGCGGACCTGACGAAAGGTGCCGAACGCGCCGAACTCGATGCTCAGGCGGTCGATCGGATCGAACTGGTAGCCGAGCTTGGTGTCGAGGACGCGGTAGTGGCCTCCGCCGGGGCCCGATAGCCGCTTGCCCAGGCGGGAAATCGTATCCACGACGACCTCCTGCTCGCCCTTCTCACCGGCATCGGAGCCTTCCGTGAAGCCGAAGAGATGCTCGGTGTCGACATCCTGAGACTTACCGTCGTCACCGCCGCCCTTACCGTCCCGTGTCTCCTTGTCCGCCTTGGCATCCTGGTGGCCCGCTTGCTTTTTCTGCGGTGGGGCCCCCTTTCGGGAGGGCGCTGACCGGCCATCCTTCGATGCCCAGACCGATGGTTTAGCGGTTGCGGGATCATCCATTTCAGCGGCGCCAACGACTGTCGACGATAGAGCCAGGACCATACCCATGATGGGTATGATTGGACGCACGCAACTCCCAGTCATCAGGCAAGATCCTGCTTCGTCCCCCGACATGATGACTGGCGGACCCTCGTTATGACCTTAGACACGCCCGCGTTGATCCTGCCTGCTGCGAATGAGACACAGATCCAAGAAATGACGATACTGATGGATTAAGAACGCAGTTTCTTACGCGCAGGACGCCCGGAGGAGATCGCATCGGGAATTTAACGGATCCGCGTCTTCCGATCGGAACGGGCGCGGTGTGGGACGGTTTCCTCGACGCATCAGCCGGGAGATTGAACATGCGGATCATTGCGACAGCGTCGGCCCTCGCCCTCCTCACCTTCGGCAGCGTCGGAGCGGCCGAAGCCAAGGGCTGCATCAAGGGCGCGATCATCGGCGGAATCGCCGGCCACTACCTCGCCGAACGTGGGGTCGTCGGGGCGGTCGCGGGCTGCCTCGGCGGCCGATATCTGGCGAACCGTCAGGCGAAGCGGCAACGCGACATCGATTACGGTTCGCGCGTGGAGCCCCGCGGCGCGGGTTATGGGCCGTCCCAGGGACCGGCGCGCCGCAACTACAGCTACTGACACGAGGCCGGGGCCATCGAGCTCAGGGCCTGCTTCCCAGCGACGCGAACCGCAGCGGGGCAACGGGGCGCGTCGCCATCCAGAGAACGTGGCGCGGTCCGTCAGCCCCGCCGTTCGCGCGGATGCGGAATTCATCGACGGCAAAGCCATGCAGGCGTAGGCGCGCCTTGAAACGTCGGTCGGGTTTACCGGACCAGACCGCGAGGATGCCGTCGCTCCGCAGGGCGTAGTGTGCCCGCTTCAAACCCCAGGCATCGTACAGGCGGTCGTTCTCCCGTCGAGTCATGCCGGACGGACCGTTATCGACATCCAGCAGAATTGCATCGAAGCGCTCGGGTCCCGATTGGATCAGGCGATTGACGTCGGTCTCGACGATCTCGACTCGTGGGTCGTCGAGACTGTCACCGAAGAGATGGGCGAGGGGACCTCGTGCCCAGGCGACGACAGCCGGGATCAGTTCGGCGACCACGATCTTCGCGTCCGGTCCGAGGGCACTCAGGGCAGCGCGCAGGGTGAAGCCCATGCCGAGTCCGCCGATCAGGATGCGTGGCGCCGCGCGACCAGCGAGTCGTTCACAGGGGATGGTCGCGAGGGCCTGCTCCGAGCCGCGATCGAGGTTCGTCATGAGTTCCGCTTTCCCGACCTGGATCGAGTAGGCGTCTCCCTGGCGCAGGAGATTCAGCGGAGCGGAACTACCGGGAATGATGCTGGTGTCACAGAGGACCCAGGGGGGTGACGACATCGACGCTGGACTCCCTCCGCGACATCGTACGGACGCGGCTGCCACCGCCTCATCCGAAATCTCGCGAAGGTCAACCTCGGTAGCGACCCCGCGTTTCTCCATCGGAGACGGTTCGTACACCCCGAAGCGTTCGCTCAAGGGGACGGATCCAGCACGATCCTGAAACCCGGCTCGCGGATAGGTCTCCCCGGCGGCAGGATTCAGATCAGGGCGCCGGACTGCGCCGGTGCAGCGGCGCGGGTGGCCTCCGTGCCAGCATTCGGGGCCTCCGCAGCCTTGGCCGGGGAGAGCACGACACCGGCCCGTCGCTCCAAGGTGGCGACGGTGCGGAAGGCAAGGGCGATCCCGGCGAGACCGAACAGGACGGAGCCGAGGCCGACTCCGGCGATGACGCCTTTGGGACCGTAGAAATGCGCGCCGATGAGGGCTGGCGGTACGGTGCCCAGGGTGGCGCGTCCCCAGTTCAGAGCGGTGGAATAGAATGGGAACCCAAGATTGTTGAAGGAGGCGTTGGCCAGGAACAGCAGCCCGGTGAAGAACCAGACGCCACCACTAACGAGACAGAAGAACCCGAACAGGTCGGCCGCAACGCCCTCAAGCGCAAAGAGGCGTGTCAGAGGGTCGGCTCCCAGGATCAGGGCTGTCCAGACCACCAGAACGTAGACGGCGGTGACCAGCGTGCCATCGCGCAGAACGCCGCGCATGCGATCGAACCGGGCCGCACCCCAGTTCTGACCCAGGATCGGTCCAATCGAGCCAGACATGGCGAAGAGGCCGCCGAACGCCACCGGAGTCAGGCGGTCGACCACCACGTTGCCAGCCACCGCGACTGCGCCGAATTGCGCGAGCGCGTGGGCGATGAAGGCGCTCGCCACCGAGGGCGCGAGATTCGTCAATACCGCCGGCAGGGCGATCCGCATCACGACGGGCGCGTCCGCGATGACGTCGGCGAGCTTCGGTCGCGCGAGCATCCGGTGCTGACGCACACCCCACAGGCCGATGATCGCAAAGGTGGCGCGGGCAAAGCAGGTCGTGATGGCCGCCCCGTCGACGCCGAGGCCAGCACCGAAGATCAGCAGTGGGTCGAGTCCGGCAGTGACGATGGCGCCGCCAAGGGTCACGTACATGGCCTGACGCGCAGCCCCGACCGCTCGCAGCAGGCCGGAGAACATCATGCCAGGCCCCATCAGCAGGTTGGAGGGCAGCGTGATCCAGAGAAAGCGTGTCGCCACCGGAAGAGTCTCGGCGTCGGCACCGATCCAACCCAGGAGGGTAGGCAGGCATGGCAGCATCGCCACGACGAGGACGCCGGAGACGACAATTCCCTGGAGGGTCCCGGAGGTGGCGAGGCGCCGCGCGCCCTCCTCATCACCGGCCCCAATGGCTCGCGAAACGAGAGCACCAGCTGCAATCATCAGGCCGATATTGATGGCGATGGCGAAGAACTGGACGATGGTGGCAAAGCCCACCGCCGCCGTCAGCGTCGGCTCTCCGAGCTTGGAGACGTAGAGCAAGGACAGGAAGTCGACGACGAAGATCGCCATCAGCCCGATTGAACCAGTGGCGCTCATGGTCACCACGTGGCGCAGAATCGATCCCTCGACGAACCGCGCCGATCCGGATGTCACCTCAGGCATCCGTCCGGGATTCCTGCTGCCGACTTTGGAAGGCTTCATCGGTCTCGAGGGTGCGGGTCGCCGCCTCTCGCCTCTGGGATCCAATGATGTCGCGCGTCTCCGCATTGAGTGCACGGGAAGGCCGCTTCGGCTCCGTCAGCGGCTCCGGCTTGATCTCATTGAGGCCGCGGGCCCAGCTCATGGTGTCCGGCAGCGCGCCCGCCTGCTGAAGTACGAGGCGTGCGACGTCGCGCTTGCGCACGTCCTCGGCGGTGGCGGCGGCCGCCTCCGTGCTGAGACCGAGACCTTCCAGGGTCGCCCGACCGAAGGCGAGGGCGGAGTCGACCGTTTCGCGGAGCTGGAAGTCGACGTCCCGGTTCATCAGCTCGACGGCATGCATGCGATCGAAGGCCCGCACATAGGTTCGCACGCTCGCGAATTCCTCGTGGACGATATCGACGATCTTCAGGGCGGCCTCGCTGTCGTCGACGCAGATGCAGACGAGTTCGGCCCGGCCGATGCCGGCGGCGCGCAGCACATCGAGGCGGGTCCCGTCTCCGTAATAGATGCGGAATCCAAAACGGGCGGCACTGCGGATCTGCTCCACATCCTTGTCGATCACCGTGACGCTGATGCCCTCGGCGAGCAGCACCTGTGTGAGAATCTGTCCGAAGCGGCCGAAGCCGATGACGAGGACGCGGGCCTCGGTGCTCTCGATGGCTTCCGGCAACGCCTCGGGCCCTTCGGGACGTCGGGCAAGCAGGGCGTCCAGAGCCTTCGCCGCCACTGGACCGACCAGCATGGTCAGTGCCGCGAGTGCCACCGCAAAGCGTGTGCTCGCAGAATCCACGAGGCCGAGTTCGCCGCCCGCCGGCAACAGCACGAAGGCGAATTCTCCCGCCGGCGCCAGGATGGCTCCACCGCGCACCGCATCGAGCCAGGGCGAGCCGAACAGGCGGAACAGGCCCGCCACCACAGCGACCTTGAGCAGGATCGCACCGGCTGTTGCCCCCAGCAGGGTCGGCCATTCGGCCTTGAGCAAGCCGCCATCGATCGACATGCCCACGCTCATGAAGAACAGGCCGAGCAGCATGCCCCGGAACGGCTCGATGTCGGCCTCAAGCTGATGGCGGAAGTTGGACTCGGCCAGAAGCACGCCTGCCAGAAACGCGCCCATCGCCATCGACAGGCCGACATGCTCCATCAGCATTGCGGTGCCGAGCACCACGAGAAGGGCCGCGGCCGTCATGACCTCGCGGGCGCCACTGGCCGCCAAGAGGCCGAAGAACGGATTGAGGCCGTAGCGCCCGACCAGCACCACGGCAAGGATCGCCGCGCCCACCGTACCGGTGGATTGCAGGGCTGAAAGGAGCCATCCGTCGCCGCCGCCCGTGCCGGATGAGGCGACCAGCGGCATCAGCGCCAGGATGGCGACCACGGAGATGTCCTGAAACAGCAGCACCGCGAAGGCCCGCCCGCCATAGGGCGTCCCCATATCGCCGCGCTCTTCCAGCAGTTGAAGCGCGACGGCTGTGGCCGAGAGGGCGAGCGCGATGCCGATCACGAGGCTCGCCGAGGGCTTGGCCCCCATCAGGATTCCGACGCCTGCCAGAGCTGCCGAGCAGACGACGAGCTGGGCAGTGCCGAGGCCGAAGATGTCCCGTCGCATCGAGACGAGTCGCGAGATCTGGAGTTCGAGCCCGACGATGAAGAGCAGCAGCACAACGCCGAGTTCGGCGACGCTCGCCGCCGTCTCGGGCTCCGCGATCAGCGAGAAACCGAAGGGCCCGATGACCACACCGGCAACGAGGTAGCCGAGCACGGCGCTCTGGCCGATGAGGCGGAAGATCGGCACGCCGATCACCGCCGCCGACAGGAACGTCAGTACGGGAGGCAGGAAGCTGACGTGCGTCGTGGCGCTTGCCATGAAAATCCGAGGTTGGATGCGAATCCAAGACGGCGATGGCCGACCCCGTTCGGAACGATCCAAGCGTGCCAGGCGGCTCCGTCTTAACCAGCGGGAGCCCAGCCGTCACGTCAGGGGAAGGAGGAAGCTCCTCGCAAACAATCAGATGAGCATCCCACAGTGCGAATCGGCACCTTCCTGGATCCGGCGTCAGTCGCATCGCGTCGGCCATTGTCCGCGCGGAACGCGCCGGCCCGCCCGGCGCTCGTTTCGGCGGCCGATCAGGAAACTCGACGCATCGCCTTCAAGCGGCAGGATCTCGGAATCCAGTACGTCCTGGCGGCTGAGCCCGATGTCCCGGAGTTCGCGATCCGACATCACCGATAGCTGTCGGACGACCCGCCGATTGATCGCAGAGCGGGAAATTCCGGAAGCCGCAGCGGCGAATATGGCGCCCAACCGCGCCGTAGCCACCGCCATGACGGTCCGGGTCCTGCCAGCGGTGACAAGCCCAGCGATGGTCGTACGGAAGCCGTCCATGATGCGCGTCCTTTCTTCGAAGCGCGTGGCGATGCCGCGACTCTGCGTGGAAGAGGATGGGCACGACAGGGACAGTACAGTACGGTTGGGGTGAATTGTCCGGGACAAGGATCAGGACAGATGAAGACGCTCCCCTCGTCGAATCGCTCTTTGGTCGAGACGGTGGCGGGGGCGATCACGGATCGGATCGACAGCCGCCAGCTCATGCCCGGCGCACGCCTCCCCTCAGTCCGCGCCTTCGCTGAAGCCATGGGAGTCTCGAAGTCCACTGTCGTCGAGGCCTACGACCGGCTCGGGGCCGAGGGCGCGATCGTGGCGCGGCGCGGTTCGGGGTTCTACGTGGCGGGCAAGACCCGCCCGCTCTGCCTCAAGGCGGTGGGACCGCAACTCGACCGAGCGGTAGATCCGCTCTGGATCACCCGGCAATCCATGCAGGCCGGCCCGGACCTCGTGATGCCGGGCTCCGGCTGGCTGCCGTCGTCCTGGATGCCCGATGAGGCGATTCGGCGCGGCCTTCGTCAGCTCGCACGCGGTCCAGCAACCAACCTGGTCTCACACGATCAGCCCCTCGGCTTTCCACCCTTACGCGCTCAGATCGCCCGGCGGCTGGCGGAGAAGGGGGTCGAGGCCGGCGCCGATCAGGTGGTGCTGGTCGACTCGGCGACGCAGGCTCTCGACCTGCTCTGCCGATTCCTGCTCGAACCCGGCGATACCGTGCTGGTCGACGATCCTTGCTACTTCAACTATCACGGCCTCCTCCGGGCGCAGCGTGCCCGGGTCGTCGGCGTTTCGATGACCCCGAACGGTCCTGATCTCGCTGCCCTCGCCGCGCACCTCGCCGAGCATCGGCCGCGCTTCTACGTCATCAATTCTGCGCTTCAGAACCCGACCGGCTCCACCCTGGCGCCGACCATCACCCATCGCATCCTGAAGCTCGCCGAGGCGCACGATACGCTCATCATTGAGGATGATATCTTCGGGGATTTCGAGGGAAAGCCGTCTCTACGCCTCGCCGGTTTCGACGGGTTGGAGCGCGTCATTCAGATCGGCAGCTTCTCGAAGACGCTGTCGGCTGCCATCCGTTGCGGTTTCATCGCGCTGCGCGAGGACTGGGTGGAGCCTCTGATCGACCTCAAGCTGGCCATGAGTCTGGGGAACAGCCACCTGTCCGCGAGCCTGATGCACGCGCTCCTTACGGACGGCACGTACCGCCGGCACCTCGCCGAGGTCCGCGAGAAATTGGGACGGGCGATGGCGCCGGCTCTTCGGCGCCTCGAAGGATGCGGACTGACGGCGTGGCTGGAGCCGTCCGGGGGGTTCTTTCTGTGGATGCGTCTGCCGGATGGAATCGATTCGGCAGACGTTGCCCGGCGTGCCCTGGCACTCGGACTCGTGCTCGCACCGGGAGGCGCTTTCAGCCCCTCGTCGCTCGGCAACAGTTTCCTGCGCTTCAACGTCGCCCAGTGCACCGACCCACGTCTGATCCCCATGCTCGAGGCCGCCCTGAACGAGTGCGTGGCGGCGCGATCCGAGCCGGTGGGTTGACGAAAGTCTCGCGGAGAATTTTCCGGGTCCTGTGCGCCACGCGTACCCGCTTTCGCCGTACCGGAGGTGCCCGCAGGGGAGTTTTCCGTTATGACAGGTTGACAGGGGCGTCCCCGCCTCGCCACATCCCGGCTATCATGAGCGACGCGAATCTGACGACCTCCTCCGCCTCCGGTGACACGGGCAAGCCACCTCTGGAGATCCTGCTCTGTGCGCCGCGCGGTTTCTGCGCCGGTGTCGTGCGGGCGATAGACGTGGTGGAACGGGCACTCGCCATCTACGGACCTCCGGTCTACGTCCGTCATGAAATCGTCCACAACAAGTACGTGGTCGAGAGCCTGAAGCGGAAGGGCGCGGTGTTCGTCCGCGAGCTCGACGAGGTTCCCGACGGCTCTGCTCCGGTAATCTTCTCGGCTCACGGCGTCGCCAAGACGGTGCCGCACAACGCAGATTCCCGCGGCCTCACCACCATTGATGCCACTTGCCCGCTGGTGACCAAGGTCCATCGCGAGGCGGAGATCCATCACAAGCGCGGTCGCCACGTGCTACTCGTCGGCCATTCCGGTCATCCCGAGGTGGTCGGCACCATGGGCCAGTTACCCAAAGGCTCGATCACGCTGGTTGAGGACCTCGATCAGATCGCCGCCCTGGAGCCGGAAAACCGCGATAACCTCGCTTGGGTGACGCAGACGACCCTGTCGGTGGACGACACGCACCACATCGTCGAGGCGCTGAAGAAGAAGTTTCCGACGATCACCGGCCCGCACAAGGACGATATTTGCTACGCCACCACCAACCGCCAGGAGGCGGTGAAGCAGGTAGCGCCGCTCGTCGATGCGGTCATCGTGGTCGGTTCCTCAAACTCTTCGAACTCGCAGCGTCTGCGCGAGGTCGCCGAACGCGTCGGCTGCCCGATCACCCGCTTGGTGCTGCGGGCCGAGGAAATCGATTGGCCGGCCTTTGAGGGCATCCGAAAGCTCGGACTCACGGCTGGTGCCTCGGCACCGGAGGTGCTGGTGGAGGAGATCATCGACGCCTTCGCAGCGCGCTACACCGTGACGGTGGATACGGTTTCCACGGTGGTCGAGGACATGTCCTTCCCGTTGCCGCGCGAACTGCGCAGCGAAGCTGCCGAATAGGCAGACAGCGCTCCCAATAGACCTGGCTTCAGCAGGGGCGCCGTTCGGCGCCCCTGTCCATTTCGTCCCCGAAATTATCAAGCGAACGTGCCGTGGCAGTCTACACCGAGGTCTCCGACGCGGCGCTTACCGCCTTTCTCGCGGCCTACGACATCGGTACGCTGCTTTCCTACAAGGGCATCGCCGAGGGCGTGGAGAATACGAATTTCTATCTCCACACCACTGGCGGCTCGTTCATCCTGACTCTCTACGAGAAGCGCGTCCGAGCGGACGACCTGCCGTTCTTCCTCAACCTGATGGAGCACCTCGCCGCTCGCGGCCTCGCGTGCCCACAGCCGATCCGCGATCGCACCGGAGTTGCACTGGGTGAGCTCTGCGGTCGACCCGCAGTGATCGTGACCTTCCTCGACGGTGTCTCGGTGAAGCGACCCGGCGTCGATCACTGCCATGCCCTCGGTCGGGCGCTCGCCGGGTTGCACGCGGCAGGTGCCGATTTCGGGATGCGGCGCGTCAACAATCTCTCGGTCGATGCATGGGAACCGCTCTTCCGTCTTTCGGAGCCTCAAGCGGATACCGTTTCACACGGCTTGACCGAACGGGTTCTCGGCGACCTCGCCGTGCTCCAGGCGTCCTGGCCCTTGGGTCTTCCGTCCGGCGTGATCCACGCCGACCTCTTCACCGACAACGTGTTCTTCATCGGCGATGAACTGTCGGGGCTGATCGACTTCTATTTCGCCTGTACCGACGCCTTCGCTTACGATCTGGCCATCTGCCTCAACGCCTGGTGCTTCGAGGCGGACGGCAGCTTCCACCGCGACATGGGCGCGGCTCTGATCGCGGGCTACGAGGCGGTGCGCCCCTTGGTTTCGGCCGAGGTCACGGCCTTGCCGATCCTGTGCCGGGGCGCGGCCCTACGCTTCTTGCTGACCCGACTCGTCGACTGGCTCAATGTGCCGACCGGCGCCCTGGTCCAGCCGAAGGATCCCCTGGAATACGACCGCCGGCTGACCTTCCATCGCACTGCGACGGATGCGCGGGATTACGGTTGGGCCGGCCCGGGACCGTTAGCCTAAGGGCCTCCCCGGACGTCTCATCTTGCCGGCGGATCCATGGCATCCGCCGGCGCATGGGTCAGATCACTTTGAGAAGAGCCTCGGCACCCGACAACTCGGTCTTGGCCGGGGAGTCCTCGACGTTGAGAACACGTACGACACCGTCCTCGACGAGCATGGCGTAGCGCTTCGAACGGGTGCCGAGGCCGAACCCGGCACCGTCCATATCGAGCCCCATCGCCTTCGCGAACTCGGCATTGCCGTCAGCGAGAAACTCGAGGCCTTCGGCCCCACTCGCCTTCTGCCAGGCATCGAGCACGAACACGTCGTTGACCGAGGTGATCGCGATGGTGTCGATGCCCCGAGCCTTGATCTCGGCCTGCTTCTCCACGAAGCCGGGCAGGTGATTGCGGTGACAGCTCGGCGTGAAGGCACCGGGGACCCCGACGAGGACGACGCGGCGGCCCTTGAAGAGGTCGTCGGTGGTCTTGGCTTCCGGGCCGTCCGCCCCACTCACGCGGAACGTGACCTGGGGGAGGTGGTCGCCAACCTGAATGGTCATCCGTCGTCTCCTGAAGATCGCCGGGGCATCCGAACCTTCGGATCCCTGATCACTGTCGCAGCGTCGTACCCGGTCGACACACTGGGCCCGCCCGTGAAAAATCGTCTAGCTCGCAGGGGTTAGCCTGTCGAGTTTCCACTGCCGCCGATGTGGCGGATATCCATCGGCGGAACGTGCCGTGCCCTGGACAAAGGCGCCTGCCCGCGTAGCATGCGCCAATGCAGCGTTCACAGGCCCGCAAGGGCGATCCCGCCTATCTTGATGGTCAGTTTCTCGTCGCCATGCCGGGTCTGACGGATTCACGCTTCGCCCGGTCGGTCATTTATCTCTGCGCCCATTCGGCGGACGGAGCCATGGGGATCATTCTCAACAAGGCCGTCACTGACCTCAGTATGCCCGATCTGCTGATCCAGCTCGATATCGCGAGCGAGACCGATGCGATCCGGCTCCGCGAGCGCGTCGGGCACATGCCCGTGCTGATGGGCGGCCCGGTCGATGCCAAGCGCGGCTTCGTTCTCCACACTGACGATTTCCATATCGATCAGTCCACGCTGATCATCGATGATGGAATCTGCCTCACGGCGACAGTGGACATCCTACGGGCGATCGTGGCCGGAGACGGTCCGGCCAGTGCCGTCTTGGCCCTTGGCTATGCGGGATGGCAGGCGGGACAACTCGAGAACGAGATCCTGGCCAATGGCTGGCTGGTCTGCCCGGCCGACCCAGACATGATCTTCCACACGGCTCTCGAAGCCAAGTACGAGCGCACGTTGCGCAACAACGGCATCGATCTCGCGATGCTGTCGGTGAGCGCCGGCCATAGCTGAGGCTTCGCGCTACTGATCGGCGAACGGAGCGCCACCCGTATCCGGATTCATGCCCTCCACCGGCGGCTTGCGGCGCGGGCGTGGCGGGGATACCGAGGCGCTTGGTGACGCGGTGTTGGTGTTGACCCCGAGGCGGGTAGCGAGTGCCAAGGCCCGCGCTTCGGTGAAACGCAGGTTGCAGAAGCCATGCGCCCCTTCGCGAGCATAGGTTCGGCACATCTGCTCACGATCCGATGAGAAGGCCGCCTGTTCGGTGACCACGGGGCGAAGCTCGGGGCCGCGCAAGCGCTGGCTGATCAGCTTGTAATTCTCACGCACGGCCCGGTCGGCACCGCCGCGTGCTGCCTCGAACTCGCTCGCTCGTGCAACGAGCGTCGCGGCAGCCGGTCCCCACAGACCCGTTGGGGTCGTGGCGCAATCGGCCGCTGCGAAGGTGCAGACAGGACCGGACATCGATTGCACCAGGATGGCGCCATCGAGGACATCGAACCGAAGGGGACACTCGCCGCCGGTGACCTCGAAGCGGCCGACGCCTTCCGGGCGGCCCTCCGACGAGACCGCCAACGGCGCCCCCCCGTTCAACGGCACCTTGCAGGCTTCGACCGGCTGCGAAATCTTATTGCCCGGCAGGACGATGCGGGCCGTGGTGCCCGCTCCGGCCCGTTCCAGCTTCAGGCTGCCCGTGAGCCCGTTCAGCATCAACTCCTGGCCCATCAAGTTGTCCTCGGAGGGCGCTTTCAGGACGATGGGCTGACGGGGAACCGGGGGCGCCTTCGGCGCCTCGGTGGCGGATGGCGGAATTCCCTCGCCGGGGGCACCCGGCATCGGAGCCTGCGGAGCCGAGGGCACCCCCCGTGGAGGTACTGGCGGCTTGGCCGCCCGCCCAATCCCGAACAACTCCTCGAAGAACGACTGCGCACAGGCCGGGTGAGGAACCGATGCCAGCACCGGGAGAAGAAGAAGCACGCGGGTCAGACGCATCGAAACTTTCAGGCCTATATCCGTGGAAACGGCGTGATGCGCAGGCAAGCACGTTCAAGCCCCACTTACCATGCAACGATTTTCTTGCCACAGCAGCGATGCCGCTCCTTGCCGACGAGACATCGGGGACCGCGCTGGCGCCGTCGTTGCGAAGACCGCGGCTGGCGGTTCGTGAAGCTGTCGGTATTCCAAGTCGGTGAAGGGGGTAACGCGGTTCCGCGCAATCGGATGCACCTCCTCGCCGGGCTCTGCCTTGCGGCCTCGCGACACCCTTCTTATATCGGCCGAGACGCGGGATTAAGACCCGGCTCTGCACCGTTCCGGGGCGCGAACCGGTGTCCAAGCCCGTTCTCACACAGTCAGTTTTGCAAAGCCATGGGCCGAGCTGCTTCGGGGCTCGGCGGTCTGCTTGACCAAACGACAACAGAGGGATCCCACCATGGGTAAGGTAATCGGTATCGATCTCGGCACCACGAATTCCTGCGTGGCCGTCATGGAAGGCACGCAACCCAAGGTCGTCGAGAATTCGGAAGGTGCTCGCACCACGCCGTCTATCGTCGCATTCACCGACGAGGGCGAGCGGCTCGTGGGCCAGCCCGCCAAGCGTCAGGCGGTCACGAACCCAGAGCGCACCTTCTTCGCCATCAAGCGTCTCGTGGGTCGGACCTACGACGATCCGATGACGCAGAAGGACAAGGGCCTTGTCCCCTACAAGATCGTTCGCGGCGACAATGGCGATGCCTGGGTCGAGGCGGACGGCAAGAAGTACTCGCCCTCGCAGATTTCCGCCTTCACCCTGCAGAAGATGAAGGAGACGGCCGAGGCGCATCTCGGTCAACCGGTGACGCAGGCCGTCATCACGGTACCCGCCTACTTCAACGATGCCCAGCGTCAGGCCACCAAGGATGCTGGCAAGATCGCCGGTCTCGAGGTCTTGCGAATCATCAACGAGCCGACCGCGGCGGCCCTCGCCTACGGCCTCGACAAGAAGAAGGCCGGCACCATCGCAGTTTACGACCTCGGCGGTGGTACCTTCGACGTGTCGATCCTTGAGATTGGTGATGGCGTATTCGAGGTGAAGTCCACCAACGGCGACACCTTCCTGGGTGGCGAGGACTTCGACAACCGTGTGGTCGAGTATCTGACGAGCGAGTTCAAGCGCGAGCAGGGCATCGACCTCACGAAGGACAAGCTCGCCCTCCAGCGCCTGAAGGAAGCCGCTGAGAAGGCCAAGATCGAGCTGTCGTCAGCGACACAGACCGAGATCAACCTGCCCTACATCACGGCCGATGCTACGGGTCCAAAGCACCTCGCGCTCAAGCTCAGCCGAGCGAAATTCGAATCCCTCGTGGACGATCTCGTCCAGCGCACCATCGAACCCTGCCGCAAGGCGCTCAAGGATGCCGGTGTTTCGGCCTCCGAAATCGACGAGGTGGTGCTGGTCGGCGGCATGATCCGCATGCCGAAGATCCAGGAAGTCGTGAAGTCCTTCTTCGGCAAGGAGCCCCACAAGGGCGTCAACCCGGATGAAGTCGTGGCCATCGGCGCGGCGGTTCAGGCCGGTGTGCTCCAAGGCGACGTCAAGGACGTGCTGCTCCTCGACGTGACCCCGCTGTCGCTGGGCATCGAGACCCTGGGCGGCGTGTTCACTCGCCTGATCGACCGCAACACCACGATCCCGACGAAGAAGTCCCAGACCTTCTCGACGGCCGAGGACAACCAGAACGCGGTGACCATCCGGGTCTTCCAGGGCGAGCGCGAGATGGCGGCCGACAACAAGCTGCTCGGCCAGTTCGATCTGATGGGCATTCCTCCGGCCCCGCGCGGCATGCCGCAGATCGAGGTGACCTTCGACATCGACGCGAATGGCATCGTGAATGTCACGGCCAAGGACAAGGCGACGAACAAGGAACACCAGATCCGCATCCAGGCGTCGGGTGGCCTGTCGGACGCCGATATCGAGCGGATGGTTAAGGACGCCGAGGCGAATGCCGAGGCGGACAAGAAGCGCCGCGAACTCGTCGAGGTGAAGAACCAGGGCGAGAGCCTGATCCATGCCACCGAGAAGTCGGTGAAGGAGTACGGCGACAAGGTCACTGCGGACGACAAGGGCGCCATCGAGACGGCCATCACCGCGCTCCGCACCGCCCTCGAGGGGGACGATGTGGAGGTCATCAAGGCCCGCACCACCGACGTGATGCAGGCTTCGATGAAGCTCGGCGAGGCGATGTACGCCGCCAACCAAGCCGGTGAGGCGGGGGCCGAAGCCGGCACCGGTGAGGCGAAAAAGGACGACGTCATCGACGCCGACTTCCAGGAAGTCGATGACAAGGACCAGAAGAAGCGGGCATAACGCCTACATCTGAAGACGGGGCCGGAGCGATCCGGCCCCGAGCCATGTTCGGCTTGTCCCGATGAGCGGAACCAGCCGCGTTTCAGGCGCACCGGCGTTTAATGGGGACGGTGCGGTCCAGTCGGATCGAAGCGCCGGGGACTTTGAGGACGGGAATGTCGAAGCGGGACTATTACGAGATTCTGGGCGTCTCCAAGACCGCGACTGACGGCGAGATGAAGGTCGCCTTCCGTAAGCTCGCCATGAGCTATCACCCGGATCGCAATCCGGGGAATGCAGAGGCCGAGCTCAAGTTCAAGGAAATCAACGAGGCTTATCAGTGCCTGTCTGACGGTCAAAAGCGTGCCGCGTACGACCGCTTCGGCCACGCCGCATTCCAGCAGGGTGGCGGCGGCGGTCCCGGATTCGGAAACGAGTTCGGCGACTTCATGTCGGATATCTTCGACAACTTCTTCGGTGATGGCCGGGCCGGCGCTGGCGGCGGGCGTGGCGGCGCGCGCGGCGGCCCGGCACGCGAGCGTGGCGCCGATCTCCGCTACAATCTCGAGATCTCCCTCGAAGAGGCGTTCAGCGGAAAGGCCGAGACCATCAAGATGGCGACCTCGGTCACCTGCGAGGTCTGCTCCGGCTCCGGTGCCAAGGCCGGCTCGAAGCCGCGTCCCTGTCAGACCTGCGGTGGCTATGGCCGCGTGCGTGCGGCCCAGGGCTTCTTCGCCATCGAGCGCACCTGCCCGAACTGCCACGGCCGCGGCGAGGTGATCGACGATCCCTGTAGCGCCTGCAGCGGTGCAGGCCGCGTGACGCGCGAACGGACCCTCGCCATCAACGTACCGGCCGGCGTTGACGACGGCCTGCGGATCCGTTTGGCCGGCGAAGGCGAGACGGGCCTGCGCGGCGGACCGGCGGGTGACCTCTACGTCTTCCTCTCGATCAAGCCGCACGAGTTCTTCCAACGTGACGGCGCCGACCTGTTCTGCCGCGTGCCGATCTCCATGGTGACCGCGGCGCTCTCGGGCGAAATCACCGTGCCGGTGATCGATGGCTCGCAAACCCAGGTCCGTATCCCAGCTGGCACCCAGACGGCGAAGCAATTTCGTATCAAGGGCAAGGGCATGCCGGTGCTGCGATCGCGCGACGTCGGCGACCTCTACATCCAGGTTTTCGTCGAGACGCCGCAGAACCTGTCGAAGCGCCAGCGCGAATTGCTCCAAGAGTTCGATCAGTCGGCCTCTGACGAGAACCATCCGGAGAGCGCGGGCTTCTTCTCCAAGGTGAAGGATTTCTTCGATGGGCTCGGTGGGGTAGCCAGGACATAGACTTGCAATATCCTTCGGATCAAAACCGTTCGGCCATGGTTATCGCATGTGGCGGTCGAGCACCGCCTGCACGATCCTTGTGTGCGCCCCGGCGGGTTCGATGTTTGCAAGCTTGACTGCCGGAGAGCTTCGTCGTCTAGCCTTTCCCTCCCAACCCGTGATCTGAGGACATAGGGTCTTGCCGCCGCTACGCCGCTCCAGCGCAAAAGCCGACCTCGCTTCCGGTGCCAACCGTACACGGCGGGATCCGCTGGAGGACGAGGCGCGATTCCTGCGTTCCTGGTTCGAGCGTCCCCTCGTCACTGGCGCTGTGACGCCGTCTGGCAAGATGCTCGCCCGCACGATGGCCTCCTACGTCGATCCGCGCATCACCGGCCCTGTAATTGAACTCGGACCTGGGACGGGACCCGTCACCGAGGCCTTGATCCGGCGTGGCGTCGAGCAGGAGCGCCTGATCCTGGTCGAGTATAATCCGGATTTCTGCAAGCTGCTGCAGAAGCGCTTTCCCCGCGCGACGATCTTGCGCGGCGACGCCTACAACATTCGCGAAACATTCGGCACGATGCTGGCGGAGAAGGCGGCGGCGATGGTTTCAAGCCTTCCGCTCTTCACGAAGCCCTTGGAGCAACGTCTCGATCTCTTGAACGCCGCCCACGAAATGATGCATCCGAGTGCGCCGTTCGTGCAGTTCACGTACGCGGTGGTCCCGCCGATCCCGGCCCGGTGCGATGCCGGCACCTACACGGCCAGTCGTTCGAACCGAGTCTGGCTCAATCTTCCGCCGGCGCGTGTCTGGGTCTATCGCCGACCCTGAGGGCGATCGTTGGATTTCCGAACGCAGGCTGAAGAGCGGTCTCAGTTCGCGTTCAGTGCCAGAGCACTATCCCGGATGCCGAGGGCGAGACCCGCCTTGGCAATCGAGACAGGAGCTTCACGATGATCACCTTGCGCGCAGTTTCTTTGCGGGGAATGAGAACTCTGTTCGCCGTGATGAGCTTCGCCGGCGGCCTCGCACTCGCGACGAATGCGCAGGCTTTGCCCCTCGTGGCGCCGGTCTACGGCAATCCGCAAACCGCAATCACCCCGGTGCAGTACTGGGGCGGGCATGGTGATTGGGGCCATCATCGCCGCCATCACGAGGACCGCGGCTATGGTCACCAGCGCCGGCATTTTGGCTGGCGGCATCGCGATCACGGCTGGGATCATTACCGCGGTTGGGAAGGGCGTCGTCACCATCACCACGGTCGCGGACGTTACGACTACTGACCGCTCCGGCTTCCGGTGCTTCAACGCAGAGCCGGCGCCTGCCTATCCCGCGATCCGCTCCAGGACCGCAGGCGTTCGCTCCACGGGTGTCGGGTCGATGCGGTAGGCCGCCAGCAAAGCGGCTTCGGCTCGCTCGGCGGAGGCTGCATCGGCTGCATGGACCATCGCAAGCGGCTGGCCTTGCTCGATCCGAGCTCCGATACGGGGCAGCCCGGTGAAGCCGACACGTGGATCGATGTCGTCCTGCGGGCGGGTTCGACCACCACCGAGACCGATCACCGCAATGCCCAGATCTCGCGTCGCGATCGAGGCGACGTAGCCGTCCGTCTTCGCAGCGATCGCACGCGTGATCGGCGCCTTTGGCAGGTAGCGCCCGGTCCGCTCGACGAGGTCGACGGGCCCTCCGAGCGCAGTGACCATCCGGGCGAAGACTTCGAGCGCGCGGCCTGACGCTCTCGCGTTCTCCAGGCGGGCAGAGGCGTCCGCGACGTCAGAACTGAGGCCGCCGACCACCAGCATCTCGGCGGCAAGCGCCAGCGTCACGGCGTGGAAGGCCGGCTCGCACCAGCGCCCGGTGAGATAGTCGAGGGTATAGGCAACCTCCAGGGCGTTTCCGGCCGCCGAGGCGAGGGGCGAGTCCATGTCGGTGATCAGCGCCACCGAACGCAGGCCCGCACCACCCGCCACATCGACGATACTCCGCGCAAGACCCTCGGCTTCCGGGCGCTCGGCCATGAAGGCGCCCGAGCCCACCTTGACGTCCATCACCAAGCCGTCGAGACCGGCAGCGAGTTTCTTGGACAGGATGGAGGCGGTGATCAGGTCGAGGGACTCGACAGTGCCCGTCACGTCCCGAATCGCGTAGAGGCGCCGATCCGCGGGCGCGAGGTCTGCGGTCTGTCCGATGATGGCGCAGCCCACGTCGGCGGTCACACTCCGGAAGCGGTCGAGGCCCGGCATCGCGTCGTAGCCCGGGATGCTCGCGAGTTTATCGAGGGTGCCGCCGGTATGCCCGAGGCCGCGTCCCGAGATCATCGGGACGTAGCCGCCGCAGGCCGCGACCATCGGTGCGAGCGCGAGGCTGACCGCGTCCCCCACTCCGCCGGACGAATGCTTGTCCAGGACGGGTCCAGGTAGGTCCCACCGCAGGACGGTGCCGGACTGGGTCATCGCCCGGGTCAGCGCCACGCGCTCCGACCGCGACAGGCCGCGGAAAAACACCGCCATGGCGAAGGCAGCGGCCTGCCCCTCGGTCACCCGCCCGTCCGTCAGGCCCGCGACGAAGTCCGCGATGTCCTCGGCCGGGATCGCGCCGCCGTCCCGCTTGGTGCGGATGAGTTCCTGGGGCAGCCTCACCGGCCGGTCTCGGCGGAGGCCGCGACCAAGGCCGTGCGCAGGCTGCTGGCGCCGAGGCGAAATGTGCGGGGAGAAACCCAGGCCGGCCCCATGACGCGATCGGCGAGGGCGAGGTAAGTGCCCGCATCCCCGACGGTTTTCAGGCCCCCCGAGACCTTGAGACCGACGGGATGCCCCCCTGCGTAGTCCCGGATTGCGTGAAGCATCGCCTCAGCGGCCTCCGGGGTCGCCGAGACCGCGCTCTTGCCCGTGGAGGTCTTGAGGAAATCCGCCCTGGCCTCGATGGCGAGGCGGCTCGCGGCCGTGATGGCGTCCGGGGTCGCCAGGACGCCGCTCTCCAGGATGACCTTCAGCAGACGACCGCCGTCGCAGACGTCGCGGATCGCGGCGAGCATGGTGCGCGCCGTGCCGGTCTCGCCGGCGAGGACGCTGCGGTAGGGCAGGACGAGATCGATCTCGTGGGCGCCATCGGCCAGCGCTTCGGTCGTATCCTCCACCGCCCGCTCGATGTCGTCGCCGCCGGCGGGAAAGTTGATGACGGTGGCGACGCGCACCGGCGTGCCGGCGAGCAGCCGGGCGGCGCGGCTCACGTAGTGCGGCCAGACGCAGACGGCGGCGACGGCGCTCGCCCGGGCGTCGCGGCAGAGCGCGTCGATGGCGGTCTCCGAGCAGGTTTCGCTCAGATCGGTGAGGTCGAGGAGGGGCAGGGCCCGCCGGGCGATGGAGGCGTCGTCGGTCATCAGGGGGCACTCGCGGGCAGGCGGGCGACGAAGGCGGCGACCAGGCGGGCGAGGGCGTCGCCGGCCCGGGCGGCGACGGCCTTGGTCTCCGCGTGGTGGGGATCGCTGCCGTCGATCCCGGCGCCGAGGTTGGTTACGACGGACAGGGCGGCGACGGGCAGGCCGTAGAAACGAGCGAGGATGACCTCCGGCACCGTCGACATGCCGACGAGGTCGGCGCCGAGGAGGCCGGCCATGCGGACTTCCGCCGGGGTCTCGAAGCTCGGTCCGGCGAACCAGGCATAGACGCCCTGGTGCAGGGCGACGCCGGATTCTCGTGCCGCGGCAAGGAGATGGGCGCGCAGGGCCGCGTCGTAGGCGCCCACCATGGGCACGAAGCGGGCGTCGCTGGCCTCGCCGATCAGCGGGTTGAGGCCCGAGAGGTTGAGGTGGTCGGTGAGCGCCACGAGGCTGCCGGGGCCGACCTCCGGCCGCAGGGAGCCGGCGGCATTGGTGAGGAGAAGCGCTTGTGCTCCAAGGACTTGCGCGACGCCGAGCGGCACCCGCATCACGGCGGCGTCGCCGGTCTCGTAGGCGTGGGCGCGGCCCTCGAAGACGAGGACCCGGCGTCCGGCGAGGGTCCCGGCATGGAGGCGGCCGCCATGGCCGCTCACGCCCGGGGCCGGAAACCCCGGAATCTGCCCGTAGGATACCGAGAGGGTCGTGTCGAGGTCACGCACGATTCCGCCGAGTCCGGTGCCGGTGACGATCGCGCAGGCGAAGGGTCCGCCGAACCCCTGCGCACGCAGCAGACCGGCGGCGGCCTGGACCCCCGGCTCCGGTTCACGCAAGGATTCATCCCCCATCGGTCCCCCCGGGTGCGGCGCCCAGGTTGTCCGGGCCGAAGGAGTCGGGCAGCAGGGCCCCGACGGTGAAGGCGGCGCGGATCGCGACGGGGTCGGCGACGTGGACCCGGACCGCGGGACCGGCGAATTCGCGGATGCGCTGCCGGCAGGCGCCGCAGGGGGTGACGAGGCCGGGCCCCGGGCCGAGGACCAGCAGGGCGGCGATGCGCCGGCCGCCCGCGGCCACCATGGCGGCGATGGCGCCGGCCTCGGCGCAGGTCCCCACCGGATAGGCGGCGTTCTCGACGTTGCAGCCGGCATGGAGGGCGCCCGACTCGTCGAGGAGCGCCGCCCCGACGGGAAAGCGCGAGTAGGGGGCGTAGGCGCGCCCCTGCGCGGCCAGGGCGGCCGCGAACAGGCGGGACAGGTCCGGACTCATGACGTCCGAAATCTTGGCGTCCAAAGTCGTGGATTCCGGGGTCATCGGGGCGGGACACGGCACGGCATCGCGCGACTTAGGCACCAAGGGGCGGGGCTGTCGAGGGCGGGCGCGACGGATGCATCGACAGCGCGCCCCCGGGCTCCTAAGACGGGGCGAATGGGAGACGAGCCGGGAGGCGGGGGACCATGTTGGGACGTTTCGAGCGCGGCGCCTCCGGCGAGGCGGTGGTGGAGTACGGCGACGGCACCATGCGGGTGATCAAGCCCGGCAGCTTCGTGCGCTGCGCGGTGACCGGCGAGGCGATCCCCCTCGATGCCCTGCGCTACTGGAGCGCGACCCGGCAGGAGGCCTATGCCAGCCCCGAGGCGGCGATGCAGCGCCTCGCCGAGACGGGACGTCCGGATTAGGGGATTTTAGCGCAATTAGTAGGTCAGAGACCGGGTAGGTTCTGCACATACAAATCTGATGAAGGCTACGGCGGGTGCAGCCCTAACATCGGATTGCCTCGTACGACCGGCTTGGGCGGATTTTCGCTGGTCCGCTTACCGGCGGTTCAGGCATTAAAGTGGTCGTAGACGCCAAACAGATGGGTGATCCGTTGCAGAGGCCCTTCTTGGCAACGGTAGAGATCAAAAGCGTGCTGCGACACCGCCCATGATCGTGCGCGGCGTACCCGGTGTAGCGTAGCGGTTCTGGAAGGCGCGGTCGTAATAGTTCGTGTCGAGTAGGTTTTCGACATTGAGATAGACCCGCACCTGCGGAGTGAGCCAATAGTACGAGATCAGGCTTAAGATCGTGTAGTCCGGCAGGCGAAAGGTCGAGAGGGCGGTGCCAGCCTTGCGCTGACTGACATAAGTCACGCCACCACCAAGACCAAGCCCCCGTAATTCTGCCCCTTGGAACTCGTAGACGCTCTGCAGGGCGAGGGTGTCGGCAGGGATGTTGGCGATCCGCGTGCCCACGGGCAGCGTGTTGTCGCGGCTCACGGAGGCATCCGCATGGGTATAGGTGCCGATCACCCGCCAGCCGGGTGCCAGATATCCAGCAACGGTCAGGTCGAAGCCCCGGCTGCGCACCTCGCCCGCCGCCACGCTGAAGTTTGGATCGACGGCATCGGCCGTGAGGACGTTGGTGCGCCGGATGTCGAACAGAGCTGCCGTGGCGCTCAGTTGCCCGTCGAGCAGGCTGAGCTTGGCGCCGACCTCGTAGCCTTCGCCTTGCTGGAAAGCAAAGGGGCGTCCCGAGCGATCCGTGCCGGTATTCGGCAGGAAGGAACGGCCGTAGCTGCCGTAGACCGAGACCTCATCGGTAAGATCGTAGGTGAGGCCGAAGCGCGGGGTCGCGACCGTATCCTGCAGGCTCGTGGTGCGGCCGGTGCGGTAGTCGGTGGAAACGAGGCCTAGGTTCTCCACGCGCACGCCCAGAAGGGCATGAAGGCGTGGAGTGAGGTCTATCTGATCCTGAACGTAACCACCGAAGCTCTCGGTGTTCTGCAGGAAGTTGGTGATCGAAGTGAGTGGAGGGCGGGTGGATTGCCCGTAGCGGGGCGAGAGGAGGTCGAGGATGAAGGGGAAGAGGTTTGCGTTCGAGCGGTCGAAGATCTCGCGATAGCGGTACGTGTCGTACTCCAAGCCCATCAGCAGGGTATGGCGGAATGGGCCGGTCTCGAACTTGCCCGCGAGGTTGAGTTGCAAGTCGAGATCCGACCAACTCAAGTCGCGATGCTCGAAGGTTCGGCGTAGGGTACGCCCATCACTGAGGACATTCATGGCGCCTACGCCGTCGCCAAAGAGCTTCCCACCCAGCGCCTGGACGCCGGCAGTGACCACCCAGTCCTGATCGAGCTTGTGCTCGATGCGCAGCTGGCCAAGGGCGTTATCGTTGCGCACCGGCGGGATGCCGGGCTCGCCAATGAAGCGGTTGCGCGGCAGGGCGCGGATGTTACCGTTGATCGGCACGACGCCCCGGTCGAAGGTCGCCGTCGTGCTGGCGAACTCGCCCTCCAAAGTGATCGTGGTGTCAGCGGTGGGCTTCCAGGCGATGACGGGAGCGAGGTAGAAGCGGTCGCCGTGTACGAAGTCGCGGAAACTTCCGTTGTCCTCAACGGCGCCCGTAATGCGAGCGAGCACCCGGCCTTGCTCGTCGAGGGCGCCAGTCGCATCGAAGGTACTGCGCTTCTGGTTGAAGCTTCCGAACTGCGTGCCGATCGCAAGGGCTCGCTCGGCCAATGGCTGCTTAGTGACGATGTTGAAGGTCCCGCCGGGATCGCCGCGTCCGTATAGGAAGGCAGACGGACCCTTCAGCACCTCGATTCGCTCAATGGAGACCACGTCCGGCGAGGGCGGGTAGCCCCGATTGATTGGGAAGCCGTTGCGGTAGTACTCGCCCGTATTAAAGCCACGGATGGTGAACTCCGTCAGGCCAAGGCCCGCGAAATTGTTGGCCCGGCCGACGCCGGCAAGATCGAGGGCGGTGTCGACCCGCGTCGCGGCGGCGTCCTGCAGAACCCGATCCGGCACGACGACGACCGTCTGGGGCACCTCGCGTATCGGCGTGTCGGTGCGGGTTGCGCTGACACTGTCCCGTGCAAGGTAGCCATCGACCTTGCGTGCTGTTCCGCCCGCAGACGCTCCGGAGCCGGCCACCGAAAGTTCGTCGAGCTGAACCTCTTGCGAAGCATCTGCGGCGAGCTGAGCTACGGCCAAACTGGGCCCAAAGCTAACTAACGAACCCGATTGCGCCAGAAGCACGAAAGCAGCGGACGAGGCCAGCGTAGTGGTTCTCTTGGGCATTTTGCTCGACACGTCCACGCACGCAAACCAACTTGAATCAATTCGGTCCGTTACGGTCCAGAAACACTTGCGGTCAAGCTTGCGGGTTTCCGAGCACACACGTCTAGTTTCGAGGTATTCTTATATACCTTAGCCTTGGTCTAGAAGCGTTATAATCTGTCGCGTCTCGCAGGAGATGTGTTGCATACGCGTGACAGCGATCAAGGTCGTTCGGCGGGCCAGCAGTTCCATTTGTGTTGCATCCGGTTTGAGGCGGCATCCCGCCTGCGTACTTCTGACGAACAGCGCAACCGCTGGACGCCCTGACGGATTGCTGCTTTCAAGAAGTGCTCATAGTTGGCCGTATAATCGCCGGGGGTCGTCAGTGACCTGTCCGCTTCGAACTGCAGAACAAATTGGGCGTCAGGCGAGAAACTCTTTTAAAGATCCGACTTAATCTTTGCTATCGCCCAATCCCCACAACCAACCCCCGCAACTGCCCTAACAAACCCCCCTCATCGGCAAACGCCAAAGTAACAGGCAGCACCGCGACGCGGGCGGCGAAGGGGGCGGTGAGGCGGACGTGGTCCTTCTCGGTGGTGACGAGGTCGGCGCCGAGGCGGGTGGCTTCGGCCGCGAGGGTGGCTTCGTCGGCGGGGCCGTATGGGTGGTGGTCCGGGTAGGCGCGGGTCGCGACCAGGGTGGCGCCGGCCTCTTCGCAGGTTGCGAAGAACTTTTGGGGGCGGCCGATGCCCGCGAAGGCGAGGACGCGGCGGCCTGTCAGGTCGGCGCCGGGGACCAGGCGGGCGCGGTGGACCGGGAGGCCCCGGGCTTGCGCCGCCGCCGCCACGGCCTCGCCCCGGTCTCCGGTCCCGATCAGCACGAGGCCGTGGATGTGGGGCCATTGCCGGGCCAGGGGCACCCGCAGGGGGCCGGCCGGGAAGGGCCGCCCATTGCCGAGGCCGGCGCCGGCATCGACCACGGCGAGCGCCAGCGTCTTGGCCAGACTCGGGTTCTGCAGGCCGTCATCCATGACGATGACGTCGGCGCCGGCTCGGACGCAGAGGGCGGCCCCGGCCGGGCGGTCCCGCGACAGAATCGTCGGCGCGGCCCGGGCCAGGAGCCGGGGCTCGTCGCCGGTCTCTTCGGCCGTCTGGCTCGACGGATCGACCCGCACCGGCCCGGCGAGGCGCCCGCCATAGCCGCGGGTCAGGAAGGCCGGGTTCGCCCCGAGGGCGCGCAGGTGGGCGGCGAGCGCCAGGGCGGTGGGGGTCTTGCCGGCCCCGCCCAGGGTGAAGTTGCCGACGCAGAGGACGGGGCAGGGGGCTTTCGCGCCGGGCCGGTCCATGCGCGCGGCGGTGTGCCGGCCGTAGAGGGCGCTCAACGGCGCGAGCCACCGGGCGGCGGGATGGCCGGGGCCTGCGTCCCAGAAGGCGGGGGCGCGCATCAGCCGGCGCTCACGGGGCCGCCATCGCCCGGAGCGTCATCTGGGCGATGAAGGGATCGAGCACCGCCAGGGTGCGGGCGACGGCGCCCTCGAAGGGCTGGAGCGCGGCTTCCCCCGCCCGGCTCATCGCCGCGATGCGGGGGCCGTCGGCCAGGAGGGCGTCCAGGGTTTTCGCGAGGGCGTCGGCGTCGGTCACCGTCAGGGCGCCGCCGGCTTCGTCCAGGGCGGCATAGACCTGGGTGAAGTTGTGGATGTGCGGCCCGTGCAGCACGGCGGCCCGCAGGCGGGTCGGCTCGATCGGGTTCTGGCCGCCATGGGGCACCAGGGAGCCGCCGAGATAGACGATGCGGCCGAGGCGGTAGAACAGGCCGAGCTCGCCCAAGGTGTCGGCGACGTAGAGATCGACCCCGCCATGGGGGCGCCCGCCCTGCGAACGCCGGGCGCTGGTCAGGCCCTCGGCCCCCGCGCAGGCGGCGACGTCGCCGCCACGATGGGGATGGCGCGGCACCACGATGGTGAGGAGGCGCGGCCAGCGTTCCTTGAGGCGGGCATGGGCCCGGGCCGCCATGGCGTCCTCGCCCGGATGGGTGCTCGCCGCGACCCAGACCGGCCGGTCGCCGACGAGGTCGCGCAGGTGGGCGAGTTGCTGGCCGTCCGCCGGGGGCACCTCGGAATCGTATTTCAGGTTGCCGGCGATGCTGACCCGGGGGGCGCCGAGGCGGCGGAAGCGGTCGGCATCCGCGTCGGTCTGGGCAAGGCAGATCGCGATGCGGGCCAGCAGCGCCTCGGCGGTCCGGGGGGTGCGGGCCCAGCCCCGATACGAGCGCTCGGACATCCGTCCGTTGACCACGAGGAGGGGGATGCCGTGCCGGTGCAGGCCCAGCACCGTGTTCGGCCAGATCTCGGATTCGGCGACGAGGGCGAGGTCGGGCCGCCAATGGGCGAGGAATCGGTCCACCCAGCGCGGCGCGTCGAGGGGCATGTACTGGTGCACGGCCCCGGCGGGCAGGCGCCGCCCGATCAGGTCGGCGGCGCTGCGGGTGCCCGTCGTCACCAGCACCGAGAAGCCGCGGGCGATCATGCCGTCCACGAGGCCGACCAGGGACAGAGCCTCCCCGACGCTGGCCCCGTGCATCCAGACGAGGCGGCCCGTCGGCCGGGCCCGGCCCGGCAGGCCGCGCCGCTCGGCCAGGCGTCCGGCATCCTCCTTGCCCCGGCGGGCGCGCCAGCCGAGCAGCCCCACCAGCGCCGGCTCGCCGAGATAGAGACCGGTGCGGTAGGCCCGCAGGAGCGCCGTGAGGGGCGGGGCCTTCGCCATCGCCTTCACGCCGGTTCCCCGACCCGGCCGTCCGCCCCGACGCGGTCGGGATGGCCGACGCGGTCGTGGGGCCCGACCCGGTCGGGCCGGCCGACCAGGGTGTAGGCGCGGTCGTGGACGCGGTTCATCTCGGCCTCGAGCTGCCGGCGCAGGGCCTCCAGGGCCTCGGGCTCCACGTCCCGCGGCACGAAGACGGGCTCGCCGAACACCATCGCGCCCCGGCCGAAGGGCAGGCCGAGGCAGGCCCGGTCCCAGCTGTCGAAGCGCCAGTGCCGGCTCGTCACCACCGCCACGGGGATGATCGGCCGGCCGGAGAAGCGCGCCAGGGTGAGGATGCCGGCATCGGCCCGGCGCGAGACCTTCGGCACGTCGGCGCTGAAGGCCACGCTCTCGCCGTCCTTCAGGGCCCGCAGCATGGCGCGCAGGCCCTCGGCGCCGCCCTTGGCCCGGGCGTCCCGCAGGACGCGGCCGCGGGCGCCCGAGGCCCGGATCACCCGGACGCCCATGCGGGTGAGCGCGATGGTGTTGATGTTGCCGTCTGCCGACCGGGAGATGATCGTGGCGATCCGGTCGTGCGGCCGGCGCATGAACGAGATCATCGTGTGCTGGCCGTGCCACATGCCGGCGATGAAGGGGCTGTGCCCGTCGAGCCAGGCATCCGGCGCGGCCGGCTCCACCGTGAAGCGGTTGGTGCGCCGCACGAGGCGGAGGTAGCCGCCCGCGAGGATGCCGAGGACCTGCTGGACCGCCGGGGCGCGGCCGATGCGTTTGACGAGGCTCATCACGTCGCTTTCGCGTCGCCGACGGACCGGCGATGCCGTCGAGGAGGGGATGTCCGCGGAGCCGTCCCGCGCGGCGCGCCGGACGGGCAGGCGGCTGTCTAGCTCCGATCGCGCGGCCGGCGCAACGGCGCTGTGGCGGCCGAATCCGCCGTTTCGGGGGCGAAACCCGGCGCAGGGCGCTTGTTTGGAGTCGTTCCAAGCTATAGATTGGAATGAGTCCAAAGAGGAACGCGCTCCGAAGGGAGCCCATCAGGACAGGACGCGCGATGATGATGATCTCCCCCGCCCAGGGCGCCCCGGAGCCGATGGCCGCGATCGATGCCGCCGCGGCCGAGGCGCACCGCGCCTTCGTCCTGCGCTACGTCCAGCCGGGGCTCGCCGGGCTGATCGACGGCTCGGTCTCGACCCTGGCGCCGATCTTCGCCGCCGCCTTCGCCACCCACAGCAACGGCGCCACCTTCCTGGTGGGGCTCGCCGCCTCCATCGGCGCCGGGATCAGCATGGGCTTCACCGAGGCGCTCTCGGATGACGGGCAGATCACCGGGCGCGGAACACCCTGGATGCGCGGCCTCGTCTGCGGGGTGGTGACCACGGTGGGCGGCCTCGGCCACACGCTGCCCTACGCGATCCCCTCCACCTGGCCGAACGCCTTCGGCGTCGCGACGGCCCTGGCCATCCTGGTGGTGGTGGTGGAGCTGCTGGCGATCGCGGCGATCCGCACGCGCTACATGGCGACGCCGTTCTGGCGCGCGGCCCTGCAGGTCGTGCTCGGGGGCGCCCTGGTGCTCCTCGCCGGCATCGCCATCGGGAGCGCCTGAGGGACGGCGGGCGGATTCGGAAGGCGAGGGTTGACCCCCGGCCCCGGATGGGGCGATGCGGGGCGCGAAATCCCGATCATCGACCGCGCATTGGGGGATGATGTTCCGCCTCGCCCACCTGACCGACCCCCATGTGGGGCCGCTGACACGCCCGCGCCTGCGCCAGCTTCTGAGCAAGCGGGCCACCGGCTACGTGAACTGGCAGCGCGGCCGCAAGGACGCCCACGACATGGAGGTGCTGGCCGCCTTGGTGGCCGACCTCCAGGCGCAGGGGCACGACCACGTCGCCTGCACCGGCGACCTCTGCAACATCGGCCTGCCGAGCGAGTGGTCGACCGCGAAGGTCTTTCTGGAAGCCCTGGGGACGCCCGAGACCGTGAGCTTCGTGCCGGGCAACCACGACGCCTACGTGCGCGGCTCCCTCGAGGGCCTGCTCCTCGCCTGCGGCGCCTGGACGGCGGGCGACGACGGCACGCACGGGCATTTCCCGTACCTGCGCCGGCGCGGGCCGGTGGCCCTGATCGGCCTGTCCTCGGCGGTGCCGACGAAGCCCCTGATGGCGAGCGGCCGCCTCGGGCCGCAGCAGATCGCCGCCACCGAGGCCCTGCTGCGGACGCTGGGGGCCGAACCCGAGCCGCCCTTCCGCGTGGTGATGATCCACCACCCGTCGCATCCCGGCGGCACGTCGTCCGGGCGTGAACTGAAGGATTCGGGGGCGTTCACCGCCATGGTGGCTCATGCCGGGGCGGAGCTGATCCTGCACGGGCACAACCACGTCCGCAGCGTCGCGTTCGTGCCCGGGCCGGGGGGGACGTCGATTCCGGTGGTGGGGGCCGCCTCGGCCTCGGCCCGGGGCGATGCCCGGCATCACCGCGCGAGCTACCACCTTTACACGATCACGCGCCGCGCGACGGGCTACGCCGTCGCGGGCATCGAGCGGGGCCTGACCGAGTTCGGAACCATCGCGGATCTTGGCGCCCTTCCGCTGGCCCGCTCCTGAGGCGTCGCCGCCTCGGGATCTCAGGGCTCAGGCGTCCTCCAGCACCTTCGCCTGGGCGGCGAGGCTGGCCTCGTAGCGCTCCGCCTGCAGGCGGGTCAGGCCGCTGACGAGCACGGCCTCGCCCCGGTAGACCGTATAGGTGCCGTCATGCGTCGGCTTCACGCGAATCACGTTGGACATGGCTGTCACCCCGTCAAAAAAGGTTAGACGCGATATGATTTCGGCGGAGGGGAAACATTAACGGTCGGTTCAGACTACGCAAGTCCTCGGCGGCGCTAGACGCGACAAATCGATCCCGCGATGCAGCAAACATCTTGGTATATCAGTTCAGCGGACGAAATCCCCGAACCTTCTCAACGAATGGCTACGCTTGCGCCGCACCATGGTCTCCGGGGGAAGGCGGGGGCCCGCCGGGCTCGTTCCGGCCATCCTGGGCCGCCTCGGCCCCCACCGCGGGCGGACTCGACGCCGGACCTGATTCTTTTGAGGCGCGACGCCGCCGCCCGACCCTCAGGCGTCGCGCGACGGCCGGCCCGGGACTCGTCCGAGATTGGCCTGCAGGTAGTCGCTGATCTTGCGCAGGTAGGCTTCCAGGTCCTGGACCTCGCCCTCGGCGGAGCGGGCCCGCTCCCGCGCATCAAGGGCGGCCTGATCCGCATCTCGCCGCGCCATCTCGGCCTCGCGGACGCGCAGCTGGGCCTCGCGCATCCGGATCTCCAGTTCCATCGCCTGACGCCGCCAGGCGGACGCCTCGGCGCGGGCCCGATCCAGCTCGGCCTGCTGCTCGACCCGCTCCCGGTGGGTGAGGCGGATCAGGTCCCGCGCCTGGGCCGAGATCGTATCGACCCGCTCCTGCAGAGCCTGGATCGTCTCCATGCTGTGCTCGACCAGGCGCAGGGTCGTGGCGCCGAGTTCCGAGGTGGGCGTGATCGCCGGCACGGGCAACAGGGCAAGCGCCTGGCTGCCGCTCCGCACGGGGCTTTCCGTCTCGCGCGGGTCCGAGGCCTTGCCCCCGTGACGGACGGGCAGCCGGGCGATCGCGAGATCGATCACGGGCGACAGGACGGGGGAGGCGGCAGCGGACATAGGAGCGGCTGGGATGGGAGCGGCGGAGATGGGTGCAGCGGACATGGGGGCGGAGACCCGGACGGGAAAACGATCATGGTGACGGTCGTTGAACAGGGTCCCGGGCGGGCGGCGTGACCACGCGGGATGGATCCGCCACCGGCGCCCCGGCCCCTCACGGCGTTCCGACCTTGGCCGGGTTCGCCTCGTCCGCCGGCGCACGGCGGGTGAAGCCCTCCACCACGGCGTCGTGCAGGCGGGCCAGCCACTCCTCCGCCTCGTCCGCCCGGCGCTCGGCGAGGTCGGCGCGGGTCTGCGCGGCGGCGACCTGCGCCTCCAGGGCGGTGGCCCGCTCCAGGGCCCGCGCGACCGTGCGTTCCAGCTCCTGCTCCAGCTCCGCGGCCCGCTCCTCGCTGATGCGAATCGCGGCCGTGGCCTCGTGGATCAGATCGAGGGAGGCGGACCAGTCCCGCGTCCGGCCGGCATTGGCCGGAGCCGGAAGGGTCTCGTCCAGATGGGCCTGCTGAGCCGGCTCGGGCGCCCCCGGTCCGCGATGGGGGCTGGGCAGGCTGCGCATCAGCCAGGCTCCGGCGGAGGAGGTTTCTCGGTCGCGAAGCGCGGTCTCGGACATCTGGGCATCCCTGCGCGGGGTCTCCGCCGCGCCGTCTCTTGAAGGGGTGGAGGGGTCGGGTCGGCGAGGCTGGATCGGTCGGGTCGGGCGCTACTTCTCGGGCGGGGGCGAGAAGGGACGGACGTTGCTCGGCTCCGGCGGTGGCGCGGCCGGGGCCGGGGCCGGCTCGCTCCGCGCCCCCTCGTCCCCCGCGAAGCTGCGGGCCGAGCGACGCAGGGCCTCGTGCTGCTTCTGCAGGGCGACGCGGCTCTCGCGGGCGATGTCCAGGGCACCCTGCGCGAGCTTGCGCTCGGAACGCTCGTGCTGGAGCTCCTCGATCAGGCGGTGGTTCACGGTCTCGAAATCCGCACGCTCCACCTCCTGGCGGTGGACGAGGTGGTCGATGCGGTCGGACAGGCTGGAGACCCGGCCGAGGGCCTGTTCCAGGGCCGCATCCTTGGCCGCCATCGCCTTGGTCAGCATCTCGCAGCGGTGCTCGAATTCCGAGCGGGCCCGCTGCATCTCGAGGAAGCGCTCGTTCTGCCGGGCGAGGTCGACCTGGGCGCTCTCCAGCCGACGCTCCAGGGTGACGCGCTCGATGGAGGCCTCCTTGAGGCCGCGCTCGGCCGAGCGGCCGGCCTCGTCGCGCTCGCGGAGCTGCGTGCGGAGCTGGGCCAGCATCTGCTCGGTGTTGGCGAGCCGGCTCGTGGCGGCTTCCACCCGCATGGCGAGGCTCGCGCGCTCGGTGCGATGGTTCGCGACCTCGGCCTCGTACTGGGCCTCCGCCTTCTGGGCGGCGGCGATCTCCGCCGCCAGCTGCTGTTCGACGTTGTGCAGGGCGACGCGGCCGGACTCGGCCTGGCCCTCGAACTCCTGGGCGCGGGCGCTCAGTTCCGCGAGCTGGGCCGCCTGGGCCTCGCTCAGGTTCTGGAGCCGGAGGTTGTCACGGTCGAGGGCGTGCCGGCTCTCGCGCAGGTCCTGCAGCTCGCTGTCGGACCGGGCCAGCGCCTGGTCGAGGGCCTTGGCCTCCACCCGCAGCGCCTTGCTCTCGCCCTGCAGGGCCCGGCTCTGCTCGGTCTCGGCGAAGAGGCGCCGCTCCAGGTTCTCGGCCTGCAGGGTCTTGTCGCGCAGGGCGATCCGCACCTCCTCGGCCGCCGCGTCGCGGGCCTGGAGGCTGGTCTCGAGGTGGTGCAGCTGGATCTTGGCAGCCGCCACGTCGTTGGTCGCCGCGGCGAGGCGTCCGGTGGCGTCGGCGAGATCGCGCCGGAGGGTGGCCGCGTTGCCCTGCTCCATCGCCAGAAGGGTCTCGAGCTCCGCCGTCCGGACCTTGGCCCGCGGAAGCTCCTCGGTGATCGCCACGATCGGCACCAGGAGGGCGGAGAAATCCGCCTGGAGCGACTTCAGGTCGTCGAGGCGCTCGGACATTTCCGCCACGCGGAACCGCAGGCTCTCGTTGTGCTGCCCGAGGGAATCCAGCGAAAGGTCTTCACTGTCCAGTAGCGGCTCCGTCGTCTCCGCCTCATCGGCAATACGGATAAAAGGCACATCCTGTATTGGAGAACGAAGCAATGCATCGGTCTGCTGTGAAGACGGCGCCTTGCTTTCACTTGCGGTCAATTTGCGGAGCGAAAGCCAGCTCATTTCTGCGATCCAATCTCGTGGCGGACAACCCACGACCAGGATTCAACAAGGTTGCAATTTCCTGCCCCTGTCAATCACGCCAAACGCGTCCTGTTAGCAAATTCTTAACGTATGGCTTTTGTAGCGCAGCGGCGCCTGATCCGTCGCGTTGCTGGGCTCAGCTTGACAAGCGTGGCGGTCGACTTGCGGTTCGGACGGCCGATTGCAGCATTGCGGCGTGCAATCTCGTCCGTCATCCCTCCCGCAAGCGTGAAAACGCGCTGGGGATGGCGCTCCCCACCCGCGACGCGTCAATCCGGCCCGGCGTCGCGTGCCGTCCCGACATGATCGGGCGGCGTCCCGTCCCCGGCCTGGCGAAAGTCGCCCCAGGCGTCCCGGGCGCCGCGCCATGCCATCAGGTGGAGGAGCGGAAGCCGCACCTCGACGACGAGGTCATCGTCGAGCAGGCCGGGGACGATCTCCGAGGTGGCGTCCGGAAACCGGGCGAGGACCGCCGCCTGAATCCGTCGCAGGCGCGGCAGCTGGTCCGCCGTGGGCTCGACGAGGATGTGCTTGATGATCCGGATCATGCCCGCTCATCGCATGGCGCGGGCGCGGCCGTCAGCCGGACAGCTTGTCCTATCGCGGCCGGGCAAGGGCCCTGTCTCGTCCGACGCCCGGCGGCAGCGGAATGGCGCGCTCGATCCTCCGACGCTCCCGTTACTCCGAAGCTCCTGGCCGCGGTCCCCCCGGGATTCGCACCGCGTCCAGGCCGCGCCGGCGACGAGGACGGTTCGCAATGCCGCGGGATCGATCCGGAATTTCGCAGTGCTCGGGGGTGCCCAGTGTTTGCCCGTAGCCTTTTCACGCCGGACGAAATGTCCGGTTTTCGACATTTCCCAATACCCGATTGAAGACTTCACATTCGACCGCTAACATTTACAAAATTAAGATCTACGTAAGTGCTGTCATCGGCCGGAACGCGTGGGTGAAAACTGCATGACCCGGACGGACAATTCGCCCCCACGTTTGCCCAATCCCTTCACGCGAAAGCTCGAAAGCTTCGTGGAATTATCGGAGGCAGACCGGGCGATTCTGGAGCGGATCAGCGCGGAGCGGCGCAGCCTCGAAGCGCACACGCCCCTGGTGCGCGAGGGTGACAAGCCGGACGGTCTCTGGCTGATCCTGGACGGGATGGCGTGCCGCCAGAAGGCGCGGGCGAGCGGCCGCCGTCAGATCCTGGCGTTCCTGCTGCCCGGTGACCTCTGCGCGCTGGATGTCTCCCTCCTGGAGCGGATGGACCACAGCATCGTCACCCTGTCGCCCTGCAAGGCGGTTCACCTCGCAGCCGAGACCGTCGCGGAGATCCTGGACACCGTCCCGGCCTTGGCCTGCGCCCTGAGCCTCAGCACGCTCGTGGACGAGGCGACCCTGCGTGAGTGGATGGTCAATCTCGGCTGCCAGCCGGGCGTGAAGCGGATCGCCCACCTCTTCTGCGAACTCTATGTCCGCCAGCAGCGGGTGGGGCGGACGACCGGGACCAGCTGCGCGCTGCCCGTGACCCAGGCCGATCTCGCGGACGCGACCGGCCTCTCGAACGTCCACGTCAACCGGGTGCTGCAGGATCTGCGCGGCAACGGGCGCATCGGACTCCGGGACCGGCGCCTCACCATTCCCGACCTCGCCGCCCTGTCCGCCTTCGCCGAGTTCGACGCCGCCTACCTGCGCATGGACGCGGAGGCGGAGACGCGCGCCATCCGGCGGATTCCGGCCCATTGCCTCAACGCCATGGCCGCCCATGGCCTCGGCGCGCAGGCCCCGCATTCGAATTGACGGGAACCGACCGCGCGCGAAGGCTTGGGACAGCCGGCGTGTTTCGGAATGTCGAGGGGGAGTGCTTGGCGCGCCCACGGGGAATCGAACCCCGGTCTGATCCGTGAGAGGGATAGGACACAGTCTTTCTAAGAAATATGAGAACGCTATCCCGCTGTGGCACTGGCGTTATCTCGTCACCTCTCTCATAGTTCGTTCTGACCTCAGTGTGAGACGATCTGTGAGACGCGGTATGGCTCAGCCTTCGACGATCGACAGCGCCGCCAAGCGTGCGAAGCTGCTGCCGAACAAGAACCCCTATTGGCAGGGTGTGTCCGGTGGGCGCGGAGGCGTTTCCCTGGGATACCGACGGTCCGCGCGCGGGCCCGGATCCTGGGTCGCGAAGATCGTTCTGGACGGCAAGCGGGTAGAAGAACGTCTCGGAGCAGCCGACGATGCCGGTGCCGAAAGTGAATCAATCAGCTTCCCGGCTGCCGTTACGGCGTCCTTGGCTTGGGCCAGAGCACAGATCGCTCGAATCGGGAGCGAGGGCCAGGAGGCGGGAGCCGCCACCGCGCCGACGGTACGGACTGCGGTCGAAGCCTACATCGCAGATCGAGCGAAGCGGCAGTCGAAGGGCGACATCGGAACGGCTGGGCGTCTGCGAAAGCACGTGCTCGCCGATGAGCGATTCGCCGCCCTTGAGATGTCCAAGCTGACGGCCCGCGCGATCCAGGCTTGGCGGGAGCGTTTCACGAAGGACTATGCGCAGACGAGCGTGAACCGGCTGCTCAATGATCTGCGGGCAGCCCTGAACGCCGCGATCGATGCGAACCGGCAAGCGATCCCAGCCACTGTCGCGGCCGAGGTCAGATCCGGGACGAAGGCACTCTCGGCCGATGCAAACGCTCGCAAGCAGGTTCTACCGGACGCAGCGATTCGCAAGCTCATCGAAGCCGCCTTCGATATCGATTCGACCGGTGATTTCGGGCGGCTGATCCTGGTCATGGCTGCCACGGGGGCTCGGTTCTCGCAGGTCGAGCGCCTGACTGTATCGGACGTTCAGGCCGCTCGCTGCCGCATCATGGTCCCCCCGTCCCGGAAGGGTCGCGCTGCCAAGAAGCCGACGCCGATCGCGGTGCCGGTCGGCGCCGACGTCATCGATCGACTTCAACCCGTGATCTCAAACCGCCGCGGAGATGAGCCGCTGCTGCTGCGCTGGATCAGCAAGCAGGTCGGCCCCGTCGAATGGGAGCGCGTCGAGCGTCGGCCCTGGGGCTCATCGTTCGTGCCCGCCCGCCAATGGGCCAAGGCTCGCGATGTTGCGGGCCTGCCAGCTGACACGGTCATGCTGTGCCTGCGGCATAGCTCGATCGTCCGGGCGTTGAGCGTCAACGTTCCGGTGCGGCTGGTCGCGGCGCTGCATGATACCAGCGTGGGAATGATCGAGCAGCACTACTCGGCCTACATCGTCGACGCGACGGAAGAGCTCGCGCGCCGGGCCGTGACACCACTAGCACCGATCGAGGCGACCCCGCTGCGCCCGGTTTCCGGAGTTGCAGCATGACCTCGTCACCTCAATCGCCTGGCCCTCGAGAAAGGCGGCCGAAGCGAGTTATCAAACGCGAGCAGTTCGAGGGGTGGGTACTGCCAAAGATGGTTCAGCATCCGCAGACCGGTGAATGGATGCGTCCGTTCGGCCCCAAACGGCTGATCGTAAAGCCTAAGAAGGGGCGCCCAACACTACCTACAAATATAGCCATCTCGCGTCTCATCGGCGCGGAAGTCGCCAAACGAAAAATGGATCCCATGGCGAGATGCCCGAAAAGCGAGTTGGCTGCTCGTCTGGCGACGGAGCACGTTGCGAAACCGAAGCTCCGTCACGTCGAGAAGATTGCTCGATGGCTGCGTGCACCTACTCGCGGCCCTGAGCCCTGGTCATAAGTCGCGGATACGGAAAGCTTTTTTGGCCTGCATTTCCTGCCGCTTCATTTGCTGGCTGTTGTGTCTGTCGTGTCTGACAATGCCATCAGACAAATCAGACGGATGCCAGACATGCCTCGCCAGCAAGCAGCCAAAATTGAACGCCCATCCAAGCGCGCCGAGACGCTCGCATGGGACCGTCGACCGCACATGCAGATGGCTTTGGCCTCGGAGGTCAGCGGCGTATCCCCGGCGACGCTCTACAGCCTGGCCGCGGAGGGCAGGCTGCAACTGTTCAAGCTGGCGGGTCGGACGCTGGTCGACACCGAGAGCCTCAAGGCCCTCATCGCCAGCCGGCAGGTCTGGACGCCAGAGACCCATCGGGGCGCCGCTGCTCGAGCCAAGCGTTCCGAGGCTGCCCGCGCCGCGTTACGATGAGGGCGAGGTCAATGAACAAGCTCTGGCCCTACGCCCGCCCGGTCAACGGCCGACTGGAGAGAGGGTGGCATCCGGCCCCTGATCTCGCGGCCGGCAACGCACAATTCTTCGACCCCGACCCCGCCTGCGTGATCCAGCTTCGGCCGTTAATACGAGCCGAGGTGCCGGCCTTGAACTTGAGCAATCCGCCGAACGGGTTGCTCTACGCCCGGACCCAAGACGGCTCGGAGTTCGCTGCCTTCATCAGGCTACCGCAAGGGCAGCTCAAGAACGACCGCGCCAGCATCATGAACGCGATCGAGTGCGTTGGCCGGGTCGACCTAGCCTGTGCCATCTACCTGCGCGAGCTCGCGGCCCGGACGCGCTGGCCGCGGCCGGCAACACAATCGTGGACAGGCTGAACCCTCCACCACACCCGCCAAGATCGCCCCTGCCAGAGACCCGTCACAAAACGCGAAACGGCGGCTCGCCCGCACCACCGGGGAACCGCCGCTCTCGCAATTCGGAAACTCAAATCGAGCGCTTGTTCAGGGCCGCTCGGCAGGACAACGTCATGGACAGCCAGAATATAGATCCCCAGGGTCAGCCTGTACAGTTAGGCAATACGCCTCAACTGGATACGTCCGGTCTCATCGGCGCTCCGGCCGAACCCAAGCCTGCCATCAACCCGTTCGCGAGGCTGTGGGCCCTCGGCTATCGCCGCCTCGTCCCCATCGTCCCGCCTCTGGCCGAGCTCTCACCTACCTCATCTCTCGCCAAGCACCCAAAGTGCCGCGGTAAAGCCGTCGGCATCTGCAGTCCCGCGGGCAAATGGTTTGGATTTAATTGGCATCAGAACGAGACTGTCGAGGCCGACTGCGAGCGCTGGTGCGCCATGGGCGCCGGCGTCGGCATGAAGACGGGCCAGGGCCTCGTCGCCCTGGATATCGACACCCTGGATGAGACCTGGTCGTCTCGTGTCGAGGCCTTTGCGATCGAGATGCTCGGCGCAGGCCCGCGGCGCGTGGGCCGGGCCCCGAAGGTTCTCTTGCCACTCCGGATCGTCGAAGCCGATATCCAGAAGGTGGCCTACCGGGCCGTCCTGTTCAACGACAGCACCGACTTTCCGCCTGGTAAGGATCCGCGCGTCGAGCTTCTCTGCGCCGGTCGGCAGTTCGTCATGGGCGGCATCCACCCGGATACGATGGAGCCCTATCGCTGGCCGCTCGGCGTTCCGCACTACGATGCGCTCCCGGTCGTTACGGCTCAGCAAGTCGACGCGTTCTTCAAGGCCTTGGCGGCCATGCTGCCGGCGGCCAAGGCGCCGCGTTCTGGCAAGGTGGTAGATCGCACGGGCATCGACCAGTCGGCCCTGCGGAGCACGGAGGACGAGGTCGCGCGTCTCGTTGCTATGATCCCCAACCAGGAGCCGGACTACGAGAGCTACCGCAACATGGCGGCTGCGATCCGCGGAGCGCTCCAGGACGACATCGAAGCCGGCCTCGACATCTATCAGGACTGGTGCGGCCGCTGGACGCTCGGGCGTCCAAACCCTGACTTCGACGAGCGCGTGTTCCGCAGCCTGACGCCGCCGTTCGCGCTCGGGATCGATACACTTCGAGGTCTCGCAGCTTCGGCCACGGGGGAGAACCAGATGCCGGCCGAGCGCTTCTTCGAACCTGTGCCGGAGGGGTCTGTAGACACCTCAGCGTTCTCGGATCCTGGTGCTGCGCCAGAGAAGGAGCGAGCCGCCACCAACGACACCTTCGACCTGCTTGGCATCGATGGCCTCCTGCTGATGTCGGACCCGAAATACCTGATCGGCCGGCACCTGCCCGAGAACGCTCTTGGCTTCCTCTACGGCGACCCAGGCACCGGCAAGAGCTTCATCGCCCTGGATTGGGCGCTCCACATCGCGTTCGGATTAGAGACCTGGCACGGCGACTCGATCAACGCGCCACCCGATGCGCACGTCGTCTACATAGCGGGCGAAGGCGTGGCAGGCCTCAAGTCTCGTGTTCAGGCCTGGATGCACCGGCACGCTGTGGGGAATGCACGCGGGCGGTTCTCGCTGCTCGCCCACAGCGTCGACCTGATGAACCAAGATCAGCTTCAGAAGCTGGCGCGCACGATCCGTGCTGGGGCCCCGGGTACCGTCCTCGTCGTGGTCGACACGGTCTCGCGCTCGATGCCGGGAGCGGACGAGAACCAGCAGAAAGAGATGACGCGCTTCGTCCAGGCCTGCGACGTGATCCGTAGTGAGTTTCAGTGTGTCGTGCTCGGCGTCCACCACGCCGCGAGGCAGGGCGGCAACATGCGAGGCTCGACGGTCCTGGGCGCGGCCGGCGACTTCACCTTCAAGCTTGAACGGAAGCCCTCCGCGGTCGCTGGCAAGCTGACATGCGAGAAGCAGAAGGACGCTCCCGACGGCTGGAACGAGCCCTATCGCTTCGACACCGTGGCATATCCAGGCGGGACCAGCCTCGTTCCGACAAGATGTCTGACCGCCGACGGCGACGGCGCTCCCGTGCCGGCGGCGCAGGAGAAGCAGATCCTAGAAGCCATCGATGAGGCGTGGCGATCAGGCGAGCCGTGGGGCCAGGGCCCCCAATCTCGGGACCGATATGCTGCCACTCAGCTCGTGAAGGGCTTCGGCTTCGAGACGGGGCGTGCGCAGGAGCTGATCCGGACCCTGGAGGATCAAGGGCTGATCGCTGTCGAGATGGTCGACAAGAGGTACAAGAAAACCGGGTATCGGCGGCTCGCCTCAAGCTCCGCACCCGTTGCCAGCGGCAATGTCTTTGACTGAAATCTTGCGGAGCAGGATTTTCATTCCGCGGAGCAGTCCCGCTAAGTAATTGATATCATTGGGCGGAGCATGTTCTGCGGAGCTATTGCGGAGCTGCGGCGGAACTGCGGAGCAGTGCTTGTAAGTCATTGAAATTGTTGGCGGAGGTTGGCGGAGCAGAAACTGCGGAACTGCGGAGCAAGCCTTACTACGTATTCGGTGGCGTCGGCCGCTCCGCTCCGGCCTTCGGGCCGCCCGCCACCTCTCGTTCGTTTGTAGTTGGCGTTGCATGGTTACGAGTCAACAAGAAGATTTAATGACAAGTTGTCGGAGGGAACGCCGACGAACGGAGACGCCTGATACTTGCGAAAATGGGCCGGTCTATTAAGATACCTCACGATGTTTACGCTTTCTGAGGGGCCATGCCGCGCCACGCTTGCTCACACCCTGGCTGGAGTAAATCGCCTGAGTGGCGTGCCATCGCCCGGGAGGCGATCCTGAAGCACCATGAGACCCGGCATTTGCTGCCTCGGTGTGGTGCCAAGCGTAAATCGACGGGCGAGCCCTGTCAGTGCCTGCCCATGCGCGGTCGGACCCGTTGCCGACTGCACGGTGGGGCAACCCCAAAAGGGGCAGGCCCGACTGGCTGGCACACACCAGCCTTTCCAGGCGGAATGGCCACCGGCAAGCCGCGCAGCGACGCCTACAAGCAGCGTCGGCGCTGGAAGGCGATCGCCCGGATCGAGGACATGATGCCCGAGCAGCGCGCCCGCTACGACGCCTGGCAGGCCTCACACGCCCCCGGCAGCCCCGGAAAGCGCCAGCGCCGCCGCCAGGACCGCGACGCTGCCCAGTGGCTCCAGGCGCTCCTGCAGGAGCCAGCCGCGCCACCCGCGCCACCCGCGCCACCAAAGATCCGCAAGCCCAAGCCCCTCACTGCCGAGCGGGCGATCCGCGACCGCATCGGCGTCTTCGCGTAGGAGAACGACCATGGCGAGACCTAGACCCGCAGCAGTGAACTCGGACGTCCTGAAGCAGGTCCGCGGCCGGGCACGCACTGAAGGCCTCCCTGCGGCCTTAGAGGCGGTCCTACATACCTGCAGGAACGAGAAGGCTCGTCCTTCCGAGCGCATCGACGCCGCGAACCTGATCTGCCGCATGAGCGGCATCTTCGAGGGCGCTGGCGAGGACGATCGAGACGAGAAGCCGCTGTCGACCATGACGCGAGCGGAGCTCGTCGCCAGGGCCGAGCAGGCGCGGCGAGTGCTGGCCGACCTAGACGACGAGGTCGAGCAGGCCGATGGTGTTTTCGACTGAGGTGTTCCCCATTACCGACTGCTGAGCCGAATGCGTCAGGCGCATATCGTCAAGATGTCGGTGAAACGGTCGTTTTTCCTACAGGTTCGGTGCCCGTCCAAGCGCGGCTCAAATCCAGGCGCAATGCGTCGGGAAACCGTGTCGGGTTTTCATGTGGCCGGTAAACGGTCTTCCGAACCCTGACATGATCGGACATCTCGGCACGCTGGGAGCCGCCCAGTGAGGCGCTGTTCGGGCTTGAGATGATGCTAGCGCCAGCGCGAGGGCATCACGAGGTTCCCTAGCGCGTCGGCTTGGCCAAGTGGCGCAAAACTGCGGGCCCTCGATGCTTCAGCCACATGAGGCGGACACGTCGACGTTCTGGCGCATCTAGATCCTCGTTCGGGTTCGGCGGCTTGGTGCCCCGCTTCTTGCGCTTTCGCTTCTCCCACCGCGCGTAGGCGATCTCCGCCTCCTCGCGCTGCAGCTTGACGAAGTCGCGGTCCAGGATCAGCACGGGGCGCCCTGGGATGAAGGCGAGGCGGCCGGCGGCGCGCAGCTTCCGGATCTTGGCCACGGAGCATTTGAGCTCGGCAGCGACCTCTGCCTCTGTCCGGAGGTTTTCGCTGACGCTCATTTCGCCTCCAGCACCTTCTGAGGCTGCCGGGGTGCCTTCGCAAAGCGTTTCGGCGAGGCCAGCAGGTCGACGTTGAGCTTGAGCCAGTCGGCGTAGAACAAGACCGCGCCGCGCACATCGCTGCGCCCGGTGCTGGCGCGGGCGGATCGACGGTCTTTCACCCAATGGACATAGTAATTACCGTTGTCGTGACGTCTGAGTTTGGGGAGGATCATGGCGCACCTCAAAATGGGCGCACAAAAATCGAGCCAAAGCACAATAGATGTCAATATACTTATTTGTCTGATCTTTGTCTGATTTAAAAATGTCTATCAGACAAAAACGGGCGCCCTTCCGGGCGCCCTGATTAATAACGGAGCCTTGTATTGGCTCCAGTTGTACGGTTCGTTAGGCGGAAGCAGCCTGTTGGCCTGTTCCTGAGGTCCGAGGCTTGAAGGCGACGATATCAGCACCGCCGGCATTGAGATTGAGACGTAAGACAGGTTCCGGTCTCGGGTGTCGACGCTCACGGATGCGGGCGATACGTTCCGCCCGATCAGCAGCTAAGATCTTGTCACAGCGGGCTAGTACCGGCTCCGGAGCAATGCGGGCGTAGGCAGGGCCCTCTAGTTCCGACCGAGCCCAGCGGCGCTCCTGGACAGACGCCGAAACGGTCGGCTGGTGTGCCTGGTGGTATTCTGTGGCAGCCCTGAAGAACATGTGGAGAGCCTGCAACTCGTCGGGCAAAGCCCGATAGTAAGCCATGAACGCGGCTTTGCTGGTGCGTGCCATTGGTGAGGTTTCCTGGTGAGCCGTTTTCGAGGCGGCATGCGGTCCAGGGTTCGAAAACCGCACCAGACGGCCCTCACGTCTTTGGGCTTGCGCCTTGGACATGCACGTGAGGACCCTGGACCGTTGGTCGTTCTACAGCCTAACCGGGCGCTGCAGGAACGGCTGGTGATGCGGGCTTTCGAGACCCGACATCAAAGTAAGGTACAAGTTGTCGGAAGGTCAACCGGGCAAGCGCACTTGGGCCGCTTTTTCCGCAACCAGGGAATTTCCGGGGCTCATGTGGCTGGTTCGGATGGCCGTTTTGGGCAGTTGCGCCCACCGTGCGCCCAACCTTCGGCCTAAGTGTATGTGTTTGTTATCGTTAGATAGTCGTAAGAGGACTGTCCGGCCAGCTCGGGCACGATCGCACCCCCTCAGGCTCTGGAGAGGTGGCCCACCCCCGGGGTACGGGGCGGCGCCGCGCGCGGGAACGCCGACACCCTCGCGTAGGAAAATTCTGTCTTGAAATTCTTTGGTACAAGTTGTCGGAACGCCCTGCCTGCCAACAAGACTTGCCACGCCTCCAGGCAGGCGGGCGAAAAAGTCGTGTTTTTCTTCCTCCGAAAGTAGAAAGCCGTTGGCGATCGCATAAATTTGCGCTACAACCAGGCCTGCTCGATCGACGCGGCATTCGGGCTGCCGCATCCGTTCTCCGAGGCGAAGCCGCCTAGGAGTGTGAAGCTCAAACACTGAACCAGGCCCGCTTTACGCGGCCTGCGCGCCTGATGCGGCGCCAAGGTTCATGAGCCGCGGGATACCGATCGTGAGCACCAGCGCCAAACCTCTGATCCCGAACGGCCATGTGTTGTGGCACTTCCGGCACGCTGCCGCGTCCGGGGTATCGGCTGAGCAGCACGTCTGGCACCTCGAGCTCGGGATGAGCGGCCTGCTCGACCTGCCGCGCACTGAAGTAATCCCAGCGGATCAGCGCACCGCCTTCGATGCCGCCCTCGGCGATGCGCGCCGGTTCAGTGAACGCCTTCTCCCGTGCCGATATCCGGCCGAGCAGATCGCCACCGGCTACCGAGCTGCGCACGGCGTCGTCGCTCTTGCTGCCGCGCCGGCCCACGATCGACACCGGATGGACCCTGTTGGCGCATGCAGGAACGCTCTGACCTGCTTCCGCGCCGACCTCGGCAACATGCGCCGCTGGAACACCCTGGCCGAGCGGGCCCCCGGCGTGGCCCTCGACGTGCTGCTGCCCCCGCTGTCCGAGCCTTCGCCGAACGAGGCGTGCCAAGTCCTCCCCTTTCCGTATTCCAAGCTCTGAGGGGTCATCCATGCCTCACGACCCGCCCATTGCCGCCAGGATCCTCCGCGCATTCGAGCGCGCCGCCTCCGAGCCGGATCCGATTTTCCCGTTCTGCGAAGGCTTTGCTTTGATCCACCGCCACTACGGCGCTGGGGTACTCACGCCGGAGATGCGGCGCGAGATCACCGATGCCTTGTGGCAGGCCGAGATAGCCCTTCGACCGGAGCTTCCGGCGCTGTTCACAGAGGACCGGCTGCGAAAAGGGGTCGAGGCCTTCTACGTCCTCGCCTGCGCTTGGGCTGAGCCTATCGGTGCGCCCATGCGAGAGAGCGCCGAAGTCGAGCTCACCCGCCTGAGCGTACGCATCGTGGCGAACGACCTCGACAGCATCTGCGCAAGCATCGAGCTCATGCGCGGCAGCGCAACGCGCCCGCCAGTGCCCATGGCGGCGCAACCGTCAGCCAGCACCTTGTTGAACTGAGAGGCGACCGACATGAGCAAGAAGGACGGCGGCGCCAGCAAGGCGGCCAACCAGGCCAAGGCCGACGAGGCCGCGCGTCAGGCGACCGTTCGCCAGGGCACGCAAGCCGTCAACGACACCTTCAGCCAGTTCAACGATCCCTACTTCGAGAAGCAGCGGACGAACTACCTGAACTTCGCGCTGCCGCAGCTCGACGATCAGTACGGCAAGGCGCAGAAGACCCTGACCTACGCCCTCGCGCGGGACGGCAACCTCAACTCGTCGGCGCAGGCCTACCAGAACGCCGAGCTGCAGAAGACCTACGACACGCAGCGCCTGTCGATCGCCGACCAGGGCCAGAACTTCGCCAATCAGGCCCGGTCCAGCGTCGAGGATGCCCGCGGCAACCTGATCTCGACGCTGAACGCCACGGGCGATGCTACGCAGGCAGCGCAGTCTGCCGCGGCGCGCGCCGGCGCTCTCTCGGCCCCGCAGGGCTACAGCCCGATCGGCGACGCCTTCGGTGCGATCCTCAACGGTGTTGCGGTCAGCGCGCAGAACAGCCGGGCCCAAGCCCTACTGTCGGGCAAGCCGATCTCGAACGCCGGCCTCTTCGGCTCAACTGCCAACGCAGTAAAGACGACAGCATGACCACTTCTCATCCCGTTCTCAACATCAGCGCGATGGACGCGTACCGGTGCGCGGTCGACTTTTTTGGCGCCGTACCTGCCTCCCAGGAAGCTATCCTGCCGTTCGTGTCCGGCATGCGCGCGGTCTGCTTCGGTGTCGAAGCCGGAGCGCTGCCGGAAGACGAGGGAGCGTACCTTGCCGCCCTGATTGATGCCGCTCGGCCCGTCCTGATGCGCATCGCTAACGAACATGCCTCCGATGAGGCTCGGCAGGCCAGCCCGTACTTCTGGACCCTCTACCCTCGCGCTGTGCTCGCACATACGCAGCAGACTTTGGCCCTCGTGAAGGCCTGGGCCACTCCGCTCGACGCCCGTGGCACCTGGCACCCGGGATACCTTGATGGGCACTGCGCCTTCATGCGCCTCCAAGCCAATATGCTCGAAAACGTCGTGTGGTCGGAGCGCGCCTACTGCGGCGTCTTCAATCAACCCGAGCCGATCCGAGAGCAGGCCGAAGGCCTCGTAATCGACAACTGGAGCACGCCCGATGCCGCTGTACCGCACGCGCGCACCTGTCATTAATCTTGACGACGGTCTCTCGGCGATCGGCAAGGCCTTCGCGCCGCCGACGCCGCAAGAAGTCGCCGTCATGCAGCGGGGCCAGGAGGCGGCGCGCAAGGCGACGTCGATCGAGGCCATCCGCAACGGGTCTCGGAATATGGGAGACTTCTTCGGTTCGGATGTCGCTGACCCGGTCAGACAGTATGCGATCGCCGACCTGTATGGCCGGTCTCAAGCACCGGGTGCACGGCCGCAGGATCTGGACACGTCCAACTTTGCGATCCACGGCAATGCCGGCAACACCTTCGCCGGTTTGGACGTCAACAACCGAGCGTCGATGGCTCGGACGCAGGTCGAGCAGCAGGGCCAGACGATCCGAGAGCTCCTTAAGCCGGTTGGGAAGGGTGACAGCCGTTTCGTCCCGCCTACAGTCGCCAGCGCCTTCGGTACGGCGCCGATCCAGACGGGTGTCGTGCAACTCTCGCCAGGTGAGCAGGCGAACCTGCCGGACGGACGAGTGCTGTCCGGTGTGGAGAAGCCGATGACCAAGGCAGAGGTCGAAGGCGGCATCTTACAGCGCCAGCCTTCGGACGTTCAGGACGCAGCGGTGCTCAGCGGCATCCCTGTCGAGACCGTCATGACTTCGGAGGGAGCGAAGATCCTGTACCGGAACAACGCAGTCGGTAAGGCGCCAGCGCCCGACGCCGCGGCCAAGCCCGAGCTGCGTAACTACAAGGCCGGCGACCGCACCGGCACCGCCCGCTATGACGCGAGCCAGGGGTGGGTCGACGCGCAGACGGGCGAGAAGCTGCCGGCGAACATCACCACGTTCACGTCGCAGCTTTCCGGCACCGCCGACGAGACCGGGCTCGGCTCGACCGCCAAGAACAACGTCGAGCAGAGCCTGGTCGACGCCGCCAACGTCGAGAGCACCGCCAAGGCGCTCGGGGGGCTGATCGACGCGAACCCAGCGTCTCAGGGCATCATGGGGCTGGTGCGGGGTGCCGGGCAGGACATCGCTGCGGTCGCGCGCGAAGGCGGCAAGCTGTTCAGCCCGGCCTTCCAACAGATGCAGAAAGACATCGCTCAGGGCGTTGTCGATCCGGAGATCGCGGCGCAGATGCAGACCTACGACCCCAGCATTCCGCAGATCAGGCTCTACGAGATGCTCCTGGCGGGTCAGGTCGCGAAGATGATCGACCCCAATGGGCGGATCTCGAACGACCGCATGAAGCAGGTCACGGAGAGCCTCGGCGGCGCCGGCTGGCTTTCGAACGCGGATCGCACCAAGGCCTCGCTCGCCGCAGTCCAGAATATGGTCAAGAACCGTCGGGACATGCTGCGGGGCACCGCGCCGGAGGCCGCCGCCATCGGTCAGACTTCTCCGTCGCTGCCGCCCGCGGCAGCCGCAACGCCTCCTCCTCCTCCGTCCGGATCGGGCGAGGGCACGATCATCGAGAACGACGCCGGGCAGCGCATGGTCAAGCGTGGCGGCAAGTGGGAGCCCCTGTAATGGACGATCTGCCGCCCGGCTTCCGTGTCGTCCAGCAGTCCGGATCCGATGATCTGCCGCCTGGCTTTCGGGTGGTGCAGCCGGCCGCTCCGGCCGGGCCGTCGCTGATGGAGCGTGCTGGCGCGGCTGTGCAGGCCGTCGAGAACCGCCTGCTGCCGACGGCACAGCCGGAAACGCGTACGCCAGCATCAACGGCGTCAACCGAAGCCCCAGGCCTGATGAGCCGCATTATGGGCGGCGCACGCACGGCCATCGACACCAGCAACCAGGCGCTACGAGGGCTGGCCCGCGGAACCGCGAGCGTTGCCGGCCTGCCGGTCGATGCCATGACCTTCGCGCTGAACAACGATAGCGACGTCCAGAACATCCTCGGGCTGATCGGGCTCGGCGGTCGCAAAATCGAGAACCCGGTCTTCGGCTCGGACTACAACAAGCGCGCCGTCGACAGCGCCATGGACGCCGGCACCGCCACCGCCAACCTGACGGGCGCCGGCCTGCGTCCGCCGAGCGCCGGGCCGCAGAACCTGTTCGAGCGCGGGATCTCGCGCGTCGGCGAGGAAGTCGGCGCCATGGCGCTGCCCGTGGGCGGCGCGATCCGGGCCGGAGCCACCATGGCGCCCGAGGCCATCCAGGGCCTGCCGCGCATCGCCCGGGCCTTCGTCGAGCCGGCGTCGATCGACGCGGCCAAGTTTGCGCAACGCGAGGTCGGCACGGCCGTCGGCGCGGGCCTCGGCGCCTCGGGTGTGAACGAGGTGACGCGGGCCGGCGGCGTGAAGGAGGACAGCATCGGGCATGCCGTCGGCGACATCGCGGGCGCCCTCGGCGGGGCCGGCGCGGTCGGCGTCGCGCGCCACATCGGGCCGAAGATCGCCGACGTCTTCAACGCCCTGCGCGGCGACCCGAACTTCGCCAACCAGGTCTCGAAGGACGCCGCGGTCGAGCGGATCTCGGAGGCCTACGGCCTGCCGACGGCCCGGCTCGGTGAGAGCGGCCCGACCAACACCGCCCCCATCGTCGACGCGATCGAGAACGGTACGCGCATCAGCGACACCGTCCCGGGCTTCCGGGAGAGCCTCGCCGACCGCACGGGCAACTCCGGCATCGCCGGGCTCGAGTACAGCCGGCAGGCTTCGGGCAGCGGCGCTTTCGCCGAGCGCACCCGCACTAACATCAAGGCGGTCGACGACGCCATGCAGCGGGTCGCACCACAGGGTACGCCGGGCGCGTTCCGGGGCGCCCTGGAGGAGCGGCGCGCGGGCGTGCTGCAGGGCGCAGACGACGCCGCCACGACAGCACAGCAGCAATTCGAGGAGGCCGCCGGGCGCCTGCGCTCGAGCATGCACGCCGACGCCCGGGGTGCCGACATCCGCGCGCCGCTCGAAGATGCACTCGGAGCCGCCCGGAACGTCGAGCGTGAGGCCTGGCAGGGCATCGACGGGCAGCTCCCGGCTGCGCCCCTCGCGCAGCGCTTCGCCCGCGTCACCGATGGCATGACCGAGAGCGAGCGCCGGGTGGTCGGCGATCTCACGGGCGCCCTCGGCACCCCGGGCCGGCTCGCGCCGCGCGCCCCCGTGCCCGACGCCATGAGCGCCATCACGGGCCGGGCCCCGCCGGCCGCGGCCGCGGACGCCGCCGACCTGCGCGAGATCACCAGCTTGCGGAGCGAGCTGACCACGGCGCAGCGCCAGGCCGCGACGCAGGGCGACGGCAACAAGGCGCGCCTCGTCGGCAACTACATCGACCAGATCGACGCCCACCTCGTGGAGCACGCCCCCGGACAGCAGGCGGCAATCGACGCGGCCCGCACTGTCTCGCGCGACCTCAACGACCGGTTCACCCGGCCGCAGACCGCCATCGCGCAGACGCTGGACCGCCAGCAGGGCCTGCCGCGCGTGCCGGACAGCGGCGTGCCCGGCCGGTTCGTCCAGCCCGACAGCGGCCGCGTCGCCGACTTCGACGCGTTGATGCGCGAGGCCGGCACCGACCCGCGGGCGCAGGGCGCCATTCGCGACGAGATCCTGGCGCGCGTGGAGCGCCAGCGCACGCCCGAGCAGCTCGACCGCTTCGTGACGGAGCACAGCCGCGTCCTCGACCGGTTCCCGGACCTGCGCGAGGAGATCAACGGCATGCGCGACCTGCGCGCCGGGGCCGACACGGCGGCGAGCACGCAGAGCGAGCTGCGCTCCAGCCTCGGCGACGCCAGCACTCCAGGCACGTCGAGCGTCGGACGCTACCTGCGCTACGGCGACGAGCAGTCGACGACGGCGATGCGCGGCGTGATGAACGCCCCGAAGCCCGCCAAGGCTGCCGACGAGCTCCTCAACTTCGCTGGCAACGGCAAGGAGGCGGTCGAGGGCGCACGCCGCACCTTCTGGGACATCCTCGAGAGCCAGGGTCGGAGCAAGGGTGAGACCACCGCCAACATCGACGGCGTGCAGCCGTGGATGCCGCGGCGCGTCGCCCGCTTTCTGGAGGATCCTCGGAACAAGGCGGTGGCAGAGCGGCTCTACCGGGACGACCCGGAGCACCTACGCAACATCGGGAAGATCACCGACGCGCTCCAGAACGTCGACACGCGCCTCCGCGCCCGCGCCACGGGCTCGTCCGGCACGGCGCAGGGCGTCAGCCAGGTCTTATCGCCGGAGACCCTGCAGAGCCGGCTCTACGCCTACAAGCGCGGGCAGGTCTCGGGCACCTTCCTCATCACCAGCATCGCCGCCGTCGCCGGCCGGCGCGGCGTGGCGCGGGCGCAGACAGAGGCCATCGGCCGATTGGTCGACGAGGCCCTGACCAACCCTGACGCCGCGGCGACGCTCCTGCGCGAGAACAACCCGGCCAACCGGGCAATCCTGGCGCGCAAGGCCAAGGGCTGGATCGGCAACGAAGCCGGCACCGCCATCGACGCCCTCAACGACGCCGACGAGGATCCGACCATGTCGGCGGTCAAACGGAAGGCAGCCGCCCGATGAGCTACACGCTTCACCGCCTTGCGCCTGGCAGTTACGATCTTATCCTCTCTGGCGAGATCGTCGGCAGTGTGGTTCGCGAGCTCGGTAACGGCAACGACGCCCCCATCTGGCACGCCGAACTGCTCGGTGATCCGCCATCGGAGAGGCGCCCGCCTCCGTTCAGCAGAATTGACCACGTGTTTGGTACTCTCGATGCCGTTGTGCTGTGGCTGGACGGTGCATCGGTTTTGGACACCGTTGAGCAGCGCTAGGTCCCGCTCTAAGTTTAAAGCTCGGGACGTGTGAGAGCGTCCGGTTTCGACCCAACCAAGTCGTTCATCACAAGCACCGGGGTCCTTATAAGCGGACATTCGGCATATCGCTGAACAGAAGTCTGGTCGCGCTCTTGATCGAGCGTCTGTTTAAGATCGGATGCGTCTCGGGGAGGCGTCGTGAAGGCTAATGTCTTTGACGTGTCGGGACTCAAACCCGTCCTGTGGCTTCCGCGATCATCTCGACGATGCGATCGGGCTGTGAGATCAGGGCGAGATGACTGGCCTTCACCTCGATGGTCCTCGCGCTCATGCGTTTGGCCATGAAGCGCTGCAAGTCGGGGTTGATCGTCCGGTCCTCGGTCGAGATGGCGTAGTAGCTGGGCTTCGTCCGCCAAGCCGCGACGGTCGTCTTGCCAGCGAGCAAAGCCTTCTGGAAAGGCTGCTGAACAGCATACAGAACCCTGGCCCGAGCTTCCGGCAGGTCGCCGGCGAAGTCGCGCAGGAAGGCTTCCTCGCCAAGCCGTCCCTCGTCGCCATCATAGACGAGGCCGGCACTGGCCGGGGGCGTGGGATAGGTCCTGGCCAACGCGGCGTAGTCCTCACCGGCGTCGGGCGCCCGTGCGGCGACATAGACCAAGGCAGAGACTTTCGGATCGACGCCGAGCTCGGTGACGATCATGCCGGAGAACGAGTGGCCGACCAGCACGGTCGGGCCGTCCTGCCGTACGAGTACGCGCCTCGCGGACGTGACGGCGTCCTCAAGATTGGTGAGGGGGTTCTGAACAGCCGTGGCGTTAAGACCCAAAGCCTGCAGGCGTGCGATGACCTCGGTCCAGCATGACCCGTCAGTGAACAGGCCATGCACCAGCACCACGTTCTTGGCGACCGCGCGCGCCTGCGCGTGAGCTAAGTCGGGGGCGGCGGATGTCAGGGCCGCGGCGGCGAGCAGGGTCGAGAACTTCCGACGGTCCATCATGGCATAGCCTTCTAGATTTCAATGAGGAACGGCGACCGGCCCCGCAGCGAGGCCGGCCGGTACGATCCTAGACTCAAGCTACCGCTTTGCGGCGAAAGGTCAGGAGGAGTGCAGAAACGAGGAAATAGAAGGCGCCGAAGGCCGCGTAGGGCGCTAAATCCGCGATGCTGGGAACCCCCGAGCCCAATGCCCGGCTGACGAAGATCCCACCCGCGAGCGCCGACTGCGCCCCGCTGAGGATCATCGCCCACTGTGCGCCGGCCGTCTTCCAGCGGCGCACGCCGGTCGCGAGTTGGAGGAGCCCAGCGAGTGTCGCCCAGACGCCGAACACACCGAGCACCGTGTTCATGTTGCCGAGGGTGGCGGCCACGGCAACGGTCGTGACGCCGCTGACGACGACATTGACGAGTTGGGTCGGGTTGCGTGCAAACCCGCCGTTTCGTCTCGCGTCGATCAGATTGCCGATCGCGTCCCAGGCCGGGTAGGCGACAAGTAAGGCGGCAGCAATCGGTGGCACTGTTCTACCGACTGCAAAGGCGGCTGCGACCCAAAGCGCCGCAACGCCGGCGCGTAAATAGTAGTAATTCCTTAAGTCGGTTTGCGCCGGGATGGCCCTGTCGAGGGAGGGCGGCCGAGAAACGTTGCCAAGAACCTGGGATGTCATTTGATCCTCCACTTACCAACTAGTCGGTAAGCTCATTAGCCCGTTGATCGCGTGGCCGCAAGCCCTTACTTACTAGTCAGGAGGTGACAATGAAGGCAGCGATGACGACTTCGGACCGCATCCTTGGCGAGGCGCGGAACCTCATCATGGCTCGCGGCTACAACGGCTTCAGTTATGCGGACATCGCTGCGGTGATCGGCGTCAGCAAGGCGAACGTGCACCATCATTTCGCGGGCAAAAGCGACCTCGCAACTGCCGTCGTCGAGCAGTCGCGCTCCGGCATCCAGGCCCAGGTGCGGAGCCTGGAAGATTCGGACCTGGATGCCGCCGAGCAACTCCGTGCGTATGCCCGCTATTGGGAACGATGCATCTTCGACAACTCCGCACCCTTCTGCATCGGCGCGATGTTGGCGGCTGAACTGCCAAGCCTACCGGATGATGTCGCCACGGCAGTCAGAGCCTTCTTCGCCGAGCTGAGTGGATGGTTGACGAAGATCCTCGTCCTTGGACTTCGCCAGGGCAACGTCACGCTCGTTGGTACGCCGGAGGAGGAAGCTGACGCATTCCTGTCTGCTGTCTATGGCGCGATGCTTTCCGCCAGAGCCTTTGGCGACCCGCGCCGCTTCACCGTGATCGTCGAGACGCTGCTGTCGCGTGTTGTTCCGTTCCGGTAAGCCGGGAGCGGTTGCACCGACGCAATGCGTTTCGGCGTCGTGGTCGTCGCCCGCGGAATGGCATCGAACTGGGTTACGTCCAAAGGCGAGGCAGGGACGCGAGCTTACGCGAACTCGCGAATGCCCCGATCGCCCCATCCTCCAGGGGGGCAGACAATCGGTTGCTCGGCCGTCAGCGGAGGTTCGGCGAATGGCCGGCCGTAGCCGGAACATAGCGTAGCTTTGAAAACAAAACTCCCTTGAGTGTTCGCCGAATTAAGTTCGCGGAGGGCTGGCCGCTCCACGTGAGTAAGTCTGCTTAGCCCGCGTCCGGTCCATTTTCTTCGCGTGCTGTCGCGAAAGCGCCAGACGGCTCGACGTGCTCGCTGGCTGGCAGGACTAGGACCTTCGTGTTGACGGGTACGCGGCCGTAGAGATCAATGATGTCTTGGTTGAACATCCGGATGCAGCCGGACGAGACGTTCGTACCAATGGTATGCGGCTCCGTCGTGCCATGGATGCGGTAGAAAGTGTCCAGGTTGCCCTTGAACAGGTAGAGCGCGCGCGGGCCGAGCGGATTCGTTAGGCCTGGCGCCATGCCATTACGCCAAGGTCCGTTGCGCTCCGGTTCGCGCCGGATCATGTCCGCTGTCGGCGTCCAGCGCGGCCACTCCGCTTTGCGCTTGATTTCGGCTGTCCCGTTCCAGGCAAGACCAGCCTTGCCGACCCCAACACCGTACCGCAGGGCCCGACCGTTCTCGCGCACGAGGTAAAGGTACTTATTACCCGGATCGACGACCACGGTGCCCGGCAGTTCACCTCGCGGGTAGGCGACCTCCTGACGAAAGTAACGCGAATTGACCTCGGTGACGTCGGTTGCTGGCAGCGGGAAGCGCTCGGTAGGCTTCGCCGCATACATGGCAAGGAAGCTCGGGTGCACCGGCGCGACGCTCGCGATGACCTCTACCTCGCGATTGGTCGCCATGCAGCCTGCCGTCAGCAAAGTGAGCGACAGGACGGAAGCACCGCGCAACACTCGGGCACGGGAAAGAGCTGGGCCGTCGGGAAGACAATTTGTCATGGGTCTGCGGTAAGATCCAGTCATTGCGTCGGGGACACCGTATTTATGAGCGGGCACACAGCAAATTTCGGGCTATGGAGCCCGCTGTCGCGTAACCCCCCAGAATAACTCCAGGATCGATGCGCACGCCCCCACCGAATTCTTTGATCTTCCGGAAGTCGGTCCGGTGCGAACCACCTTTACAGCTTTCTCAGATTTCGTCCTGCCACCTGCGCAGATCAGTCTGATCATGATAGGCCATGCGATCAGGCGTGGTAATAAATTCCACCGTCGTGCCCCAGGGCATACGGCAATAGCAGACCTTGTTTCCCGGACCTTTCTCGGTTGCATAGGGAATCGGACGTGGCGCGGTGAGGGGAGTGCCTCCGGCCTTCTCGAAGCGCTCGACCGATGCTTCGATGTCGTCTGTATAAAGACCGAAGTGCGTGATACCGATATCGCTCGCTCGAACCGGTTGGGCCTGTTCGGGGCCGTGCATTTGAAAGAGTTCAATGTCGGGTCCGGTCCCGATCTTGACCATCGCCTGCGCACGGACGACAGTTCCAGGGGCTGCGCCAACAGCCCGCTCGAATTCGGGCCCATGCCTAGACGGGTCCTGCGGTCCGAAGGACTGATAGATTACCTGACCGCCTAAAGCTTCTACCAGGAACGACTTTGCAGCTTCGATATCGGGCACGGTGATGCCGATATGATTGATGCCGCGAATGTTAGGTGCTGTCATACTAGTTACCCTTTCTTATGAGATCGAGCACTTACAATCTGATTGGCCCACGACGGCACGACAGAAGATTCAGTTGTCTTTGAGGAAGTCGATCAAAGCTTTGGCGACTTCGCTCGGTCGCTCATCGGCAACATAGTGACTGCATTGCGCGATCGAGCCACCCCTAACATCATTGGCGAATTCTTCGAGCATAGGCACCATCTGCGCACCAAAACGCTGGTCCCCACCGAGAGCGAGCACTGGTATATCTAGCGGCTGCTTCTTATACTCGAGCGCAGCTGCATGGTCGGTGGCAAGGGCGCGATACCATTCCAAGCTCCCGCGGGTGCGGCCAGGAAGCGCCATCGCTTTTGCGTAGATCTCGATGTCCGCTAGATTAAAAGTGCTGTGATCGTAGAACCGCTCTGCCATAAATGTCGAAACATAGTCGTACTCACGGCCATGGATCAGACGCTCGGGCAAATCCCGGTTCATATGGAAGCTGAAATGCCAGAGACTCGCGGCAGTTGCCTCCCAACCGGTCCAGCCGGGAAGCGGAACATCTAGAACGGCAAGATGCGTAACAGCCTCTCGATGAAGTGCCGCTTGGGGCAACGCCACCATGCCGCCGATGTCGTGTCCGCACACGGCATAGCGTTCGTGCCCGAGGGCAACCATGATTCCGTGCGCATCGCGCGCCATCGTCGCCTTGTCATAGCCGTCGAGCGGGCAGTCGGAATAGCCGGCGCCCCGCATATCCATGGCCACCACGCTGAAATACTCGGCCAGCAGCGGCATCACATGGTGCCATTCCCACCATGTCTCCGGCCAGCCATGCAGCAGAAGAATCGGCGGCCCTGAGCCCCCCCTGACGGCGTTGATCTTGATGCCATTCACCGGCACCAGTTGCTGGGTAAACCCCTTCAAAGCTGCGATCATGATCGCTTTCCAGTCGAGATGGACGTTCGAACAAAGCTCACGGCCAGCGCTCAGCGCTGTTTGAAATCGGTGGCGATGGTGATGTCGCGCCAGGCGTCGATATCGCTGCGGAAGGAAGCCATCTTTCGCTCGGCGATTGAATGTGCGATCGGGCCGAGCGGCAAACGAAGCGGGGCGTCATCGGCATCAACTGCCCGCAGGATCACCGCGATCGCCCTGTCGGGATCGCCCGCTTGATTGCCGTTGTTGGTTTCGCGATAGTGCTTGCGCGAGCTCGCGGCGTATTCCGGCATCACGTTGGCCGCCATCCTGATCGAACGGCCGAGGAAATCGGTACGAAACGGACCAGGCTCGACGAGCAACACGCGAATGCCGAATGGCTTCAACTCGCCGGCGAGCGCTTCGGAAACTCCTTCCACAGCGAACTTGGCGGCGTTGTAATATCCGGCACCGCCGCTGCCGGCGATGCCAGCCCCGGACGACATATTGACGATCGTTCCGCTCGAACGTCGTAGCACGGGCAGGGCGGCTCGGGTGGTTTCGATCATACCGAAAACGTTCACCTCGAACATCGGCCGGTACTCCTCACGCGTACCTTCCTCAATCGCGCCGAACAGTCCGTAGCCGGCATTGTTCACGAGCACGTCAAACCCATCGAAGATCTCGACCGCCTTTGCGACCGCTGCCTTGGCCGCCGCCGCATCGGTCACGTCCAGCGGCAAGGTGATCATCCGGCCATCGAAAGGCTTTGCCATTTCCTCGATCGTCTTGACGTCGCGGGCCGTCGCGATGACTTGGTCCCCGCGCTGTGCCGCAGCGAGTGCGAGTCGGCGGCCAAAGCCGCTCGAGCAGCCTGTGATCAGCCAAGTTTTCATTCCGCAATCTCCGCACCTTTCTTTGGAAACATCAGATGGACACCGTCGTGGAACGTCGGATCGACCATTATCGGCCGATCCTTTTCTCAGCTCCTGCCGAGACAGCTTTGAAGCGGCGAAATCGTAAAACGACACCTCTCCAGGCGATGAAAGATATCTAGACGATCTAGTTTGTTCGTTAAGTGACATAAATGTATTCTTATTGTTCAGTTTTGTACGGGTGTCGCGATGGAATGGAATGACGTCAGAATCTTTCTAGCTATTGCGCGATCCGGCACGCTCGGGGGCGCCGCGCGGTCACTTCAAACAAGCCATCCGACCGTCGGCAGGCGTTTGCGTGCACTTGAGCAGGCGATCGGTCACACGCTCTTCCAGCGGACCGCTGACGGTCTTGTCCTGACCGAAGAGGGCCACGGGATCATCGCGCTGGCGGAGCAAATGGAGGAAGGCGCGCTGTCCATGGAGCGCCGGCTTGCGGGGCAGGAGCAGAATCTCAAAGGCAGTCTGCGGCTTTCATCGGCGGACTGGTTCGGCGCCTATGTCCTGCCTCCCATCCTGGCAGATTTCGCGAACGCCTACCCAAATGTCGATGTTGAGATACTGACCGGTACGCGCCTGTTCAGTCTCGCCCAGCGAGAGGCCGACGTCGCTTTTCGGATCGTTCCTTTCAACACTGCCGATGTCGTTCAGCGGCGGCTCTTCAGGCTCGACTACGGCGTTTACATCGCCGAGGCGGCGCCTGATCCCAAATATGGCGATGGGACTGGTTTCCGGCTGATCACCCATGACACATCCACGGGCCACTTCCCTGACATCGCGTGGCTGATCGAGAGTTTCCCCAACGCAAGACTCACCTTGCGCTCGAACAATCGCAACGTCCAAGGGCGCATGTGCAGGCAAGGCGTCGGCATCGCTGTCTTGCCATGCGTGGTCGGCAATCAGATCCCGGGCATCCGAAGACTGGAACTGCCGACGTCGCCGCCAGCGCGAGACATCTGGATGGGATACCACCGGGATCTACGACGTCTTCAGCGTCTTCGTGCGTTCATCTCGACCGTATCGGATCATCTTGTGAACGCGACCGCATGAAGTGCGACCAGGAGATGATCCAAGTTTGCCCGAAAAAATTCTGCGATCGACGCAGCTGTCTCGGCTGGTCAGTCATCATGGAGTCAGCGTCCGGTTGCCCGAGGTTCGATCATTGTTGCATGCGGCGGACGACGGCTGCCTTAATCAGCAAGGTACCCGAGTTCGGCAGGCGCGAGGTCGCGCGCATGGATAGCGCGACCACGAGGCCTCTAGAGCCTTTGCCGGTCATGTTGGGTCGAAGGCATCGTATCCAGCAGCGGCGACATAGTTTCGGCATTCGTACGGGCGGAAGGTCTTGAAGGCTTCTTGGATGGCAGCCCAGAGGTCTGGCACCGTGCGCGCGGCGGCCGTTCGCAGGAGCGCCTTCAGCTTGGCGAAGGCTTGCTCGATCGGGTTGAAGTCCGGGCTGTAGGCTGGGAGGTAGAGCAGACGCGCGCCGGCCGCCTCGATGGCCTTCCGCACGCCGGCCACCTTGTGGACGTTCAGGTTGTCGAGAATGACCGTGTCGCCGCGCTTCAGCACCGGGACCAGGGTATCGGTGACGTAAGCCAGGAAGCGCCCGCCGTTCGTCGCTCCGTCGAACAAGGTGGTGGCGACGAGGCCGCTGGTGCGCAGGGCGGCGGTGACGGTGGTAGTCTTGTAGTGCCTGTGCGGAGCGGAGATGCGGCAGCGCTCGCCCCGTGGGGATCGGCCATAGGGCCGCACCATGTTGGTGGCGGCAGCGGTCTCGTCGATGAAGAGGAGGCTGTCTGGATCGAGATCGAGTTGGCCGTCGAGCCAAGCGTCCCGGGCCGCCCTCACGTCCTCGCGCTGCTGCTCGTCTGCATGAAGAGCCCCTTTTTACGGGTGATGCCGTGGCGACCGAAGAACCGCCACAGCCCGCTCGTGCTGGTTCGGACACCCTGCTGGGCTAGCCTGTCGCGTAGCTCCCGCAGGAAAATCTGCGGATGCTCGCGGCAAATCTCCAGGATCGTCTCGGCATGAGCCTCGATGGCGGGCGGGGACCGGTCCCTGCCCGCGGGCTTGGGGGCGATCTCGCCCGCATCCCGGAAGCGCGCGTGCCACCGGATCGCGCTGGCCTTCCCGACACCGAAGCGCTCGGCCGCTTGCCGGCGCGACGATCCTGCTTCGACCGCTTCGATGACCCGTTCACGCAGATCGACTGACAGAGCTGATGGCATGGCGCTCTCCTTCGAAAGCGCGCCATCGAAGCAGACTGCGCCCCTCACCGCTACCCCCGACTCAAGCCAAATGGGAACGGCTCTAACCAGATTCGCCTGGCTCAGTCGGAGCCCGTCGACCGTGTCAGGTCTTCCTACCGGTCGATCTCGGCCGCCATGTCGGCGAGCTTGTCCCGGACGAGCTGCAGCGGAAGGTCGACCCCGTCGTGCCGCCCAAGGTGTTCGTCCGCTGGTAACGCAGAGATGCCGGGCGCCCTCAGCGGCGGGCCAGGAAGTCGGTGACGAGCGGATTGAGTGCGGTGGCACACTCTTCCGGAAGCCAGTGGCCGCAGCCGGGGAGTGACACGCCCGTCACGTCGCTTGCGTAGCGCCGTACCTGCTCGGCCTGGGCTTCACCGAAGCCGCCATGTCCGCCGCCGCCGATGGCCAGGATCGGCATCGCCAGCCTCGGTGACGCCAGCGGCTTGTTGCGCCGCGCGGTCTCGTTGAGGGCCCGGTAGTAGGCGAAGGCTGCATCGAACGCGCCGGGCTTTGAGTAGGAATGCGCATAGAGATCCAGCACCTCCGGCGTGAACACCACCGTGTTCGTCGCATGCACCTTGATGAAGTATTCGAGGAAGAACCGCTCCTTGCCGGCGATGAGGGTCCGGGCGAGGTCGTTGGCGGCTGTGAAGAAGCTGAAGTGCCAAACGAGCGACTCGCCCTGCGGCGTGAATGCCGGGTACGCGTACAGGCCATCATCGGGGATGGGCGCCTCCATGAAGACGACCCGACGCACGTCCTTGGGGTGGGCAGCTAGCATCGGATAGGTGTTCCAGATGCCGATGTCGTGGGCGACAAGATCGAACGGGGCGTCGGGGCTGAAGCCTTTGGCGAAGGTGTGAAGCAGCGGCGCGACATCCTGGCCCGCATAGGATTTCGCCGGTCCGGATTGCCCGAGGCCGGGAAGTTCCACCGCCACGACCGTATGGTCCTTGGCAAGTTCCGGCATGAGTCGGTGCCATTCGTACCAAGTTTGGCCAAAGCCGTGGACGAGGAGGACGAGCGGTCCCTGTCCGCCCTTCAGATAGTGCATGCTCACCCCGTTCACGGTCTGGAAGCCCGGCGTGAAACCGGCGGGTGCCGGGAACTCCTCCTGGGCCGCGGCGGGCACCGTTAGAAGGGCGAGAGCGAGGCAAGCGCGAGCGAGTTTAGCGAACATGGGAAGCTCCTACTTCAAAGGTGATCAGGCTGCGCCGCGGTGGCCGGGCTTGAAGCCATGGCGGTGAGCCGATGTGGCGATTGCGAGCGCGGTCGCGGCCAGAGCGAGGACCGCCCAGGGGAAGGCCTGGGCGCCCCAGTGGTCGAGGATCAGTCCGCCCAAGAGGCCTCCGGCGGCGATGGCGGCGTTCCAGACGGTCGTGACCATTGCGTTGGCGTAATCGACACCGTCGCCGGCCGCGTCCCCGATGGCGGTCTGGAGCTGCGTCGCCGCGCCCCCGAACGACAGCCCCCAGATCAACAAGCCTGCAATGAGGATGGAGGCGTCACCACCGAGGGTCCCGAGCATCAGGGCGGTCAGCGTGAAGGCGGCCAGGCTCGCCAGTACGAGGGTCCGCAGCATTCGGTCGACGAGCACGCCGGTCAGCCAGATCCCAGCAAGCGCCGCGAGGCCGAAGCCGAGGAGAAGCAGGTCCGTGCGCGCCTGCAAGCCCGATAGCGCCGCGAAGGGCGAAACGTAGGTGTAGAGGACGTTATGCGCCGTCATCCACGTGAGGATCGTCGCCAGGACTGGCCGCACGCCGGGCGTCTTGAAGACCTGGCGAATGGACGACGTCTCGCCAGCCGGCTGCCCGGCGTAGTCCGGGACCCGCCGGAGTACCCATACGATCAGGATCAGCGTGGTGGCGGACATGGCCAGGAACGCCGTCCGCCAGCCAACGGCGGCTCCGAGGAACGTGCCGGCCGGCACCCCCAGCGAGAGCGCAACCGGCGTCCCCACCATGGCGAGGGCAAGTGCCTTGCCCTGCAGGCGCTCCGCCACCATGCGCCTGGCGTAGCCCGCGAGGATGCCCCACCCGAGACCGGCGGCCATTCCGGCGAGGAACCGGGCTACGAGGGTGAGGCGGTAATCCGTCGAGAACGCCGTCAGGGTGTTGAAGATCAAGAAGCCGCCAATCGCGGCGAGCAGTGTCGTCCTCCGGCGCCAGCCCTGGGTCCATGCAACGAGCGGGATGGCGGCGACGAGCGAGCCGGCCGCGTAGCTCGTCACGAGCTGCCCCGCCAAGGCCTCCGAGACGCGCAGATCCGTCCCGATCTGCGGTAGCAGACCCGCCGGAAGCGTCTCCGTCAGGATCGCGGTGAAGCCGGTCATCGCCAAGGCGAGTAGGGCCGAGACCGGCAGATCCTCATCCCGAGGTTCGGCGAGGGCGGTAAGGGTCGCTTGCATCATCGGGCGCCTACTTATGGATCGTTTGATCCAGATATCGAAGGGCCGGGACGCTTGTCAATGACTTATAGATCGATTATTCCATAATAGTGACAGGAGATGAGCTATGGCGCGTACCGGGCGCCCACGCGGCTTCGACCGCGACGCCGCAATCGATGGTGCGATGCGCCTGTTCTGGCAGCACGGCTACGAAGGCACCTCGCTCGACCGCCTGCGCCGCGGCATGGGCGGGATCTCATCGGCAAGCTTCTACGCGGCCTTCGGCTCAAAGGCCGCGCTCTACCGCGAGGCGCTCGACCGCTACCTGAGTTCGCACGGTCGCGTCGTGGCCCCCCTGCACGACGAGAGCCTGCAACCGCGCGAACGGATATTCGAGACCTTGCAGCGCTCGGCGCGGATGCAGGCGGATCCCACGCACCCCACCGGCTGCCTCGTCACGTTGTCCGCCCTGCTCGACGGGGACGAAGACGACGTGGTGAGGGCACTCACGGCCAGGGAGCGGGCCTCCAATCGTAACCGGATACGACAATGCGTCGAGCAGGCGGTCACGGCGGGAGAGCTGAGTGGTCGGACGAATGTCGAGGGGCTTGCATCGCTGCTCGATGGCATCCTGCTCGGATTGTCCATCCAAGCACGTGACGGCGTCTCGTCCCAAATTTTGACGACTGCTATCGAGACTGCCGATGCGCTTTGGGATGCCAACCGCGCCGGATGACGCTCCGCAAGTCTCGTGTGTGCCTTTCATCGAACGTTCGCTGCCATCAGCGGTATTGTCCCGAAACGGTGGTGATCTGTCCCCGAGGCTATGTCCGCTTTGATGCATCTGCCGCCCGGAAGCGGACGGGCAGAAATCCACCCGTCCCGGTCATCAAGCAGAATCACGAGCGTCGACCCGATGTCGTCGCGCATCTCGAAAACGATTTATCCCATAAGCCGTCGTTGAGCAGCGCATGCTGGTTGGGTCGGGACGATGCGAGTCTTAGTGTCTGTCCGGAAACTTGCCTCTGAAATCATTGAGTTTTTCGGAACGCGCAGCCACCGTTCTTAAAATGCCCCTGTGCGGCTCCGCAACGCGCTCCGTCTGGAAACATTGATTCCGCCTACGAAATGTTTCCGGACAGACACTTACAAATCACCGCCCCTAGCTGCGGAATTGCTATGCCGCCTCCGCAATCCGTTCCTGGTGAACAATGGCGGTGCTGCCGCCATGCTGCTTGAGTGGCCGGTTGCCTGAGAGGCGGCGCAGCAGGACGTAGAACACCGGCGTCAGGAAGAGCCCGAAGGCGGTGACGCCGATCATGCCGGAGAACACGGCGACGCCCATGGCGCTGCGCATCTCCGAGCCGGCGCCGGTGGCCGTCACCAGGGGCAGGACGCCCATGATGAAGGCCATCGAGGTCATCAGGATCGGACGCAGCCGGAGGCGGCTCGCCTCGATCGCGGCCTGAACCGGGGTCCGGCCGGCGAATTCCAGCTCTCGGGCGAATTCGACGATCAGAATCGCGTTCTTGGCCGAGAGGCCGACCAGGACGATCAGGCCGATCTGGGTGAAGACGTTGTTGTCACCCGCGGAGAGCCAGACGCCGAACATCGCAGCCAGGAGGCCCATCGGCACGATCATCAGGATGGCTAGCGGCAGCGCCAGGCTCTCGTACTGGGCGGCGAGCACGAGGAAGACCAGGAGCAGGGCGAGCGGAAACACCCACATCCCGGAATTGCCCGCGATGAACTCCTGATAGGTCAGGTCAGTCCACTCGAAGGCAAAACCGCGCGGCAGGGTCTCGACCGCGATGCGGGCGGCCGCTGCTTGGGCTTGGCCTGATGAGTAGCCAAGTGCGGCGCCGGCGTTGATGTCGGCGGAGAGGAAGCCGTTGTAGCGCATGGCACGTTCCGGACCGGCCGTCTGTCGGACGTGCAGGAGAGCCGCGAGCGGCACCATCTCACCGGAGCCCGCCCGAACCTTCAGCGCCCCAATGTCGTCCGAACGGGCCCGGAAGGGCGCGTCGGCCTGGACGCGGACGGAGTAGGTGCGCCCGAACCGGTTGAAGTCGTTGACGTAGAGTGAGCCGAGATAGATCTGCAGCGAGTCGAACACGTCCGTCACGGGAATCCGAAGCTGGCGGGCCTTCGTCCTATCGATGTCGGCGAAGAGCTGCGGCACGTTCATCTGGAAGCTGGAGAACAGGCCGGCGAGTTCGGGCGCCTGCGCTGCCTTGGCCAGGAAGGCCTTGGTCGCGTCGTTCAGCGCCTCGTAGCCGAGACCGGCCCGGTCCTCGATCTGGAGCTTGAAGCCGCCGATGGTGCCGAGGCCGTTGACCGGCGGCGGCGGGAACATCGCGATGAACGCCTCGGGGATCGCTGCGAACTTCTTGTTCAGCGACTGCGCGATGGCGCCGCCGTTCAGGGACGGCGACTTGCGCTCCTCGAAGGGCTTCAGGGTCGAGAACACGATTCCTGAGTTCGAGCTGTTGGTGAAGCCGTTGATCGATAGGCCCGGGAAGGCGACGGCGCTCTCGACGCCGGGCTCCTTCAGGGCGATCTCGCTCATGCGGCGGATCACGTCCTCGGTCCGGTCGAGGGTGGCGCCGTCCGGCAGCTGCGCGAAGCCGACGAGGTACTGCTTGTCCTGGCCCGGCACGAAGCCGCCTGGGATCTGGCGGAACAGCATCACGGTCAGTCCGACGAGGACGATGTACAGCACCATCATCGTCGCCTTGCGCGAGACGACGAAGCCGACGCCGCGCCCGTACCCGTCCGATGCTCGCCCGAAGGCACGGTTGAAGCGCCGGAAGAACCACCCGAGCAGCCCATCGAGGATCCGGGTGAGGCGGTCCTTGGGGGCGTGGTGATCCTTGAGAAGGAGGGCGGAGAGGGCGGGCGAGAGGGTCAGCGAATTGATGGCCGAGATGACGGTCGAAATCGCAATGGTGAGGGCGAACTGCTTGTAGAACTGACCCGTCAGGCCACTGATGAAGGCGAGCGGTACGAACACCGCGACGAGCACCAAGGCGATGGCGATGATCGGGCCCGAGACCTCGCGCATGGCCTGGTAGCTGGCCTCGCGGGGCGACAGCCCGCGCTCGATGTTGCGTTCGACGTTCTCGACCACCACGATGGCGTCGTCGACGACGATGCCGATGGCGAGCACGAGGCCGAACAGGCTGAGCGCGTTGATGGAGAACCCGAAGGCGTGCATCACCGCGAAGGTGCCGACGATGGAGACCGGCACCGCCAGCAGTGGGATGATCGAGGCCCGCCACGTCTGCAGGAACAGGATCACCACGACGACGACGAGGGCAATCGCCTCCAGCAGGGTGTGGATCACGGCCTCGATGGAGGCACGCACGAACTGCGTCGGATCGTAGACGATCTCGTAGTCGACGCCCTCGGGCATGTTCCGCTTGATCTCCGCCATGGTCTGGCGGACAGCGTCGGAAATCTGGATCGCGTTGGAGCCGGGCGACTGTGAGATCGGGAGGGCAACGGCGGACTTGTTGTCGAGGAGCGAGCGCAGGGCGTAGTCGGAGGCGCCGAGCTCGATCCGGGCCACGTCGCGCAGGCGGGTGATCTCGCCGCCCTCGCCGGTCTTCACGACGATGTCGCCGAACTGCTCCTCGCTGGTCAGCCGCCCCTCGGCGTTGAGCGAGAGCTGCAGGTCGAGCCCCGGGATCGCCGGCGATGCGCCGATGACGCCGGCGGCCGCCTCGACGTTCTGCGCCTGGATCTCGCGCACCACGTCACCGGCCGAGAGGCCGTGTTCGGCCACCTTCTGTGGGTCGAGCCAGATGCGCATCGAATAGTCGCCGGAGCCGAAGAGCTGCACCTGGCCGACGCCGTCGAGGCGGGCGAGCCGGTCCTTGATGTTGAGGACCGCGTAGTTACGCAGATACGTCATGTCGTAGCGCCCGTTCGGCGAGACGAGGTGCACGACCATGGTCAGGTCCGGCGAGGACTTCACCGTGACGATGCCGAGCTGGCGCACGATGGCCGGTAGGCGCGGCTCGGCCTGCGACACGCGGTTCTGGACGAGCTGCTGGGCCTTGTCGGGATCGGTACCGAGGCGGAACGTGACGGTTAGCGTCATGATGCCGTCGGTCGTGGCCTGGCTCGACATGTAGAGCATGCCCTCGACGCCGTTTATCTGTTCCTCGATCGGCGTCGCCACGGTCTCGACGATGACCTTCGGGTTGGCGCCCGGGAATGTCGCGCGCACGACGACCGAGGGCGGCACGACGTCCGGGTACTCGGAGATCGGCATCGCGAAGAGCGAGATCAGGCCCATGATGAAGATGAGCACCGAGAGCACGCCCGCGAAGATCGGCCGGTCGATGAAGAATTTCGAGAAATTCATGCCGCTCTCCTGAGGGCGAGAGAAATCGCGCGGCGTGGGACTGCGCGCGGCTAGCAACGGCGGTCGCGAGGCGGCCGCCGTGAATGATCGTCGATAAGGATGCGTGCGGCGCCGGCCGTCAGCGCTGGGCGAGCTGGCGCGCGGCGGATGCGGCGTCCTGAGGCCGGGCGCCCATGGTGACGGGCTCGGGACGCAGGAGCATGCCGGGGCGAACCCGCTGCAAGCCGTTCACGATGACGCGCTCGCCGCCGGACAAGCCCGAGGTCACGACGCGGAGCCCGTCGACGGCCCGGCCGAGAGTGACGGCGCGGAACTCGGCGCGGTCGTCCGCACCGACCACGAGCACGAACTTCTTGTCCTGGTCCGTGCCGACCGCCCTCTCGTCCACGAGCAGCAGCGATTGCGGCGCGGCCTGGCCGAGGCGCATGCGCGCGAACTGGCCGGGGATGAGGTGACCGTCGCCGTTGGCGAAGCTGGCGCGGACCCGAATGGTGCCGCTGCGTGCGTCGACCTTGTTGTCGATGAACTGGAGATGCCCGCCCGCCCGGGCACCATCGGCGGTGACCATCTCGACCGGGATACGATCGAGTCGGCCGCGCTTGCCCGACGGTTCGGCGAGCGACGCCAGCGCCTTGAGGACGACGGTCTCGTCCGCGTCGAAGCTGGCATAGACGGGATCAACGGATACGAGGGTGGTCAGAACTGCAGCGCCGGCGCCGGTGGCGACGAGGTTGCCCGGCGTGATCTCGCGGCGTCCGACGCGGCCGCCGACCGCCGCGCGGACCTCGGTGTAGCCGAGGTTCAGTCGCGCCGCCTCCAACGTCGCCTTCGCCGCATCGAGGCTGGCCTTCGCTTCCTTGAAGGCGTTAGCCCGGACGTCGAGGTCGCGCGCCGTGACGATCTGTTGGCCCGACAGCCTCTGCCCGCGCTCCAGGTCGCTCGCGGTCAGGGCGACACGGGCCTCTGCGCCTGCGACCTGCGCCTCCAGTCGCTGAACCTCGGCGGCGTAGGGGGCCGGGTCGATGGTCACCAGCAGGTCGCCGGACCGGACCAGTTCGCCCTCGGCGAAATGTGTGGCCTGGATCGCACCGCCGACCCGCGCCCTGACGTCGACCCGGTCGACGGCCTCCAGGCGGCCGGAGAACTCGTCCCAGAGCACGACCGCCCTTGGCGCGACTGTGGCGACCGGGACTGGCATCGCCTGCTCGGCCGTCGCCGGGGCGGCGACCACCTCCGTCCCTCGCGGCGTCAGGGATGGCAGGATCTGGACGGAGGCGCCCGCCAGCAGGGCTAGGGCAACACCCGCAGCGAGGCTGCGCCGGACGCCGGAACGGGTAGGAGGAGAATGAGGCGAAGGGTTCACGACCGGCTCCGACATGTGTAAAGTTCGCTACACATGTCGGCATGGACGCTGGCCGTCAAGAGACTTATCTACCACTCGATACAAAAGCTGGAGCTAGCGGACAATGGTCATGGGGCGGCCCCGGGCCTTCGACACGGACAAGGCTCTCGACGAGGCGATGGAGGTCTTCTGGCGCCACGGCTATGACGGCGCCAGCCTCGCCATGCTGACGAAGGCGATGGGCATCAAGGCGCCGAGCCTCTACGCGGCCTTCGGCAGCAAGGAGGGCCTGCTCAAGGCCGCCCTCGACCGCTACGCGTTGCGGCGCTCCGCGCACATGCGCTACGTGCTGGCCGGTCTCACCGCGCGCGATGTGGCCGAACGCTTCCTGAGCAGCATCGCCGAGAGCCACACCGACCCGGCCAATCCCCCCGGCTGTCTCTTGGTCCAGGGCGGCCTTGCCTGTGGCGCTGGTTCAGAGAACATCCCGTTCGAGCTGGCGTCGCGTCGGGCGCAGACGGAGACGGAACTCCTCGGGCGCTTCGTCCAAGCCAAGAAGGACGGCGATCTCCCAACTGATGCCGACCCCGTGGCGCTGGCGCGGTTCCTGTCGACGGTCGCCTCCGGCATGGGGGTCATGGCGTCATCCGGTGCGAACCGGGACGCCTTGCGCGCGGTGGCGTCCGTCTCGCTAAATGCCTTTGCGAGGAGCGGATAGGCCTAGCCCATCGGAATATCAGGGTGGTGCTTGATGCCTGCCCCCAAGCCTGGGCCTGCGGGCCAGCTGATGCCTCGCGAATGCAGGCGATGTCTGCTTTCCGCTCTAGTATTTTCAAGATCTACCAATCTTCTTTCCACCCAAAACGGATGTCGAGTGAAAAGTCCGATTCTTACTAGAAGCCAATTACTGCCCTAATGGCCAAGCAAGCAGTCGGAGACGCTGACGTCCCGTCTGGCACGCTGAGCTGCTAGACGATCCACTACCAGCCCAGCGGCCATATCCTTTCAGCAAGGTCGACCATACCTTCGGCACGCTCGGTGCCGTTCTAGCGTGGCTCGGAGGAGCAGCCATAGCCAAAGACCCGCTGGCTGCTTAGCCGTTGAGGGTCTGAAAACTTCGCCGAGGCGATCTATCCGTTGAATGCACGTCAGGCATGTAATTGAGCAAAAATGACTGCCTTCGCTTGATTACTAATTTAAAATCATCGATATGCCCACTGCGGGGGCGCAAAAATCAAAGAGTATTATGACTGAGAACTTAGATACCCAATCGACTGATTTCCTTGATCTGGCAGGCGACATCGTCTCTGCCTACGTGTCGAACAACCCTGTTCGTCCTTCGGACCTGCCGGACCTGATCCGAAGCGTCCACGCGGCACTCAGCGGTCTTAGCAACGGGACTGCCCAGAGTGCGGCGGAACCCGAGGTCGAAAAGCCGACGGCGGCTCAGGTCCGGAAGTCTGTGACGCCTGAGGGCATCGTCAGCTTCCTGGACGGCAGGACCTACAAGACCCTGAAGCGCCACCTGACCGGCCATGGGCTTGATCCGCAGAGCTACCGGGCCCGCTTCGGCTTGTCTGCCGACTACCCGATGGTCGCCCCGGAATACGCTGCCCGTCGATCCGAACTTGCGAAGTCGATTGGCCTTGGCCGAACCGCTGATCGTGGCGAGGATGAGCAGTCGCCGGCGAAGGGCCGCGCGAAGGCTGCGTAACGCGGGCGAAGCTGTGACGACAGCCGTATGGGTTAAGTGCTGCAGACTTTGCTGAAGCGTCAGCTCCGGCCAAGTCGCTCGTACCAGTGGTGCGCCAGGGCAGGGGATCTCTCGAGCGTCAGCGCGGAGTGCTCGACATGGGTGTGGCGCCATTCGCGAGGCGCCACGCCGTAGTGGCTTCGAAAACTTCGGCTGAGATGGGCCAACGTCTTAAACCCGAGTTCGCTCGCCAAGCGCGTGATCGACCGGGTTTCAAGTGGATCCTCGAGCGCTGTCCGGATCGCGTCCAGCCGTTTCTCCCAGACGCGGTGCATGACCCCACCAGTTTGCTCGAACGCGCGATAGAGCGACGTCCGTGACGTTCCCAATCGTTCGGCAAGCCATTCGGGCGAGAGCTGCGACGAGGCCAGGTTCAGGTCGATCAGGCGCTCGGCCAGCTCCACGACGCTCGCGTCGAGCTCGTGACCTCGCAGGACGTCCGTGGCCGAGGAGCCATCGAGAAGACGACGGACGAACCCGGTCAGCTCGGCCGCAACCTCCTCGGCTCTCTCAACTCGTGTTGAGGGCAGATGCCGATAGAGCGCGTAAAGGCGTGCGAGTAGCAGCCTGTTGCGCTCCCGATCGAAGAACATCGGAATGCGCTCGATATCAACATCTGCCAGGAGCCGACGCGGCACTGTCAGCCCGATCGCACTGGAGCGCGCGCCCCGCGCATCGAGTTCCCGGCCCATGTCGGCGGCCATTACCCTGTTCCGTTGCTGCGTCACCGCGCAGCCTGCAATCTCGCCCGTCAGTCCTCCAGAGACGTAGAGCATGAAGGTCAGATGATCCGGCGTTACCGCTGCGTGACGGCGGTCTCGGATCATTCGCTGCGGTGTAAAAACCATCCGGCTAGCGAGTATGTCGCCGAGCATCGTGCAGGAGAGATTGCCGCGCGGCGGCGCGGCCCGCTCACTCTGCTCAACCCGAATGATTGGCGCCATCAGATCTCGCCATGCTGCAAAGGCATGGGCTGGATCGAGACCATCGGTGTTGAAGTGCAGAGTGGGAACGAAGGTCATCTGGCCTGCAAAGCCTAAGGATCGCCGAAGTGTTACAGCCCTACGAGGCTAGAGGCGAACAGTCACGCCTCAACCTTCATATCCCTCGGGTAAGAAGCAGCTCGCCGGCGTCAACAGCGCCACCCGCGCCCGGTGGCCGGCGCTGTGAAGACCACGGCGTGAAGGTTCAAGGATGGGTAACCTTCCCATGGCGGAAGGTTGCCCTAGGTCGCTGGGATGGCTCGAAGCGTCTCCTACCAAGTCATTGAAAAGCCAGATGGCCGGTTTGACATCGCGGTCACCCTTGCCGGCGGTCGCACCCATTACCGGGAAGGTTTGGCAACGGAAAGCGAAGTGACCGAAGCGCTGGATCTTCTCCGCGACCTGATGACCGCCTGCGGTGCGACCCTCATTGAAGAGCCGTTGCTGCGCGAGGCGGCCCAGTAGGTTGATGGATGCGGTGGGCGAGAAGCGTCCGTCGCGTTGGTAGCCGACACTAAGGTTCAACCCGGTAGCTATAGGCGCAGTCACGGGTTCCAGCGTCGCGCAAAAGCATCTGTGGCTCAGCCTGGACCCGCCCCCTGGGACCGTTCGGCCGAAGGCAGACCGTATTGATGCGGATCAGGTCCCAAGCAGTCTCGCATCCACAATCCTGCCAGCTATCCAGTTGGGCCGGCGGGCTCGGACGTTTTAGGGAGACGGTCACTTGGCCGATCACCGGAATGGATCGGATCAACCACGCAACCGTTCTTCTGACCTCGTCGTTCCTGGGGCGGACACTGACGGGCAGCCCGTCAGCACTAAGGAGCACAACATGCGCAAGTCACTTGCCTTCGGCTTCCTCGTCGCATCACTGGCTGGGTTCGCCGCGCCGGCGTCGGCCGAGGACACCACCGTCATCCGGCGCGACAGCGCCCCGGGCGTATCCGTTGAGCGCCGCGAAGGTGTGGTCGAGCGCCGTGAGGTCACCACCGGCAGTGTCGATTGCGGCTCGAAGACCGTCCATAAAGAGGACGGCATGGGCAACTCCAAGACCGTCCACAAGGAAGGCTGCAACTGAGCAGCCGGCCCACTGAGGCTTCAGGAGACTTCATCATGACCAACAAGCTTCTTCTCGCCCTCACGGCGGCCGGCATGCTCGCCCTTCCGATGGCGGCCCAGGCACAGGGCACGCTGCGCGGGGCTGCCGAGGGCGCCGAGCGCGGTGCCGACGCGGCTGGTCCCATCGGCGGCATCGTCGGTGGGGCGGTTGGCGCCGCCACCGGTACGGTCGGCGGCATCCTCGGCATCGATGAGCGGCCGCGCTTCCGCTCCTACGTGCGTGAGCGCGGCGTGCGCTCCTACAGCTGGGGCGGCCCGGTCCAGGTCGGCACCGTGCTGCCGGACGACGAGGTCACCTACTACGACGTGCCGAGCGAGTATCAGGCACGCCCGGGCTACCGCTACACTGTGGTGAACGAGCGTCCGGTGCTGGTGGACCGCAGCCGCCGCATCGTCGAGGTCATCGACTGAGGCCTGCGTCACCCCCGTAACGTCACGAAGTCCGCCCGGCACGCGCCGCGGCGGACTTTTATTTTTGCTGGACGCCTCAGGCCAAACTGCGGTCGTCCTCGACACCGAGCAGACCGGCAAGCAGCGTCCGGGCTCGGCTGACGCGGCTCTTCATGGTGCCGACCTGGCAGCCGATCAACTCGGCGGCGGCCTCGTAGGTCAGGCCCTGCGCTCCTACGAGCAACAGCGCCTCGCGCTGCGAGGCCGGGAGCTTGCCGAGGTACTGCCAGACCCGACGCAGGTCGCTGCTGGCCTCCTGCGCGGCTGGCGTGATGACCTTCCCGGCCTGGACGCCGTCCGCGTCCTCAACCTCGCGCCTGCGCTTGCGACACTCGGTGTAAAATTGGTTGCGCAGAATGGTACAGAGCCAGGCTTTGAGGTTGCTGCCGGGCTCGAAGCGATGCCGGTTGGCCCAAGCCTTCAGAAGCGTTTCCTGAACCAGGTCATCGGCAGTCGTCTGATTGATGGCGAGCGAGACCGCGAAGGCACGCAGGCCAGGTAGCGCGGCCAGCAGCTCGGCGCGGAACGTGCCTTCTGAGCTTGCGACGGCTTGGACGGGCCCTGTCTCTAGCTTCGCAATCAGGTCGAGAAGGGCATTGGGCTGCGGCTCCGCGAGGAAGGCGGCATAGAGCGCCTGAAGCTCCGACCCGAGATGCGCCCGAACGGTCTCGGGCATCCTGCTCACGGGGGCGTCCCTGAGCATCGTTTCGTGATCCGGATCCGGATGCCCAAACGTCGTGGTCTTGTGGGTGTCGCCAGCGGACATGCTCGTCTCGGACCTCCGTTAAACCCTGCATCCACCCAGGCAATTTTCGTAAAATGTCGGGAGGTTCTGGCAAACCAAGCCTGAACGGCGCCTAACGAATTCTTCATATGATTGAAGACCGAGCGCGTCGCTTCAGCTCCGCGGAAGGGGCGTTACGGTCGGTGCAGCGGGTCTCGATGCTCCCAGCGCTGCGGATTTAGCCGTGCGATCAAGCGGTTCCCGTGGGCCGTCGAATGGGCTGGGGGTTTGGTAACCCTGTTAGCCGAACCCGTAGCAGCGGCTGGGGACCGAAGGACGGAAGTTGCCATCCTTGTGCTTCGACACAGTCACTGAGGCTGAGGGTAAGCGTGATTGTGCTGCCCGGATGGCTCTTGGAACGCGCCGGCCCAGATGCCCTGACGCAGCGCCTTCGCCGTGAGCTCGGCTTTGGCGTAGTCCTCGGCGTCGGTCCGGCACTCGGCGACGACTCAGCCATGGTCTATCTGCTATCTCGAACCAGTATTTTCTGGCAACTGAATCGTGTCGCCGTACCCAGGCGGATTGCGGATCTTTGCGATCTGACTACTGGTGTCAGACATCGCATCGTCGAAGCGTTGCTGAGCTTCGCCTATTGCAGCCTCCGAATTTACGGCAAGAAGGCCCTGCAAGCCGCGGAGCACGTTTGCAAGTTGGAAAAAAATTACTCCGAATAGATATCCGAGCACCGCATTGCTAAGACGCGTGTCAAAAGACCAGCCCTTGTAAGTAAACACTTCGATCGGTTTGCACTCGACATTTGGAGCGCACGCAACTATCTGCTTCATTAAAACAACAAAGACGACTGCAATGAAGCTGACGATAACGAGTCCTGCCCAGAAGCGCATTTGTAAATCTAACGCACTTCGAAGCTGAAGAAGTCGTTTTATCGACATACCACTGCCGCGCAATGATGTGGCAGTAAGCGCCATAGCCGGCAGAACTGCTGCTATTACAAACCCAAAGAAATTGATCAACTCGCCGCTGACTGTAGCTATAAAATCAGGTGGCGCGAGCACAAACGCGACGGCAGCAACAGCACTTGCAAGTGCTACGACTTTCCATTTTCCCACCGCGTTGCGAAGTCCGAACACGACTAAACGTATCCCTCTCGGTTGAAATACCTAAATGCGTCCCAGAGCACGCCGCTGATGCTTTGCCTGTCGTAAAGTTCCCCAACCATTTCAACTTCAGCCGGAAAGGCCACTCGCCTGATTTGTCCAGATTTTTCGCGCCCACCCTGAGAGTATAGCGTAAGTTCCTTCTCAGGGACATCCCTGATTAGATCAGCGACGTCGTCTCGTGAAATCTCTCGACGAACGCCGTCCGATTTGAAGAAGACTTCAAGCTTTAGCTCGATATCAATGCCTTGCGATTCTAGCGCTGCAATCCGCTCGTCCGTAAAGTGAGCAGCTCGAAGGATCTCAAACACACTAGCGCCGCCCATCCGCTCGGTAGCTGCCCTTGTCTGGGTCACTGGAGCGTGCTGATCCGGTCGTGTAAACTCGGTAGCATCCGCTGCTTCTTTAGGGCGCAGCACCATTCGCTGAACTGAGGGAAGGCCTTGTATATCGACTTGCGGCGTGAACCGCACTGAGAGATCGGCGGTCGAGATGCCGGTCTTTCGAGCTAGCAGCCATTCCACGAAGGCCTCGTTTCGATTCATCGCGACCTCGCGACTGACGTATAGGAAATGGTCTCCGTAAACGAGTCCGTAGAGGAAGCCGCGGATGAGATCCGTTCCGCGAGGGGTATCGGTGTTCCGCAACTCGTATTCACTCCCACCTCCGCCTGTGCGGATTAAAGGTATGCGTGAGCCTGGCGCGAACCGAATAATTTCAACGAAAACTCCGCGCTGTAGCGGTTGAGCGTAATTCATCACGAGGCTTCCGTAATCGGGTGCTTCGTCGAACCGCCTATGACTTGCGTCTGTGCTAACTTCGACACCTCCAATTCTTCTGGATAAGGATGCCTTCAAAGCCTGCTCAAGATCTGGTGTATTGAGCTCACCTTTCCGGATATTTGCCTTTGAGTACAGTACGTTGATGCTACGCGCCACGTTCGGAATCCTGTCTCTATCTTTTCAGATAGAGACCACAGATTGCGCAAAGAGTCAGCGAACGTTCCACCTTTTCCAACGCAATCCCAAGCCTTTAAAGTCAATACTTCCAATCTCGTGCTGGCATTTTTCCGGATGCCGATCGTAACGCGGAGCCGGCTTCCTCGAAAATCAGAATGAGCACACGCCGGCCGGCGGCGTCGTGCACGTCAACGATCCAGGCCGACCAGTCGAGCCGGCCAGCGCAGCGACCCATGATCCCACGGGCAACCCGCATCGCTTCTGCTCGCAGATCGGACCGGGTCCGCAGGTAGCGCCCTGCGAGGTCGAGCACGGCATGGCGACCGTCGGTGCAGTGGAAGCGGTAAGTACCCGCTCGCATTCGGCTATCATCCCGTCATCCACAAGCGTGCACAGCGTCGACAGATTGTCCCTCAAACCGGCTTGAGCCGAAGGCCCTCACTATGTTTGTTCTTCTTTCGTTCTATCAGGAGAGAGGCACCGATGCACGTACGAACTGGCGATCGACCTCTCACCAAAGCCGCGGAAATTCGTTCGGACGATCCCGCGCGCGCGTCTGATGATCCGTGGGCCATCCTCGTCCAGGTCATTGCCGATGCTCACGCCGTTATGGACGAAGCCGAGCGCCAGTCTGCGCAGCAGCGCCGGATCATCTCCCGCGGCTATGTCCGCGATGGGGCGATCTACCCGAACGACGGCCGATGAAGCTCCTGCAAATTGCGGAGCTCCCGCCAGACAGCGTCGGCACGGTTCGCATTCCGATCCAGGGGGCTGCGCTCTGCGCCGGCTTCCCGTCGCCGGCCGACGACTTCCTCGAGGGCTCGCTCGAGCTTCCCCGGTGGCTTGCGCCCAACCCGCCCGCGACCTTCGCCTGGAACATCTCCGGCGACAGCATGCGCGGGGCCGGCATCTTCGATCGGGATCTGGCAGTAGCCGACCGCAGCCTCAAGCCCGGCAACGGCAGCGTCGTCGTGGCGATCGTCGACGGCACCATGAGCCTGAAGCGCCTCATCATCGAGGGCAACGTCGCGCGCCTCGCCTTCGACAATCCCGACCTGCCGGCCTTTGCCGTCGAGGACCTGATCGAGGGTGAGATCTGGGGCGTGGTGCGCTTCTCGATCCGCTGGCACGTGGCGCGCGCTGGGCTCGTGCGATGAGCAGGGCCATCGCGCTGATCGACGGCAACAGCTTCTACTGCTCGTGCGAGCGGATGTTCGACCCAAAGCTCGCCCGCGTGCCGGTCATCGTGCTCTCGAAAAATGACGGCTGCGCCATTGCCCGCACGGCCGAGGCCAAGGCGCTCAGCATCAAGATGGGGGACCCTTGGTTCAAGATCCGGCAGCAGTGCCAGCGCGAGGGCGTGCGCGTCTTCTCCTCGAACTACACCCTCTACGGCGACATGAGTGCCCGCACGAACGCGGTCTACCGTGACTTCTCGCCGGCGGTGGAGATCTACTCCATCGACGAGAGCTTCCTCGACCTCTCGGATGTGCGGGAGCGCGATCGGGTTGCGCTCGCCCGGGATCTGCGCTCGACGGTGCGGGCCTGGACCGGCATTCCGACCTGCGTCGGCATCGGGCCGACCAAGACGCTGGCCAAGCTCGCCAACCACATCGCCAAGACGATCCCGGACCTCGACGGGGTGTGCGATCTGACCGACCCGGTCGCCTATGATCACTGGCTCTGCCGGATCTCGGTGGCCGAGGTCTGGGGCATCGGCCGGGCCTCGCTCGCCAAGCTGATCGGCCTTGGGGTCGACACGGTGGCGGATCTGCGTGACCTCGATCCGCGCTCGGTGCGCAAGGCGATGACGGTGGTGGGCGAGCGCATCATCTACGAACTGCGAGGAATGGCCTACCTGCCGCTCAAGCTTATGCCGGCCCAGCGCAGTGAGCCGCTCGTTCTCTCGCCGCATCACGGAGCGCGAGACACTAATTGCGGCCTTCCTTTGGACCAAGCTCATTCTAACTAAACACGAACATTGAGGACTTTACAATATAGTCGAAAGCGCTAAATTCATTTAGGAAGATTATTTTCTTGAGGAAGCACCGATGTTGAGCGCTCCCGGATCGTACCTGTCGGTTTCTGTGGCAAGTCTCCTCGCACTTTCACCAAGTGAAATATTCGCATGTGAATCATGGAATATAGGGTGCGAAATTAGAGATAAAGTAACAAATCCTATAACGAAAACTGCAGACGAGGGGGCAAATACAGTCAAGCAAGTCGCAAATGAGGGAGTAAAGGTAATTGAAAATACAGCAAAGGGTGGAGATGCAGTTTTAAAAAAAGCAGCAAATGAGGCAAAAAAAGCGATAGATCAAACAGTCATTGCCGCAAACAAGGCGCTGGATGACACCAAGAATACTGCAACAAAGGGTTTATCAGATACCATAAAAGCTTACGTTAAGGCCGGCCGCGACGTCGTTGATGCTGGTAAGGCTTCAATTAGATACGTAAAATCTACATTAACAGCATACAAAGAAACGATAAATGATGCGGAGACTCGAATAAGGCAAGGCAAAATTGTTGATGCCTTCTGGCATGCGTCGACCGACCAATACAAGCACCAATCCGACTCCGCATTTACAGCCGCGCAGGAGAGTGAGATCATCAATCAAGGCATGGCAACTGCGGCTTCAGCTTATGGAGGGCCTGCTGGAGCGGCAGCTTACGCATCTTGGTATGCGTACAACCAGACAAAAAGCCTTGACGTAGCCCTTCGTGCAGGAGCGCTGGCCGGGATAACTAGCGCCGGATATGCAAGCGCGGCCGGTATGCCAAGCGGCACGGTAGGCGAAACTATAAAAAAGGCGGCTATGACTGGTGCCATTGGAGGAGCCGCCGTTGCTGCTAGCGGCGGAGATCAGGATGCAGTGAAGACTGCATTTCTCAAGTCTGGTGGAATGGTTATTGTACAGTCAGGACAAGCATACGTCGACAAAGAGTATGGAACCCCAACTCGTGCAAAAATCGACAGTTACTGTACGTCAGCTATTGGCACGAAATGCTCAGTTGTTCGAGAAAGAATTGAAAAAGAAAGCAATGGTTTGGTAAAATTCGACGCTATGGGCAGCCCAAAGGTTGATACTAATGTTGTTTTGCCAAATAGACAAGATATTAAGCTGTGGTCAAATCCTGCTGCAACAAATGTCGATCTAGAAAATAGTATAGTTGGTCAAAATAGTACATTTACTAAAGACGGTAAATGGATCCTAAGTTGGGACATGGAAGCCCTTGTCAGTAAACATAAAAGCGTCCCAGCAATAGCATTGACTTATATAGGAACTGGATCTTCGTTTGACGACAAATACCAGACACTAAAACGAATTGTTGATCCGAGCGCGCCTGTAGGAAGTACAATAAAATCTGATAAAGACGTTTTAATTGCCGGCGATAGTACTGAAATATCAATCGACTGGGTTCCCTATCACGCAATCGGAGACGAAAAACCATTCTTTCATAAAATATCCCCAAAGACACCGAATATTGATGCGCATGTTGGTGACATCATGGTGGCAAATTTTGATATAAAACGTAGATCAGCGCCAGCCAACTGGAAGCATGAACGCACTCTGGAAGATAAGTCGGTCGTACAAGTGGTAGATATCAGAAATGTAAATGACTCTAAAGGAAACCCCCAACTGTGGCTAAGAATTGATTTGCTAGAGGTCGCCGTATCGGCTAAGCCAGAGCCTAAGGAAGAGCGCCTGAATGTAAAAGTTTATCCTACGGCGGAGCCAAGTTCGCGTGCAATTTGGTGCATTGACAGTAAATTTAATTTTGCTTTCGAAGTCAAGACTAACGACGAAGTGGTGGGATTAACCGAGCCGTTCACAGGAACAGCAAAGCGGAAAAGCGATGGAAGTATCTCGCTAATAATTGATCAAGATACTTTTATTGCACCTGGAATTTGGCTCCCAATACAGGACCTTTCGAATGCAACAATAAAATCGAATGGAATATTGGTCCGTTCGATAAATGGTAACATTGTGCGGGCTGGTCGCTGTAACCGAGTTTTGTAAAATAAGCAATTCTATATCTTTGAAAGATTAACGGCAAAAACGACCTGAGCGGCATGACATCTGTCGGCTTTGGCGTGATTGGACTGGCGCATTGGCGGTGGTCGTGCACGGACGCGGTGGTCATCCCGCGGTTGCCTCAGGCCGCCACCGGCCGGGCTTCGATCCAGAGGAAGCGGTTGAGGTCGTAAGCGAAGTTGGCGAGCCCGATCTTGGTCCCGGCTCGGGCCAGACCGATGGTGCGCACGAACAGGCCGAAGCGGTGCTTGTGGCCGGCGAACACCGTCTCGACGGCCGATCGGACCTTGGAGCTGGCGCGGTTGGCCTTGCGCTGCGACGGCGTCAGATCGAGGCCGGGCTGCCGCCGGAAGTGGATCTTCGAGCGCCGGCCATGCTTGACCAGATGGGCTTCGTTGGTCTTCGGACGGTAGGCGGTATCAGCCCAGACGTCGCTCGCCGTGTTGGCCGGATCGGGGACGTTGTCCAGTTGCGCCTTGTCATGGGCGGCCGCGCTGGTCACGGTGAAGCGGCGGACGAACCCGTGCTTGCGGTCGATCGAGACATGCGTCTTGTAGCCGAACATCGGGATGGCGATCTCGACCCTAGCCTTCGTGCCGTCCGCCTTCGCCGAGCGCGCCTTGGCCCGCTTCAGGGGCTAGCGGGCGTCGCGATCTTTCTGAGCGAGCTCCTTCGGCTTGGCCGCCCATGCCTCCGGGATCCGGCCCTCCTTCAGATCCGCCTTCTCCGCATCGGTGTTGCGCTGACGCGGGGCCGCGATGATCGAGGCGTCGATGATCTGGCCCGACATCGCGAGGTAACCCTTGCCCTTCAGCCAGGCGTCGAAGGCGGCAAACAGCTCCTTGATCGCGCCGGCCCAGGTCAGGTGCTCGCGGAACAGCCACACCGTCTTGGCGTCCGGCACCGCATCCTCGAAGCCGAGACCGAGGAAGCGCATGAACGAGAGCCTGTCCAGGATTTGGAACTCGGTGGCGTCAGCCGACAGCGTGTAGAGCGTCTGAAGGATCAGGATCTTGAACATGAGCACCCGGTCGTAGGGTGGGTGACCACCCTTCGATCCGTCGGACCGCTTCAGTGCGGTCGCCAACTTTGGCCGGAACGCCTCGTAGTCGATCAACGCCGCGAGCTTCACCAACGGATCGCCGTTCTCCGACAGGCGCTGATAGCGCTCATCCAGATCGAAGAACCCTGGCTGACCCATCCGAGCTTCTCCAGCACCGATAGCACCAGGGAATCACGACACTGCCCCGCACGGAAGGGGTATTTCGAGGTGTCCGCTCGGCCCGTGCTGGCCTGGGAGTGGACTTCAAACAGATCCAGCGTCGTCGACCTTAGCGCTGCAGCCTCATCGGTCCACCGGTCGAAGAAGTCGACACCCTTGGCATGGATGGCGATCCAGTTTGCGCCGGTCAAGCTCGGGCAGGGCGACACACTGGGCTGAAGATCAAGGAAGCACTTGCGCCAGACCTGCGGGTCGGCGGCGACAATCTTAAGGGACGGTTAGGCTGACATCGGGTCGGGCAGCTTGGGCGGGCCGGACGGGATAGGGGAGGGGACGACGGAAGCCTATGCCTGCTTCGCAACATGTGAGGTGAAGCTGGCGAGACCGCCTCACACGACACCTCAAGCTCCGCATCTTCAACCTGCATTATGCCGTTCTCGAACCGCTGTGTGAGCCAGCAGTGTGAGACAAGAAACAGTGTCGAGCTAAGTAGCTGAAATTAATGGCGCGCCCACGGGGAATCGAACCCCGGTCTGATCCGTGAGAGGGACCTGTCCTAACCGCTAGACGATGGGCGCGGACCGGAGGGAGGCACTCGGTGATCGCTGCGGCGATCCGTGCTTCCCGGCCGATGGGCGATCGTATAGCGAGGGTCGCGCGGCACGACAAGGGCTGAAATCGCCCGGTCGGCCCGCACGCGACATTTTTAAATCGAAGGATGGCCCCTTGCCGGGACTCGAAGACCGCCGCGCGACGCTTCCCGAGGACGCCGCGACGGAGCGCCTGGACCGGGCCCTGGCCCGGGCCTTTCCCGATGTCTCGCGCTCGCGCCTGCAGGATCTCATCCGCGCCGGGCAGGTGTGCCGGGACGGCGCCGTCAGCCGCGACCCCTCCGCGAAGGTCGGCCCCGGGGCCGAGCTCGCCGTGGTGATCCCGGCGGCGGTGGCGCCGGAACCCGTGGCGCAGGCCCTCGACCTCGCCATCGTATACGAGGACGACGACCTCATCGTCATCGACAAGCCGGCCGGCCTCGTCGTCCACCCGGCGCCGGGCCACGAATCGGGGACCCTGGTGAACGGCCTCATCGCCCATTGCGGCGAGAGCCTGTCGGGGATCGGCGGCGTGCGCCGGCCGGGCATCGTCCACCGCATCGACAAGGACACCAGCGGCCTGCTGGTGGTGGCCAAGAACGATCTGGCCCATGCGGGTCTCACGGCGCAGTTCGCCGACCACGGCCGCACCGGCCCGCTGGAGCGGGCCTACCTCGCCCTGGCCTGGGGCGTGCCCGAGCCCCGGGCCGGGACCATCGCGGCGAACCTCGCCCGCAGCGTGCGCAACCGGGAGAAGATCGCGGTGGTGCGCGGGGAGGGCGGCCGGCACGCCATCACGCATTACCGGGTCGAGGCGGTGCTGGGGGCCGAGGCGCCGGTGGCGCTGGTGCGCTGCTCGCTGGAGACGGGGCGCACGCATCAGATCCGCGTGCATCTCAGCCATCGCGGCCACCCCCTGCTGGGCGACGCGGTCTATGGCGGGGCCTTCAAGACCAAGGCGGGCCGGCTCGGCCCGGCGGCGCGCGCCGCCCTCGGCACCCTGGGCCGGCAGGCGCTGCACGCCAGCGTCCTGGGCTTTGCCCATCCGCGCACGGGAGACACCCTGCATTTCGAGAGCCCGCTGCCCGCGGACCTCCAGGCCCTCGTCACCGCGCTGCGGGCCGGGGCGTAGCGCCGCAGACACAGTCAAGACTGCGCGAGACCGCGCGGGCGTGCGCCAGGACACGGCGGGCTGCGGCCATTCGTGTCATCAGAGACCCAAGCGGGATCCCGTGCGTTGATGCCGGACGCGTCCTACGCGCCGCCTTTCCGTTCCCGCCGGTTTCCCGCTAGACTTGGGGAATCGAACGGTCGGCTCAAGGGAGCGGCGGTTCGCTTCGGACCGCCCTCAGGGGGTCCTTTCAAGGAGGTAAGATCATGGCCGGCGCATTGCCAGTGCTCGCCACCGAAGGTGGCCTCTCACGCTACCTCGACGAGATCCGCAAGTTCCCGATGCTCGAGCCGAACGAGGAGTTCACGCTCGCCAAGGACTGGCGCGAGAAGGGCGACCGCAACGCCGCCCATCGGCTCGTCACGTCCCATCTGCGTCTCGTCGCCAAGATCGCCATGGGCTATCGCGGCTACGGCCTGCCCATCGGCGAGGTCGTGTCCGAGGGCAATGTCGGCCTGATGCAGGCGGTCAAGCGCTTCGAGCCGGACAAGGGCTTCCGGCTGGCCACCTACGCCATGTGGTGGATCAAGGCGGCGATCCAGGAATACATCCTGCGCTCGTGGTCGCTCGTGAAGATGGGCACCACCGCCAACCAGAAGAAGCTGTTCTTCAACCTGCGCAAGGCCAAGGGCCGGATCTCGGCCCTCGACGAGGGCGACCTCAAGCCGGACCAGGTCGCCCAGATCGCCACCAAGCTCGGCGTGCCCGAGCAGGAGGTGGTCGACATGAACCGCCGCCTCTCGGGCGACACCTCCCTCAACGCGCCCCTGCGCGAGGAGGGCGAGGGCGAGTGGCAGGACTGGCTGGTGGACAACAGCCCGAGCCAGGAGACCGTGCTCGCCCGCGAGGAAGAGGGGCAGAACCGCCTCTCGGCCCTGCGCGACGCGCTCTCGGTGCTCAATCCGCGCGAGCGGCGCATCTTCGAGGCGCGCCGCCTCGCCGACGACCCCATCACCCTGGAGGATCTCTCCGGCGAGTTCGGGGTCTCGCGCGAGCGCGTCCGTCAGATCGAGGTCCGCGCCTTCGAGAAGATCCAGGAGGCGGTCAAGCGCAACCTCGCCACCCGCGAGGCCCCGCGCGTCGAGGCTCACGCCTGAGTTCTCGAGACCGCCTTCGCCGACAGGAGAACGGCCCCCCGGCCATCGTGCCGGGGGGCCGTTTTGCGTTCCGGGCCCGATGCGCGGTCGCTGACGAGAGCTTCCGCGCGCGTGACCCGCGGCGCGAAACGCCCTAGCGCCACTGATCGAAGGCGCCTTGCAGGACCTGGGTTCCGGCGGTGCCCTTCTCGAAGGCGATGATCCCGCGGGGGCCGGCGGCGAACTTCAGCGTGATGTCGAACCAGTTCTTGTGCAGCAGGATGTCGGTGTTGCGCTCGATGTCGTTCGGCAGCGACGAGAGCCCGATGAGGAACAGGTTTTCGCGGACCCGCACCGGCAGGCCGGCCACGGGGGAGCCGCGGGCGCCTTCGTCGTCCTTGCCCTGGAGCAGGCCGATATCCTGGACGTTGTGGCGGACGGCCGTGGGGCCGCTCGGCGTGAAGGCGAGCTCGATGGTGTGAGAGGCCGGGAGGGTCGCGTCGAGGTTGCGGCGCACGGTCATCGCGAGGGTCAGCCCGGCCTCCGGGAAGTCGGCCGTGGCCCGTACGACGGTCTCCAGCTGCTGGCCCTGCTCGCCCGGGACGGTGTCGAGGCGCCAGACCACCCGGCCCTGGGTGGTGGTGGGCGTGGCGTTGGCGCCGCCGCCCATGTTCTCCTCGTAGAGCACCGCGCGCTGGGTGACCGCGAGGTCCGGCTGGGCCTGGGTCGGGGCGGCGGGCGTCGGGGACGGCGTCGGCGCGGGCGTGGCACGCCGGGCCGGCGCGGCGCGCTCGGCCGGCGCGGCGTCGCCGCCAACCCGGTCGGCGAACTTCGAATCGGCGCCCTCCGGGACCGCGTCCTGCTGCTCGGTGGCGATCGGTTGAAGGTCGGCCGGCCTGTCGCGCAGGAGGAAGGCGGCCACCGCGATCAGCCCGATCACCGCGATCAGGATGCTGCCGACGAGCACGTTGCGCAGGAGGCGCGAGCGCCCGTGACGCGGCCCGACCACCTCGATGCGCGGACGCTGGCGCTGGCCGCCATCCGGGGGCGGCACGTCGCTGCCGTCCTCCTCCGGGGGCGGGGTCGGCGCGGACGCCTCGTCCGCCCCCTCGGCGGCCATGAAGGGCGGGCTCTTCGCCTTGCGGGCCTGGATGCGGACCGGCGGCGTGATCGTGTCGGCGCCGCTTTCGGCCGACGGACCGGCGCCGTCGCGCGGCGTCGGCGGCGAAACGGCGATCGGCTGCACCGGCTCAGGCGCCGGCGGAACGGGCGCCGGCGGACTCGGCTCGGGCTGGGCCGACACGGGCGGTCCGGCGGCCGGCACGCCGAGATTCGGCGGCGGCGCGGGCGGCAGGGTCGCCTCCGGCGGAACCGGCTCGGACCCAGACGGCTCGGGCGGGAGCGGCTCGGGCAGATCGGTGAGATCGTTGGCCGGGGGAGGCGGCCGGAGGGGGTCCGGCTCGGGGGCGGGCGGCTCGGGCGCCGGCGCCGGCTCGGGCGGCGACGGGGCGACGCCCCCGTGGTCGCGCTCCAGGCGCAGGATGGCGGCCTCGAGGGCGTTGCGCTCGAGGTCGATGTCGTCCTCGGACAGGGGCGGATCGAGGGAGCGGAGCTGACCGATCAGCGCACCCCGCGCGCGCTCGTAGACGGCCTGGCGCAGGGCCGGGGAGCGGTCGGGCATCGCGTCGAGCGCCCGTGCCAGCAGGGGATAATAGTCGGCCATCGTGCCTCAGATCCGCCTTCTCACCGGCGACCGACCCGCCGCCTCGTCCCGCCGTCCCGCGGACGGGCGGAGCCGGCCAACCACCGCGGGTCCGTCAGGGGCATCATCCCCGCGCGGCCGCGCGCCCATCAAGCGGAAACCGCCCTAGTCCTCAAAGGGGTTGTGCATGAGAATGGTGTCGTTGCGCTCCGGGGAGGTCGAGAGCAACGCCACCGGTGCGCCGATCAACTCCTCGATCCGGCGCACGTACTTGATCGCCTGGGCCGGCAGGTCGGCCCAGGAGCGGGCCCCGGCCGTGGTGCCTGACCAGCCCTCGATGGTCTCGTAGATCGGCTCCACTTTGGCCTGCGCCGCCTGATTGGCGGGGAGGTGGTCCACCACCTGTCCGTCGAGGCGGTAGCCGGTGCAGACCTTGATCGACTCGAAGCCGTCGAGGATGTCGAGCTTGGTCAGGGCGATGCCGTCGATGCCCGAGGTGCGGACGGTCTGGCGCACCAGCACGGCGTCGAACCAGCCGCAGCGGCGCTTGCGCCCGGTGTTGACGCCGAACTCGCGGCCCTTGGCGCCGATGGTTTCGCCGATCTCGTCGAACAGCTCGGTGGGGAACGGACCCTCGCCGACCCGGGTGGTGTAGGCCTTGGCGATGCCGAGCACGTAGCCGATGGCCGAGGGGCCCATGCCGGAGCCGGTGGCGGCCTGCGCGGCCACGATGTTCGAGGAGGTCACGAACGGATAGGTGCCGTGGTCGACGTCGAGCAGCGCGCCCTGCGCGCCCTCGAACAGGATGCGCTTGCCGGCGCGGCGCTCGTCGTCGAGGAGCTTCCAGACCGTATCGGCGTAGGGCAGGATCGTCGGGGCGATCGCCTTCAGCTCGGAGAGCAGGGCGCCCGCGTCCACCTCGGCGATGCCGAGGCCCCGGCGCAGGGCGTTGTGATGGGTGAGCACCCGCTCGATCTTCGCCTCGAGAGTCGACTCGTCGGCGAGGTCGACGACTCGGATGGCCCGGCGGCCGACCTTGTCCTCGTAGGCCGGGCCGATGCCGCGCTTCGTCGTGCCGATCTTGAGCCCGGCGTTCGACGTCTCGCGAAAGTGGTCGAGCTCGCGGTGCAGCGGGAGGATCAGGGTCGCGTTGTCGGCGATGCGCAGGGTCCGGGGCGAGATCTCGACGCCCTGGGCCTGAAGCCGGGCGATCTCGTCCACGAGGTGCCACGGATCGACCACGACGCCGTTGCCGATCACCGACAGCTTGCCGCCCCGCACCACGCCCGACGGCAGCAGCGCGAGCTTGTACGTCACCCCGTCGATCACGAGCGTGTGGCCGGCATTGTGGCCGCCCTGGAAGCGGACCACGACGTCGGCCTGCTCGGAGAGCCAGTCGACGATCTTGCCCTTGCCTTCGTCACCCCACTGGGCGCCTACGACGACGACGTTTGCCATTCACTGAAGACCTGTGCCGTAACCCGCGCGAAAGCGGTCCGACCTGACGGTCGGACCGCTTTCGCTGTCCTCGGGTCTTTCCGCGATCCGTGCGCGGAAATCAAGCAAGGGGCCGGTTCGCCGCCCGATGAGCAGGTATGTCGCCCAGTCGGCCTCCCCGCCGAGCGGGAGGTCTAGCGGGCCTCGGTCCCGGGCTGGCGGCCGGGCAGGTCGCCGGGCTTGATCACCGGCATCGAGCCGGGGTTCGGGTCGGGCGGGGTCACCACCATGCCGGGGGCCGCATTGCCCGGCGGCTTGATGACGCCATCGCTCTTCTCGAGCCTGTCGCTCAGCGTGCCCTTGTCGGCGGAGGTGCCCTGGTCGGCCGTTCCCTCGGAGGGACGGATCTTGTCGGGAATGGTCTGGTTCGGCGGCGGCAGGGCCGGATCGGTGTCCCGGCCCTTCAGGGGCGCGTCGGGGGACTGCGCGAAGGCCGTGCCGGCGATCAGGCCGAAGCCGACCGCGAGGGTGAGGATCGAGCGCATAGGGTCTCCCTGTCTCGGATGCGGGGTTTCAGGGAGAACAGGCCGGGCGCCGAAGCGTTCCTGCCCCATCGGTCCCGTGATGGGACGATGGTCCTGGGATGGCTTCGAGCGAGGGCTTCGGGAAGGGGCTTCGGGAAGGGGCTTGTGCCGCGGATTTCTCCCTCGCCCCTCTGCGGGGGAGGGTGGTCTTGCAGCGACCGGGAGAGGGGCGCGCCGCATCCGAAGAGGTCTCCCCCTCTTCTGACCCGCTTCGCGGGCCACTTTCTCCCGCACAGGCGAGAGGAAGATACTCGGTCGGTCTTCGTTTTAGTCCGCAGCCCTCTGCTTTCGCCCGGATCGACCGGACAGGTCTCACGCGCTTTCGCACATCCTGTCCGTGCGCCTCAAACGCTCTCGCGCGCCATCCCGATGTAGAGTTCGCGCAGGCGCCGGGTGTGCGGGCCGGGGCGGCCCTCGCCAACGGCGTGGCCGTCGATGAAGACCACCGGCATCACGAAGGCCGAGGCGCTGGTGTAGAAGGCCTCGGACGCCGCCAGGGCCTCGGCGACGCTGAACAGGCGCTCCTCGAGGGCGAGGCCGGACTCCTCGGCGAGGCGCAGCACTGCCTTGCGGGTGATGCCGGGCAGGAGCGCCGTGGAGAGCGGCCGCGTGACGAGTGCGCCGCCTTTCGTGACGATGAACGCGGTCGAGGACGACCCCTCGGTGACCGCGTCGTCCTCGACCATCCAGGCCTCGGCGACGCCGGCGGCGGCGGCCTGCTGCTTGGCCAGCACCTGGGCCAGGAGGGCCACCGACTTGATGTCCCGGCGCTTCCAGCGCAGGTCCGGCACGGTGATGATCTTGGCGCCGGTCTCGGCGAGCGGATTGGCCGCCACGGTCTTGGCCTGGGTGAACATCATCACCGTGGGCGCGGTGCCGGCGGGGGGATAGGCGAAATCGCGCTCGTACACGCCGCGCGTGACCTGCATGTAGACCAGTCCCTCGGTCAGCCCGTTGCGGGCGATGAGCGCGGTCTGCAGGCCGATCCACTCGGCCAGGCTGTGCGGGTTGGCGATGTCGATCTCGCCCAGCGAGCGGTCGAGGCGGGCCAGATGCGCCTCGTTGTCCACGAGGCGACCGTCGAGCACCGCCGAGACCTCGTAGATCCCGTCGGCGAAGAGGAAGCCCCGGTCCATGATCGGCACGCGCGCCTCGGCGAAGGGCAGGAAGTCGCCGTTCAGGTAGACGATGCGGGCCTGGGACACGGGGTTACCTCTTCGGTCCGGGTGGGGCGGGTCGGGGCAAGCAGGATTCGTGCGGAGCTCAGCTTGCGCCGAACACCCGGGCGAAGATCGTGTCCACGTGCTTGAAGTGGTAGCCGAGATCGAAGCACTCCTCGATCTGCTCCGGGCTCAGAGCCGCGGTGACGTCGGCATCGGCCTTGAGGAGCGTGAGGAAGTCGCCCTCGCCGCGCCAGACCGGCATCGCGTTGCGCTGGACCAGGCGGTAGGCGTCCTCGCGGGAGACGCCGGCTTGGGTCAGGGCCAGCAGCACCCGCTGCGAGTGGACGAGGCCGCCGAGCTTGTCGAGATTGCGCTGCATGGTCTCGGGGTAGATCAGCAGCTTGTCGATGACGCCGGTGAGACGCGCCAGCGCGAAGTCGAGGGTGACGGTGGCGTCCGGCCCGATCATGCGCTCCACCGAGGAATGCGAGATGTCGCGCTCGTGCCAGAGGGCGACGTTCTCCATGGCGGGCAGGGCGTAGGCGCGCACCATGCGGGCGAGACCCGTGAGGTTCTCGGTGAGCACGGGGTTGCGCTTGTGCGGCATGGCCGAGGAGCCCTTCTGCCCTTCCGAGAAGAACTCCTCCGCTTCCAGCACCTCCGTGCGCTGCAGGTGGCGGACCTCGATGGAGAGGCGCTCCACCGAGGAGGCGACCACGCCCAGGATGGCGAAGAACATCGCGTGGCGGTCGCGCGGGATGACCTGGGTCGAGACCGGCTCCGGCGTCAGGCCCATGGCCTCGGCGACGTAGGCCTCAACGCGCGGATCGATGTTGGCGAAGGTGCCGACGGCGCCCGAGATGGCGCAGGTGGCGATTTCCTCCCGCGCGGCGACGAGGCGGGCGCGGTTGCGTTCGAACTCCGCGTAGGCTTGCGCCAGCTTCAGGCCGAAGGTGACCGGCTCGGCGTGGATGCCGTGCGAGCGGCCGATGGTCGGCGTCATCCTGTGCTCGAAGGCCCGGCGCTTGAGGGCGGCGAGCAGGGCGTCGACATCCTTGATCAGCAGGTCGGCGGCGCGCACGAGCTGGACGTTGAGGCAGGTGTCGAGCACGTCCGACGAGGTCATGCCCTGGTGGACGAAGCGCGCCTCGGGGCCGACGATCTCGGCCAGGTGCGTCAGGAACGCGATGACGTCGTGCTTCGTCACCGCCTCGATGGCGTCGATGCGGGCCACGTCGAAGACCGCGTCGCGGCCCTTCTCCCAGATCGCATCGGCGGCCTGCTTCGGGACGACGCCGATCTCGGCCAGCGCGGTCGTCGCGTGGGCCTCGATCTCGAACCAGATCCGGAAACGCGATTCGGGCGACCAGATCGCGGTCATCTCGGGGCGGCTGTAGCGGGGGATCATGCGGGCGCCTCGGTCAACGCGTCGGAAAAAGGGGCAACGGGATCAGGCGCGCCTAGCATGGGCGGCGATCGCGCTCAACGCGGGCCCCCGGCCGCCGCCGACGCCGTCCCGCGCGAAGCGCAGCGAATCGGAGCGTCACGGCCGCCGCAGACACGAGCCACGGCCCGGCGACGCTGGCTCAGAACCCTGCCGATGCTCCCGATCCGGTCGCGGCACGCGTCCGACGCCCCTTAAGACCGTGGCAGAAAAGGGACAGCCCTGTCGGATCAGCCGTTTTCGGAGTCGTTCCAAGTTTGCGAACCGCGCAGGGATTGCGCAGTGCGAAGAGGATGTTGCCGCTTTGTTTCCAGGGGTTCTAAGAACGATTGAAAAAGATGAAGCCCTAAACGAGCGCCGTCGCCTCTTGCTTGAAAAATAGGCTCGCCCCAAGGGACAAAGACGCCCTGCAACTGCTTAACGGGCGAACTCTCAAGCACAGATGAACTACAGGCGGGCGATAAACCGATGAGCACGACAGCAGGATTACGACTGATCGCACCCCTCCTGTGCGGAACGGCCCTCACGGCCATCGCCCAGGCCCAGCCGGTCGGGCCGCGCGACGGAACGACCGTCACCCTGGATCAGCTCAGCGTCGAGGGCCTGCCGGGCAACACGGTCGGCTACGTCACCCGCGCCACCCGCAGCGCAACCAAGACCGACACGCCGCTCCTCGACACCCCGCAATCGATCACGGTGGTAAGCCGCCAGCAGATCCGGGACCAGAACGTCCAGAACCTTACCGAGCAGCTGCGCTACGTGCCGGGCGTGATTCCGGCCCAGGGCGAGAACAACCGCGACGAGGTTGTCATCCGCGGCCAGAAGACCAACGCGGACTTCTTCGTCAACGGCGTGCGCGACGACGTCCAGTACTTCCGCGACCTGTACAACATCGAGCGGATCGAGGTGCTCAAGGGCCCGGATTCGCTGATCTTCGGGCGCGGCGGCGGCGGCGGCGTGATCAACCGCGTCCTCAAGGAGGCCGACGGCCTGCGGGTGCGCGAGATCGTGGCCGGCGGCGGTCAGTTCAACCAGAAGCGCGTGGCGCTCGATGTCGGCGACCGCATCAGCGACAGCGTGTTCTTCCGCCTCAACGGCGTGTTCGAGGACAGCGAGACCTACCGGCAATTCGGGAAGCTGCAGCGCTACGGCATCAATCCGACGATGACTTTCCTGCTCGGCCCGGCCACCACCCTGAAGCTCTCCTACGAGTTCTTCCACGACGACCGCTTCCCGGATCGCGGCATCCCCTCGCAGAACGGCCGGCCGTACAACTACCGCAACAACACCCGCACCTTCTTCGGCAACCCGACCGTGAACCGGACGGCGGTCGATGCCAACATCGCCACGGCGACCCTCGATCACACGTTCGAGTCCGGCGTGCAGATGCGCAACCAGCTGCGCTTCGCCGACTACAACCGCTTCTACTCGAATTCCCTGCCGGCCGCGCCGGTCAACGCCGCCGGCACGCAGGTGCCGATCACGATCTACCGCAGCGAGACCAACCGGACCAACTACTTCAGCCAGAACGACTTCACCTACAAGTTCCTCACCGGCGACGTGAAGCACACGCTGCTCGCCGGTTTCGAGCTCGGCTACCAGGAAGGCCTCGCCTTCCGGGAGACGGGCTTCTCCCGGGTGGGCGACAGCCTCGTCACCAGCGTGGTCGTGAACCCGATGTCGCCGATCTCCCGGGCACCGGTGACCTTCCGCAACAACGGCACCACGGATGCCAACGTCCGCTACGACCTCGGCCTGGCCGCGGCCTATGCCCAGGACCAGATCGACCTCAACGAGTACGTCCAGATCGTCGGCGGCCTGCGCTACGACTATTTCGACTTCTCCGCGCGGGGCCGGGCCACGGGCCTGACCAACGAGCGCGTCGACAACCTCGTCTCGCCCCGCGCCGGCCTCGTGATCAAGCCGCTGGCGAACCTCGCCTTCTACGGCAGCTACAGCGTGTCCTACCTGCCGTCCTCGGGCGACCAGATCGGCGCGTTCACGCCCGGCCTCGTCATCGCCAGGCCGGAGGGCTTCCAGAACCTTGAAGTGGGCGTGAAATACGACGTGACGCCGACCTTCCAGGTCACCGGCGCCCTGTACAATCTCGACCGCACCAACCAGCGGCTGCCCGACCCGAACAATGCGGGCTTCTTCCTCCTGTCGGGCAGGACCAACACGCAAGGCGCCGAGATCGGCGCCAACGGCTACCTCACCGACTGGTGGCAGATCGCCGGCGGCTACGCCATCACCGATGCCCGCATCGAAAGTGCCGTCTCGTCCACGATCGTGAAGGGCAACACCGTCGGGCTGGTGCCGTTCAACAGCGTCTCCCTCTGGAACAAATTCGACCTCACGCCCGAATTCGGCATCGGCATCGGGGTGATCCACCAGACCCACACCTTCGCCACCTCGGACGATACCGTGCGTCTGCCGAGCTACACGCGCTTCGATTTGGGGCTGTTCTACCAGGTTAGCGAGTCGGTCCGGGCCCAGGTGAACATCGAGAACCTGTTCGACCGGCGCTACATCTACACCGCCGACAACAACCAGAACCTCACGCCGGGCGCGCCGCGCACGATCCGCGCGCAGATCATCGCCAAGTTCTGAGGGTCACGCGCGGCGGGTGGCGCTACTCCACCCGCTGCCAGCCGGGGCCCATCAGGCGCTCCTGCGGCGTGAAGCGGGCCTTGTAGTCCATCTTGCGCGAGCCCTCGACCCAGTAGCCGAGATAGAGGTAGGGCAGGCCGAGATCGGCGGCGCGGCGGATGTGGTCGAGGATCATGTAGGTGCCGAGCGAGCGGTGCGCCTCGGCCGGATCGTAGAACGAGTAGACCATCGACAGGCCGTCCGCGAGAACGTCGGTCAGGCAGAGGGCGACGGTGGGTCCGGTGCCGCGCCCGTTGATCGCGGTGTCGGGCCCGCGCCGGCGATAGTTCACCAGGTGGGTGTCGACGTGGCTGTCCTCGATCATCATGGCGTAGTCGAGCACGGTCATGTCGACCATGCCGCCGTCGCCGTGGCGGGCATCGAGGTAGCGCCGGAACAGGGCGTACTGCTCCGAAGCGGGACGGTTGGGCTCGGGATTGCCCACGAGGTCGGCACTGCGCTGGAGGATGCGGCGCTGGCTGGCCGAGGGACGAAAATCGGAGACCACCACCCGCACCGAGATGCAGGCCCGGCAGGATTCGCAGGCCGGCCGGTAGGCGATGGTCTGCGAGCGGCGGAAGCCCCCCTGCGTCAGGATCTCGTTGAGGTCTCGGGCGCGGCGCCCCACCAGGTGGGTGAAGACCTTCCGCTCCTCCTGGCCCGGCAGGTAGGGGCACGGGGAGGGCGCCGTCAGGTAGAATTGCGGGGTGTCCCGGGAATGGCTCGTCACGCTTGTCTGTCGCTCGCCGCGTGCCGGGTGCGCACCGCGCACCCCGAGACTTGAGTGTATCCGCAACGCGGGCCGGCTCAACTCCCTGAGAGGGTTCCGCGACGATTTCGTGCGAAACCGGGATCGTGCTGTCAGGCCGAGAGCGGCCGCGTGGTCGAAGACGGGCGTCGACGCGACGCCGGAGGCGATTGCGTCAGCCGGCCCGCACCACCGCGAGGCCGAGGATCAGGTCGTGACCGAGGCGGCGATCGGCCCGCACCAGGCCGATGCCGACATCCAGCACCCAGAGCAGGAAGGCCGAGGCCACGGCCACGTAGAACAGCAGCGCGTGGATCGCGGCGGTGAGGTAGTCCACGCGCGCGCCGCTCTCCGGCGCGACGACGCGCAGGCCCATCATCCGCATGCCCCAGGTGCTCTGGGCCGGGCCGCCGACCGTGATCGCGCTGTAGAGGATGCCGCTCGCCGGCAGGATCGCGAACAGGGTCCAGCCCAGCCCGAAGGTAAGGACGCCGATCACCGTGATCAGCAGGGTGAGGAGGGCGGTGAATCCGAAGATGAACAGGATGTCGAGGAGATAAGCGAGGAAGCGCGCGCCCAGGCTGCCCCGGACATAGGGCACCGGGACCTGGGGGGCGTAGCCGGTCTGAAAGCGATCGGCGTAGGGGCTTTGCGTCTCGCGCATGGGGCGCTCCTGAATCGCGCTCGCGGACTGAGCGGCGGCGTTCTGAGGCGAGAGATGGGCGTGCGCCCCAGGAGACTCAAGGATAGGAGACTCAAGGACAGGAGACTCAAGGACATGAAACTCACGGACGAGAGACGCTAGGACGAAACTCGGGCATGCGCCGCGAGATCACCGCGGCCCCGCGGTCTCACGGGGGCGGGCGGCCGGCCGGCACCGGCTGGCCGCCCGGGTCCGCGTCTGCGGCCTCGGGGGTCTCGAGATAGTAGTGGCGCAACAGGAACAGGCGCGCCCCGTTGACCGGTCCGGCCTCGGTAGCGAGGCCGAGGAGTTCCGCACCGGGACCGAAACGGCAGGTGACCCAGCGCTGACGCGCGGCCTGGCCGGGCCGCCCCGCCACCGCGTAGTCGACCCGGAGCTCGTCCGGCGTCGCGCCCGCGCCGATGCGCAGGAGCTTCACCGCGGTCTCGGGGGGCGCGAGCGCGGGCACGACCCGCCGGCAGATCATGGCGCGCTGACGATCGACCGAACTGACGCAGCCGGCGAGGCCGAGGAGGGCGACGCCGGCGGCGAGCGCGATGCGGAGCCCGCGCGCGGCCGGTCCGGGGCTCACGCGCCGGCGCGCAGCCGCTCGGCGACCCGCAGGGCATAGTAGGTGAGCACGCCGTCGGCGCCCGCGCGCTTGAAGGCCAGCAGGCTCTCGACCATGGCGCGCTCGCCGTCGAGCCAGCCGTTGCGGGCGGCGGCCTCGATCATCGCGTACTCGCCCGAGACCTGATAGGCGAAGGTCGGCACGGCGAATTCGTCCTTCACCCGGCGGATGATGTCGAGATAGGGCAGGCCGGGCTTCACCATCACCGAATCGGCGCCCTCCGCGATGTCGAGGGCGACCTCCCGGATGGCCTCGTCGGAATTGCCCGGGTCCATCTGGTAGGTGCGCTTGTCGCCGACCAGGGCCGCCTGGGTGCCGATGGCGTCCCGGAACGGGCCGTAGAAGGCGCTGGCGTACTTGGCCGCGTAGGCCATGATTTGAACGTCGCGAAACCCGGCCCGGTCGAGGCCGGCCCGGATCGCGCCGACGCGCCCATCCATCATGTCGGAGGGCGCGATGATGTCGGTGCCGGCTTCGGCCTGGATCAGACTCTGCTCGACCAGGAGAGCCACGGTCTCGTCGTTGAGGATGGCGCCGTCCTCCAGCAGGCCGTCATGGCCGTGGCTGGTATAGGGATCGAGGGCGACGTCGGTCATGATCCCGAGCTCGGGCACCGCCCGCTTCACCGCCCGCACCGCCCGGCAGACGAGGTTGTCGGGGTTGAGCGATTCCGAACCGGTGGGATCGCGCAGGCTGGGCTCGGTGTAGGGAAAGAACGAGATCGCCGGGATGCCCGCGCGGGCGGCCTTCTCGGCGTCCCGCACGATCTCGTCGACGCTGAGGCGCTCGACGCCCGGCATCGACGCGATGGGCTCGCGCCGGCCCGACCCCTCGATCACGAAGAGCGGCCAGATCAGGTCATCGACCGTGAGGGTATTCTCGCGCACTAGGCGGCGCGACCATTCGGCCTTGCGGTTTCGGCGCGGGCGCTGGGTGATGCCGAGCGAGGCCGGGCGAGCGGCCTCCTGGGCCGTCTCGACCGCCAGGGGACGCGGGGTCGCTGGTTCGTTGGTCATCGTGGGCGAACTCGATGGTTTTCGCCCCGGGCCGTGACCGGGAGCGGCCTTGGCCGGGGCGGGCGAGCACGGGCCTAACACATCCGGAAAAGCCTCCGAAACCCGTGATGCCGACGCAGGGATGGCTGGTCTTCGTCCACGGCAGGCCTGCGCCACGCGCACAGCGCAAGGGCCTCCGGAAACGTCCCTCCGATTGACGCCAAGCGCCAAAACCTCGTCTAAGCAGGCGATCCAGGCGGGAGGACCCATCCCTGGCGGGAGGACCCATGGCGGAAACGGGCGAAGCGGAGATCCTGTTCGAGCGGCGCGGGGCGGTGGGCCTCGTGACGTTGAACCGGCCGCGCGCCCTGAACGCCCTGTCCCTGGCGATGCTCGGGGCGATGCAGGCGCAGCTGGACATCTGGGCCGGCGACGCGGCGGTGACGCGGGTGGTGCTGCGCGGCCGGGGCGGGCGCGCCTTCTGCGCCGGCGGGGACATCCGCCAGATCTACGCCCTCGCCAAGGCCGGCGCGCACGCGTCGGTCGATGCCTTCTGGCGCGCCGAGTACGGCCTCGACGCCACCGTGAAGCGGTTCGCCAAACCTGTGGTCAGCCTGATCGAGGGCCTGGTCATGGGCGGCGGCAACGGCCTCTCCGTCCATGGCAGCCATCGGGTCTCGTCGGAAAGCTACAGCTTCGCCATGCCGGAAGTCGGGATCGGCCTGTTTCCCGATGTCGGCATGACCTTCGTGCTGCCGCGCCTGCCGGGATCTACGGGAACCTACCTCGCCCTGACCGGCGCCCGCATCGGACCGGGCGACGCCCACGCGGTGGGTCTGGCCACCCACCACGCCGCGGCGGGGGATTTCGACGGGATCGTCGACGATCTGGCCTCCGGCGCGCCGATCGCGGCGGTGCTCGGCGCCCATGCGCGGCCGGTGCCCGAGCCCGGGCCCCTGGTCGCGGCACGGGCCTGCATCGACGCGTGCTTCTGCGCCGACACCGTCGCGGAGATCCTGGCGCGCCTCGATGCGGACGGCGCACCCTTCGCCACCGAGGCCGCCGCCCTGATGCGCACGCGCTCGCCCACCAGCCTGGTTCTGGTGCGCGAGCAGATGCGCCGCGGCGCGGGCCTGAGCTTTCCCGAGGCGATGCTCACGGAATACCGGATGGTCAGCGCCCTGATGCGCGGCCACGACTTCTTCGAGGGCGTGCGCGCGGCCGTCATCGACAAGGACGGCGCGCCCGCCTGGGATCCCGCTACCCTGGACGCCGTCGACCCCGCGACGATCGCCGCGGCCTTCGCAGCCACGGGCGGGCCGGAGCCGTCCTTCACCGGATCGTCCGAGTCATGAGAAGAGGTCCGGCGTGCGCGGATTGACCAAGGTCCCCGGCTCCCGCGAAATCCGCGGACGCAATCAGGACGGGGGTGCCGACCGGATCGAGCGTGCGCCCCAGGTGCCGCAGACCGGCTGGGACGTGGTGCTGGTCTGGTTCATGCGCCTCACCGCCCTGTTCTGGCTCGCGAAGGCCGTCGCCACCTGGGCCGGCATCCTCGACATCCTGCCCGGCGGACGCCCCTTCGAATCGGAGACGCTTGGGCGCCAGAGCGTGATCGTCTACTTCGCGGTGATCGATCCGATGGCCGCGGTGGGCCTCTGGCTCACCAGCGCCTGGGGCGGTGTCGTCTGGCTGCTGGCCGCCACCAGCGCGCTCACCCTGGCGGTCCTGACCCCGCAGCTCCTGCCAATAGTGCCCGTCTACCTGGCAATACAGGCCGGGATTATTGCGTTGTATTTTATCTTGTCTTTCCTGGCGGCGCGGGAAATCCGGTAAACGTCGGGTTACGACGTTCGCTTCATCTCGCATTTACCCAGAGAGGTAAATCGCAAATTCATCCTATCGCTTAAACCGTCTTTCATCTGCGACTCCTAGGTTGGCTTCATGAGCGGTGGCGAAGAACACCGGCCCTGAAGCACAGAGATCTGAAGAGGCCCACGATGAAGTCCCAGGCTGCCAAGGTTAGCAAGACCGAAACCGCTCCCGAGACCGTCCCGGCCCACGGCTCGTATCTTGAGGCTCTGCACCTCGTCGAGCGCCTGCACCGCCGCCTCCTCGACGTGATCAAGGACGAGTTCGAGCGTCGCGACCGCGAGGACGTCAACAGCGTCCAGGCGCTGCTGCTTTACAATATCGGCGACAAGGAACTCACCGCGAGCGAGCTGCGCACCAAGGGCTACTATCTGGGCTCGAACGTCTCCTACAACGTCAAGAAGCTCGTCGAGGCCGGCTACCTGCACCACGCCCGGTCGAAGACCGACCGCCGCTCGGTCCGCATCAGCCTCACCGACAAGGGCCGTCAGGTCCACGACATCATCCAGAGCCTCTACGACAAGCACGCCCGCACCATCCAGCCGATCGGCGGCATCTCGGACGACGATTTCGGCCGCCTCAACACGGCGCTCAGCCGCCTGGAGCGCTTCTGGACCGACCAGATCCGCTACCGCCTCTAGGACCGGATCGCGGGCGATCGCGGCACCGCGCAAGCCCGGCTCGCCGGGCTTGTTCGCGTTCCGGGGCCCCGGTGACGGCGTCCCGCTCCGTCAGGAACCCGCCTGCTCGGCCGATTCCTCGCCCGCCGGCTTGCCGTCGTCCCGGGCGCGGTGGAGCATGAAGATGGCGAACACCATCGTGAGGATCAGGCCGGCGAGAACGCCGAGCTCGATCATCGAGGCCTGGAACAGCGCCTGCTTCTCCGGCGACCAGTCCTTGGCGTGGGTGATCTCCGACGACTGCAGGGTGATGACGAGGACCCGTCGGATCGAGGCGATGAGGCCGACGATGAGGAAGGGCTCGCAGGTCAGCTTGCCCGAGCGCATCGACACCCGCACCGTGTGCAGGATCTCGATCAGCATCAGCAGGAACAGCAGCCGATCGACCACCTCCAGGATCTGATCGGCCCCGCCCAGGTGGCGCACGGCTTCCCAGGTCAGCGCGGTGGCGTCGATCAGGGCGACGAGGGCGGTCAGGGCGAGGAGGATTCCGAGCGCCGCGTAGATCGCGTGCTCGGTGTGAAGGAAGACGAAGCTCGCCGCACGCGTGAGCCGGCCCTGATCGTCCCGGTCGTCGGACATGACGCGCTCCTCCTCTGTCGGGTCGATCAGACAGGATCGGCGGGCGGGCGTCCAGGGCGGCCACGCTTCGAGAGCGTGCCGGCCGGAGCGCCCGGGTCGGGCGACGCGATCACGACCGCGTCAGCCCCGGACGAGGATCGGCCGAAGGGGCCCGCGATCGGTCACAGCATGTCCTCGACCCGGATCGGCAGGGACCGGATCCGGCGGCCCGTGGCGTGGAACACCGCGTTGGCGATCGCGGCGTTGACGCCGATGATCCCGAGCTCCCCGAGGCCCTTGAGGCCCTTGAGGCCGAGGGGATTCACGCCGTCGTCCGGGTCCGGCACGAGCAGGGCCTCGACCTCCGGCGCGTCCGCGGCGGTGACGACGAGGTACTCGGCCAAATCCGCGTTGCGGTAATGGCCGCGGTCGAGGATCGTCTCCTCCAAAAGCGCCGAGCCGAGCCCCCAGATCATCCCGCCGGTGAGCTGACTCCGGGCGGTCAACGGGTTGAGGACGCGGCCGGCCGCGAAGGCGCCGAGGAGGCGCGGCACCCGGATCTCGCCGGTCTCGTCGTGGACCAGCACCCGCGCGAACTGGGCGCCGAAGGCCCAGGACACGGCCTTGCCGCCGGCGCCGGTCCCGAGGGCCATCCGGCCCGATCCGATCGCCTCCAGGGCTTCCGGCCCCGACCCCTCGGGGGTGAAGGCCGCCACCGTCTCGATTCCGTTCGGGTCGAGGCCCGCGACGAGCGCCGCCAGCGGACAGGTCCGCCCGTCCGGGGCGACGAGATCGCCCGCATGCGGGCGCAGCGTGGCGGGATCGGCTCCGGCCAGGGGACCGGATCCGATCGCGGCCTGCGCCAGGCGGGCCCGGAGGGTCTCGCAGCCCTGTGCCAGGGTGTGGAGCAGGCTGGTCGTGGTGGCGGAGCCGCCCGAGAGCCCGGCCGCCGGCAGCGCCGTATCGCCCAGGGAGACCGTGACGGCCTCGGGCGTGGTCCCGAGCCACTCGGCGGCCCCGAGGGCGAGCAGCGTCGTGATCCCGTTGCCGATCTCGTGATGGGCGGTGGCGACGGTGGCGCGGCCATCGGCCCCGAGGTGGATCCGCATCGTGGCGGGGGAAATCTTCACCGGCCGGGCCGAGGCGGCGCAGCCGAGCCCGATCCGCCAGGGGCCGTCGCGCATCCGCCCCGGTTCCGGATCGCGCGTCGCCCAGCCGAAGGCCTCGAAGCAGGCCATCAGCGGGCGCGAGGAGAACGGCTTCCCGGAGATCGGGTCGGCGGCCGTGTCGTTGCGACGGCGCAGGGCGATCGGGTCGATCCCGAGGGCGACCGCCATCTCGTCGACGGCGCTCTCCAGGGCGAAGAGGTAGGGCACCTCGGGCGGCGCCCGCATCGGCCCGGGGGTGTTGCGGTCGACCCGCACGGCGCGCTCGTCGGTGCGGACGGCCGGGCAGGCATAGAGGCTCGCGGTGACGTCGGTGCCCTCCATGGCGAAGGGATCGAAGCGCGAGGCGATGACCGCCGCCTCGTGCACGAGGGCGGTGAAGCGCCCGTCGGCGCTCGCCCCGAGGCGGATATCGTGCCGGCTTTCCGGACGGTAGTTGGCGATGGTGAAGCCATCCCGGCGGCTCGCGACCAGGGATACCGGCCGCCCGAGGGCGCGGGCCGCCAGGGCGACCGGGGCCGTGTACTGCGCCAGGGCGAGCTTCGCACCGAAATGGCCGCCGATCAGGCCCGAGACCACCCGGATGTCAGCCGGATCGAGGCCGAGCTGCGCGGCGAGCCCGTGCCGGACCGCGCCGATGTAGCGCGACGGCTCGTGGACCGTGAGGCGCGGGCCGTCCCAGGTGCAGGTGGTGGTGAACAGTTCGATCGGGTTGTGGTGCTGGATCGGCGTCGCGTAGCGGGCGGACACGGCGACGTCGGCCCGCGCCAGGGCGTCGTCGGCGTCGCCGATCCGGGGGTCGTGGTGCTCCGGCTTCAGGTCGGCGAGGCACACGACCTCGGCCCCGGGCGTGTCGAATCCGTCGGCGAAGGCCTCGGCCGCGTAGTGCACCCGCGTGCGGGCTGCCGCCGCGCGGGCCGCCTCGACGGTCTCCGCCACCACCAGGGCGACGATCTGACCGGCATACGCGACCGCGTCCGATCCCAGCGGCAGGTGCCCGCTGTTGGCGCAGCCCCCGGCCATCAGGTGCTTCACCGGCCGGATCGCGCCAGCGAAATCCCGATGGGTGAAGATGCGCAGGCACCCCGGGACCGCCTGCGCGGCGGCGAGGTCGAAGCCGGTGATCCGTCCGCGCGGGATGGTGCTGGTGACCAGGGCGGCGTGGGCCAGACCCGGCAGGCGGGTGTCGGAGGCGTAGACCGCCGTACCCGTGACCTTGGCGCCGCCCTCGACGCGGGGATGCGGATACCCCAGCCAGGCGGGGGGATCGCGCAGATCGGTCGGTCTCGCCATCGGGCTCTCCTCGCCTCACGGCAGGGGTAACCGCCGTTCCGGGCCGGCCGATCCGGGCGCGACTGCGAGTCGCTCGGGAGTCCCCGTCGCGTCGCGAGGACAGGCCCTCAGCCCAGGAAGGGACGCAGGTGGTCCAGCACCAGGTCCGGTGCCTCCTCCTGCAGCAGGTGTCCGCAGGGGAGGGCGTGCCCCTCCACCCGGTCGGCCGTCTCGCGCCAGGTGGCGGCGACGTCGTAGAGTTCGCCGACCGTGCCCTGCGCGCCCCAGAGGGCGAGGAGCGGCGCGGTGACCCGGCGTCCGGCGGCGGCGTCGGCGGCATCGTGGTCGAGGTCGATCCCGGCCGCGGCGCGGTAATCCTCGCAGATCGCATGGAGGCTGCCGGGAGCGCGGTAGCAGCGCAGATATTCCCGGATCATCGCCTCGCTCGGGATCCCGGGCGTCCGGCTCTGGCCCGCGAGGTGATGGCGCAGATAGGCCTCCGGGTCGGCGCCGATCATCCGCTCGGGCAGGGGCGCCGGCTGGATCAGGAAGAACCACCAGAAGTACCGGGTCGCGAAGGCCCGGTCGGTGCGGGCGTACATCGTCAGCGTCGGGGCGATGTCGAGGACGGCGAGGCGGTCCACCGCGGCGGGGTGGTCGAGGGCCAGGCGATGCGCGACGCGGCCGCCCCGATCGTGCCCGACGACCGCGAAGCGCTCGTAGCCGCAGGCGTGCATCAGCGCGACGGCATCGGCCGCCATGGCCCGCTTGGCATAGGGGGCGTGATCGGCCGTCGAGTCCGGTCGATCCGAGTCGCCGTAGCCGCGCAGGTCGGGGGCGACCACCGGATGGCCGGCCTCCCGAAGCCGGGGCGCCACCGCGTGCCATGTGGCGTGGGTCTGCGGATGACCGTGCAGGAGCAGCACCGGCAGACGCGGCCCGCCCGGGGACAGGGCGACCCGGAGGCGCAGGTCGGGCAGCGTCGCGTCGGCGAGGTCGAAGCCCGACAGGAACGGACACGGCCCGCGGCTGAGGAGAGCGATCGGCGGCATGGTGTCCCCGGAAACGTCGCGGACAGGGTTCGACCGTCCCGGCGCCGCAGCTGTGCCGTCGGGGCCGGGCAGGGATTCGGCCCGGGGCGAGGATGGCACGGGCGGCGCGCGGCGGCGAGACTGCCGCGCCCGTGCCGGGCCGGCCATCGGGGGCGGCTGCGTCGGGGGGACCGCGCGTCTCAGCCCTTCCAGTTCTTCAAGGCCCCGAACGGGCTCAGCGCCGGGTCGGCCGCCGGCGGGTTCAGCACCGGCTCGACCTGCGCGATGGCGTCCGCCAGGGAGAAGGCCGAGCCGCTGGTCAGCTTGCCGCCGGCGGCATCCTTGTGGCCGCCGCCGCGAAAGCGCCGCGCGCCTTCCAGGGCGGTCTCGTTGTTGGAGCGGAAGGACATGGTTCCCGCCCGCTGCACGTTGAGCACGCGCTTGGCCCGGCCGCTCTCCATGATCAGGTCCGAGACCCGCTGGAAGGTGCCGGAATCGAGGCCGAAGGACATCAGCGTGCCGTCCGAGAGGGGATGGAACAGGTCCGAGCGGGCGAGCACCCGGGCGATGCGCATGCGGGTGGTGAGGGTGCGGTCGTCGCCTTCGTCCTCTGCGAGGTAGCCGTCGAGGATCGCCTTGCGCAGGGCCGGCACCTGGCCCTCGATCACGGCCGGGGAGGCGCCCTCGCCGAGGAGGCGGGCCGCGCCGAGGAGGAGGTCGCCGACGAACCGGTCGTGCCAGGGATGCCCGATGGGCACGAGGTTCGAGACGTTGTCCCAGAACATCTCGTCGAGGCTCAGGCCGTTGCGGAAGGCCGGCCGGTCCTTGCGCCACAGATCGACGGCATCGACCGCCGTCACCAGGGCGCCGAGGATCGGATCCGCGCCGGTCTCGCGGGTCGCGTAGAGGGCCCGGTGCTCGTAGGCCATGCGGGTGGCGCAGCAGGCCTCGTCGATGAGCACGACGATGTTCGGATCTTCCAGGTCGAAGCGCTGCAGACTCGGCACCGCGGGATCGGCCTGCGGTGCGAGGCCCTGCTCGCGCAGCTGGTCGACCGAGGAGGCGTGGTGATCGAGGACGACGAGGCGGTGGCGCGCGGTCGGATCGCGGCGGCGGTTCAGGGCGGCGAAGTTGCGGATGAAGGTCACGGCCACCGTCTCGAGGCCGAGGTCGGTCATCACGATCATTTCCGGGGCGGACGCCTTGCCGAGGCGCTTCAGCTCGGTCTCGACCACCGGCCCGACATCGGAATAGCGCGGCACGTGCACGATGCGGGCGACCTCGGCGAACTGGCCGACCACCGTGGAGGCGCCGTAGCCGTCGAGGTCGTGGTGGGTGATCTGGGTGATGTTCAAGAACCTGTCCTCGGGCGAATCGCCAAGCGCGGGCTTCGGCTGTCCTGGGCGCCCTTATGCGGCACGCCCCGGTCCACGGCGAGCCCCCGCGCGGTGAGCCGCGGCGAGGCTGCGTCGGTTCCGCGGTGGATCGAGACCCGTCAGGGCTTGATTCCCGTGCCCGGACCGGGATTCTGCGAACAGACCACGAACATCAGCGACAGAACGATCGGAGGAACGTCCGCGATGGACCCGGACGACGCGGGCGCGATCCGCAAGATCATCCATATCGACATGGACGCCTTCTACGCCTCGGTGGAGCAGCGCGACGACCCGGCGTTGCGGGGCCGCCCGGTCGCGGTGGGCGGATCGCGCGAGCGCGGCGTGGTGGCGGCGGCGAGCTACGAGGCGCGTGCCTTCGGCGTTCGCTCGGCCATGCCCTCCGTCACGGCGCGCCGGCTCTGCCCCGACCTGGTCTTCGTCAAGCCGCGCTTCGAGGTCTACCGGGGGATCTCGGATCAAATCCGGGCGGTCTTCGCCGAGCATACCGACCTGGTCGAGCCCGTCGCCCTCGACGAGGCCTATCTCGACGTGACGGAGAACCGGCAGCGTCTGCCGACCGCCACCGCGGTGGCCCGCGCGATCCGGGACTCGATCCGCGCGCAGACCGGCCTCGTGGCCTCGGCGGGCGTCTCCTACAACAAGTTCCTGGCCAAGGTGGCGTCCGACTTCCGCAAGCCCGACGCCCTGTTCGTGATCACCCCCGCCATGGGGCCGGCCTTCGTCGAGGACCTGCCGATCGGGCGCTTCCACGGGATCGGCCCCGTCACCGAAGCGCGGATGAAGGCGCTCGGCATCCTGACCGGACGCGACCTGCGCGCCCTCAGCCTGGAGACCCTGACGAAGCGGTTCGGCGCCTCGGCGCCCTACTATTATGGGGTGTCGCGGGGCATCGACGTCCGTCCGGTCCGGGCGAACCGGATCCGGAAATCCATCGGCGCCGAGAACACCTTCTCGGAGGACTCTGCCGATTACGGGGTGCTCGCGGGGCGCCTGGCGCCGATCCTCGACAAGGTCTGGGGCGCCGCCACCGCCAGGGAGGTCCGGGCCCGCACGGTGACGCTCAAGGTGAAGTTCGCGGATTTCGAGCAGATCACCCGGGCCCGCTCGCTGCCCGGCTTCGTCCCGGACCGCGCCGTCCTGGAGGAAACCGTTCTGGTCCTCCTGCGCGACCTGTTCCCCCTGCGGCGCAGCGTCCGCCTCCTCGGCGTCTCCCTCTCCGCCCTGGAACACGGCCCCGCGCCCGAGCCGCGCCAGCTCGGCCTCGGATTGTAGAGGCGCGCCCGGTTCCCCGGCGTCAGGGACACGCCGCCACGCCGGCGACGCGCCGGCTGCGCCGCAGAACGAGGAGGAAAGCGAGGCCGACCGCCGCCATCGCTGACCCCGCCACCGAGACCGCCGGATAGCCTCCGCCGAGGTCGATCACGAGGCCGCCGAGGGCCGCACCGATGGCGTTGCCGAGGTTGAACGCACCGATGTTCAGGGCCGAGGCGAGGTTGGGCGCCTCGCCGGCCTCCGCCATCACCCGCATCTGTAGGGGCGGCACCAGGGCGAAGCTCGCGACGCCCCAGAGTAGGATGAGCGGGGCGGCGACCCAGCGCGAGTCCATCCCGACGGCGAACACCCCGAGCAGCAGGACCAGGGCCACCAGGGAGGCGATGATCGTTCCGTCCACCGTGCGGTCGGCCAGGCGTCCGCCGGCCCAGTTCCCGAGGGTCAGGCCGACGCCGTAGACCACCAGCATGGCCGTGACGAAGGAGGCGTCCGCCCCCGTCTCGATGCGCAGGATCGGGACGATGTAGGTGAAGACCGTGAACATGGCGCTCGACCCGAGGACCATGAGCGCGAGGGCGCCGAGGACGGCCGGCCGCGCCACGACGCGCAGCTCCGCGCGGATGTCGGGGGCGCCGTCCACGGGCAGGGGCGGCAGGGCCAGCCGCAGCGACAGCATCGCGACGGCGCCGATGCCGGCGATGCCCCAGAAGGCCGCGCGCCAGCCCAGCGCCTCCCCCACCCAGGCGGCGAGGGGCACGCCGCCGATCGTCGCGATGGTCAGGCCGGAGAACATCGCGGCCACAGCGGCCGCACGCCGCTCGGGCCGTACGAGGCTGGCGGCCACCACCGATCCGATCCCGAAGAAGGCGCCGTGGTTGAAGGCCGTGACGATCCGTGCCGCGAGCAGCATCGCGTAACCGTCGGCGAGGGCCGAAATCACGCTGCCCACCGTGAAGATGCCCATCAGACCCTCGAGAAGCGCCCGGCGCGGCACCCGCGCGAAGGCGAGGGTCATTAGCGGGGCGCCGATCAGGACGCCGAGCGCATAGGCGCTGACCAGCAGGCCGGCGGCCGGGATCGAGACGCCGAGATCGTTCGCGATCAGCGGCAGCATGCCCATCGGCGAGAATTCGGTGACGCCGATCCCGAAGGCTCCGATGCTCAGCGCCAGCAGGGCAGGATGGATTGTCATGGGGGTTGCCTTTCGGTCATTGTTCCCGACAGGCACATGATGCAGCGCGACACCGGGCGGTAGCCCGATCTCCGGACCGACATCTGTGCGTCAGGAGCACGAATGCCGCGAGACCGAATCGACCGGACGGGGGAGATGGCGGCCTTCCTCGCCATTGCGCGAGACGGCAGCCTGTCCGCGGCGGCCCGCGGGCTGGGGCTGACCGCCTCCGCCGTCAGCCGCATCGTCGCCCGCCTGGAAGCACGCCTCGGCGTGCAGCTGATCGTGCGGACCACCCGGACGCTGCGCCTCACCGCCGAGGGCGAGAGCTATGCCCGTGCCGCGCGCCGCATCCTCGCCGATATCGCCGAGAGCGAGAGCGCGGTCGCCGATCAGGCCTCCCCCCGCGGTCGGGTCCGGATCAGCACCGCCTCCGCCCATGGGCGTCTGGTGATCGTGCCGTTGCTGGCGGAATTCGTGACGCGCCATCCCGGCATCAGCGTCGACATCGACCTCAGCGACCAGGTCGCCGACATCCTCGGCGGACGGGCCGATGTGGCGATCCGCTTCGGGACTTTACCGGACAGCCCGCTCACCGCGCGCCGCCTCGGCGACACGGGCCGGACGGTCGTGGCCTCGCCCGCCTATCTGGCGCGGGTCGGAACGCCGGAGATCCCCGCGGATCTCGCCCGACACAACTGCCTCGACTTCAACTTCCGCCGCGCCGAGCCCGGGTGGCCGTTCCGGGAGGAGGGACGCGATTACCTCCTGGCGGTCTCCGGCTCCATGTCCGCCAACAACGGCGAGACGCTGGTCCAACTCGCCCTCGGCGGCATGGGCATCACCCGTGTCGGGCGCTTCCACATCGCCGACGAACTGGCGAGCGGGCGCCTCGTGCCGCTGCTGGAGCGCTACAATCCGCAGGACCGCGAGGCCATCCATGCGGTCTTCGTCGGCGGCCCGTCGATGCCGGAGCGCGTCCGAGTGCTGATCGACTTCCTGGCAGAGGCGCTGCGGTCGCCGAGGGGATCACCGCCGCCCGACACTCTCAGCCCAAACGAAAGGGGCGCCACCCTTTCGGACAGCGCCCCCTCGGATCAGCCGGTCCCGAGAGCGGGACCCGCGATCGCCCTTAGTTGAAGGGATCGATCTCGGCGGACTCGTAGCTCGTCACTTCCATGCCGACGCAGACTTCCTGGACGATGGGGGCAGACCACTTCATGACATCTCTCCTGGTTGGTTTGGGGGTATGAAAGCCGAACCCGGATGGGTTCGATCCACTCTTCGACGAGAAACAGCCTCGAAAGGCCGCGCCTTAGTTGAAGGGATCGATCTCGGCGGACTCGTAGCTGGTGACTTCCATGCCGACGCAGACTTCCTGGACGACGGGGGCGGACCACTTCATGGGAAACTCCTTCGTGTTCGACGTCCCTGATATGCCGTTGTGTTGGGCACAATACAAGTGGACGCTACACTTATATTTCTCATAGGATCGCGGAAAAGTTCCCATCCTGCGCCCGAGCGTTGCCGCGCTTTCGGCCCGGCACTCCGGACACCGGAGATATGATGCCGACACCTCGCCCGTGCGAGGGGGTCTGCGATGGGTCGGACCCGGACCGGACGGCAGGGGCGCCACGGGTGCGGAGGAAAGATCCGGCCGAGGCCGGTTTCGGCTTGACGCCCCGGGGAGGGGAGGCGCACTGACGCGCCGCCGAACGGGCCTGCGCGGGGGTCACGACTCACCGCGCGGCGCGCGCTTCGGCTCCCTCTCGACGATTCCGATGCCCAGCGACAATCCAGACCGATCGCCCGCGCCGTGCGCGGCCGCCTCCGCTTCCTTCGCCTGACGCCCCGCTGACCGGGCCCGGGCGGCCCGGCGCGGGGCGGCCCCTCACGGCCGGATCGCGCGCCCTGCGAGGTGAGCCCATGAACGAGATCGCTTCCTTCCCGACCGGCATCGATCCGGCCGTGCTCGCCGCCCGCCTGTCGGACGAGCGCGCGCCCGACATCGTCGAGGCGCTCAACGACGAGGCGCCCGAGGTCGCCGCCGCCATCCTGCTGGGCCTGCCCGTGGAGCGGGCGATCGAGGTGCTCGATCAGCCCGAGCTCGACTGCGCCGCCGACATCATCGAGATGCTGCCGCGCGACCGGGTCGCCTCCTACCTGTCGGGCATGTCGGCCGACCGCATCACCGACCTCTTCCGCGAAATCGAGGAGCCCGGCCGCTCGGACCTGCGCGCCCGTCTCGACGCCGAGACCCGCGGGGCCGTCGACCGGCTGAGCACCTACGGCGAGGAGACCGTCGGCTCGCTGATGACGACGGAATTCGTCGCCGTGCCGGGCAACTGGACGGTGCAGCAGACCCTCGACCACGTCCGCCAGGTCGAGAAGACCCGCGAGACCATCTACGCGATCTTCGTCCTCGACCCGCGCACCCGGGCCCTGACCAAGGCGGTGCCCCTGCGTCGGCTGATCTCGGGCAATCCGGGCGACAACGTGCTCTCGGTGGCCCCGAACCGACGTCCGCTGGCGGTCTCGCCCACGGCCAGCCGCGAGGAGGCCGCCCGTCTGATCTCGCGCTACGACCTCCTGGCGCTCCCCGTCATCGACGCGGTCGGGCACGTCATCGGCATCGTCACGGTGGACGACATGATCGACGCGATGGTCGAGAAGCAGACCCAGGACGTGCAGCGCTTCGGCGGCATGGAAGCCCTGCCCGAGCCCTACATGGACATCGGCTTCGGCACGATGATCCGGAAGCGGGCGGGCTGGCTCTGCGCGCTCTTCCTCGGCGAGATGATGACGGCCACCGCCATGCAGGGCTTCGAGGGCGAGCTCGAAAAGGCCATCGTGCTGACCCTGTTCATCCCGCTGATCATGAGCTCGGGCGGCAATTCCGGCAGCCAGGCCACCTCGCTGCTCATCCGCGCCCTGGCCCTGCACGAGGTGCGCCTGCGCGACTGGTGGCGGGTGGCCCTGCGCGAGGTGCCCACCGGCCTCGTGCTCGGCACGATCCTCGGCGCGATCGGCATCGTCCGCATCGTGGTCTGGCAGAAGACCGGCCTCTACGACTACGGCGAGCACTGGATGCTGGTGGCAGCGACCGTGGGGGCGGCCCTTATCGGCATCGTCACCTTCGGCTCGCTCACCGGCTCGATGCTGCCGTTCCTGCTGCAGCGCCTCGGCTTCGATCCCGCCACCGCCTCGGCCCCCTTCGTCGCCACCCTCGTCGACGTCACGGGCCTCGTCATCTACTTCTCGGTGGCGATGCTGATCCTGCGCGGAACGCTGCTGTAGAGTTTGTCAGGGATACGTGGAAACCGGTCGTTCCGGAAAGACAAACGGACATGAAAGGGATCCGGAGCCTGTCTGGTTCCGGATGAACCTGACAGACTCGAAGGCCGCTTCAGGCCCGTGGCCGGAGGCTCAGGTCGCTGAGCACGGAGGTGGCGAGGCGGTCCGGCCCGATCTCGTGGGCGGAGTAGCCAACGAGGGCGGCGAGACTCTCGCGGGCCCGCCAGACGCGGCTCTTCACCGTGCCGATCTTGCAGCCCATCACCCTGGCGGCCTCGTCGTAGGTCATGTTGTCGATGGCCACCAGCGTCAGGGCCTGGCGCAGTGTCGTGGAGAGCCGCCCGATGGCAGCGTTGACGTCCTCAAGGTCGAGGACGGCGCCCTGCGCCGGCAGGGTCACCAGCTGCGCCGCGTAGCTGCCGTCGCTGTCCTCGACCTCGTGCACGCGCTTGCGCTGGCCGGAATAGAACGTGTTGCGCATGATGATGGTGAGCCAGCCGCACACGTTGGTGCCCGGCGTGAAGCTCTCGCGGTACATCCAGGCCCGCAGCATCGTGTCCTGGACCAGATCGTCGGCGCGCGCGGCGTCGCGGGTCAACGAGAGGGCGTATTTGCGCAGCCCCGGCGCATGGTCCCGGAGCCCCTGGCGGACCTCGGCCGTGAGAATCTCGCCGCGGGCGGCGAGCACCGCCTCGAGACGGGCGAGCAGCACCGCGAACCGGTCGGGCGGGTCGTCATCGAGGGAGGCATAGGCATCGCGCAGGTGCTGCCCGAGGGTTCGTCGGATCGACGGCGCCAGCGGGGGAGTGTTCTCGGGACGGAGGCGGGTCGACGCATCGGATCCAGATTGCGATGTCATCCAGTCACTTCTCATTCGGCCGGGAAGGGCATGAGCCCGATCCCCTCAGTCCGCCCGAGTGTGCAAAACGAGAGATTTATCCGCATCAACACAGGTTAATGGGAAGACCTTCAAAGATTTATGCGCGAAATCGTACGTTTACGTCTGGATCGAGAGACAACCCGGCAAAAGTCTTCTCGAGAAGATACATGATAGCAAGACGCAAAGAGCCCGCCACGGCCATTGCCGGGCGGGCCGAGTCCTGGGAGGCGTGTCCTGGGAGGCGAGTCCCGGGAGGAACGCGTGATGCGTCGTTCTTCAACCCTGCAGGAGAGCAAGTGTTCACTGCCGCACGTCCGCGACAGGGCGATGTCACGCGTCCATCGGCCGAAGCCGGACCTGGCCTGATCGACGGTGCAGGCGCCCCGGTGCGTCGCGGCATTCGACAGCCCCCCCCTCCGGGTCAGGCGCCCTCGATCAGGCGGAGATATTCGGCTTCGGGTACGCCGTAACTGCCCCCCGCCACGGCCAGCAGGCCGGTCCGGTCGAGAACCCCGATCCGCCCGCGACGTGCCTTGATCAGGCGGTTGCCCTCCAGGAGCTGCAGGGCGAGGGTCACCGTCGTGCGCTGGACGCCGAGCATGAAGGACAGGAAGTCATGGGTCACGGTGAGTTCGTCGCCGATGACCCGGTCGTGGCACATGAGCAGCCAGCGGGCGAGCCGGACCTCGATGTTGTAGCTCGCGTTGGCGAACGCGGTCTGCGCCGTTTGGACCAGGAGGGTCTGGACGAACCGCAGCAGCAGGTTGCGCAGCGTGAGGCTCTCCTCGGTGGCGGCCATCAGCACGGCGGCGTCGATGGCCAGCATCTCGCCCGCGTTCTGGACGAAGTGGTCGTAGGGCGTGCGGTCACTCCCCAGCAGCACCGGTGCGGCACCGACCACGCCCTCGGGCCCGATGATGCCCACCTCGACCCTGCTCGTCCCGGAGGTCGTGATCGACGCGTAGCCGGCCTCCGGGAAGTAGAGGTCCTGAATCGGTCGATGCGGATAAATCAGGCCTTGGCGCAGCTCCGTCGTCATCGCGCGCAGGTGCGGCTGAAGCAACCGATAGTCACCTGGCGAGAGACGTTTGAGCAAGCGGTTACGGACGGCAGATTGCTCTAGCAGCGACACGGGCCTGTCCCTTGGGGCAAGAGCACAAATAGTCTCTCACGGACCCATATTCAGGAATATATACAAGCGATTTTGCGACTATCTGTACGATGCGAGACAAAGGCAAGCCCGCCAGGAGATCTGTCGGGTAGACGACATTCCTCCAATGTCGGGCACAACACCAAAGGCGTCGTGCCCTGTCCGACATGCTTCCTTGGGATTTATGAACGCTGCGGTTCGGGGAATATCGCAACAAACCGAGGGTCCTGGCCGTAGTGACGCAAGGGTTCGGCCGTTCTCGGCCGATGATCCTGCGAGCACGGCTCGGTTGGTCCACGCGCAGGCGGAGCAGCCCGGACTCGGTCGGGGGAGGGGTACGACACCGTGACGGGTTGGGTGAACGCGAGAGGGTGCGATCGCGCGCGGCGACAGGCACCGGAGCGGTGTCGATGACGGCGTCGCACTCCGATCCGGATTTGCCGCATCACCTAACCCTGCACGATGACGACGATGTGATGATTCCGCTGATCCGGAAGCTGGAGCGGTTCGGGCCGGTATCGACCGAAGATCGCGCGATCCTGACGCGGCTCTGTGGAGCCATCACGCTCGTCGGACCGCGCATGGAGATCGTGCGGGAGGGTGAGCGTCCCGACGGCGTCCATGTGCTCCTCGAAGGCATGGCCTGCCGGCGCAAGCTGCGGGCCAACGGAACCCGGCAGATCCTCGCCTATCTGGTCCCGGGCGATTTCTGCGACCTCGATACCGGCCTGCTCGACCGCCGGGACCACGCGATCACGAGCCTTTCGGCCTGCCGCTTCACGCGCATGGGTTTCGCGCCCCTCGGGAACCTCGTCCGGGAGCAGGCCACGCTGGTCACGACCCTGCGTCGGGCGAACCTCGTGGACGACGCGATCCTGCGCGAGTGGATCGTGAATCTCGGCTCCCGCTCGGCCATCGAGCGGATCGCACATCTGTTTCTCGAATTGCTGATGCGCCTGCGGGCCGTCGGACTGGTGCGGGGCGACGGCTACGATCTTCCGGTGTCCCAGCTCGATCTGGCGGATGCGACCGGCCTCGCGAGCGTGCACGTCAATCGCACGCTCCAGGATCTGAAGCGCCAGGGGTTGATCGAGCTGCGTTCGCGCATCCTGACGATCCGGAACGTCCAGCGGCTGACGAGCCTGGCCGGCTTCGATCCCCGTTACCTGTCGCTGGATCCCATGGCGTCCCGCTAGGGCGCATCCCGGTCGGCGACCCGAGTCAAGGATCTCTCGCCAAACGGGCCCCGAAACGCCTTACGCGATCGGACGGGCGACCGGGTGAGCCGCGCGGATCTCCTCGGGAAGCGCCTGAAAGTCGATGTAACCGGCTTCGCGCGCCATCGCATCGAGAGCGGACACTTCGTCGAGCGCGCTGCCGGTCCAGAGGACGGCGCCATTCGACTGCTGACGGACCTCGAAGATGCTCATGGTTCGTTAACCCTCGACCGGAAAAGGTCTATGATTGTCCTAACGTGACGGCTGGCAAAATGTTGCCGATCCTCGCACCGAGCGGGGTCGATGTCCCGGCGACCCGGACATCGCCCGAGAGGTGTGCCATGAATTTGCCGGTCTCGCCCCGCAAGCCCGTACTTCCCACCCGCGTCGAGTGCCCTGCCATGCGCCCCCCTCGGCCCGTGCCGTTCGGACACCGGTTTCGTTTCGCCCTCGCGGTGCTGGCCGGCGCCGCGTCGCTCGCCCCCGTCGCCCGCGCCGCGGAGCCGGCGGCGGTTCCCGATCCGGCCGCCGTCGCACCCGCCGTGACGGTGGCATCGGCCGTCGCCCGCGAGATCGTGGAGTTCGCTGTCGTGACCGGCACGCTGGTGCCCCGCGACGAGATCCTGGTGGCGCCCGAGATCGAGGGCCTTCGCATCACCGACCTGCTGGTGGAGGAGGGCGCCGGAGTCGCCCGGGGCCAGCCCCTGGCGCGGCTCTCCCTCGAGATGATCGTGACCCAGGAGGCGGCCAACGCCGCCGGCATCGCCAAGGCTCAGGCCGCGATCATCCAGGCCCGGAGCCAGATCGTGCAGGCCGAGGCGGCCCAGGTCGAGGCGAACCTTGCCCTCGAGCGCACGCGCAGCCTGATCCGCACCGGCAATGCCACGGCCGTGACCCTGGAGCAGCGCGTCTCCGCCGCCCAGGGCAACGAGGGCCGGCTCGCGGCCGCCCGGGGCGGACTTCAGCTGGCCGAGGCCGATCTGGCCACCGCGCGGGCCCAGAGCGCCGAGATTGCGTTGCGGCGTGCCCGAACCGAGATCCGCGCCCCCGAGGCCGGGATCGTCAGCCGACGCACCGCCCGGGTGGGGGCCACCGCGACCGCCGCCGGGGAGCCGATGTTCCGCCTGATCGCCCGGGGCGAGATCGAACTCGAAGGCGAGGTGCCGGAGGTATGGATGCCGCGGCTCCACGTCGGTGATCCGGCCCGCCTGGACTGGGACGAGGGGCGGACCCTGAAGGGGCGGGTGCGGCGCATCGATCCGGAGATCGATCGTACGACGCGCCTCGGACGCATCCGCATCGGCCTCGATCCCGATGCGAGCCTGCGCATCGGCGCCTTCGCCCGCGGCAAGGTCGAGGTCGCACGCCGCACCGGCGTCGCGGTGCCGCTCTCGGCGGTGCTCTACGGCGCCGATGGCGGCGCGAGCGTCTTCATCGTCGCCGGCGACCGCGTCGAGGCCCGCCGGATCGTGCCCGGCCTCGCCGCCGACGGCGTTCTGGAGGTTCGCTCCGGCGTGAAGGCGGGCGAGGTGGTGGTGGCCCGTGCCAGCAGCTTCCTGCGCGACGGCGATCGCGTCCGGCCCGTGGTTCCACCCATCAAGGCGGCCGAGGCCGCGACGCCTCCGGCGGCCGATGCCGCCTCCCGCTGATCGGACGATCCCATGCGCCTGAACATCTCGGCCTGGGCGATCCGCAAGCCGATCCCCTCCCTCGTCCTCTTCCTGGTGCTGGTGGTCCTCGGACTGGTCAGCTTCCGCGCGCTGCCGATCACGCGCTTTCCGAACATCGACATCCCCATCGTCTCCGTCCAGGTGCTGCAATCCGGGGCCGCGCCCTCGGAGCTGCAGACCCAGGTGACCAAGGTCGTCGAGGATGCGGTGGCGGGGGTGAAGGGCGTCAAGCACGTCATCTCGACGATCTCCGAGGGCGTCTCCAGCACCACGATCGAATTTCGCCTGGAGGTGAACAGCGACCGGGCGGTCAACGACGTCAAGGATGCCATCTCGAAAGTGCGGGTGAACCTGCCCCGCACCATCGAGGAGCCGATCATCAACCGCGTCGAGATCGCGGGCCTGCCGATCATGATCTACGGCGCCTCGGCGCCCGCGATGACGCCGGAGGACCTGTCCTGGCTCATCGACGACGTCATCGCGCGCCAGGTGCAGAGCGTGAAGGGCGTGGGCGGCGTCGAGCGTCTGGGCGGCGTCGCCCGCGAGGTCCGCGTGACGCTGAAGCCCGACCGCCTGCTGGCGCTCGGGATCACGGCCGCCGACGTCAACCGGCAGCTGCGGCTGACCGCCGCCGACATGGCCGGCGGCCGCGGCGAGCTCGGCGGGCAGGAGCAGTCCATCCGCACCCTGGCCGGCGCCGCGAGCCTCGACACCCTGGCCGAGACCTCGATCGTCGTGCCCGGCGGGCGCAAGGTCCGTCTCGACGAACTCGCCACCCTGGTCGACGGCTCGGAGGAGCCGCGCACCTTCGCGCGCTTCAACGGCGAGCCCGTGGTGGCCTTCGCGATCTCGCGCTCCACCGGTGCCAGCGACGCGGAGGTCGCCGTCGGCGTCGCCAAGCGCATCGCCGAACTCGGCACCCGCCATCCCGGTGTGCGCTTCGACCTGATCGACACCTCGGTCACCAACACGGTGGGCAATTACCACTCGGCGATGCTGTCCCTCGTGGAGGGGGCCGCCCTGGCGGTCATCGTGGTCTTCCTGTTCCTGCGGGACTGGCGTGCCACCCTGATCGCTTCGATCGCCCTGCCGCTCTCGGTGCTGCCGACCTTCTGGGTGATGAGCAGCCTCGGCTTCTCCCTGAACGCCGTCAGCCTGCTCGCCATCACGCTGGTCACCGGCATCCTCGTCGACGACGCCATCGTGGAGATCGAGAACATCGTCCGGCACATGCGCATGGGGAAATCCCCCTACCGCGCCGCCCTGGAGGCCGCCGACGAGATCGGCCTCGCCGTCATCGCCATCACGGCGACGATCATGGCGATCTTCGCCCCCGTCTCCTTCATGAGCGGCATCGCCGGGCAGTACTTCAAGCAGTTCGGGCTCACCATCGCGGCGGCGGTGTTCATGTCGCTCCTGGTGGCCCGCCTGATCACGCCCCTGCTCGCCGCCTATTTCCTGCGCGATCACGGCCCCGATCACACCCGCGAGGGCCCGGTGATGCGAGGCTACACCCGCGTGGTCGCCTGGTCGGTGCGCCACAAGTTCATCACCCTGGTGCTCGGGCTCGCCTGCTTCGCCGGGTCGATCCTGTCCACCGGGCTGCTGCCGGCGGGCTTTCTCCCCGCGGAGGACGCCGCCCGCACCATCTTCGTGGTGGAACTGCCGCCGGGGGCTCGCCTCGCCGACACCACGCAGGTGACGGACGCCCTCGTGGAGCGCGTCCGCGCCCTGCCGGAGGTGCGCAGCGTCTTCGTCGACGGCGGCCGGCAGCTGCCCGGGAAGAAGGAAGTCCGGCTCGCGACCTTCACCATCAATCTCACGCCGAAGAACACCCGCCATCGCACCCAGAAGCAGGTGGACATCGCCATCCGGGCGATCCTGCACGACGTGCCCGACATCCGGTTCTGGGCCCTGCGCGAGGGCGGCCAGCGCGACGTAACCCTGATCGTGTCCGGCCCCGACAAGGGGGGGGTGGCGGAGACGGCGGCCAAGCTCCAGCGAGAGGCCGCGGGCGTACCCCACCTGGTCAACGTGCTCTCGACGGCCCCCCTGGACCGCACCGAGATCCGCATCCGCCCGAAGGCCGGGGTCGCGGCCGATCTCGGCGTCACGACCGACCTCATCGCCGAGACCGTGCGGGTCGGCACGATCGGCGACATCGGCGCGAATCTGGCCAAGTTCAACACCATCGACCGCCAGGTGCCGATCCGGGTGCAGCTGCCGGAGCGCCTGCGCGGCGACCTCTCGCAGCTCGAAACCCTGAAGGTCCCGGTCAAGGGCGGCGCGGCCGTGCCGCTCTCCACCGTGGCCGATCTCAGCCTCGGGCGCGGCCCCACAGCCATCGACCGCTACGACCGGGCCATCCGGGTCGCCCTGGAGGCCGACATGGAGGGATCGGACGCCCTCGGCACCCTGATCGGCGCCGTCCTCGCCCTGCCCACCGCCAAGGACCTCCCGCCCGGCGTGACCATTCGCCAGACGGGCGACGCCGAGGTGATGGGCGAGGTCTTCGAGGGCTTCGCCCTCGCCATGGGCGCCGGCCTGATGATGGTGTTCGGCGTGCTGGTGCTGCTGTTCGGGAACTTTCTGCAGCCGCTGACCATCCTGTTCTCGCTGCCGCTCTCCATCGGCGGCGCGATCCTCGGCCTCCTGATCTTCAACAAGCCGATCTCGATGCCGGTGGTGATCGGCATCCTGATGCTGATGGGCGTCGTGACCAAGAACGCCATCATGCTGGTGGACTTCGCCGTCGAGGAGATGGCCCGCGGCGTCGACCGTGCCACCGCGATCATCGATGCCGGCCGCAAGCGCGCCCGGCCGATCGTGATGACCACCATCGCCATGGCGGCCGGCATGGTGCCCTCCGCCATGGCGCTGGGCATCGGCGGCGAGTTCCGCGCGCCCATGGCGATCGCGGTCATCGGCGGCCTGATCGTCTCCACGGGCCTTTCGCTGGTCTTCGTGCCGGCGATCTTCGTCCTGGTGGACGACCTGTCGCGCCTCTTCGTGCGGGTCTTCGGCCGCTTCGTCGGACGCGTGGACGAGCCGACGGAGGGCGCGTTCGCGCGGCCGCCGACCCATTCGGCCAACGACCCGAAGCCGATCCTGCCGCCGCGCATCGCGGCCGAATAAGCCGGCAGCAGGGGGGCGAAACGAAAAGGCCCGGACCTTTCGGTCCGGGCCTTTTCGTCGGCGGTCCTGGGCTCGCGCGCGCTCAGCCCTCGCTGCGGGCGGCCAGGCGGCTCGCGGCGAAACAGAGGCCGCCGGCGACGATGAAGAGCACCACGAAGGTCTTCACGGTGGCGTAGAACAGCGCCGGCTCGATGCCCGCATCCGTGTAGAGCACGGCGCAGATGGCGGTGATCGGCAGGAGCAGGAGGATCAGGAGGGGGGTCAGCGGGCTGTTCATGGGCGGGTCTCTCAACCTCTGTCGGACCCGGTTCACCGGTCCCTGTGGCGTTTGCTGCGCCTCTCATAGCATCGCCCCGCACCCGGCGCCAAGCTGGATCGGCCACGCTTTCCTGCGGTCGATGAGCCCGGATCAGGCCGGGATCCGCACCGTGGCGCGCAGGCCCCCGAGCGGGCTGTCGTGCAGGCTGACGTCGCCGCCATGGGCCCGGGCGATGTCGCGGGCGATGGAGAGCCCGAGGCCGGAGCCGCCCGCATCCTGGCGCGCATCGTCGAGGCGCACGAAGGGCTTGAACACCTCCTCGCGCTGATCGGGCGGGATGCCCGGGCCGTCGTCGTCGATGGAGACCAGGAAGGCCCTCGCCTCGCGCCGCCCCGTGATCGCGACGGTCTCGCCGTAGCGGGCCGCGTTGGCCGCGAGGTTGAACAGGCAGCGCCGCATGGCATCCGGCCGCAGGGTCAGCCGCGGATGGTCCTCGAGGTCCACCGCCTCCACATGGGCGCCGAGGCGCTCGACGTCGGTGCGCAGGTCCTCCAGGAGCGCGCGCATGTCGGTGGGCACCGCCACCTCGCCCGAATCGCCCCGGGCGAAGGCGAGGTAGGCCTCCAGCATGCGGCTCATCTCGTCGACGTCGCGCTGCAGGTCCTCGACCTCGGGGGTCTGCTCGACCAGGGCGAGGGAGAGCTTGAACCGCGTGATAATGGTGCGCAGGTCGTGGCTGACCCCGTTGAGCATCGTCGTGCGCTGCTCCATCGCCCGCTCGATGCGCCGCTTCATCTCGATGAAGGCGTGGCCGGCCTGGCGCACCTCGCGGGCCCCGCGGGGCCGGAACTCGATCTCACGGCCCTTGCCGAAGCTCTCGGCGACGGCGGCCAGCCGCAGGATCGGCTTGATCTGGTTGCGCAGGAACAGGATCGCGACGCCGAGCAGCACCAGGGACGAGCCGCTCATCCACAGGAGGAAGATGTGCGAATTCGAGGCGTAGGCCATGCTGCGCCGGGCGGTGACGCGCATCACGCCGTCGGGAATCGCGACCCGGATCTCGATGAGGCTGGAGCGGCCCACGGTGTCGATCCAGTAGGGCCGGCGGATCTGGCGCCGGATCTCCTCGGACAGGGCCTCGTCCAGGATCGAGAAGAAGGGCCGCGGCCCCGCCGGGGGGAGCTTGGCCCCCTTCAGGATGTCAACGTCGAGGTTGAGCCGGTCGTTGGCGATCCGGGTGAGGGTCTCGGAATCCTTGTCCTGCGGGTAGCTCTCGTAGATGTCGATCAGCGCGGCGACGTCGGCGGTGACGGCGGAGGAAAGGCGGCGCGTCACGAGCTGCCAGTGGCGCTCCATGAAGGTGTAGGCGATCACCGACTGGAGCAGCACCACCGGCGCGATGATGATGATGAGCGATCGGGCATAGAGGCCCTTGGGCAGCAGGTCACCGATGGCGCGGCTGACGATCCGCCACATCCGCCGTGGCCGGGGCAGGGCAGCGAGGCGGGTCGCCGTGCGCTGGAGCAGGCCGGTGCCGGCCATGGGCTCAGTCGACCGCGAGGCGGTAACCGACGCCCCGCACCGTCTGCAGGAACAGGGGATTGGCCGGATCGACCTCGGTCTTCCGGCGCAGGCGGTTGATCTGCACGTCGATGCTGCGCTCGGCGGCGAGGCCGCCGCTTCCGGCCAGGGCCTCCCGTTCCACGTTGCCGCCGGCGGCCTGGGCCAGGAGGGTGAGGATCTCGCGCTCGCGCTCGGTGATCCGGATCAGCTCGTCCGCGCGGCGCAATTCGCCCCGGTCGATCCGGTAGGCGAAGGGTCCGAAGGTCACGGTGTCGTGGCTCTGGGCACGGCCGCCGGCCTCGTTGCGCCGCTTGATGATGTTCGACAGGCGCAGGATCAGCTCGCGCGGCTCGAAGGGCTTGGGCAGATAGTCGTCGGCGCCGATCTCCAGGCCCATGACCCGGTCGTTGGGATTCGAGCGCGCGGTCAGCATCAGGATCGGCACGCGCGAGGTCTGGCGGACTTCCCGGGCATAATCGAAACCGCTCTCGCCGGGCATCATCACATCGAGCACCAGAGCATCGAAGACGAAGCACTGCGCCTTGGTGCGGGCCTCGGGCACGTTCCCGGCCGCGGTGACGCGGAAGCCCTGCTCGTAGAGGAAACGCGACAGCAGTTCCCGTACCCGGCGATCGTCGTCGACCACCAGGACGTGCGGCGCATGGTCGGGAAGATCGGCGGTCGGGCGCGCCCCGGGCGTGGCCATCAGGCGGCCTTGCCGGCGCGCCGGGACATCAGGCGCTGCACGGCCGCGCGCGCGTCGGGTTCGATCATGCCGAAGAGGAAGCTCTCGGCGGAGAGGGGAGCCTCGCCGCCGCGCTCCGATGCCGCGAGGGCGCGCGCCACCCGCCGGCTCTGGACCCGCATGAGGTCGCCGGCGAGGTCCGCCCCGGCCGCGGTGCAGAACAGCAGCCGCTGGCGCCGGTCGCTGGTACCGGTCTTCTGCGCGATGTAGCCCTGCTCGATCAAATCCTTCAGCACCCGATTCAGGCTCTGCTTGGTGATGCGCAGGATATCCAGGAGTTCGGCGATCGTAAGACCCGGATAGCGGTCGACGAAGTGCAGCACCCGGTGATGGGCCCGGCCGAAGCCGTACTGGGCCAGGATGCGGTCGGGGTCGCCGACGAAATCCCGGTAGGCGAAGAACAGAAGCTCGATGAGATCATCGCCGGAACCGGAGGACGGCAGCGGCGCGTCGGCGTCGGCATCTCGCATCGCGTGGGCAGTCACGTCTCGGGCGACCTCGATGTACGTCAGCGTTGTTGACATGTTCCAGCCCGGACGCGACCCGTCAAGCCTGGGATCAGAGGACGCATGACGGCACGCCGAGTCCCGTTCCCCCAATGAGAACAGCCGATCGCGAGAACCGCCTACGTATCCGAACCGCGCGAACCCGTGAGACAGATGACCACGGGACGACAGGCCTTATCGGGCGCAGGCGCAGGAACCCGCCGTTGAGCCTCGCGTTCACTAGAACATTTCGTGAACCAGAGGATCCGAACATGGCCAGCACCCAGGCGAACAAGACCCAGGCATCCAAGTCCGACCCATCGAAGTCCGACTCATCGAAGTCCGACACGTCCAAGTCTGACGCTTCGAAAGCTCACGAGAACCCCAAGACCGATCCGAAGGATGTCTCGAACCAGATCAAGGATCCGAGCGAGTGGACCACCGGCGGCGAGCCGATGACCGGCGCGCAAGCGTCCTACCTCAAGACCTTGTCCGAAGAGGCGAAGGACCCGGACGCGTTCGACCCCGATCTCGACAAGGCCGAGGCATCCCAGCGGATCGATGCCCTGCGCAAGGAATCCGGCAAGGCCTGACCGTCGCCGCGGGGCCGGCCGGCTCGATCCGATGGCCTGGACGGGTCGGGCAAGCGTGAAAGACGGACCGGGGGCTGACGCGCCCGGCCCGTCGCATCGGCTCCCGTCCGGACTTCGACGATCCGTTTAAGTCCTCCGCAAGGAAGGTCGCGTAACGTTTCCCACGATCGACGTCCGCGAAAGATTCCCTGGGGCCATGACCGAACTGGATTGCGAACAGGCCAGGGGTCGGCGGAGATTTCCGGCGCGGCACGATCTGCAGATCCTGGCCCGCCGCTTCCTCGAAGACAGGTCCGGATCGACGGCCCTCGAGTACGGCCTGATCATGGCCATGGTCTTTCTGGCGATCGTGACCGCGATGCGGTACTTCGCCGACCAGACGACCGCGATGTACAACTATATCGGCGCTGCCCTCAACCGATCATCCTGAGTCCGAGCCTGTTTCGTCGCCGTGCATCCGCGTGACCATTCGGCGGATGTGACCCAGTCTCGGACGCGTTCGGTCCGCGAGCGCTCCGCAGTCCGAACGATCCCCGGCGCTGCATCGACGTAGAACACCGGGCCGGAAGCCGGCGGTCCCCGGGACGCCGTCCGCCCCCGCTTCGCGAAACAGGACGGCGGACGCGCGCCGCGACGCCGCCCACGCTTCGGCTGAACGGCGAGCCCCACCGGGCCCGTTTCGTCGCGGCGGCAATGACGACCTTTCGCTCCTTCCCGGCGCCGACGCAGCGACCGGCCCTCGCGCATCGATCGCGCAAACGGGTGGCACCCCGGCGCCATTGTCATGGTCAGCCTTCGGACGTCGATTGCGGTCACCGTCGCGCCGGATGATCGTTCACGTTCACGTCAATGATCCGGATATACCAGATATTCGCCAGGCTTCATCGGAACTCGCCGTCACGGAGGCCGGTTACGGCGGGACTTGATTTGAGCGGATGGGAGTCCCGGTGACACTCGGCGTCGACAGGCATGAACTCCAGCAGATCGTGGCCGGACTGAGCGAGGGCGTGATCCTGGTCGAGCCCGACCAGACCATCGCCTACGCCAATGCGGCGGCGCTGGCCATGCATGGGGCCGAGAGCCTGGAGGAACTCGGCGGAACGGTGGATGCCTACCGCGAGCGCTTCGCCCTGCGCTACCGCAACAACCATGCCCTCAACCAGTATCCGATGGAGCGCGTCGTCTCGGGCGAGCGCTTCCACGACGTCATCGTCGAGGTCACGCGCACCGATCGACCCGATGCCGACTTCGTCCACTCGCTGCGCAGCCTGGTTGCGACCGACCGCGAGGGCCAGCCGAGCTGCCTCGCCCTTATCCTCAAGGACGTCTCCGACCAGTTCGAGGCCGAGGCGCGCTTCGAGGCGACCTTCAACGCCAACCCCGCACCCGCCGTGATCTGCCGACTCGCGGACCTGCGCTTCGTCAAGGTCAACCTCGGCTTCCTGGAGATGACCGGCTTCACCCGCGAGGCCGTCATCGGCCGCAGCGTCTACGAGGTCGACGTCCTGGCCAATGCCCGCAACCTGGACCTGGCGATCGATCGTCTCAACAGCGGCGGCACCATACCGCAGATGGAAGCCTGCCTCGACCTGCCCGACGGCGGCACCCGCTTCGTCATCGTGGCCGGGCAACCGATGGAACTCGGCGAAGAGCGCTGCATGCTCTTCACCTTCGCCGACCTCGAACTGCGGCGCAAGGCCGAGACCGCCCTGCGCCAGAGCGAGGAGCGCTTCGCCAAGGCGTTCCGCCTCACCCCCGTGCCAACCCTGCTGGCCCGCGCTGAAGGTCTGGCGATCACCGGCGTGAACGAGGCCTTCAGCCGCGTCTTCGGCTTCGGTTCTGAGACGGTCACCGGCCGCACGCCGGCCGATCTCGACCTTTGGGTCTCAGAGCCGCAGCGCGACCGTTTCGAGACGGCCCTGGCGCGCACCGGCTGCGTGATGGAACTGGAGGTCTGCCTGCGTCATGAGGACGGGAGTAACCTCGATTGCCTGGTCTCGGCCGAGCGGGTCGAGATCGGCGCGGAGGCCTTCGTCCTCCTGGTGCTGCAGGACATCACTGAGCGCAAGCGGAGCGAGCGTGAGCTGTTCGAGGCGATCGAGGCGGTGATGGCCGACACCTCTTGGTTCAGCCGCGGACTGATCGAGAAGCTGGCCCACCTGCGCCAGCCCGGCGCGGGCCATCAGGATGCGGTCTCGCCCAACATGACGGTGCGCGAGCGCCAGATCCTGGACCTGATCTGCGCCGGGCTCTCGGACGAGGTCATCGCCAAACGACTGAACCTGTCCAAGAACACCGTGCGCAACCACGCGGCGGCCCTCTACCGGAAGCTCGACGTGCACAAGCGTACCGAGGCCATAGTCTGGGGCCGCAACAACGGCTTCCCGACAGCGTCGTCCGGGTAAAAAATCCTGGATTACCGGTACATTTTCACTATTGAAGCAGCGGTCCGAGGGGCCATCTCACGAACCAGGGACGACGGGCCGAGGGTTCCACCGCCGAACTTCACCCTCCGCCGGATCGGTGCCCATCCAGCCGGGAGCTTCGACTTGACCGCTCTCAGATCGCCAGCCTGCGCTCTGCCGGAGCCCGACGTCCACCGGGGCTGGGTCAAGGCGACAGGCGGCGAACGGATCGGCGAACGGCAGGTCGGGACGGGGAACCCCACCCGGGCCGACACCAGGCCGGGATCGGCCCGGCGTTAGCCTCCGCGAGACCGGCGACGGCGTTCTTCGCCGCTCTCACCGGCAACACACCCACAACTCCGCGCCACGAAGCGCGCGCAGCAAGGACAACCATCATGGTCGACACGGATCGCATCACGGGCGCCGCCAAGGAGCTCGGCGGCAAGGTTCAGGGAACGGTRGGCGATCTCACCGGCTCGAAGCGGGACTCGCTCGAGGGCCGTGCCCGCGAGGCGCAAGGCGCCGCCGAGACCCTCTACGGCCAGGCCAAGGACACCGTCCGCGACGCCGCCGAGCACGTGGCCGACACCGCTCGCGAGATCGGCGGCAGGGGTCGCGACACGGTCGGCAACCTGATCGACTCCGACNGGCGATCTCACCGGCTCGAAGCGGGACTCGCTCGAGGGCCGTGCCCGCGAGGCGCAAGGCGCCGCCGAGACCCTCTACGGCCAGGCCAAGGACACCGTCCGCGACGCCGCCGAGCACGTGGCCGACACCGCTCGCGAGATCGGCGGCAGGGTTCGCGACACGGTCGGCAACCTGATCGACTCCGACGACGTCGAGGACCGCGCGCGCCGCGCCCAGGGGGCAGCCGGCGACACATACGACCGCGCCGAGCGGTCCGTGCGCCGGGCCGGCCGCGAGGCCTACGACCGGGCCGAGGACGCCTACGAGACCGGCGGCMGCTCTCTGCGCCAGGGCGGGCGCGAGGTGAGCCACCAAGTCGCCGAGCATCCCGTGGCCGCCCTGCTGGTGGCCGGCCTYCTCGGCTACGGCCTCGGCCTSCTCATYCACGGCCGCGACTGATCCGCAGAGCCGCGACAGATCGATCCCACCGCGCCGGGACTGCGCGGTGGGATCGGCGAACACCCCCGACTGACCCCTCGAACGACCGAACGTCTCGGACGACCGACCACCCGGAGTAMCTATCCCGTGTCCAMTTCCCCCCTTCTCGCGACCCCGGCCGTCTCGGCCGACACCCGTACCGTCCTGCTGAACCAGGTCTCCTGGGGCGCCATCTTCGCCGGCGCCGTCACCGCSCTGGTGACCCAGGTCATCCTCAACATGGTCGGGGTGGGCGTCGGCCTGTCCAGCGTCGGACCCGTGGCCGCCGACAACCCGGCCGCCTCGACGCTCTCGATGGGCGCCGGCCTCTGGTTCGTGGGCTCGGGCGTGGTCGCTTCCCTGGCGGGCGGCCTCATCGCCGCTGGTGACCCAGGTCATCCTCAACATGGTCGGGGTGGGCGTCGGCCTGTCCAGCGTCGGACCCGTGGCCGCCGACAACCCGGCCGCCTCGACGCTCTCGCTGAGCGCCGGCCTCTGGTTCGTGGGCTCGGGCGTGGTCGCTTCCCTGGCCGGCGGCCTCATCGCCGGGCGCCTCTCGGGCAAGCCCGTCACGGGCGCGGCCGGCCTGCACGGGCTGGTCTCCTGGGCGGTGACCACCCTGGTGGTGCTCTACCTCCTGACCTCGGCCGCCGGCGGCCTCATCGGGGGCGCCTTCTCGGGCGTGACCAGCACGCTGGGCGGGGCCGGCTCGCTGGTGGGCGGCACGGTGCAGACCGCCGCGCAGGCCGCGGCTCCGTCGCTGTCGAAGATCTCCAACCCCCTGGACGGCATCGAGCAGTCGGTGCGCAACCAGGCGGCCGGCCAGGACCCGCAGGCGGCCAAGGACGCCGCCGTGGCCGCCATCCGGGCGCTGTTCACCGGTGACCCGGCCCAGAAGGCCCAGGCCGAGACCCGCGCGGCCGACGCCCTGGCCAAGGCCCAGGGCATCCCGGTCGACCAGGCCAAGGCCCAGATCCAGGACTACCGCGCTCGCCGGCTTCCTCGGCGGACGCCTCGGCGCTCCCAAGCGCCACACCCTCGCCGACAGCGTCGACGCCCGCCGCGTCTGAACGGACGGGGCTGACCGACGCCGGCCAGCCCCGCCCCCCTCCGATCGGGCGTCCCCGTCAGGCACGCACCGTGCCTCGGGGTCTCCTGCCGCCGACGTGTCCTTGCCTCCGCGACAGGCCACCGTTGCCGCCTAAGCCGCTGGCCCGCGATAGCCTGTTCGCTGCACTTCGAGATGCCGGATCGGAGGCGCCGGGCGGCACGGTGGACATCGGCCGCCGGTCTGTTCGCCGGGCGAGGCCCCGCCAACGCAAGTGGTACGGTACGGATGCCTCGCCAGCCGGATTCGAGAGCAAGGATCGGGATGCGGCTCCGGGGATTTCAGGGCAGGACAGGCTGCGACGCGGCCGCGACAAGCGGGGGCCGCCCCTCGACGACGGAGGACGTTTCCCCATGCGGCGCGCTGACACCCATCCGGAGTGGGACGACCCGAGCGCCCCCGATGACGCGGACGCGCAGCGATGGGCCGCGCTCATTGCCCGCGACGCGCGGGCCGACGGCACCTTCGTCTACGCCGTTCGCACCACCGGCGTGTATTGTCGCCCCAGTTGCCCCTCCCGCGCGGCCAACCCGGAGAACGTGAGCTTCCACGCCACCTGCGACGCAGCCGAGGCCGCGGGCTTCCGCCCGTGCCGGCGCTGTCGGCCCAACGACGTGACCCTGGCCGAACGGCACGCCGCGGCCATCGTCCGGGCCTGCCGCCTGATCGAGGCGGCCGAGACCATGCCGACACTCGAAGGCCTCGCCGCGGAAGCGGGCCTGAGCGCCTTCCACTTCCACCGCGTCTTCCGAAGGGTCACCGGCATCACGCCGAAGGCTTACGCGACGGCCAAGCGGGCCGAGCGCGTGGCGCAGCGCCTGCCCGAGGCCGGGACGGTGACCGAAGCGGTCTTCGCGGCCGGCTTCAACGCGTCGAGCCGCTTCTACGCTGAAGGCCCGGATCGGCTCGGGATGCGCCCATCGGCCTATCGCACGGGAGGCGCCGGGACGGCGATCCGCTTCGCGGTGGCCGCGTGCTCCCTCGGCGCGCTCCTGGTGGCGGCGACCCCCAAGGGCCTCTGCGCGATTCTCCTGGGCGACGATCCCGACGCCCTGGTCCGCGATCTCCAGGACCGCTTCCCCAGGGCCGACCTGGCGCCCGGCGATCCAGCCTTCGACGGGTGGGTGGCGACAGTCGTCGGTTTCGTCGAGGCGCCGGGCCGCGGCCTCGACCTGCCCCTCGACATCGGCGGCACCATCTTCCAGCAGCGGGTTTGGGCCGCCCTTCGCGCCGTCCCGATCGGCACCACGACGACCTACGGCGCGATCGCCCAGGCCATCGGCGCCCCGACATCCATGCGGGCCGTGGCCCAGGCCTGCGGCGCCAACCGGCTGGCGGTCGCCATCCCGTGCCACCGGGTGGTCCGCGCGGACGGGTCGCTCTCCGGTTATCGCTGGGGCGTCGCGCGCAAGCGCCAGCTCCTCGACCGCGAGGCGGATGCGCGCTGAGGGTCTCGCCCACGCCTGACGGTTTGAGAGAGCAGGTTCGCCGTGTCGGGTTCGACGTGGCATGGGAGCCACAGGTCACGACCACAGGGTGTCCGACCCGTCGCGCCCCCTCGGTCCACGGGGTAGAAGCGACCTCGGCATTCCCGGACGCGCGATGCGCATGAATGGACGTCGCGGTTCGCGTCCGGCCCGACCGGCCTCCCTCCCTACGGCGTGACCCGCCCCCGCTCCCGTGGTCGAAACCGGCATGGCCGCTGTTCACCGTTCTCCGCGTTCCCAGGCCGTTGCGCCCCGAACTTCGGCCCCGCGAACCGGAGCCGTCCGGCTTGCCCTCGTCGCCGTCCTTCTCTCCGCGTCGGAGGTGCGCGCCGAGGAGGCGGGCGGGATCGTGCTGGAGGAGCTCTCGATCACGGCCGAGGGTCGCCCGGCACCGGCCGGGGTACCGTTCGGTGTCTCGGCGCCCCCCGGTTCCAGCCCGAACGTGATCGAACAGCCCCTGGGCGCCACCGCCACGCGCGTCAGCCGAACCGACACGATCGAGAACCGGCCCGCCACAAGCCTCGGATCGGTGCTGGTGAACAGTCCCGGCGTCACCGTGCGCCCGGGCAATGGCGGGCGCGACGTGGTGATCTCCATCCGGGGCAACAATGCCCGTTCCACCGGCGTCATCCGGAACATGGTGGTGCTGGAGGACGGCTTCCTCCTGACCCAGCCGGACGGCGCCTCGCGCTTCGACCTCGTCGATCCGCGCGCCTACAGCCGCATCGACGTGTTCCGCGGTCCGCAATCGGCTCTGTTCGGCAACTACGCCACCGGCGGCGCGCTCGCCTTCCGCACCCGGACGGGCCGCGAGATCGACGGCTTCGAGATCGGCACCGATGCGGGGAGCTTCGGCTATCTGAGCAACTATTTCACGGTCGGCGGCGTCAGCGGTCCCGTCGAGATCAGCCTGTTCGCCAGCGACGTCCGCGCCGGCGGCTACCAGGATCACAGCGCCTACGACACGCAGACGATCAACCTGCTGGCCAGCTACACGCCGACGCCGGACAACCGCTTCACCCTCAAGGTGATCAACAACCAGCTGCAGGCGGACCTGCCGGCGCGCGCCTCCCTCGACCAGTATCGAATCAACCCCGAGCAGCGCGGCTGTGCCAAGGCGGCGACGGCCGCGCCGGGCTGCACCCTGACGAACCTGTTCGCCAACGGCGCGTTCGGCCGGACGGTGGGCGTGACCGCCACGGAGGGCGGGTTCGGACGGGACGACCGGCGCACCGTCGTGGCCCTGCGCTGGGAGCACGACCTCGACGCACAGACGACCTGGCGCACCCAGCTCGGCTTCGACGAGCGCAACTTCGACCAGCCGTTCTACACCTCCGCCGTCCGGGGCAGTTACCCGTCCCTGACCCTCCTCACGGACCTGACCCGACGCTACGACCTGATGGGCCTGCCGGCCGTGGGCTACGTGGCCTTCACCTCCGAGATCCTCGACAACCACGTGACCACGTTCAACCGGGCGCCGGGGGCGGGACGACCGGCCCTGGGCGCCCTGATCGGAGACCTGCGCGGCGACCAGACCAATCTCGGCGGGCGCGCCCGCACGGAGGTGGCACTTTCCGACCAGTGGAGCGGGCTCCTCGGACTCAGCGCGACGAACACCACGATCACCGGACGCAACAGCGCCTATACCTATTCGGAAGCCGGACGGACGGCCTCGGTGGTCGATGCCACGCGCAGCTTCCTCAACGTCGCGCCGGAACTGGCCGTGGTCTATCGGCCCCGGGACGCCTGGAGCGTCCGCGGGCGCGTCGCCACCGGCTACGCCACGCCGACGGGCAGCAACCTGTTCGTCACCAGCGCGGGGCTGCCGGGCAACAACACGCAGCTTCAGGCACAGACGAACCTCGGCTTCGACCTCGGCGTCGACTGGACGCCGGTGGACTCCCTGCGGATCAGCCTCACGGGATTCTACGAGTTCTTCCGCAACGAACTCCTGTCGCAATCACCGGGTGGGGGCCGGCTGAGCTACTTCATCAACGCCCCGGCCTCGGAGCATCGCGGCGTCGAACTCGGCGGCGACTGGGCCTTCGCGCCGGGCTGGCGCGGAACGCTGGCCTACAGCTTCGACGACCAGATCTACACGCGGTTCACCGAGCTGCTGAGCGCCGGTGCCGTCACCGCCCGTTTGGACCGGGCGGGCAAGTCCATTCCCGGCGTCCCCGCGCACCAGCTCCTGGCGCGGGTCGGCTACGAACAGGTCGGCGGCCCCCTGGACGGGCTCGGCGCCTTCGTGGAGACCGTGGTTCAGGACGGCGTCCTCATCGACAACGGAAACCGCCTGAGGACCCCCGGCTACGCCATCCTCAACGCGAACGTCCACTACGCCACGGAGCTCACCGGGGGCTACGCCAAGCGCCTCAGCCTGTACCTGGAAGTCCGCAACCTGCTCGACACGACCTTCATCGCCTCCGCCCTGAACCTGACGAGCACCCTCAGCCGGACCACCGGCCTGGAGAACGGAGCAGCCACCCTGGCGGGCACGGCCGGATCGATCCTCGCGGGCGCGCCGCGCAACGTCGTCGGAGGGCTGAAGCTCGCGTTCTGAGATCCTGCGGCTCGCGAGTCTGCGGCTCCGGCGGGCAGAGCGCGGGATTGCCTATATTTTAGGCGTGTGATGGGAGGTTTCTGGAGAGCGGCAAGGTCTCTGCGTGTCTTTGAGGCAATGCCTGGCCGCGTACCCGGCGACCCGGACAGCATCGTGGTGTCCTCGGCCGGTGCAGCACAGAATCGGGATCGTGGACGGCAAGACATGATCAGGCGGCGTGTTCGTCTCGGGCGACCGGGAGCGGCGCGAGGGGTTGGCCGATGGATTGCATTCACGGTTCCGTCACGCCGTCTCCAGCCCATGGAAACCCGTCCGCGCATGTTTGCTTCCGTTTCCCGATGGTCGAAGTCCCGCCTTCTCGCCGCCGCCCTGCTGTCCGGGGTGCTGATGCCCACGGCCTTCGCGCAGGGCGTCCTCAAGATCGGTATGACGGCCTCCGACATCCCGCTCACCACGGGCCAAGCCGACAATGGCGGCGAGGGCATGCGGTTCACGGGCTACACGGTCTATGACGGCCTCATCAATTGGGACCTCTCCTCCGCCACCAAGCCCTCCGTGCTGGTGCCGGGCCTCGCCACGAGCTGGGCCGTCGATCCCGCCGACAACACCAAGTGGACCTTCAAGCTGCGCGAGGGCGTGACCTTCCACGACGGCTCGCCCTTCACCGCCGAGTCGGTGGTGTGGAACCTCGACAAGCTCCTGAAGACCGACGCGCCGCAATTCGACCCGCGCCAGTCGGCCCAGGGGCGCTCGCGCATCCCGGCGGTGGCGAGCTACCGCGCCATCGACCCGACCACCCTCGAAATCGTCACCAAGAACCCCGACGCGACGCTGCCCTACCAGATCGCGTGGATCATGATCTCGTCGCCGGCCCAGTGGGAGAAGGTCGGCAAGAGCTGGGACGCCTTCGCCAAGACCCCGGCCGGCACCGGCCCGTGGAAGCTCACCCTGTTCGCCCCGCGCGAGCGCGCCGAGATGGTGCCCAACAAGGAGTACTGGGACAAGGCCCGGGTGCCCAAGCTCGACAAGCTCGTGCTCGTGCCGCTGCCCGAGGCCAATGCCCGCGTGGCGGCCCTCCGTTCGGGTCAGGTCGACTGGATCGAGGCGCCCCCGCCGGATGCCGTCGCGTCCCTGAAGGCCGCCGGCTTCGGCATCGTCACCAACGCCTACCCGCACAACTGGACCTGGCACCTCTCCCGCGTCGAGGGCTCGCCCTGGAACGACATCCGCGTGCGCAAGGCCGCCAACCTCGCGGTGGACCGCGAGGGCATGAAGGAGCTGCTGAACGGGCTGATGATCCCGGCGCAGGGCTTCATGCCGCCGGGCTCGGCCTGGTTCGGCCACCCGACCTTCAAGCCGACCTACGACCCCGAAGCCGCCAAGAAGCTCCTGGCCGAGGCCGGCTACGGCCCGAACAAGCCCATCGTCACCAAGATCCTGATCGCGCCGTCGGGCTCGGGCCAGATGCAGCCCCTGCCGATGAACGAGTTTATCCAGCAGAACCTCGCGGATGTCGGCATCAAGGTCGAGTTCGAGGTGGTCGAGTGGAACACGCTCATCAACCTGTGGCGCGCGGGCGCCAAGTCCGACATGTCGCGCAAGGCGACGGGGATGAACTTCTCCTACTTCATCCAGGACCCCTTCACGGGCTTCATCCGCCACCTCCAGTGCAACCTCGCGGCGCCCAACGGCACCAACTGGGGCCATTACTGCGACCCCGAGATGGACAAGCTCTTCGACCAGGTCCGCACCACCTTCGACCCGGCCGAGCAGACCAAGGTCCTGGAAAAGGTGCACGAGAAGTACGTCGACGACGCCCTGTTCCTGATGGTGGCCCACGACACCAATCCGCGTGCCATGAGCCCCAAGGTGAAGGGCTTCGTGCAGGCGCAGAACTGGTTCCAGGACTTCTCGCCGATCTCGATGGGCAAGTGATCGGGCAAGTGGTTGAGCAAGTGACGATGAAGGTCGCGGTCATGAACCCTCCCCCGCTGCGGGGGGAGGGTGGTCGCGCAGGAACCGGGGGAGGGGCATGCCGCATCCGGCAAAGTCGCCTCCGCTCCCGCCTGCTCCGCAGGTACCCTCTTCCGCAGAGGAGAGAGGGCTGAGAACATGCTGAAGTTCATCCTCAAGCGCCTGCTCACCGTGACGCCGGTGGCGCTCGGCGTGAGCGTCGTCTGCTTCATGCTGGTCCACCTCGCCCCCGGCGATCCCTTGAGCGCGGTGCTCCCGGTGGACGCCACGCAGGAGACCATCGACGCCATGCGGGCGGCCTACGGCTACGACAAGCCGCTGCCCGTCCAGTACGTGATCTGGCTCTGGCACGTGCTTCAGGGCGATCTCGGCATCTCCATCGCCACCGGCCGCCCCGTGGTGCAGGAGGTCGGGAGGGCCGTGGTGAACAGCCTGATCCTGGCCTCCGTGGCGACGCTGATCGGCTTCACCTTCGGGTGCCTGTTCGGCTTCGTGGCCGGCTACTTCCGCAACTCGGTCCTGGACCGGCTCGCCTCGGCGGTCTCGGTCTTCGGGGTGAGCGTGCCGCATTACTGGCTCGGCATGGTGCTGGTCATCGTGTTCTCGGCCCAACTCGGCTGGCTGCCGCCCACCGGGGCCGGGCCCGACGGCTCGGGCAACTGGCGGCCCGATCTCGACCACCTGCGCTACATCATCCTGCCGGCACTCACGATGTCGGTGATTCCCATGGGCGTCATCGCCCGCACAATCCGGGCGCTGGTGGGCGACATCCTCGCGCAGGACTTCGTCGGTGCGCTCCGGGCCAAGGGCATGAGCGAGTTCGGCGTGTTCCGGCACGTCGTCAAGAACGCGGCCCCGACGGCGCTGGCCATCATGGGCCTGCAACTCGGCTACCTGCTGGGCGGCTCAATCCTGATCGAGACCGTGTTCGCCTGGCCCGGCACCGGCTTCCTCCTCAACGCCGCGATCTTCCAGCGCGACCTGCCCCTGCTGCAGGGCTCGATTCTCGTCCTGGCGATGTTCTTCGTCGCCCTCAACCTCATCGTCGACGTCGTCCAGACGGCGCTCGACCCGCGCATCGAGAGGGGCTGATGGCACGCGCGACACAGGCCGCCGCACCGATCCTCGACATCGCCGGCGGGGCCGCCCCGGCGCCGACGGCGCCGGACGCCTTCGTGCCCTCGCGGGGGTTCTGGGGGCAGGTCGGCCACAAGCTCCTGCGCGATCCCGTAGCGATGGCCGCCGCCGGCATCATCCTGGCGATCGTGGCGGTGGCGCTGCTCTCGCCCTGGATCACCCCGATGGACCCCTATCGCGGCTCGATGCTGCGGCGCCTGAAGCCCATCGGCGACGCCACCTACCTCCTGGGCTCGGACGAACTCGGCCGCGACATGCTGAGTCGCCTGATGATGGGCGGACGCCTGTCCCTGTTCATCGGGGTCACCCCCGTCATCCTCGCCTTCGTCATCGGGTCCGGCATCGGCATCCTGGCCGGCTACGTCGGCGGCTGGGTCAACACCGTGCTGATGCGCACGGTGGACGTGTTCTTCGCGTTCCCCTCGGTGCTGCTCGCCATCGCGCTCTCCGGCGCCCTGGGCGCGGGCATCTTCAACTCGATCGTGTCGCTGACCTGCGTGTTCGTGCCCCAGATCGCCCGCGTGGCCGAGAGCGTGACCACCCAGATCCGCGCCCGCGACTACGTCGACGCCGCCCGCCTCTCCGGCGCCTCGACCCTGACGATCCTGCGCGTGCAGGTGCTCGGCAACGTGCTGGGGCCGATCTTCGTCTACGCCACCAGCCTCATCAGCGTATCGATGATCCTCGCCTCCGGCCTCTCCTTCCTCGGCCTCGGCGTGAAGCCGCCGGAGCCCGAGTGGGGCCTGATGCTGAACACCCTGCGCACGGCGATCTACGTGAACCCGATGGTCGCGGCCCTGCCGGGGCTGGCCATCTTCATCGTCTCGATCTCGTTCAACCTGTTCTCCGACGGCCTGCGATCCGCCATGGAGGTGAAAGCATGAGCCAGCCCATCGGCCTCGCCACCGTCCCGATCGCCCGCGACCGGGGCGGCCCGGCTCAGCCCCTCCTCACCGTCGACCGACTTGTGAAGCACTTCCCCGTCAAGAAGGGCATCGGCGGCACCAAGGCGGTGGTGCGAGCGGTGGACGGCGTCGATTTCGAAATCCTGAAGGGCGAGACCCTCGGCGTGGTCGGCGAGTCGGGCTGCGGCAAGTCCACCACCGCCCGGCTCATCATGGGCCTGATCAGCCACGATTCCGGCGACCTGCTGTTCGACGGCGAGCGCATCGGCAGCCGGGCGCTGCCCCTGCGGGACTTCCGGGCCCAGGCTCAGATGGTGTTTCAGGACAGCTACTCCTCCCTGAATCCGCGCATGACCGTCGAGGGCTCCATCGCCTTCGGGCCGCAGGTGCACGGGATCCCGAAGCGCCAGGCCATCGAGCGCGCCCGCAGCCTGCTCGCCCGGGTGGGGCTGGAGCCGGCCCGCTTCGCGGCGCGCTACCCGCACGAGCTCTCAGGCGGCCAGCGCCAGCGGGTGAACATCGCCCGGGCGCTCGCCCTCGAACCCCGCCTCGTGGTGCTCGACGAGGCGGTCTCGGCCCTCGACAAGTCGGTGGAGGCGCAGGTGCTGAACCTGCTGATGGATCTGAAACAGGAGTTCAACCTCACCTACCTGTTCATCAGCCACGACCTCAACGTGGTGCGCTTCATCTGCGACCGGGTGGCGGTGATGTATCTCGGTCAGGTGGTGGAGATCGGCCCCGCCGACACGGTGCTGGCCGCTCCGGCCCATCCCTACACGGCCGCGCTCCTGTCCTCGATGCCCTCGATGGACCCGGATGCGCGGACCACGGTGGCGCCGCTTGCCGGCGACCCGCCGAACCCCATCGACCCGCCCGCCGGCTGCCGCTTCCACCCGCGCTGCGCCCTCGTCGAAGAGGTCTGCCGCGGCACGGTCCCGCCCCTCGACGGCCGCGATGTGCGCCACCGCGTCGCCTGCCTCGCCCGCCAGCCCGGCTCGGGCCATTCCCTGTCGCCCAGCCTGACGGTGGCCGCATGAGCGTATCGGCACCCGAGCCGGCCGTCGCGATCCGCGGCCTGACGGTGGTCTTCGGCGGCGTGGTCGAGGCCGTGGACGGGGTCGACCTCACCCTAGAGCGCGGCCAGGCCGTGGCGCTGATCGGCGAGTCCGGCTCCGGCAAGAGCGTCACCCTGCGGGCGATCATGCGTCTGAACCCGGAGCGCCGGACGCGGATCGGCGGCACGATCCGGGTTGGCGGCGCGGACGTGATGGCCCTGTCGCCCAAAGCCCTGCGGGCCCTGCGCGGCCGGGCCGTGGCGATGATCTTCCAGGAGCCGCTCCTGGCCCTCGATCCCGTCTACACGGTGGGCCAGCAGATCACCGAGGCGATCCGCCAGCACGAGCGGATCAGCGCCGGGGCGGCCCGCCAGCGCGCCCTGGCCCTGTTCGAGCGGGTCCGCATTCCGAGCCCGGAGCGGCGCCTCGACGCCTATCCGCACGAGATGTCGGGGGGCATGCGCCAACGCGCGATGATCGCTCTGGCGCTCGCCTGCCGGCCGCAGGTCCTGCTTGCCGACGAGCCGACCACGGCGCTCGACGCCACCGTTCAGATCCAGATCCTGCTGCTCCTGCGCGAATTGCAGGCGGCGCTCGGCCTCTCGACGATCTTCGTCACCCACGACCTCGGCGCCGCCGTGGAAGTCGCGGACCGGATCGCGGTGATGTATGCCGGCCGCATCGTCGAGGAGGGCTCCGCCCGGGATGTGGTGCTCGCCCCCCACCACCCCTACACGATCGGCCTCCTGCGCAGCCGCGCCGATGGGGCGCTCGCCAAGGGCACGCGCCTGAAGACGATCCCCGGCAGCCCGCCCGACCTGGCCAACCGGCCGCCGGGCTGCCCCTTCGCCCCGCGCTGCTTCCTCGCCGAGGCGCGCTGCCGGGTCGAGGTGCCATCTTACGTCAACGTGAAGCCGGACCACCGCGCCGCCTGTTGGCGTACGGAAGCGGCGCACGCAGCGTTCACGGAGGACAAGGCGCAGGTGCTGGAAGCGGCTGTGTAGCGTCGCGCGTCGGCTCCGACCTTCGGGGGCCGCTTTGACGTCGGCTCGGCTAGGCCGCCGCACGAGTCAAAAGCACGAAGAGATAGAAGGCTTGGCCGCCCGTCACGATGACGATCGCGGGGAGAAGGTCTCTGACGGCCCGTGCACCGTCGTGATCGTATCGGCGTGGGATCAGGATCGATGCCATCACGAAGCATCCGATCATGGGACCGAAGCTGAGCGCCATCCACTTCGGGGCGTACCATGTCGGGCGACCGTCGATCCCCCACTGCATCGGGAGGAAGCTCGCCTCACTGAATCGAACGCTCGCGACCCAAGACAGGCAAGTGAGAACAGCGACCGTCGCCGCGACGATCAGATAGGCACGCCTCATCGGTTGGTAAAACTCCAGGCTTCATCGACGACAGATGATAACCTGGAGGTGTTTCTTTCGAATGACCCAGGTGTGCGAGATTCGAAGGTTGTCCGAAATTGCCGGTCTGACGAAGCTCCCGGACTGACGTCACCCCAGCCGCAAGCCCGCCTTCGCCTTGCGCCGCTGCAGGTACAGGCTGGTCCCCAACGCCAGTCCGATCACCGCGAGCGACAGGCCGGTGGTGAGGGTGCCCAGCGCGTAGATCTCCGGCGTGGTGACGGTGGTGGTCAGGCCCTGCAGTTCCAGTGGCAGGGTGTTGCGGCCGCCGATGGCCTGGCTGGTGCGGGCGAGCTCGTCGAAGGACAGGGTGAAGCCGAACAACGCGACGCCGACCAGCGAGGGGCCGAGGATCGGCACCACCACGTGACGCAGGGTCTGAGACCCGGTGGCGCCGAGGTCGCGGGCGGCCTCCTCGTAGGCCGGGTCGAACCGGTTGAAGACCGCGAACATGATCAGGAGGCCGAAGGGCAGAGTCCAGGTGAGGTGGGCGCCCAGCGCCGAGGTGTAGAGCCCCATCAGGGTACCGTGCTCCTGCAGCCAGCCCCATCCGGTCTCGGCGGCGGCCCATTTCACCGCCTCGTCGAGAAGCCGGAATTCCAACCCGATGCCGAGCGAGACCACGATCGAGGGGACGATCAGGCTCGCGACCGCAAGGGTGAACAGCGCGCCCTCGCCGCGAAAGCGCTTGCGGAAGGCGAGGCCGGCGAAGAACGCGATGACGACGGTGAGCCCCATCACCACGAGGCCAAGTCGCAGGGAGCGCCAGAGGGCGCCCCAGATGTCGACGATCCCGAGCCCGGCCCAGAGCTTGCCGAACCAGTGCGTCGAGACCCCGTTCATCGGGAAGGTGAGGCCCCCCTGCGGCCCCTGGAAGCTGAGGACGAGGATGGTCAGCGTCGGCCCGTACAGGAAGGCCACGAAGAGGGCGAAGAACGCCGCCAGGGCGTAGAAGGCCGGGGAGCGGGGGCGGTCGCTCACGTCTAGAGTTCCTTCCGCAAGTCAATGAGCCGGGTCATGGCCACGATCATCAGCATCACGACGCCCAGCAGGACCACCGCGTTGGCCGCGGCCGCCGGCAGCTGCAGGGCCGACATCTGGACCTGGATGACCTTGCCGACCGAGGCGATCTGCTGGCCGCCCATGACGCCGACGGTGACGAAGTCGCCCATCACCAGGGTCACCACGAAGATCGACCCGATGGCGATGCCGGGCTTGGCCAGGGGCACCACCACGTTCCAGAGGGTCTGCCAGCCGGTGGCGCCGGAATCATAGGCCGCCTCGATCAGCGACCGGTCGATGCGCGCCATGCTGTTGAAGATCGGCACGATCATGAAGACCGTGTTGAGGTGCACGAAGGCGAGCACCACCGAGAAGTCGGAATAGAGCAGGCCCTCGATGGGCGTCCTGATCAGCCCCATCCCCATCAGGGTGTCGTTGACGAGGCCGTTGCGGCCCAGCAGCGGGATCCAGGAGATCATCCGGATCACGTTCGAGGTCCAGAACGGGATGGTGCAGACGAGGAACAAGGCCATCTGCAGGGTGCGCGACCGGACATGGAAGGCGACGAAGTAGGCCACCGTGAAGCCGATCCCCAGGGTGAAGGCCCAGGTCAGCGCGCAGAATTTCAGGGTCGAGAGGTAGGTCCGCACGGTGGTGCAGGCATCCGCCGTGTTGACGCAGCCCTCGAACACGTCGATGTAATTCTGCACCGTGAAGGCGGGAATGATCTCGTACTCGTTGTACTCCCAGAAGCTGACGATCAGGGTCAGGCCCAGGGGCACCACGAAGAACACCAGGAAGACGAGCGCCATCGGCGCGGCCTGGAGGTAGGCCAGCGCCTGCCGGCGGCGGGTCCTCGTCGTGAGGCTGGCGGCGGGGGCCTTGGCGGGCGGCGCCTCTGTCACGGCGGCGGGAAGGGCGATGTCGGTCATGGCGCAACCCTCGTGACAGGCGAAACCCTCCCCCCCTCTGCGGGGGAGGGCGTTCGCATCGTCGCCCCGCTTACGCGGCGATGAACTCGTTCCACTTGCGGACCATGTAGGTGTTCTCGTCCATCACGGCGTTCCAGCAGGCGACGCTGCCCATGCGGGTCTCGAAGGAGCCGCCGTCGCGGGTGGCGCCGGCCTTCTCCAGCACGCTGCCGTCCGGTCCCTTGATGTCCTTCTCGGCGGGCTTGCCCTCCATCCAGTACGCCCACTCGTAGGGCTCCATGTGCGCCTTGGCCGTCTCCAGCACGGCCGAGTAGTAGCCCTGTCGGTTGAGGTAGGCGCCGGCCCAGCCGGAGAGGAACCAGTTGATGAAGTCGTAGGCCGCATCCAGCTTGCGGCCCGTCAGGGTCTTGGGCACGCCGAAGCCGGTGGCCCAGGCCCGGTAGCCCTCCTTGAGGGGCTGGTAGGTGCAGGCCACGCCCTGGCTGCGGACCTTGGTGACGGCGGGCGACCACATCGACTGGATCACGGTCTCGCCCGATGCCATCAGGTTCACGGATTCGTTGAAGTCCTGCCAGAAGGCGCGGAACTGACCGGCGCGCTTGGCCTCGATCAGCAGCTTGATGGTGCGATCGATCTCGGCCTTCGTCATGTTGCCCTTGTCGGGATAGGTGTAGTCGCCCGTGGCCTCGATCACCATGGCGGCATCCATGATGCCGATGGAGGGGATGTTGAGGATCGAGGCCTTGCCCTTGAACTCGGGGTTCAGGAGTTCCTTCCAGCTCGCGATCGGGCGCTTGATCAGGTCCGGGCGGATGCCGAGGGTGTCGGCGTTGTAGGTGGTCGGGATCAGGGTGATCCACTCGGTGGGCGAACCCGCGAAGGTCTTCGCGTTTTGCCCCTCGAGATAGAAGACCTTCTTGGGCGCCGTGCCCTGGTCGCCGATCGTCTTGCCCCCGACCTGGCCCTTGGTGAAGACCGGGGTGATGTTGTCGGCCTGCTTGATCCGGCGGGCGTCCATGCCCTGGATGTTGCCCGAGGGGATAAGCTTCTTCAGACTGAAGAACTCGGTGTCGAGGAGGTCGAAGGAATTCGGCTGCGTCACCACGCGCTTGGTCACCTCGTCGGTGACGACGGGGATGTACTCGATGGTGATCCCGAGATCCTCCTTCACCTTGCGGGCGATGTCGCCGGACTGGTTCACGGCGGTGCCGAGGTAGCGCAGGGTCACGGGTTCGGCCGCGATCACGTTGGGAAAGCCGGTGATCGGACCGGCGCCGAGGGCCAGTCCGGTGGCACCCGCGCCTTGGAGCAGGGTGCGGCGGCTCAGCTTGATCGTGGTCGTCATGCAGGCTCCTCTGAGGAAACGCGGTCGGGTCAGGCGCTCAGGCGATGGGCGGCGTCGGCGTCCCAGCCCAGCGGCACGGTCTGGCCGAGGGCGAGGGGGGGGCCCGCATAGGCCGCGTCGTCGATCACCGCCGTCAGCGCGGTGGCGGGTCCTCCGCCGAGGCCGTCGGCCGCGAAGCCCACATGCACGCTGGTGCCCTGGTACTCCACCGAGACGACGCGGGCCGGCACCGCGTCCGGGCCGGCTTGCGCGCCGAGGCGCATCCGGTCGGCGCGCACCGCCACCTCGCTCGCGTCGGCCAGGCGGATGACGTTGTGGCCGCCGATGAAGCGGGCGACGAAGGCGGTGGCCGGGCGTTCGAACACGGTGCGGGGGGCGGCCGCCTGCTCGATGCGTCCACCATTCATCACCACCACGAGGTCGGAGAGCGCCATCGCCTCCTCCTGGCTGTGGGTGACGTGAATGAAGGTGATGCCGAGTTCGGCCTGGAGCCGCTTCAACTCGGTCCGCATCCGCACCCTCAGGAACGGATCGAGGGCCGAGAGCGGCTCGTCGAGGAGCAGGACCTTGGGTCCGGTGACCAGCGCGCGGGCAAGCGCCACGCGCTGCTGCTGACCACCGGAGAGTTGCGCCGGCAAGCGCTCCGCCAGATGGGCCATCTGAACGAGGTCGAGCATCGCCAGCGCCTTGGCGCGGCGCTCGGCCTTCGCGATGCCGCGCATCTTCAGGCTGAAGGCGACGTTGTCGCGGCAATTCAGGTGGGGAAACAGGGCGTAGCTCTGGAACATCATCGCCGTGCCGCGCTCGGCCGGCGTGGCATCTCCCATGGAGCGCGGGCCGATGACCACGTCGCCGCCGGACACGGTCTCGTGGCCGCCGATCATCCGAAGGGTGGTGGTCTTCCCGCAGCCCGAGGGGCCGAGCAGGCAGCAATAGGCGCCCGAGCGCACCTTCAGATCGATGCCGTCCACGGCGGTCGTGTGGCCGTAGCGCTTGGTCAGGCGGATCAGCTCGACGTCCATGCGTTGTCTCCCCGCCCGATCCCCAGCAAGGGACGGGCCAGACGATCCCCGTTTCGCCACCCAAACCGTCTCCGGTCGACCGCAACCGGGCTGGCGCGCGCCGCCCGGGGGCGGCCGGCCGGATCAGACGGCAGTCCCCGGCCCCGGCGTCCGGTCGAGGACCCGTCCGCGCCCGTGCGGCCCGGTCACCCGCCCATCCTCGGCGACGACCTCGCCCCGCGCGAGGGTCATCACCGGCCAGCCCATCACGGAAAACCCCTCCCAGGGGGTGTAGTCCGCCCCGTGGTGGAGGTTGGCCTGCCGGATCGTCTCGCGGCGGTTCGGGTCCCACAGCGTCAGGTCGGCGTCGAAGCCGATCCCGATCGAGCCCTTGCGCGGGTAGAGCCCATAGAGCTTGGCGTGGTTGGTGGCGGTGAGTTCCACGAAGCGATTGAGGGAGATGCGCCCCGCCGAGACGCCTTCCGAGAACAGGATGGGCAGACGGGTCTCGATGCCCGGGATGCCGTTGGGCACCCAGCGGAAGGAGGTCCGGCCCTTTGGGTTCAGCTTGCCGGCGGGATCGTCGTAGCGGAAGGGGCAATGATCGGAGGAGACCACGTCGAACAATCCGGTCTGGATCCCGCGCCAGATCGCGGCCTGGTTGGAGGCCTCCCGCGGCGGTGGCGAGCAGACGTATTTCGCCCCGGCCATCGGGTCGTCGGAGCCGAGGCCTTTCATGTGGTCGGCGGTCAGGGTCAGGTATTGCGGGCAGGTCTCGGCGTGGATCTTCAGGCCGCGCTCCCGGCCCCAGGCGATCTGCTCCATGGCCTGCTGGCCCGAGACGTGGACGATGACGATCGGCAGGTCGACGAGCTCGGCGTGGCTGATGGCCCGGTGCGCCGCCTCGCGCTCGACCACCTGCGGCCGGGACAGGGCATGGCCGAAGGGGCGGGTCTCGCCGGCCTTCTCCAGACGCTCGGTCATGTAGCGGATCGCGTCGTAGCCTTCCGCATGGACCATGACGCGCGCGCCCTCCCGCCGCGCCAGGTCGAACACGTCGAGGATCTGGCGGTCGTTCAGGACGAGGTCGTCGTAGGTCATGAAGACCTTGAACGAGGTGTAGCCCTCCGCGATCAGGGCCGGCAGCTCCTGCCCGAGCACCGCCGGCGTCGGGTCCGAGACGATGAGGTGGATGGCGACATCGATGTGGCACTGCCCCTCCGCCAGCGCCCGGTAGGCATGGGTCGCCACGCGGAGCGACGCGCCGCGAGGCTGGAGCGCGAAGGGCATCACGCAGGTGTTGCCACCGGCCGCCGCCGCGCGGGTCGCCGAGGCGAAGTCGTCCGCCATGACGATGCCGGGGCCGGACGCCTGCGCGATGTGGACGTGGCTGTCGATGCCCCCGGGCAGGACGAGGAGGCCGGAGGCGTCGATCGTGCGGGCCGCATCGGCGATCCGCTCGCCGATCGCCGCGATGCGACCACCGCGGATGCCGAGATCGGCGGCGAACGTGTCGGTGGCGGTGACCAGCGTACCGCCCCGGATGGCGAGGTCGAAGTCGGGCATGGCGTCAGTCCCTCACACGGGCGATGATCGCCACCGGGCCGCCGCCGTCCGGTCCCTGATGCTCGGCACCGCCCGAGACGAACAGATCGGTGCGCCCGATCGCGGCGGCGGCGACCCCGCCCACGAGGGCGCGGGCGTGCCGGGTGGCGTTGATGTCGCTGTCGTCGTTCATGATGTGGCGCCGGCCCCGGATCAGCCCGTCATGCGAGGGCTCAGCCTTGGCGAGCAGGGCGACCACGCGCTCCGACATCCCGGGAGCCAGCTGACCCGACGAGGAAAACCCGAGATCCGCCAGGACACCCTGGATCGCGCCGAAATCGATGCCGTCGCGCATGACGCGGTGGGCGATGGCGTGGGGGCCGGACCAGCCACGGGCATTGCCGAGGACGATGACCTCGTTGTGCATCAATTCGATGCCGGCGGACGCACTCGCCTGCCCGGAATAGAGGTCGCGCCGCGTGCCGATGGCCGCGTCCGAGAGATCTTCGCCCGAGACTTCGCCCAGGGCCAGGGCGATGCCCAGCGCGGAGGCGCCCCGCGACAGACCCATGGAGGCGTAGGTGTCGTGGGTGGCCACGCCCTGCCCGCGTTCGGCGGCCTCCTGGATGCGGGCGCTGGTGAGGAGCGGGCACTTCACCTGCACGAGGTGGACGTCTTCCGGATCGTCGAGCCCGGCCTGGGCCATGGCTTCGCCGACCGCCGTGGCCGTCGCCCGCACCTGTGCCATCCGGCCGATCGCCTCGGGCCGGAAATCGGCCGTGAAGGCGGTGCCGATCGCCAGCGCCGACGCACCTTCGGCCTCGGGACCATCGCGGCGCGCCAGCACGAGGAGGTGGGGAGAGAGCCCGCCCTCGGTGCCGCCCGACATGACCAGGGCGACCCGTGCGCCGACCGCCGCGGGCGTGCAGCCCATCGCGCCGGCGAGGGCGGTCTCCAGCGCCATCACGGCGAGCGGGCGGGTGAAGTCGTTGACGCAGCCGTTGCCCTCGGTCTTGCCGAAGATCGCCACGATCTCGTCCGCCGTCACGGCGCCGGCGGCGATGAGGTCCATCACCCCCGAGACGTCGGCGGGATGCCGGGTCGGCACGCGGAAGACGAGGCATTCGGGCATGGCGGGTTCGCGTCTGGATGAGAGGACGGGCCAAGCTAGGCCGCGCGTCCGGCCCGCGCGAGTGCTGGTTTGCGCACGCCGCGCTCCCGAACGGGCAACGGTCGGGATGGACCGAACGGTACGGCTCTTGCCGGGCCGGGGGCGACAGGGTGGTCGATGCCAGCGCGACCCGGTTTGGAGCTGCACGATTTGTGGCTTTCTGCCCCCGGGGGTGGCGCTCAATTGTCCGATCTGACCAAGCGGACGGCAATCGCGCCCTCGATCGACGGCGATGACCGATCTGTGGGTTTTGTTGGCATTGCTTTTGCCAAGCTGGGTTTCGCGAGGCCCTGACAGCGTCCGGCGGCGGACACGGCCTCCCGCCGGCAATCCTGAGGAGCACGAACGCATGACAGACCCGACGATCAGCCGGCGCGGCGCGCTCAAGCTCGGCACGGCCGCCGCGGCGGGCGCCCTCGCGACGCCGTTCCTGGCCCGCCACGGCCTCGCCGCCGAGGAACCGATCAAGCTCGGGAGCCTCCTCGACGGCAGCGGCGCCCTCGGCCTCGAGGGCAAGCGGATGATCGAGACCACCGAATACGCGGTGGAACTGATCAACAAGGCCGGCGGCCTCCTCGGACGGCCGATCAAGATCATCGCCTACGACACCCAGTCGAGCATGCAGCTCTACACGCAGTACGCCCAGCAACTCGCGCTGAAGGAGAAGGTCGACGTCATCCAGGGTGGCATCACATCGGCCTCGCGCGAGGCGATTCGGCCGATCTTCGGCCGTTCCAAGACCCTGTACTTCTACAACACCCAATACGAGGGCGGCGTCTGCGACCGCAACGTGTTCTGCACCGGCACGACGCCGGCCCAGACCGTGAATCACCTCGTCGACTATGCGCTGAAGACCTGGGGCAAGAAGGCCTACATCATCGCGGCCGACTACAATTACGGCCATATCACCGCGAGCTGGATGACGAAGTTCATGAAGGAGGGCGGCGGCTCGGTCGCCGGTACCGACTTCTTCCCCCTCGACGTGACGAATTTCTCCTCCGCGATCAGCCGAATCCAGCAGGCCCAGCCCGACCTCGTGCTCTCGGCCCTGGTGGGCGCCAACCATTCGGGCTTCTACCGCCAGTGGGACGCCGCCGGGATGAAGGGCCGGATTCCCGTGGCTTCCTCGGTCTTCGGGCTCGGCGACGAACTCACCACCATGGATGCTTCGACCACCACCGGCATCGTCACATGCTACGGCTGGTACAACGACCTGCCCGACGCCCGGAGCGTCGCGTTCGTCAAGGGGATGCAGGCCAAGTTCGGCGCCGACGTCACCGACCTCAGCGAACTCGACACCGCCACCTACGACGGCATCATGCTCTGGGCCGAGGGGGTTAAGAAGGCCGGCTCCCTCGACCGCGACAAGGTCATTGCCGCCCTGGAATCCGGCATCTCCTACGAGGGTCCGACCGGCAAGGTGACCATGGACGGGGCGACCCACCATACCATCCGCAACACCTACCTCGCCCGGCCCAAGGACAAGAAGTGGGAGATCCTCGCGAGCTTCCCGGAACAGTTCCCCGCCGACACGGCCGGCGCCTGCGACCTCCTGAAGAATCCGAAGACCAACAAGCAGTTCACCCCCGACCTGAAGGGTTGAGGGTGAGCATGGCGCCCGATCTCGTCGGCCTCCTCGCCTTCAACGTCCTGGCGGGCATCGCGACACTTGCGCTGATCACCCTCGGCCTCGGGGTGATCTACGGAATGATGCGGATCATCAACCTCGCCCATGGCGAGTTCATGATGCTCGGCGCCTACACGGCGGTGGCCGCCTCCGATGCCGGCCTCAACATCTGGGTCGCCATGCTGGTGCTGCCGCCCCTCGTGGTCGGCCTCATCGGCCTCGTCCTCGAGCGCACCGTCATCCGCTTCCTCTACGGGCGCATGATGGACACGATGCTGGCGACCTGGGGGATCAGCCTCGGGCTGATCGGCCTCGTCACGTCGATCTACGGCAACGTGGTCCGGGGCGTGTCCACGCCGGTCGGGAGCTTCGAGATCGGGCGCTACGGCGCGAGCCTCTACAGCCTGGTCATCGTGGCGGTGGCCTGCGCGGCCCTGGCCGGCCTCTACCTGCTCCTGCGCCTGACGAGGTTCGGGCTGATCCTGCGGGCGACGATGCAGAACCCGCGCATGGCGGCCTCCCTGGGGGTTTCGCCGGACCGGATCTACATGGCGACCTTCGCCCTCGGGGCCGGCCTGGCGGGTCTCGCCGGCGGCGTGCTCGCACCGATCTCCGGCATCTCGCCGGCCATGGGGGCGGCCTACATCTCGCGCGCCTTCATCACGGTGCTGGGCGGCGGCCCGGCGATCCTCACCGGCACGGGTCTCGCCTCGACCCTGTTCGGGGTCATCAACGAGCTCGTCTCGTTCAAGACCACCCCCGTCATCGGCGACGTGGCCCTTCTGGTCGCCGCAGTCCTGCTCATCCGCGTGCTGCCCCAGGGCATCACCGGCCGCTACCTGAGGCGCAGCCTATGACCCGTCCCCCGTCGCCGCTCCGAGCCCTGGTCCGTCCGGCGGCCCTGAGCTTCCTCGCCATGGTCGCCTCGGGCCTCGTCATGCTGTTCGGAGCCCCCCACCTCCTCGACACCTTCGGCCTCGTGCAGATGACGGGCTTCGTGGCCATGGCGATGTTCGCCCTCAGCCAGGGCTTCATCTGGGGCTATGGCGGCGTGATGTCGTTCGGGCAGGCCGCCTTCCTGGGCCTCGGCGGCTACGCCTACGCCGTCGCGGTCCTGAACCTCGGTGACTCGACCCTGCCGGTTCTGCTCGCCATCGTGGTGCCGATGCTGTTCGCGGGATTGCTCGGCTACTTCATGTTCTACGGCCGAATCTCGGACGCCTATATCGGGGTGATCACCCTGACGGTCTCGGTGATCCTGTTCCAGCTCGTGAACACCACCTCGGGCAGCCAGTACCGGATCGGCGAGGCCGAACTCGGCGGCTTCAACGGCATCCCGGCCATCCCGGCCCTCAACCTGCCGGGCGACGCCGGCAACCCGCTCGACCCCGAGGGGATCTGGTATGCCGCGATGGGGAGCCTCATCCTCGTCTACGTGGTCCTGCGCGCCATCCTGGCGAGCCGGTTCGGCCGCGTGGTCGTGGCGATCCGCGAGAACGAGACCCGGGCGCAGCTCATCGGCTACGATCCGCGCCTTTACAAGCTCCTGGCCTTCATGATCTCGGCCGGCATCGCCGGCCTCGGTGGCTGCCTGTTCGCGAATTGGGGCGGTTTCATCAGCCCCACGGTCTTCGGCCTCACCATGTCGGCCCAGGTGATCATCTTCGTTCTCGTCGGCGGACTCGGCACCCTGCTCGGCCCGATCCTCGGGGCGGTACTGATACAGTGGCTGACCATCGAGGCCGGCGCCCAGAGCCTCATCGATTCCAACCTCGGCCTCGGCGCGATCCTGGTCACCTTCGTGCTGCTGATCCCGCAGGGTCTGGTGCCGGTGGCCCGCAACCTCTTCCTGCGCCTCGGCACGGCGCTCATCGGCCGGCGGATGCGGGCCAAGCCCCTCGGGCCCGCCCCGGGCGCGGCCCTGGCCGGGGAGGTCCGTCGATGAGCGTGTCCCCCGCGGCGAAACCCCTCCGCCCCCTGCTGGAAGCCAAGGGCGCCACCATGCGCTTCGGCGGCGTCACCGCCGTCAACGCGGTCGACTTCGTCCTCGGGGAGGTGGAGCTGCGCTGTCTCATCGGTCCGAACGGCGCGGGAAAGAGCACCTTCTTCAAGATGCTCACCGGCCAGCTCACGGCGAGCGCCGGGCGCATCCACTTCCGCGACACCGACATCACGGCCGCGCACCCGCACGAGATCGCCCGCCTCGGGGTCGGCATCAAGACGCAGGTTCCCAACGTCTTCAACGGCCTGTCGGTGCGCGAGAACGTCTTCGTCGCGGCGGGCCGCAAGAAGTCGCTCGCCCGCACCCGCGCCATCGTCGAGGAGACGCTGACCCGCCTCAAGCTCACCGAGATCGCCACCCGCCTCGTCGGGCAGCTCGCCCACGGCCAGCGTCAATGGGTCGAGATCGCCACGGTCCTGGCCCAGGAGCCGGAGCTGATCCTCCTCGACGAGCCCGCCGCCGGGATGACGAAGGAGGAGGTCGAGCGCACCGCCGCCCTCATCCGCGAGATCAACCGCACCCATGCGGTCATCGTGGTGGAGCACGACATGCCGTTCATCCGGATGATCGCCAAGACCGTGACCGTGTTCAACCAGGGCCGCATCCTGATCGAGGGCGATGTCGACACGGTACTGTCCAACGCCCGCGTCCGCGACGTCTATCTGGGCAAGCAGGCCGCATGACCGCTCCCCTCCTCGCCGTCGACGACCTGCATTCCGGCTACGGCCGCATCCCGATCCTCGGCGGCGTGTCGCTGCAGGTGAATGAGGGCGCGTTCGTCGGCATCCTCGGCCATAACGGCATGGGCAAGTCGACCCTGCTGCGGACGCTCACCGGCAACCTGCCCGCCACGGCCGGATCGATCACCTTCGACGGGCGCGACATCACCCGGCTCTCCCCGACCGCCCGGGCCCGGGCCGGCATCGGCTACGTGCCGCAGGGGCGCGAGATCTTTCCGGCGCTCAGCGTCCACGAGAACCTGCGGATGGGCTGCCTTCTGTCGCGCGACAGGGAGGAGGCGGTGATCGCCGATATCCTCACCTTGTTCCCGCGCCTGAAGGCCTATCTCGACCGGCCGGGCGGTGCCCTCTCGGGGGGCGAACAGCAGCTGCTGGCCCTGGCCCGCTGCCTCTGCGGGGCCCCCCGCATCATCCTCCTCGACGAGCCCACCGAGGGCATCCAGCCCTCGATCATCGAGGAGATCATCGAGACGCTCCGGGCGATCGGCCGGCAACGGGGCCTCGCGGTGCTGCTGGTGGAGCAGAACCTGAACTTCATCGCGTCGCTCTCGCAGCGCGTGCTGATCCTGCAGAAGGGCCGCATCACCCGCGAGGTCCCGCCCGATGTCGCCCGCGACCGGGCGATGATCGACGAGTTCGTCGGCATGGCCTGAGGGCCACACCCCCGTTTTTTCTAGTCAGGAGACGTCCGGCATGGATGCCACGACACGCAGCCCCTTCGACGTGGTCGAGATGACCCTGGCCGATGCGGCCGACGCCTTTGCCAGCGGTGTGACCTCCGAGGCGCTGACGCAGGCCTTCCTCGATCGCATCGCGGCGCACAACCCGCACTACAACGCCCTCATCGTCATGAACCCGGACGCCCTGGCCGATGCCCGCGCCATCGATGTCCGGCGCGCGGCCGGCGAGGCCCTGGGGCCGCTGGCCGGCGTGCCCGTGGTGATCAAGGACCCGATGGACATGGCCGGGCTGCCGACCACCGCCGGCTGGCACTTCCTGAGCGCCCGGACCGGCGGCGTCGACCTCATCCCGGAGACCGACTCGCCCGTGGTGGCGCGGATGCGGGCCGCTGGCTGCGTCATGCTCGGCAAGACCAACGTGCCGGTGCTGAGCGCCACCGGCAGCCACGCCAACGACAGCTGGGCCGGCCCGACCCTGAACGCGGCCGCGCCCGAGAGCCTGCCCGGCGGCAGCAGCGCCGGGACGGCGACAGCCGTCGGTGCCAGCTTCGCGGTACTGGGCCTCGCCGAGGAGACGGGCGGCTCGATCCAGAATCCCGCCTCGGCGCAGGGGCTGGTCGGCATCAAGCCGACCTTCGCCCTGGTGCCCAATGCCGGCGTGGTGCCGCTCGCCGGCAGCACCCGCGACGTGGTCGGTCCCATCGCCCGCTGCATGCGCGACGCCGCGCTGACCCTCGACGTGCTGGCGGGCTACACCCCCGCGGATCCGAAGACCGTGGCGGGCATCGGCAAGCGCCCGCGGGGCGGCTACACCGCCCACCTCGACACCGGAGCGCTGAAGGGCAAGCGCCTCGGCCTGTTCGGCCCGGGCTGGCGCGACCTGCCGCTCTCCCCGGAGGCGGGCACGCTCTATGCCCGCGCACAGGACGAGATCGCCGCCCGCGGCGCCACGCTGGTGGCCGATCCCTTCGCCGGGACCGACTTCGCGGCGTTGGGCCGCCCCACGCCGGGCCTGAATCACTTCGATGCCCGCGGCATGGAATCGGTCCCCTACGACCTGCACCTCTATCTGCAGCGCCTCGGCCCGAGCGCCGCCATCCGCAGCGTCGAGGCCTTCGCCGCGGCCACCGAGGCCGAGGACGCCTTCGGCCCCATTGGCGTGCTGCGTTACCTGCACAGCATCCCGGCCTTCGCGCCGATCCTCGCCAACCCGACCGTGCCACCGGATCTCTCCGCCTTCCTCACCCTGCGGGAGGCCTACCTGGCGATCTTCGACGCGGTGATGGACGCGCGCGGCCTCGACGGCCTCGTCTTCCCGCAGATGCGGAACGAACTTCCGCCCCTTCACGGCGACGAGGCGATCAACGAGACCACGGTGTGCGAGATCAACATCGCCGGATTGCCCGGCGTGACGGTCCCGGCCGGATTCTACGCCTCGGGGTCGCCGTTCAACCTGATCTTCGTCGGCCGAATGTGGAGCGAGGCCGACCTCCTCGGCTTCGCCTACGACTACGAACAGGCGACGCGTCACCGCCGCGCTCCCGACCTGGTCGGCTGAGGCTCGGACGCGGGTATCCCGCGGGCAGGACTGCCCAAGGGATCGGCAAACGGCCCTGGCAATGAGCAGTAAAGCCACAGAAACCACAAAACACAGATTTCCCGATTGACCCACCTCGCCAGTCGCGGCGTAATCAAAACGCGGAACGTTTTCCTTGGGAATTCCGGCAGACATACGCGTCGGGCGACGTGCGGACCATGCCGGGGTGGGGGTTCGATTGCATCCGGCGATGCCGTAGGATTTCGGGAAACGACCTGTGTCTGTGGTTTTTGACCGACCGGTCACACGCGCCGACGGCGCAAGGCGAGATTCGATGCATCATTCCAGTTGCAGGACAACGCGAACGAGCATGGGATACCGGATGCCGCGTCCGCATTCCCGCGCGACCGCGGCCACGGATCACCGTTATCATCGGGTGAACGGTAGGACGGCCATCGAGCATGCTGACGGATCATCGCCACCAGGAAATCCTGTCCCGCCTCCATGGGACGGGCCGGGTCGGCGTCGCGGATGTGGCCCTCTTCCTGAAGGTGTCCGAAGAAACCATCCGCCGCGATCTGAAGATGCTGGAGGAACGCGGCCTGCTCCGGCGCATCCACGGCGGCGCGGTGCCGCCGCGCCTCGATCAGGAGCGCCCCCTGCAGGAGCGCGGCAAGCTCAACACCCGCGAGAAGGGGCGCGTGGCGGTTCTGGCCGAGACCCTGGTGCTGGACGGGATGTCGGTCTTCATCGACACGGGCACCACCACGCTTGCCCTCGCCCGGCGGCTCACCGGGCGCAACCTCACCATCACGACCAACTCGGTGGACGTGGCCCTGCATCTCGGCAGCGGCCCGGCCCGGGTCAACCTGACGCCCGGCACCCTGCGGAGCAACGACAACGCGCTGGTGGGCTACGAGACCGTGGCCTACGCCCGGCGCTACTTCTTCGACATCGCCTTCATGGGGATCGCCGCCTGCGATCTCGAGCACGGCTGGATGGATTACGAGGAGCACGAATCGGTGCTGCGCCGGACGCTGAAGGGTCAGTCGCGCAGGGCCGTCCTGCTCGCCGATTCCCGCAAGTTCGGCCGGCAGGCCAATCTCTGCACCTTCGGTCTCGGCGAGAAGCTCAGCATCGTCACCGACAAGCCGCCGCCGGAGGCGTTCCAGGACGCGTTCGCCCGGCATGAGATCGAGACCATCCATACCTGAGGCCGGCGAGGCGCGGGCCCTCGCGGACCTGCTCGACCGGTTCTCCGCCTGCGGCGCCACCCCCGGGGGCGGCGTGACCCGCCTCTGCGCAAGCCCCGCGGACGGCGCCGCCCGCGCCGTGTTCGCGGAGATGGTCCGGGCGGCCGGCGGCACCCTGCGGGTCGACGCGACGGGCAACCAGTTCGGCCTGTTTTCGCTGACGGATCAGGAAGATGCGCCCCTCGTCATGATGGGCTCGCACCTCGACAGCCAGAGCCGCGCCGGCCGCCTCGACGGTACCTACGGCGTCGCCGCCGCCCTACGGGTGGGTGCCGGCCTGATGGCGGCCCGGCGGGCCGGAGGGCGCTTCAACGCCGATTTCTGCGCCGTGAACTGGACCAACGAGGAGGGCGCCCGCTTCCGGCCGAGCCTCCTCGGCAGCGGTACCTATGTCGGCCGACACACGGTGGCGGAGGCGCTGGCCTGCCGCGACGACGACGGCATCCGCCTGGGGGCGGCGCTGGCGGCGATCGGCCAGGCGGGCGGCGACGCACCGCCGCCGCAGCCGGCCTGCTACCTCGAGATCCACGTGGAGCAGGGCACCGCGCTGGAGGAGGCCGGACGGACCATCGGCATCGTCACCCGCAACTGGGGGGCGACCAAGATCGAGGCGGCCTTCACCGGCGTCCAGGCCCATACGGGGCCCGGGCGGATGGAGCGCCGGCGCGACGCGCTGCTCGCCGCCGCCTATGCCATCGCGGACATCCGGGCGCTGGCCGATGCGTGGCCCGGCCTGCTGTATACCGCGGTGGGTCGTGTCGAGGTCGCGCCGAATTCCGCCAACGTGGTCGCCGCACACGTCGCGATCTCGGTGGAGCTCCGGTCCGCCGACGACGCCATCCTGGCCGAGGCCGGGCGCCGGGCCGACCGCCTCCTCGCCGGGGCCGCCGACCGGGCCGGCACCGGGCTGACGATCACGAGCCGGGGCGAGCGCCCGATCCGGGCGATGCCCGAGGCGGTCTGCGATCTCATCGCCGCCTGCGCCGCGGCGCAGGGCCTCGAATCCTTGCGGATGGACACGGTGGCGGGGCACGACGCCCTGAGCTTCCTCGGGATCTGCCCGACGGGACTCGTCTTCGTGCCAAGCATCGACGGCATCGCCCACAACGAGGCCGAGGCCACCGACCCGGCCGACCTCGCGGCGGGCCTCGCCCTGATGCGGGAGGCGGCCAGGCGCCTGTGCCGCCGGGGCGGCGACCCGGTGCGGGCCGCGCAACCGGAGCCGACAGGATGATGGCCCCCGAACCGAACTTCGCGACGCGCATCGCCGACGCCCTCGCGCGCCTCCCGGGTTGGGAGGCCGGGGCGGCGCAGATCGCCCTGGCGGCGGCGCCGGTCGCCTCCCCGACCCACCGGGCGGTGGCCTCGGACTGCGCCCGGGTCCGGCGCGACGGCGCCGATCCCGTCTTCGTCAAGCGGCGCCACGCCGACATGGCCGCCGACATCTGCCCCGCCATGGCGGAGGCGACGCGCCGGGCCGGGGCCCTCGGCCTCGGCCCGGCCCTGCTGGCCCAGGGCGAGGACGTGGTCGTGCTGGCCGACCTGCCCGAGCCCTGGCGCTACGCCCGGGTCGGCGACCTGCAGGAGGCGAACACGATGGCACAGGTCCTCGGCGCCCTGCGGCGGCTGCACGGGGCGGAGCCCCTCGGCCAGAGCTTCTGCCCGTTCGGGCGGATCGCCGCCCTCGCGGCGGAGGCCCGGGCCTGCGCCGCCCCGGTGCCCGACGATTTCGCGGTGCTCCTGGCGGAGGCCGAGCTGATCCGCGCGGCGATCGCGGCGGCAGGCTTCGACCGGCGGTTCTGCCGCAACGACGGCACCGCCTCGAACCTCATGCTGCGCTTCGACGGGGGCGGCCTCGCGCCCGACGGCGTCCGCCTCGTGGATTTCGACCTCGCGGGCGATTTCGACCCCTGGTTCGAGATCGGCGCGCTCCTCAACGAGGCCTATGTCTTCGAGCCCGAGCGCCGGCAGGCCATCGAGACCTATGCCGGGCGCTGCACCGACGCCCTGCTCGCCCGCTGCCGGCTCTACGGCGCGGTGGACGACCTGATGTGGGGCCTCTGGGGGATCATCCGGGCGGTGACCTCGCGCCGGCCCGGCCTCGAGTTCTTCAAGTATGGCCAGTGGCGGCTGCGGCACGCGCGCACCACGATGGCGGCGCCGGACTTCGAGCTCTGGCTGCGCCGGCTGTGACGGACCGGACGGCTGCGGGGAGGACGCGATGAGCTGGACACGGATGGGCGAGGGGCGGGGCGCCCCCGAGCAGGCCCTGGAGGCGATCCTCGCCCGGGTGCCGGCCTGGGCCGGCACGCCCCTGCGCTACCGCGCCGTCTCGGGCGGCATCAGCAACACCAACTGGCGGGTCCAGGCGGGGGAGGGGATCGACGTCTTCCTCAAGGTGCCCGGGCGCGGCACCGAGATGTTCATCGCGCGGGACGCCGCCCACGAGGCCAGCCGGCGGGCCGAGGCCTGCGGCTTCGGGGTGGCGGTGCTCGACTACCTGCCGGAGGACGGCGTCGAGATCTTCGCCTTCCTGGACGACTTCCGGGCGTCCTCGAACCTCGACTTCCTGCGCCCGGTCGTGCGCCAGAACGCGGTCCGGGCCCTGCGGGCCTTCAACGACGCGCCGGCCCTGACCCTGACCAAGACGATCTTCGACATGATCGAGGAGCATGTCGGGCAGGTGGAGGCCGTCGGCGGCCGGGTGCCGCAGGATGCGGCCTTCCTGATGCGGCGCTACGGCCAGGCCAAGGCCGCGCTCCTGGCCTCGGGCCTCGACCTCGTGCCCTGCATGAACGACACCCTGGCCGGCAACTTCATGCTCGACGGGCAGGACCAGGTCCGCCTCGTCGACTTCGAGTACGCCTCGAACAACGAGCGCGCCTACGAGCTCGCCCTGTGGTTCGACGAGATGGCGTTCCCGGCCGCGGTCGAGCGCGAGATGATCGAGGCCTATTGGGGCCGCTGGACCCCGCAGATCGACGCCCGCACCGCGGTGCTGAAGGCGCTGGGCGACCTCAAATGGGCGACCTGGGCGATGATCCAGGAGCGCGTCTCGACCCTCGACTTCGACTATTACAAGTACGGGACCTGGAAGCTCGCGCGGGCCCGGACCCTGTTCCACCATCCCGACTGGCCGCGCTGGCTGCACTCGCTGTGACCGCCGCCCTCCCGTTCCCGCGTTCCCCGTCGCCCAAGGCCGATCCCATGTTCCCGACCCTCGCCCCACCGGCGGGCTTCGACGCCACGCCCGACGGGCTGATGGCCTTCGCCCACCACCTCGCCAACAGCGTGCGCCCCCTGGCGCGCCGCCACTTCCGCACGCCGCTCGCCGTGGAGGCCAAGGCCGATGCGAGCCCCGTCACCGAGGCCGACCGCGGCATCGAGGCCCGCCTGCGGGCCGAGATCCGCCAGGCCTACCCGGCGCACGGCATCCTCGGCGAGGAGGAGGGCGGCGACTTCAGCCACGACCTGACCTGGGTGGTGGACCCCATCGACGGGACCCAGAGCTTCATCACCGGCATGCCGCTCTTCGGCACCCTGATCGCCCTGGTGCGGGGCGGGCGGCCGCTCCTCGGCCTGATCGACATGCCGGCCCTGGCCGAGCGCTGGCACGGCAACGGCAGCAGCGCCTGGTTCGGCGGCAAGCCGATCCGCACCAGCCGGCGCGCCCTCGCCGAGGCCCGGCTGTTCGCGACCTCCCCCGACCTGTTCCGGGGGGCCGACGCCGAGGCGTTCGCGGCCCTGAGCGCCGCCGTGGGCCTGCGCCGCTTCGGCGGCGACTGCTACGCCTACGGCCTCCTCGCCTCGGGCCATTGCGACCTCGTGGTCGAGGCCGGCCTCAAGGTCTACGACGTCATGGCCCTGGCCCCCGTGGTGGAGGGCGCCGGGGGCGTGATGACCGACTGGGCCGGTCGCCCGCTCACCCCGGATTTCGACGGCCGCGTCATCGCCGCCGCCAACCCGGAGCTGCACGCGGCGGCCCTGCGCCACCTGACGGGATTTGCCTGAGGCGCGGCGACCGGAAGGGCGGCGAATCCCGGGAGCGCCCCCTCCGCCTGGTCATCGGGGGGCCGGTTGCGACCCAAGCCGGTCGTTCACATCGTTGTCGGCGCTTCCTGTAAGCAGCCGTTCGTCGCCCTGAGGGCGACTTTGGTTCGAAGCGAAAAGCAGGCACCATAGCCCGGCGGAGGAGCAATCCCTCGGCGACCACTGAAGGCGCGTGTGTCATAAGGGGGCATGGCCCCTGAAATGTCCTCCGATAAGCCGAAGCGCGCGATCACGTCTTTCGGCGACTGCGAAAATTACGACCGCACGGTCTTCGACACGCTCGATGAGAGGTGTCACCGATCCAGCAAGAAGACGTCCGGGCGCAGCCATTGCCGCTTCGTACGGCGTCCGCTGGGCATGACACGGTGAGCGACGCGACAGCGTTCCTGGCTGGGGGCGGCGAGGCCGCGCGCCTCATCCGCGAGCGCGACTGGTCTGCCCATCCTCTCGGGCTACCCGAGACGTGGCCGCAAGCTTTCAAGACCGCGCTCTCGCTGGTCCTGAACTCGCCCGAGAGCATGATCCTGGCCTGGGGGCCGGACCTGCACTTCTTCTTCAACGACACCTATTCCCGCCTGCTTGGCCCCCGGGTGGCCTGGGCCACGGGCGAGCGTTTCGACAGAGTCTGGGCGGATGCCTGGGAACAGGCCAAGCCCATCATCGAAGACGCCTTCGCCGGGCGCAGCCACCGCTTCGAGGACCTTCCGTGGACGCTCGATACCGACCGGGGGGCGGCGGAGACGTGGTTCTCCTTCTCGTATTCACGGGTGCTCGACGCCGACGGCAGGATCGCGGGCCTGTTCATCTTCACCAACGAGACCACGCAGCGAGTGCTGGCCGACGCGGCGCTGAAGGACAGCCAAGAGAGCCTGGAACGGGCACTCGGCGAGGTGCGCAGCCTGAACGCGACCTTGGAGCGGCGCGTCGAGGAGCGCACGAACGAGCGAGACCTGATGTGGGACACCGCGCCCGACCTGATGCTCATCATCGACTTCGCGGGCGTCTTCCGGCGGGTCAACCCGGCATGGACCCGCCTTCTCGGCTACGAGCCGCACGAACTGGTCGGTCACCACGTCAACGAGTTCGTCCTGGCGGAGGACCACGTCGAGACGGTCGACGCCTATACCGAGGCGTCCGAGGGCGGGATGCCCCATATCGTCAACCGCTACCGGCACAAGGATGGCTCGACGCGCTGGATCTCATGGACCGCCGCCCCGGCCGGAACGCTGACCTACGCGACCGGACGTGACATCACCGAGGCCCGGGAAAGGCAGGCCGAGCTGGAGCAGGCCCAGGAGGCCCTCCGCCAATCCCAGAAGCTGGAAGCCGTCGGCCAGCTCACCGGCGGCGTCGCGCACGATTTCAACAACCTGCTGACGATCATCCGCTCGTCCGTGGACTTCCTTCGCCGACCGGACCTGCCAGAGGCGCGCAAGGATCGCTACCTGAACGCCGTCTCTGATACGGTTGAGCGCGCGGCCAAGCTGACCGGCCAGTTGCTCGCCTTCGCACGCCGGCAGGCCCTCAAGCCAGAGGTGTTCGACGTCGGCGAGAGGATGCGTGGGATCGCGGAAATGCTCGATACCGTGACGGGCGCACGCGTCCGCGTGGTCGCGGAGGTGCCCCACGCGCCATGCTTCGTCCGGGCGGATTTAAGTCAGTTCGAGACCGCACTCATCAACATGGCCGTCAACGCACGCGATGCCATGGACGCGGTAGGAACACTCACCCTGCGCCTCGGATGCCGGACAACCCTTCCCGTCATCCGCGGCCATGCCGGCTCGCGCAAAGCCTTCGCCGCGGTCTCCCTCGTCGACACGGGTTCAGGCATCCCCCCGGACCTGCTCAGCCGGATCTTCGAGCCGTTCTTCACCACCAAGGAGGTCGGCAAGGGCACCGGACTCGGCCTGTCGCAGGTATTCGGCTTTGCAAAGCAATCGGGCGGCGACATCGATGTGGCCAGCACGGTAGGGGAAGGCACAACCTTTACGCTCTACCTGCCGGAAGTCGAGCAAGAGGAGGTCCCGGCCCGTGTCCGCGGGCCCGACGGGGGCGTGACGCCTCATGGCACGGGGCAGCGCATCCTCGTTGTCGAGGACAACATCGGGGTCGGTCAGTTCGCGACCCAGATCCTTGAGGACCTGGGTTATCGTCCGACCTGGGCGGCCAACGCCGAGGAGGCGTTGGACCGATTGGGCGGCGACGGCGCCGGCTTCGACCTGGTGTTCACCGACGTGGTGATGCCAGGCATGGGTGGCGTAGAGCTCGCCAAGGCACTGCAGCGGCGGATACCGCACCTGCCGGTGGTCCTGGCATCCGGCTACAGCCACGTGCTGGTGCAGGAGGGCACGTACGGGTTCGAGCTACTGCAGAAACCGTATTCGGCGGTGCAACTGGGCGACGTCCTGCACCGGCTCCTCGGCTTCCGTGCGAGGGGTTCGGTCTAATCAGGCCCGGCCTCAGCTTGGTCGGTGCGTTCGAAACCCCACGATGTCCGCTTCGATGCACTTGCCGTCCGAAAGCAGACCGGCGGAAAGGCCATCCATTGCAGACGGCAGCCACAATGTTCCAATAGGTGTTGCTCGATGGAACGGATCCGCTTGAACACGGCCGCCGAAAACCTGTGATGGAAGTCCACTTTGGCACTTCCCTGATAAACCTTCGTTGAGTTTCGCATCGGACAATGACGGCGCCTGGAGTCATACGATGCCCTCAAACTGGAAGGTTTTCTGGTTTTATCCAATCGCCTTTGCATTTCAGATGCTCGTCAGGGCTTGCTATGGGCAAATCTACGCTGCAGGAACCGAATTCCTCTTGTTTTCGATAGGCTGGGTCCTGGTCTTCTTCACGTCCATCTGGCTCGATCGTCTTTTCGGGCGCGTTTCCACAGGCGAGACGGATCGGGAGAAGGACGTCATCCGCCGGTTTATCGAAGGCGACAGGGCCGGCACGCGCCGACGCGAGCTTTGAACGCGACGCATCAGGTCCGCACCCCCTCCTCAACGGCCGTTCACACGGTCACCCGCCGCAGCCGGATGCCGAGCACCGGCGCGTCACCCGTGATCGCCCAGTCCGCGATCCGCCGGCAGAGCGGACCACGCAGCCCGCGCCACCTGACGGGATTTGCCTGAAGCGCGCGGCGCAGCGGAAGGTCGGCGAAGGGTCGGCGGATTCCGGGAGCGCCCGCCTCCGCTGGACCATCGGGGGCAGGTTGCGACCTGGGGAAGCCGCAGAGACAGCCGCCGGCGCTTCCCGGACGCGGTCGTTCATGGGCTTTCGGCCAGTCCGGCGCGGGGCGGAAAGCGGACCCTCATGGAAGGGACGGGCGCGAGCCGAGGGCATCGAGAAGGCTGCGGAGGCCATCCAGTGCCGCAGCCGTGGAAGCTTCGCCGAACTGCGCGTTCACAGCCGCTCCGTCCAGGGCCAGAGTGGCGGCCCAGGCGATCTCGGCGCGACCCCTCGCGGTCGGGGGCAACAGCGCCGCAATCGCATCCCGCACCTCGTGCTTGTGCTGCGCCGCGATGCCGGCGAGTGGCAAGGCGGCCTCCCCCGCCTCCGCGACCGTGTTGGCGAAGGCGCACCCCCGGAAGTCGGCGAGGCCGAACCACGCTCGCGCGGCGTCGAGCACGGGCACCAGCGGTGCCTCCCTGCGCTCTGCCTCCGGCTGGGCGGCGCGGGCGGACGACAGCGCCGCGCGGAACCAAGCCATCCAGGTTACGTGCCGCCGCTCCAGATAAGCCCGGATCAAGACGTCCTTGGAGGGGAAGTGCCGATAGAAGGTCACCTTCGTCACCCCCGCCTCCGCGATGATCCGGTCGATGCCGGTGGCGCGGATGCCTTGTCTGTAGAACAGATCCTGTGCCGTCCGGAGGATGCGATCCCGGGCCGGGATGGGAGTGAATGCCGCGGTGCCTGGGTCTGATGTCATCCCGACCATGTAGATAGGCCGTCCTATGTGAGACAGTGTAGACAGACCTGTCTACATGAGGCCGCCGCGATGCCCGCACCCACTGCCGCTCTCCCCGCCCAAAAGCGGGATTCGGCCTCTGCCGTCTCCACCATCGGCCTCTTCGCCTTCGTGGTCCTGGCCTGGAGCCTCAACTGGGTCGTCATGAAGCTGGCTGTACGGGAGGTCACGCCGCTCTGGGCAGTCGCCATCCGCACTGCGCTGGCCGCTCTCGTCCTGTTCCCATCCCTGTTTGCGGCCCGACAGCTTGTCTTGCCGTCCCGGGCCGACCTGCCGGTCATCCTCGTGATCGCGCTCTTTCACATGGTCGCCTTCGCGAGCCTCATGACGGCGGGGCTCGTCTTCGTTCCGGCGAGCCGCGCCATCGTGCTGGGCTACACCACCCCGCTCTGGGTCGCGCCCGCCGCCTTCTTCTTCCTCGGCGAGCGCGTGTCCGCGCGGCAAGTCGCCGGCATCGCGGTCGGCATCGCCGGCCTGCTGGTGCTCTTCGAGCCGGGCAGCTTCGCGTGGGGGGACGCGGCGGTCCTTTTCGGGAACGGCTTGGTGATCGTGGCCGCGCTCTGCTGGTCGGTCAGCATCGTCTACACCCGGGCCCATCGCTGGGAGGCGACGCCGCTCCAGCTCATGCCCTGGCAATGCCTGCTCGCGACCATCGTCCTTGTGATCCTGGCGCTCACGGTCGAGGGTGCACCGCCGACGCGGATCGGGACGCCCGCGCTGCTGGCGCTCACCTACAACGGCGTCATCGGAACAGCGCTCGGGTTCTGGGCCATGACGGTCGTGAACCGGCGCGTGCCGGCGACCACCGCACCTCTCGGTGTTCTTGCGACGCCTGTCGTGGCGATCGGTCTGTCGGCTGTCATCCTGGCCGAAGGGCTGGATCCGCGGCTCGTCGTCGCGGCGCTCACCATCCTGGTCGGAATCGCGCTCGGTGCGAAAGGACGGGGATGAACCGGCGATTCCCGTTTTGGTGGGGGGACTCACTCAGCCGCCTGCGATGACACCGGCAACGCGGGCGACGGCGGCCGGATCGTTGCCGTCCGGGCAGTTACAGCCGGTTGCCACGCGCCGCGAGTTCGGGAGACGGCCGAACAGGCGTTGGACCCGGACGGGGCCCGCGGCAGCGATCTCGGCGGGCCGTCGCTCTCCGGTGTGGGAAGGGGTCGGGGTGAGGGGCGTGGCCCATCCGACGCGGTGCCGCACTTCACCCTGTCCCTCTCCCTCCCGGAGGGGACCCGCGCGTGCGAAGCGCCCGAGGAATCAACCGGCGAGGGTCATCACGCGGTGCCCTCGATCAGGCCGCGGATGCGGGTGGCGAGGGCTTCGAGCGCGAAGGGCTTGACCAGCACCTGCATGCCGGGGGCGAGGTGGCCGTGGTTGAGGGCGGCGTTCTCGGCGTAGCCGGTGATGAACAGAACCTTCAGGCCGGGCCGGGACACCAGGGCCGCCTCCGCCATCTGGCGGCCGTTCATGCCGCCGGGCAGGCCGACATCGGTGACGAGGAGGTCGATGCGCACATCGGATTGCAGCACCTTGAGGCCCGAGGCGCCGTCGGCCGCCTCGATGGCGGCGTAGCCGAGATCCTCCAGCACCTCGGTCACCAGCATCCGCACCGTGGGCTCGTCGTCCACCACCAGCACCGTCTCGCCGACCTTGGCCCGGGCCGCCTCCGACAGGTCCGGCACCGTCTCCACCCCCTCCGCCGCGCCGAGATGGCGCGGCAGGTAGATGCACACCATCGTGCCCGCGCCGGGCTCGGAGTAGATCCGCACCTGGCCGCCCGACTGCTTGGCGAAGCCGTAGATCATCGACAGGCCGAGGCCGGTGCCCTCGCCGAGGGGCTTCGTGGTGAAGAACGGATCGAAGGCCTTGGCGGCGACGTCGGGCGTCATGCCGGTCCCGTTGTCCGAGACGCAGAGGGCGACGTACTGGCCCGGCTCCAGGTCGCGCTCGCGCGCCGCGCGGGCATCGAGCCAGCGGTTGCCAGTCTCGACCACGATGCGGCCGCCGTCCGGCATGGCGTCACGGGCGTTGATGCAGAGGTTCAGGAGGGCGTTCTCGAGCTGGCTCGGGTCCACGAGGGTCGGCCACAGGCCGGCCGCGCCCACCACCTCGACCGACACCGCCGGTCCGACCGTGCGGCGCACCAGCTCCGCCATGCCCTCGACGAGGCGGTTCACGTCGGTGGGCTTCGGGGCCAGGGTCTGGCGGCGCGAGAAGGCGAGGAGGCGGTGCGTCAGGGCGGCGGCCCGGCGCGCCGCCCCCTGCGCGGCGCCGATGTAGCGCTCCAGGTCGCCGACCCGGCCCTGCAGCATGCGGGTCTGCATCAGCTCGAGGGACCCGACGATGCCCGCCAGCATGTTGTTGAAGTCGTGGGCGAGGCCGCCCGTGAGCTGGCCCACCGCCTCCATCTTCTGCGATTGGCGCAGGGCCTCCTCGGCCCGCATCAGCTCGGCCGTGCGCTCGGCGACCCGCTGCTCCAGGGTCTCGTTGAGGCTGCGCAGCTGCTCGGTGACCCGCGCCCGCTCGGCCTCGCCGGCCCGGCGCTCCTCCACGTCGATGAGCACGCCGGGAAAGCGCAGCGGGGTGCCGTCGGGGCCGTGGTCGACGCGGCCGTTCGCCTCGAGCCAGTAGTAGCGGCCGTCCACCCGCCGGGTGCGGTACTGGTGCGCGTAGGCGCCGCCCCGGGCGATGGCGGCCTGGATGGCCTCGGCGAGGCCGGCGCGGTCGTCCGGGTGCACGGTCTCCACCACCTGGGCGAGGCTCAGGCCCTCGCGCCCGGCGGCGGGATCGAGGCCGAAGCTGCGGGCGAAGGCCTCGTCGACGCTGAAGCGGTCGGTGGGCAGGTCCCAGAGCCAGGTGCCGATGATCGCCCCGGCGGCCAGGGCGAGCTGCACCCGCTCGATGTTCTCCCGGGCCAGGGCCTCGCTGGCGCGCAGGGCGTCCTCCGCCCGGCGGCGGGCCGAGATGTCCCGGAACAGCACCGAGACCTGGCGCCGGCTCGCCGGCTCGATCCGGGCGGCGGAGACCTCGATGTGACGGCCGGCCAGGGGAAAGGCGCGCTCGAACCGGATCGCGGTCCCGGTGCGCAGGACGCCGCCGTAGAGCTCGAGCCAGCCCTCGGCCTCCGCCGGCGCGAGGTCGCGCAGGGTGCGGCCGACGATGTCCGGGATGCCGGTGTGGCGCTCGTAGCCGGCATTGGCCTCGACGTGGACGTAGTCGCTCAAGGGGCCGTGCGGCCCGTCGAAGAACTCGATGATGCAGAAACCGTCGTCGACGGCCTCGAACAGGGCGCGGTAGCGCGCCTCGCTGGTGGCCAGGGCGTCGCGGGCGGAGCGCGCCTCGGTGACGTCCCGGGCGACGCCGGAGAACCGCAGCGGGCGCCCCGCGGCATCGCGCTCGATCTCGCCCCGGCGGGCGATCCAGCGGCGTTCGCCGGTGTCGGGCCGGCGAATGCGGTACTCGACGTCCCGGGGCGGCTCGCCCCGCCGGCGGCTCTCCGCCGTAGAGACGAGGTGCGAGTCGTCCGGGATGACCAGGCGCTCGAAGACCGAGGCCGGATAGGTCGCGGCCACGGGCAGCCCGTAGAGGCGGCAGAATTCCGGGGTCGGGTGCAGGATGCCGTCGTCGATGCCCACCGAGAACACGCCGATGCCGCCGGCCTCCTGGGCGCGGCGCAGGCGCATCTCCGCGTTCTGCAGGGCGTCCCCGGCCCGGTGCTCCGCGGTGCGGTCGCTCACGACCTTGACGTAGCCGATGTGCCGGCCGTCGCCGTCCCGCAGGGGCATCATCTCGCCCGAGGCCCAGAAGCGCGTGCCGTCGGCGCGCAGGTGCCAGCGCTCGTCCTCGGCGCGGCCCTGCTCCAGGGCGAGGCGCATCTCGATCCCGGGCCGGTCGATCGCGCGATCCTCGGGGGTGAACAGGCAGGCGATGCCGCGGCCGCGGATGGCGGCGGCGGGCCAGCCGAAGAGGCGGGCGGCGCCGGCATTCCAGTCGGTCACCACCCCGTCGCGATCCGTGCCCAGGATGGCGAAGCGCGTCGTGCTGTCGAGGATCGCCTGCCGGTGCGGGATCGGGTCGGCCTCCGGCCCGGCCTCATCCGGCCCGATGCCCGGCCCTTCGGCGGAGCGGCGGGCCTCGGCCCGCAGGCGCGCGGCCTCCCGCTCCAGCTCCGCGGCGCGGCGCAGGCGCGCGTCGGTCTCGGGCTGGCTCATGCCGGGACGTCCTCCTTCCGGGGTGTCGATCAGGGGCGACGGGTCTCGGCAAGGGCGGTAGAGGCGCCGCCCGCCCGGGTCAAACGGAGGCGGCGCGGCCCCGCGGCGCAGAACGGCGAGAGCCGGCCCCGCGGCAGCGGAACCGGCCCTCGATCCGGGCTTCGCGGTCCAGCCCGAATCGTAGGTGGGACCGCCGGTCAGACCTTGACGAAGTTGATGGCCGCGAGGGGGCCGAAGGGCAGTTCCGCCAGCGGGCCGCCGGTGTCGAGGGCGCCGAGGTCGACGGGGAAGAACCGCATGGCCTCAATCAGCGCGCGGATCTCGGCCTTCGCGGCCGCATCGTCGCCGGAATAGAACAGTACGCGCTGACCGCCGGAGAGTCGGGGCTGGGGCAGGGCGTTGACGTCGAGGTGATTGAAGGCCTTGACCACGCGTGCGCCGGGGACGAGGGCACGGATCAGGCTGCTCGACGCGCGGCCGCCGAGATCGACGGCCTTGATGCCGTAGGCGGCCAGCGGGTTGGCCGGATCGTTCGCGGCGGGCGAATTCGGGTCGAGGAACTCGACCGGGTTGGTGCCATCGACCACGATGCGGTTGTTCCAGGCCGGCAGGCGGCTCAGCACCGTCTCGGTGTCGGTCCAGCGCAGCGCGACGAAGACGATGTCGGCGCTGGCCGCCTCCGCGACGGTGCCCGCCGTGATCGAGGGACCGAGTTCCGCGACGAGGGCCGCCAGCGAGGCCGGCCCCCGACTGTTCGCCACCGTGGCGGCGATGCCGTTGCGAGCCAGTGCCCGCGCCAAGTTCGAGCCGAGGCCGCCGGAACCAAGGATACCGATGCTCATGGTGTCGCTCCTGTCATGAAGGGGGTTGCTGCCGGGGGCTTTGCGTCTTCGAGCCGTCCGCGCCCCGGTGGCGAACGATCCGCATTCAATGCCGGCCGCATCCGTCTTAAATGTTGCTATGTCGACGACGCGATTACACTTTAGGGTAAAAAACGATCACCAGGAGAGGGGGATCGTGAACTTGCCGAGGCGCGCCACCTCGGCGGCGATGTCGGCGATGGTGACGGTCGCCAACTCGTCCTCCAAGGCCTGCCGGGCCCGCCCGAGGATCGGGCTGAGGGCGGCCTGGATCTGTCCGCCTACCGCGCAGGCCTCGCAGGGCGGGGTCCGGTGCAGGGTGAACAGCGCCGTATCCTCCACCGCGCCGTAGACGTCGAGGAGGCGGATGCGTTCGGCCGGTCGGGCCAGCAACGCGCCGCCGCCCGCCCCCATCTGCGAACGGGTCAGCCCCGCCTCGCCGAGGCGGGACAGAAGCCCCCGGATCACCACCGCGCCCGTGTTGACGGAATAGGCGAGATCCTCGGACCGGAGCGGCTTGCCGCCGCTCACCGCCAGGGCGGCGAGGATGTGGACGGCGACGGCGAAGCGGGTGGTGGTGGGCATGATCGATTTCGCTTGTGTGTCGATGACAATACGACACATCTCGCGCCTGTCAACCGGGTTCCCGCGCATCGTCGCGCCGTCGCTGGCCGAGGCCCCTCGGAGCATCACACGGGTGAGGGGCGCCGGATCAAGCCGGGTCGGGCGGGCCCTCGCCCTTGCCCACGAAGGGGATGCCCTCGATCGGGCATTCCGGGGTGCCGACGCTCGGCCGAGTGATCGCCCGCACGGCCTCGCGGGTGGCATCGGGGTCCTCGATCCAGCGGCGGTAGAAGTCGTAGGGGCATTCCGACAGGCCGTGCCGGTTCTCCTTCGAGGCGATCATGCCGGTGTAGCCGCGATGCAGCAGCTTGAAGAGGTGGTTCTCCGATTGCCCGTGGGCGCGGGCATCGCGGATCAAGAACTTCGACAGGGCGGCGTACTGGATGCCCATCTCCTCCTCGCCGCACTCGCCCAGCGTCCGCCCGTCGAAGCCGATGATCGCCGAGTGGCCGAAGTAGCTGTAGACCCCGTCGAAGCCGGCGGCATTGGCCACCGCCACGTAGGTGTTGTTGGCGAACGCCATCGCCTTCGACATCAGGACCTGCTGCTCTTTCGCCGGATACATGTAGCCCTGGCAGCGGACGATGAGCTCGGCGCCCCGCATGGCGCAGTCGCGCCAGATCTCCGGGTAGTTGCCGTCGTCGCAGATGATGAGGCTGATCTTCAGGCCCTTGGGGCCGTCGGAGACGTAGGTCCGGTCGCCCGGATACCAGCCCTCAATCGGCGTCCAGGGCATGATCTTGCGATACTTCTGCACGATCTCGCCCTGGTCGTTCATCAGGATGAGGGTGTTGTAGGGCGCCTTGTTCGGGTGCTCCTCGTGGCGCTCGCCCGTGAGGGAGAACACGCCCCAGACCTTCGCCTTGCGGCAGGCGGCGGCGAAGATGTCGGTCTCCGGCCCCGGGACCGTGGTGGCGGTCTCGTACATCTCGGCCGCGTCGTACATGATCCCGTGGGTCGAGTATTCGGGGAAGATCACCAGGTCCATGCCGGGCAGGCCGGACTTCATGCCGACCACCATGTCGGCGATCTTGGACGCGTTCTCCAGGACCTCGTCCCGCGTGTGCAGGCGGGGCATCTTGTAGTTCACGACGGCGACGCCGACGCTGTCCTGGCTCGACGAAATGTCTCCGTGCATCATGGCGCGATCCTCCGGTTTCGAGACGTGGCGCGTGCCGCGGTGTTTGGCGGCACGCGTGGGGGGAGACGGGGTCCCCCGGGCCCCTAGCCCGGCGCGAGGCCGAGGAGGGTTCCGAGGGGAACCACGAGGGTGAAGCCGCCATAGACGCCGTCCTTCGGCCGCCGGGCGGTGTAGGGGTTCCAGAACGAGTTCGGATTGACGACGTACTGGACCACGGGCTCGAGGATCACGCCGGCCCCGACGTCGATGTGGGCGTTGGCCTCGAAGATGAACTTGTCCCGCGAGAACGGCGCGCCCGAGCCGCCCGAGATGAAGTTCGCATCCGCCAGGAAGTCGGCGTAGTTGGCGTTGATCCGCTGCCAGTTGGCCTTCAGACCGTAGGTGTCGTTGGGCCGGGACTGGTCGGGCGACTGCAGAAGGATTCCGGCGAAGGAATTGAACCGGATCGGGATCGTCGGGTCGAAGGCGTAGCCGGTGCCGGTATAGACCGAGACCGAGGCCGGGTGCGGGTTGGCGGCCTCCGCGCCCCCGTCGGCCCGCCAGACCGTCTGCGAGGCGGTCAGCACCACGCCGGAGGTGCCGGATTTCTGCAGGGCCGGATCGCCGGGGAACAGACCCTTGGAGCGGCCGAGCGCCGTCTTGAAGTTATCCTCGTGATCGGCGGTGTTGTAGAAGCCGGTGAGCGAGACGCGCCCCGGATAGGCCTCCTGGGAGAAGTCGGTCTTGCGGCCGATCTCGGTCATCACCACCGCGCCGGCCAGGCGCTCGTAGCCGAAATCATAGCCCGACAGCCCGTTGGTGTTGGGGTTCACGCTGAAGGCGCCGGCCTGGACGTAGGTGGTCGGCGAGAGCTTGTAGGCGACGTTGGCGCCCCAGACCCCGTAGAGCGGCGAGGTGAAGCCGGCGTTGAAGTAGAACATGTCCTGGAAGCAGGAATTGATCGAGTTGCACGGTGGAAGGCCGTAGTACCGGTCCGGATGGGTGCGGCCGACCTCGACCACGAGGCGGTCGTCGAGCAGCTTCTGCTGGTAGGTGAACAGCGACAGCCGGGCGAAGTTGGGGTTGAACGGCGGCTGGTAGCCCACCGTGGTGTCGCCGATGTCGGCGGCCATGTTGAGGTTGCGCACCAGGCCGAAGAAGGTCTGGGTGAAGTTGATCGTCCCGCCCGAGATGCCGGCGATCTTCTGCATGTCGGCCGTCATCGACAGGACGAAATAGGCCGAGTTCGACTGCTCGCCGGGCCGCAGACCCATGGTCGGGTTGGCCTGGTAGAAGTCGTAGACGTTGACGTCGAAGGTCAGGCCGCGGGCCGCCATCTCGGTGGCCCAGGGCGCGAGCGGGCCGACCCGGACAGGGTCCTTCGGCTTGTCGGCGATGGCCGGGTCGGTGCGCGGCTGCGTCTGGTCGTTGAACTGGCCCACCGGCGAGGCCGTCTGCGCCAGGGCCGGCCCGTCCACCAGGACGCCGGCGGACGCGACCGCCGCCGACAGGAGCGCGCCCCGGGCCGCCCCCCATCCCATCCGGCGCCTCGGCACCGGTCCCCGTTCGAATCTCTGGATCATCGTACCACCCCACGCTCCAGCATCGATCCCGCCTCGGACCCATCCCATCCACTTCAGCTGTGGAATTATATCTCGATAGGCCCAGACACTGTGCAGATCTGCTGTCGGGTAATACTTTGCAATTGCAGTGCCAGTGCTTAATTTAGTGGCTAATCATCCAGGGGCGCGCCGATGGAAAGCTTTTGGCGGCCGGCGTTGCTTGCGTTTTGGTCTTCGCCGACCCGCTGCAGCAGCCGCAGCCGGCGCCGTGCCCCGAAACCTTGCGGGGGGCATGACGGCTGCGCTCGTTGGTGGCGTGCGCCTTGCGCAATCCCGCATCCATGGAGGCGAGGTTCGGCGCGGTGAGGAAGGCGCGGCCGCAGGCGGTCCCGCAATCCGGGCAGTCGTGGGGATCGCGGAACTCGGCCATCGGGCGCAGCACCGTGAACGGGCCGCAGCCCTCGCAGGCGTAATCGTAGACGGGCATGGGGACCTCTCGGTGCTGTCTGCTGGGTGGAGCGCGGCGAGCGGAGTGCGACCCACGACTCTGGACGTTCGCGCGTTCGCATGCGGCCCGCCGCGTCATTCCGGGGCGCCGCAGGCGAGCCCGGAATCCGGACCCGCCGACGGCATGCAGTCTCGCACCACCTGTGCGTCTGGATCCCGGGCTCCGCTGCGCGGCCCCGGGATGACATGGTGCGACGGGAGACGTCTCGGCGCGCGAACCGGCATCTGCGGTCCCCCTGCCAGGAGGAGGGGAATGCGCGCCGGATCGGGCGCGACCCGATCCTCAAAGATCGGGCGACAGGGGCATCTGGATCGAGCCGTCGAGGAACTTCGTCGGTCCGTCGGCGCCGGGATTGATGTCGAAGTCGAAGATCTTCGTCGGAATCCACAGGGTGGCGCAGGCGTTCGGGATGTCGACGACGCCGGAGATGTGGCCCTGGACCGGCGCGGCGCCGAGGATCGAGTAGGCCTGGGCCCCCGAGTAGCCGAACTTCTTCAGGTATTCGATCGCGTTGAGGCAGGCCTGGCGGTAGGCCACCGTGACGTCGAGGTAGTGCTGCTTGCCGTACTCGTCGACGGAGACGCCCTCGAAGATGAGATGGTCGTCGAACTTCGGCGTGATCGGCGACGGCTTGAAGATCGGGTTCTTGATCCCGTACTTGGCCATGCCGTCCTTGATCAGGCTGACCTTGAGATGGACCCAACCTGCCATCTCGATGGCGCCGCAGAAGGTGATCTCGCCGTCGCCCTGGCTGAAATGCAGGTCGCCCATCGAGAGGCCGGCGCCGGGGACGTAGACGGGGAAGTAGATCTTCGAGCCCCGCGACAGGTCCTTGATGTCGCAATTGCCGCCGTGCTCGCGGCCCGGCACCGTGCGGGCGCCCGTCGCCGCCGCCTTGTCGCGTCCCTCGCCCTTGAGCCGGCCCATATGGGCGGTGGGGGCGAAGGGCAGGGTGGCCAGGGCCGGGACTCGGTTGGGGTCGGTGTCGAACAGCGCCTTCTCGCGGGTGTTCCAGGTCTCCAGCATCTTCGGATCGGGCAGGCAGCCGATCAGGCCGGGATGGATCAGGCCGGGGAAGCGCACGCCGGGAATGTGGCGCGACTTCGTGAACATGCCCTCGAAGTCCCAGATCGATTTCTGGGCCTGGGGGAAATGCTCGTCGAGGAAGCCGCCGCCATTCTTCTTCGAGAAGAAGCCGTTGAAGCCCCACTGGCTCTCGGGCTTGGCGCCGATGTCGAGGAGGTCGACCACGAGGAGGTCGCCGGGCTCGGCACCCTCGACGCCGATCGGGCCGGACAGAAAGTGCACGATCGACAAATCGATGTCGCGCACGTCGTCGGCCGAATCGTTGTTCTTGATGAAGCCGCCGGTCCAGTCGTAGGTCTCGACGATGAAGTCGTCGCCGGGCTTGACCATCGCCACCATGGGGATGTCGGGGTGCCAGCGGTTGTGCACCATGTCGTTGTCGTAGGCCGATTGGGTCAGATCGACCTTGATCAGGGTCTCGGGCATGTTGCGTCGGTGCTCCCTTCCCAGACAGGGGACATGCGTCCCCGTTAGCGCCGGCGGTGAGATCCGCCGGCGGGTGATGTGGCGGTGATCGTCGGGCCGGCGCGCGCCGGGCCCGGTCGCCGTCAGCGTGCGAGCAGCTCCTTCAGGGCCGCATCGAGTGTGGCGATGTCGTCGGGGCTCGTCCCCGGTCCGCCCGCAAAGTGGCCCCACCAGGTGTCGAGGACGCGCAGGTCCGCGTTCGGCATGGCCGCCGCCTCGATGGCGTTGTCCTCGGGGGGGAAGTAGAGGTCGGTGGAGGCCGGCATCAGGATCGCGTCGGCGCGGATCGCTCCGAGCGCGGCGTCGAGATCACCGTTGAAGCGGTCGTTGGCGCTGATGTCGCCGTTCTGCCAGGTCCACAGCATGGCAAGCAGGTCGTTGGCGTCGCGGGTGTAGAACAGCCCCTCCCAGAACCCGACGAGGAAGTCCTCCAGGGACGCGTAGCCCATGTGGGTCCGGTCCGCCTCGATCCGGTAGAAGGTCTGCGACAGGCCCCAGCCGGCATAGACCCGGCCGAAGGCGCGCAGGCCCCGGTTCGGCGGGCTCGTGTACCAGCCCTCCGCGTAGGCGGCGTCGGCCTGCAGCGCGGCCTTGGCGCCCTCCAGGAAGACGAAGTTGTGCCGCGAGCACTTGGCCGAGCCCTGAAACGGCAGGATGCGGGGCACCATGTCGGGGTAGAGCGCCCCCCAATGATAGGTCTGCAGCGCGCCCATGGACCACCCGGTCACCAACACCAGCGTCTCGATGCCGAAATGCTCGGTGACGAGGCGATGCTGCGCCGTGACGTTGTCGTAGGCGGTGACGTTGGGAAAGCGCGGCCCGTTCCAGGGGGGCGGCGTGTTGCTCGGGGAGGACGACAGCCCGTTGCCGAACAGGTTCGGGACGATGATGAAGTAGGTGTCGGGATCGAGCGCCTTGCCCGGCCCGATCAGCCACTCGTTCTCGGTGTGCTGGCCCGAGTACCAGGTCGGGTAGACGATGGCGTTGTCCCGGGCGGCATTGAGCGTGCCGAAGGTCTTGTAGGCGAGCCGGGCGTTGCGCAGCGTCTTGCCGCACTGGAGGACGAAGTCGCCGAGCTCGAAGATCTCGTAATCGACCATTCTGACCTCCATCAGACCGAAAGGAAGCGGGCGACCTGGGCCTCGTCGATGTCGGCGCGCAGACTCTCGTGCACGATCACGCCGTTCTCGATCACCAGCACCCGGTCGGCGACGTCGAGGGCGAAGCTCAGAACTTGCTCGGAGACCACGATGGAGAGGCCGCGCTCGTCACGGATCTTCTTCAGGGTGCGGCCCATCTCGCGGATGATCGAGGGCTGGATGCCCTCGGTGGGCTCGTCGAGGAGGAGGACCTTGGGCCGGCTCGCTAGGGCCCGGGCGATGGCGAGCTGCTGCTGCTGGCCGCCCGACAGGTTGCCGCCGCGCCGGCCCTTCATCTCGAGGAGGACCGGGAACATCGTGTAGAGGTCCTGGGGCACCCGGCGTTCGCCGGTGACGGTGAGCCCCGTCTCGATGTTCTCCTGCACGGTCATGGCCGAGAAGATCATGCGGCCCTGGGGCACGTAGGCGAGGCCCTTGGCCACGCGCTGGTGGCTCTTGAGGCCCTCGACCGCGGCCCCGTCGACCCGGATCGTGCCGGACTTCACCGGCACGATGCCCATCAGGGTCTTCATCAGCGTGGTCTTGCCCATGCCGTTGCGGCCCATCACGGCGACGATCTCGCCGGGCGCCACCGCGATGTCGAGGCCGTGCAGCACCTCGCTCTGGCCATAGGCCGCGTGAAGGTCGCCGATCGCCAGCATCGGCTGGAGCCCGGCCTGGATGGGCGGCACGGCGGCGGGAGAAGGCGTGGTCTGGAGCATGGCGCCGTTTCCCTGTCAGTGGCCGAGATAGACTTCGATGACCTTCGGGTCGTTCTTGACCCGCTCCATCGAGCCCTCGGACAGGACCTTGCCCTGGTGCAGCACGGTGACCCGGTGGGCGATGTCCTCGACGAACTTCATGTCGTGCTCGATCACCAGCACCGAGCGGCCCTTGATAATCTCGTTCAGGAGTTCGGCGGTCTTGATGCGCTCGCCGACGCTCATGCCGGCCACCGGCTCGTCGAGCATCAGCAGCTCCGGGTCCTGGATCAGGAGCATGCCGATCTCGAGCCACTGCTTCTGGCCGTGGCTGAGGAACTCGGCCCGCTCCAGGAGCTGGTCCTTGAGGAAGATCATGCTGGCGACCTCCTCGATGCGGTCGCGGACCTGGGCGTCGCGCTTGAAGGTGAGCGCCCCGAACACCGAGCGGCCGCGCGGATAGGAAATCTCCAGGTTCTCGAAGACGGTGAGGTCATCGTAGATCGACGGCGTCTGGAACTTGCGGCCGACACCTGCCAGCACGATGGCACTCTCGGACAGCCGGGTCAGCTCCTGGCCCTTGTACTTGATCGAGCCGGAGCTGGCCTTGGTGCGGCCGCAGATCAGGTCGAGCACCGTGGTCTTGCCGGCGCCGTTGGGGCCGATGATGACCCGGATCTCGTTGGGGTCGACGTAGAACGAGACGTCGTTGACCGCCTTGAAGCCGTCGAACGAGACGGTGAGGGATTCCACCGCCAGCAGGAAGTCCTTCTCGGCCGGATCGGCGCCGATGCGGTGCGAGGGCAGGAGGGCTGCGTTCATCGGAGGTCCTACTCGGCCGCGTGGGGCAGGGCGACGGCGGGCGCGGGCTCCAGGGCCTTCACGCGCCGGGTCAGGCGGGGCTCGACATGGGTGCGGTAGATGCCCGCCAGACCGTTGGGGAAGGCCAGCACCACCAGGATGAAGAGCCCCCCGAGGCCGAACAGCCAGAGCTCCGGAAAGCTCTCCGAGAAGCTGGTCTTGGCCCAGTTCACGAGGAGCGTGCCCCAGACCGCGCCGAACAGGGACAGGCGCCCGCCGACCGCGGCGTAGATCACCATCTCGATCGACGGCACGATGCCGACGAAGGAGGGCGACATGAACCCGACCTGGAGGGTGAACATCGCGCCCCCGATGGCGGCGAACACAGCCGCCAGGCAGAACGCGAAGGTCTTGAAGCTCGCCACCTGGTAGCCCGAGAACCGGACCCGGTCCTCCTTATCGCGCATGGCGAGCAGGATGCGCCCGAGCTTCGACTTCTTCACGGCCTGCGCGAACAGGATGCAGGCGACGAGCAGGCCGGCGTTGACGAAGTAGAGGATGTTGTGGGCGCTGTCGGTGCGGATGTCCCAGCCGTGCAGGGTGCGCAGGTCCGTGATGCCGTTGATGCCGCCGGTATAGCCCTGCTGCCCGACGATGAGGATCGTCAGGATGGCGGCGATGGCCTGGGTGATGATGGCGAAGTAGGTGCCGCCGACCCGGCGGCGGAACATCGCCGTGCCGATGACGAAGGCGAAGAGTGCCGGCACCACCAGCACCGCCAGGAGGGTGAAGGGCAGGCTCTCGAACGGCTTCCAGAACCAGGGCAGGGCGGTGATCTGGTTCCAGTCCATGAAGTCGGGGATGCCCGGCGTCGACTGGATCTTCGTGTTCTCGACGCTGGAGGCTTCGAGCTTGAGGTACATGGCCATCAGGTAGCCGCCGAGGCCGAAGAACACGCCCTGGCCGAGGGACAGGATGCCGCCGAAGCCCCAGCAGATGACGAGGCCGAGGGCCACGAAGGAATAGGTCAGGTACTTGCCGACGAGGTTGAGCCGGAAGGCGTCGAGCAGCATCGGCAGCAGGACGAAGATGACGCCGACGAGGAGCGCCAGGCTCACCCACTCCATCGGCTTCATGAAGGGGTTGTCGTTGACGACGGGGGTTTTGGAGCGGGTCATGACGTTCGGGCTCCTCAGCGCCGGACCTTGAGGGTGAAGAGGCCCTGGGGCCGCAGCATCAGGATGCCGACCACCGCCAGCAGCGTGAGCACCTTCGCGGTGGAGCCCGAGAGGAAGAACTCCAGGGTCGACTGCGTCTGCGAGATCGAGAAGGCCGACGCGATGGTGCCGAGGAGCGAGGCGGCGCCGCCGAAGACCACGATCAGGAAGGTGTCGACGATGTAGAGCTGGCCCGAGGTCGGCCCCGTGGAGCCCACCATGGTGAAGGCCGAGCCGGCGATGCCCGCGATGCCGCAGCCGAGGCCGAAGGTGAGGCGGTCCACCCGCTCGGTGTCGATGCCGACGGCGCCCGCCATGGCGCGGTTCTGCACCACGGCGCGGACCTGGGCGCCGAAGCGCGAGCGGTACATCAGGAGGGCGACGCCGACGGTGATCAGGGTGGTGACGCCCATGACGAACATGCCGTTGATCGGGATCTCGATGGTGTCGGTGACCTGCACCGAGCCGATGAGCCAGGACGGCAGCTCGACGCCGACCTCGCGGGCGCCGAAGATCGTGCGGTAGGCCTGCTGCAGGATCAGGGAGAGGCCCCAGGTGGCCAGCAGCGTGTCGAGCGGGCGCTTGTAGAGGTGGCGGATCAGGGCCCATTCCACCAGCATCCCGAGGGCCCCCGAGGCCAGGAAGGCCAGGGCCATCGCCACGAAGAAGTAGGCCGGGAACAGGGCCGGCAGCTGGGTCTGGAAGAAGCCCGAGCAGAGATAGGTCATGTAGGCGCCGAGGATCATGAACTCCCCGTGCGCCATGTTGATCACCCCCATCTGGCCGAAGATGATCGCCAGCCCCAGGGCCATCAGCACGTAGACCGAGAACAGGATCAGCCCGGCGAAGCCCTGCATGACGAAGATCGAGCTGAGATCCCCGAGCGAATAGTCACCGAACATGGGTCCGTTCTCCGAAGGATGCCGCGAAGGTCGTGCAAGCATCGGGCCGAGTTAGGCCTCAGATTTCCCCTCCCCCTTGTGGGGAGGGGGAGGGGTGGGGGTGGCGCCGCCAGCCTCCGCAGGTCGAGGGTCACAAACCACCCCCACCTCCAATTCCTCCCCACAAGGGGGAGGAGGTCACGTTGGAGTCCTACTGGTAGCCCTTCGGGAAGGGGTTCGGCTCGATCAGGTCGGGGCTCTCGTAGACCACCTCGAACTGGCCCGAGGGCAGGGCCCTGGCGACCCGGGTCTTCGACCAGAGGTGATGGTTCGGGTGGATCTTGACGTAGCCTTCCGGCGCCTCCTTGAACTCGAGGCCCGGCGAGGCGGCGACCACCTTGTCGACGTCGAAGGAGCCGGCCTTCTCGCAGGCCATCTTCCACAGGAACGGCCCGAGATAGGCGGCCTGGGTCACGTCGCCGATGACGGTCTTCTCGCCCCACATCTTGTGGAAGGCGGCGACGAACTTCTCGTTGTTCGGGTTCTTGAGCGACTGGAAGTACTTCATGCATGAATAGGCGCCGGCGATGTTGTCTCCGCCGATGCCGTCGACCTCGTCCTCGGTCACCGAGATCGTCAGCAGGGTCTGCTTCGCGAGGTCGATGCCGGCCGCCTTGAGCTGCTTGTAGAACGCCACGTTCGAGCCGCCGACCACGTCCGTGAAGATCACGTCCGGCTTGGTGAGCTTGAGCTTGTTGATCACCGAGTTGAACTGGGTGTGGCCCAGCGGGAAATATTCCTCTCCGACGACCTTGGTCTTGAGCACGTTCTCGATGTGCTTACGGGCGATCTTGTTCGAGGTGCGCGGCCAGATGTAGTCCGAACCGATGAAGAAGAACGTCTTGGCGTTCTTTTCCTTGGTGACCCAGTTCAGCGATTCGAGGATCTGCTGGGTGGCCTCCTGGCCGGTGTAGAAGACGTTCTTCGACTGCTCCAGGCCCTCGTAGAAGGTTGGGTAGTACAACAGGCCGTTATACTGCTCGAAGACCGGCAACGCGGCCTTGCGCGAGGCCGAGGTCCAGCAGCCCATCACGGCGGCGCAGTGGTCGTTGACGAGGAGCTTCTTGGCCTTCTCGGCGAAGGTCGGCCAGTCGGAGGCGCCGTCCTCCTGGATGATCTTGATCTTGCGGCCGAGCACGCCGCCCGCCTCGTTGATCTGGGAGATCGCGAGCTTCTCGGCCTGGATCGAGCCGGTCTCGGAGATCGCCATCGTGCCGGTGGCCGAGTGCAGGATGCCGACCGTGACCTCCGTGTCGGTCACGGCGAGGCCGGTGGTGTTCACCGCCGAGGTCGGCGGCGCCGCCGCGAAGCTCATGCGCGGCATCAAGGCGATCGCCGGAGCGCCGGCGAGCCCCATGAGAAGCCTGCGCCGGAGCGCCGATTGCAGGCCGTTGCCCTTGTCCTCTGCCATCGTGCCCAAAACCCCTGTCGGTCGTCGCACGGCGCATCGGACGGCCGCGGATCGACGGAGCGGAGGCTAGGCCGCGTTGTGCAGTGCGGCCTATACGCTGTTTTGCGTATGTCGGAGCCGGGCGGACAGGCCCATTCTGGCGAACTGCCCGCGAGTCCAGGGTCCCATCGCCGCTCCGGCCACTGGACGGGGTGCGCGCCCATGTGGAAACACGGGGTCGGGCACGGTCCTTGCTACGCCGGGGACGACGGAGCGCCACGGTTTCGGACAGGCCGGGATGCCGCGCCAGACCCCGCGCCGCATGATACCGTCCCCGCCGAACACGATGACCGAGCACCAGCGTATCCTGCCGATCCGGCGCGACTACAACCGCCTCGTCGCCGACGAGACGCTGGAGGACTATGCCCTGCGCTTCACCGCCAAGAAGGCGCGGCGCTGGTCCGGGTTCCGGGTCGCCCAGACCGCCCTCGGGTCGCTTTCCTTCCTGGCCCTGGAGGCGATCGGCGGCACCCTGGTGCTGACGGTCGGGTTCACCAACACCCTGGCGGCGCTCCTGGTGGTCAGCGCCATCATCTTCGCCACCGCGACGCCGATCAGCCTCTACGCCGCCCGCTACGGCGTCGACATCGACCTCCTCACCCGGGGCGCCGGCTTCGGCTATATCGGCTCGACCGTGACCTCGCTGATCTATGCGAGCTTCACCTTCCTGTTCCTCGCCATCGAGGCGGCGATCATGGCCCTGGCGCTGGAGCTGTGCTTCGGGCTGCCGCCGAGCCTCGGCTACCTCGTCAGCGCCCTCGCGGTGATCCCGCTGGTCGTCTACGGCTTCGCCATGATCAGCCGCTTCCAGCTCTGGACGCAGCCGATCTGGATCGTCCTGAACCTCGTGCCGCTCGCCTGCATCGCCTGGGCCGGGGACGCCCCGGTGGCGGCCTGGCTCGCCCATCCGGGGGCCGACGGACTCGGGGGCTTCGACTGGCCCCGCTTCGGGCTGGCTTCCGGCATCCTCCTGGCGCTGCTGGCCCAGGTCGGCGAGCAGGTCGATTTCCTGCGCTTCGTGCCGGCGCGCACGCCCGAGCGCGCCGGGCGCTGGTGGGCGGCGGTGCTGGGCGCAGGCGGCGGCTGGATCCTGCCCGGGATGCTCAAGATCCTGCTCGGGTCGTTCCTGGCCGTGCTCGCGATCGCGCACGGCGTTCCGGCCGAGCGTGCCGCCGAGCCGACCCAGATGTACGCGGTGGCCTTCGGCTACGTGGTGCCCTCGGGCATGGGCGCGGTCGCCCTGATGACCCTGTTCGTGGTGGTCTCGCAGCTCAAGATCAACGTCACCAACGCCTATGCGGGCTCCATCGCCTGGTCGAACTTCTTCTCGCGCCTGACGCACAGCCATCCGGGCCGCGTGGTCTGGCTCGTCTTCAACGTCGCCATCGCCCTGCTGCTGATGGAGCTCGGCATCGACAAGACCATCGTCAGCACCCTGTCGCTCTACGCCGTGGTGGTCTCGGCCTGGGTCGGCGCGCTGGCGGCGGACCTCGCCATCAACAAGCCCTTCGGCCTGTCGCCCCCCGGCATCGAGTTCAAGCGCGCCCATCTCTACGCCGTCAATCCGGTGGGCACAGGCGCCATGGCGCTGGCGATCCTCACGGGGTTCGTGGCCCATGCGGGCTGGCTCGGGACGCAGGCCGTGCCGTTCGCGCCGCTGCTGGCCCTGGTCGTCGCCGTCGCGGGCGCCCCCGCGATCGCCCTCGCCACCGGCGGGCGCTACTACCTCGCTCGTACCCCGCGCACGGACTGGCAGGGGGCGACCGAGATCACCTGCCGGGTCTGCGAGCACCCGTTCGAGCCCGAGGACATGGCCCAGTGCCCGGCCTATGCCGGGCCGATCTGCTCCCTGTGCTGCTCCCTCGACGCCCGCTGCGGCGATCTCTGCAAGCCGCACGGCCGCCTGGAAGCCCAGGCCCAGAGCGTGCTCGCCCGGGTCGCCCCGGCCCGCACCGCCGCCTGGATCGGCGCGCCGCTGGGGCGCTACCTCGCGCTGATGCTCACCCTGGTGGCGGCGATCGGGCTGATCCTCGGCATCGTGCATGCGGGGGCCAGCGCCGAGCATCCCGAGCACCGCGCGGTGCTCGGCGCGGCGCTGACCAGCGTGTTCCTGATCCTCATCGTGATCCTGGGCATCGTCGCCTGGCTGTTCGTGCTGGCCCAGGAGAGCCGCCGGGTCGCCCTGGAGGAGACCGCCCGCCAGACCGGGCTCTACCAGGCCGAGATCGAGGCCCACAAGGTCACGGACGCCAAGCTGCAGCAGGCCAAGGAGGTGGCGGAGGCCGCCAACCTCGCCAAGAGCCGCTACGTGGTCGGCATCAGCCACGAGCTGCGCACGCCCCTCAACGCGGTGCTGGGCTACGCGCAGCTCCTCGAGGGCGATCCCGCGATCCCGGCCCCGCGCCAGAACGGGATCCGGGTCATCCGGCGCTCGGCCCAGCACCTCTCGGGGCTGATCGACGGCCTGCTCGACATCTCCCGGATGGAGGCGGGCCGCCTCCAGATCCACCGCAACGAGGTCCGGCTCGCCGACTTCCTCGACCAGATCGTCGACATGATCCGGCTCCAGGCCCAGGGCGCCGCCCTGGCGTTCCGCTTCACCCGGCCCGAGACCCTGCCGGCGGTGGTCGCCACGGACGAGAAGCGCCTGCGCCAGATCCTGCTCAACCTCCTGTCGAACGCGATCAAGTTCACCCCCGCCGGCACGGTGACCCTCGACCTGACCTACCGCAGCCAGATCGCGGTGTTCACGATCAGCGACACCGGCCTCGGCATCCGCCCGGACGACCTGGAGCGCATCTTCGAGCCGTTCGAGCGCGGCTCGATGGCCGCCGCCCGCTCCACCCCCGGCACCGGCCTCGGGCTGACCATCGCGCACCTGCTCGCCCAGGTGATGGGGGGCGAGATCACGGTGGCGAGCGAGGTCGGGCGCGGCACGCGCTTTCGCCTCCGGCTGATGCTGGCCTCGGTGGCGCGGCCCAAACCCGTGCTGGCGGCGCAGGCGAGCGCCCCGCCGCGCATCTACGCGGGGGCCCGCCGCACGATCCTGGTGGCCGACGACGATGCCGCCCATCGCGGGCTGATGCGCGACATCCTCGAACCCCTCGGCCTGGTGGTCTGGGAGGCGGGCGACGGCCCGGCCTGCCTGGCGCTGGCCGAGACCCAGCCGCCGGACCTGTTCCTCCTCGACATCGCCATGCCGGGCATGAGCGGCTGGGGGCTGGCCAAGGCCCTGCGGGAGGCCGGCCACACGGCGCGCATCGCCATGATGTCGGCCAACGTGCACGAGATCAGCCCGGTGCGGGGCGACGACGCGCCTCACGACGCGATCATCGCCAAGCCCTTCGACCTGCGCGACTTCCTCGAATGCGTCACCGGGCTCCTCGGCCTCGACTGGACGGCGGGGGACGCGCCCGCGCCGCCCCCGCCCGAGGCCGCCGCGCCGGACCCGCGGCCGGAGCACCTCGCCGACCTCCTGCGCCTCGTGCGCATCGGGCACATCCGCGGCATCGAGGCGAAGCTCGCCGAGATGGACAGCGGCCCCGCGGCACCGACCGCCTTCATCGCGCAGATGCGGGGGCTCACCGCCGCCTTCGACCTGCGCCGCGCCCGGGCGGTGATCGAGGGTCTGCTGGAGCCCGCCGATGGCTGAGGCGCAGCGCGACACCGTCCTGGTGGTCGACGATTCCCCCGAGACCCTGAGCTTCCTCACCGAGGCGATCGAGCGCTCGGGCGCCACCGTGCTGGTGGCGGTGGCGGGCGACCTCGCCCTGGCCCTGGTCGACGAGATCACCCCCGACGTCATCCTGCTCGACGCGATGATGCCCGGCATGGACGGGTTCGAGACCTGCCGCCGCCTCAAGGCGAAGGGGCACCTCGCCCACGTGCCCGTCATCTTCATGACCGGCCTGTCGGAGACCGAGCACATCGTGAAGGGCCTGGAAGCGGGGGGCGTCGACTACGTCACGAAGCCCATCGCCCCCGACGAGATCCTGGCCCGCATCCGCGTGCATCTCGCCGGTGCCCGGGCGGCCCAGAGCGCGCGCGCCGCCCTCGACACCACCGGCCGCACCCTGTTCGCGGTGGACCGCGACGGCACGGTCCTGTGGGGCACGCCCCAGGCCGCCCGGCTGCTCGGCGGCTTCACCGAGCCCGGCGCTCCCTCGAGCCTGCCGCCGCAGGGGGCCGCCTGGCTCCGGGGCTGCCTCGCCGGCACGGGCGCGCCGGCCCTGACCCTCGGCGACCGCGCGGGCACCGCCTATACCTTCAGCTTCATCGGCGGCACCGGCGACGAGATCCTGCTGCGCCTGTCGCGCGACGGCACCGAGGCGGGCCTGGAACGCCTGCGCCTGCGCCTGCGGGTCACCGGACGGGAGGCGGAGGTGCTGCTCTGGCTCTCGCGCGGCAAGTCGAGCCGCGACATCGGCGAGATCCTGGGCTTGAGCCCCCGCACGGTGACGAAGCACCTAGAGGGCATCTACGAGAAGCTCGGCGTCGAGAACCGCACGGCCGCGTCCGTCATCGCCGCCCGCCACCTGCAGGACCTCGACTGACGGGCGGCGGAGCGGATATTTCCGGCCCACCCCCTCGCTTTGGCGGCGCGACACCCGATCTATCAGACAGGTCAGGCTGGGAGCTTCATGATGAACTGGATGACGTGGTTGGTCGGCCGCTGCGTGGACCTCACCGAGCGCGTCGTGCCCGGCCTCGAGCGGCGCGAACCCGGACGGCCGGGCGCGCCGCCGGCCCTGCGCGGCCGGGTGCGCGGCTCGGGCTCCGAGCCGGCGGTGATGCAGCCTGGTGCCGGCCCGCGCCCGGACTGATCCGGTACGACCGGCCCTCGCCCGCCCCTCAGGCCAGGGCGCGGGCTGCGGCGCCGGCCTTGCGCACCGAGGCGTCGACGTCGATCGTGGCGGCGGCGATCCCGTCCATGTTCTGGCGCACGACCTCGACGCTCCGGGCGGCGTTCTGCATGTTGATCGTCATGTCGCGGGTCACCGCGGCCTGCTCGGTCACGGCCGATGAGACGCTCAGCGAGATCTCGCTGAGATGGCCGATCGTCCGGGCGATGGCCTCGATCGCGGTCACGGCCTGGGTGGTGGAGCCCTGCACCGCCGCGATCTGCGTCCCGATCTCCTCCGTGGCCCGGGACGATTGGTTGGCCAGGGCCTTCACCTCGGAGGCGACCACGGCGAAGCCGCGGCCCGCCTCGCCGGCGCGGGCCGCCTCGATGGTGGCGTTGAGCGCCAGCAGGTTGGTCTGGTCGGCGATCGTGCGGATGACCGAGATCACCTCGCCGATCTTGTCGGCGGCCGAGGTCAGCCCGGCGATGATGCCGGAGGCCTCCTCGGCCCGGATCACCGCCTCCTCGGACGCGACCTTCGCCTCGGACGCGTGGCGGCTCAGCTCCTCGATGGAGGCCGAGAACTCCTCGGCGCCGGCCGCCACCGCCTGGACGTTGCCGGAGGTCTGAGCCGCCGCCTCCGCCGTGAGGGTCGCCTGATGGCTGACGTCGGAGATCGAGCCGGTGATGACCCCGAGATCCTTGTCGATCGCCTGCTGGCCCTCGTGCCGACGCAGCCGGTCGGCGACCTGGGCGGTGACGTCGCTGGCGAACTTCACCACGGAGACCACCCGGCCGTCGGGTCCGAAGACCGGATTGTAGGCGCCGTAGATCCACACCTCGCGGCCGCCCTTCGCCAGGCGACGGAACTCGCCGGCCTGGTAGGCGCCGCCCGCCAGCGCCGTCCAGAAGGCGGCGTAGGCCGGCGTGTCCCGGTCCGCCGGCGCCACGAACTGGCTGTGGTGCCGACCCTTGATCTCGTCGAGGGTGTATCCGAGCGCGGCGAGGAAGTTCGGGTTGGCGTCGGTGACGAGACCGTCCGGCGTGAAGTGGATCACCGCCTGCGACCGGTTGATCGCCGCGATCTGGCCCTCGAACGCGGCGTTGCGCGCCACCTGCGCGGTGATGTCCGTGGCGAACTTCACCACCTTCACCGGCTTGCCGCGGCGATCGAGGATCGGGTTGTAGCTCGCCCGGATCCAGATCCGGCGGCCGTCCTTGCCGATCCGGCAGAAATCGCGCGCCTGGTGCTCGCCCCGGCGCAGGCTGTCCCAGAAGGCCCGGTAGGCCGGGGTGTCCCGCTCCTCCGGAGGGACGAACAGGCTGTGCGGGCGGCCACGGACCTCTGCGAACGTATAGCCGATGAGATCGAGAAAGATCTGGTTCGCGCTCTGGACACTTCCATCCATCGCGAACTCGATTCGACCTTGCGATCGATCGAGCGCTTCGAGTGTTGCACGAAGACCGGCGCCCAACATCGTCAATTTCTTTCGCGGAAACGGTGACTGATACGCGACTAGACGGGTCGCATTTTGATGCTCGTAACTTTAATTACAATCCGTGAATTTGTCTTTAACGGTCGAAGATCCTGAAACGACTTTGCAAAAAACAACATATGAAAGCGTGCCGAGCGCCCTCGCATCCGGACGCGGGCCGGGTCCGTGCGACACCGGCCAACCGCGCAATCCGAGGCCGCCGCTCGGTCGCGCGGGAGAGGGGCGCCGCCGTTCACGAGTCGCGGGGCGGATGAACCTTGGCCGAGACTTCATGCGTTAGGTCGTCACGATCGCGCCGCACGGTGCGATCGGCGCGATGCCAGGGAATCCGATGCCAGGGATTCCATTTTCCAGGGTTCCGATGACGCACCATCAGTCCGACCGTCCGATCTTCGCCGCCCCGCCGCGCCTCTCGGCCCGCCCCCGGCGGCGGGGCCGGACGCGCGCCGCGGCCCTCCTGGGCGCCGTCCTCCTCCCGGGGGTCGTCTTCCTCCCCCGCACGGTCCTGGCGCAGGGCGCCGCCGCCGCCGCGCCGACGGCGACGCTCACGATGGTGGCGAGCTTCGACCACCAGGTGACAGGGGTCACCGTCTCCAAGGACGGGCGGATCTTCGTGAACTTCCCGCGCTGGACCGAGGACACCGCGGTGTCGGTGGCCGAATTGAAGGACGGCAAGCTGGTGCCGTTCCCGGATGCGGCCTGGAACTCCTGGCGCAACGCCAAGAAGGACGAGATCTCGGCCAAGGATCACTGGGTCTGCGTCCAGAGCGTGGTGGCGAGCCCGAACGGCAACCTCTGGGTCCTCGATCCGGCCGCCCCCGCCATGGCGGCTCTGGTGCCCAGCGGTCCCAAGCTCGTCGAGATCGACCTGAAGACCAACCAGCCCGCGCGCACCATCGCGTTCGACGAGAGCGTGGCGCCGCAGGGCTCCTACCTCAACGACGTGCGCTTCTCCCCCGACGGCAAGACCGCCTACCTCACCGATTCCGGCGCCCGGGGCGCCCTGGTGGTGGTCGACCTCGACAGCGGCCGGGCCCACCGGGTCCTCGACGGCGACCCGTCGACCCAACCCGACACGGGCGTCACCGTGACCTATGACGGCAAGCCCCTGCGCCGGCCGGACGGGCGCGGCGTCGAGTTCGCCGCCGACGGCATCGCCCTCTCCCCCGACGGCAAGACGCTGTACTGGCAGGCGATCAAGGGCAAGACGCTCTACAGCCTGCCCACCGAGACGCTCGCGGGGAGCATCACCACCGCGCTGATGCCGACCGCGCTGGCCGACAAGAGCGTGTCGGGCCGCATCGAGATCGTGGGCGAGAACGGCCCCGCCGACGGCCTGATCATCGCCCGCAAGGACGGCCGGATGTACGTGACCTCGCCGCAGGACGATGCGATCAAGGTGCGCGACCTCTCGGCGAAGGGGAACACCCTGAGCACCGTGGTGCAGGACGCGCGCCTGCGCTGGCCCGACACCTTCGCGGAAGGGCCCGACGGGACGCTCTACGTCACCACCTCGCGCATCCAGGACTCGGCCTTCTACAAGCCCGATGCGCCGGCGGCCCTGCCGACGGAGCTGTGGAGCTTCAAGCCGGGGACCTTGGACGCCACCGGCTCGACCGCCCCCGCGCCGGCCGCGCGCTGACCCGTCCCGCGCCGCCCCGGCCACGGGGCGGCGCGATCATCGCACCCGCAGCCCATCGAGGACCGATGCCGACGATACGACGACGCGCGCTGCTCGGCGGCGCGGGAGCGGCCCTCGCCCTGCGTGCCTGGCCGGCCGCAGCGGCCCCCATCGTCCGGGTCGACGATCCGCGGCTGAGCGAGGTTGTCGATCCCGGCGCGGTGCTGCGCACCCTCTATGCCGGCGGGCGCTGGTGCGAGGGCCTGTGCTACGCCCCGGGCCTCGGCGGCCTGATCGTCAGCGACGTCCGGGCCAACCGGATGATCCGGATCGCCGACGACGGCGGCACCGGCGTGTTTCGCGACCCCTCGAACAACGCCAACGGCAACACGCTCGACGCCGAGGGCCGCCTCGTCACCTGCGAGCATCGCGGGCGGCGGGTGGTGCGGCGGGAGCCGGACGGCCGCCTCACGGTGCTGGCCGACGCCTTCGCGGGCCGGCCGCTGAATTCTCCGAACGACGCCGCCCTGGCCCCGGACGGCGCGATCTGGTTCACCGACCCCGTCTTCGGCATCACCATGCCGGACGAGGGCCTGATGGCGCCGCCGGCGCAAGGGGCCCGGCGGGTCTACCGGATCGACCCGGCCGGCCGGGTCGAGGGCATGACCGACGCCGTCGGCCAGCCCAATGGCATCGCCTTCAGCCCGGACGGGACGCGCCTCTACGTCAGCGACACCAGCGTCGCCCTGAAGAATCCCGAGGGCGCGCGCACCATCCTGGCCTTCCCGGTGGTGGAGGGCCGGAGGCTCGGCGCGCCCGAACCCTTCGCCACCGTGGAGGCCGGCGTGCCGGACGGCCTCGCGGTGGATGCCGACGGCCGGGTCTATGCCGCCTGCTTCGACGGTGTGCGGATCTATGCGCCCGACGGCACGCCCCTCGGACGCATCGCCACCGCGACCGACGCCGCCAACGTGGCCTTCGGCGGCCCGGACGGCCGGCGCCTCTTCATCGGCGCGGGCGCGCACGTCCTCGCCATCGACCTCAAGGTGCGCGGCCCCGCCCGGGGCTGACCCGCCATGTCCCCCATCCTCGCTCGACCGGATCCCGCCATGACGCTCGCTCGCCGTGACCTCCTCGCCGCCGGCTTCGCCGGTGCCGGCATCGCCGGTACGGCAGCCCTCGCCCGACCCGGCGAGGCCGCGGCCGCGCCGTCCTCCGAGGTCGCCACCCACCGGGCGGCGGGCGGGCTCGAACTCGCGTTCACGGCGAACGCCCCCTCGACCCCCACCGGCCTCGCCATCTCGGCCGGCGGCCGGCGCTTCGTGATGATGCCCCGCTTCACCGCGACGGTGCCCTACACCCTGGGCGAGGTGCTGGCGGACGGGGAGGTCCGGCCCTACCCGGACCTGCCGACGAACCAGCCCGACCCGGAGCAGCCGCAGGCGCGCCTGTTCCACGTGCCCAACGGCGTCTTCGACCGCGACGACACCCTGTGGTGCCTCGATGCCGGCCTGCCGAACGGCTCCGGCCCGCCGGTGAAGGGCGGCGCGAAGCTCGTGCAGATCGATCTCGCCGACAACCGCATCCGCCGCGTGGTGCCCCTGGAGGCCGGCATCACCCCGACCTCGTCGCTCAACGACCTGCGGGTGGACATCCGCGACGGGTACGCCTGCGCCTACGTCACCGACCAGGGCCAGGACGGGGAGGGCGCCATCCTGGCCGTCGACCTCGCCAGCGGCCGGGTGGTGCGACGCCTCGCGGGCCACGCCAGCACCCGGTCGCAGAAGGGCCTCCTCAAGATCGTCGAGGACCGCCCGGTGGTGCAGCGGAAGGGGGAGGGGCCGCCGCGCCCGGTCCAGGGCGGCGCCAACGGCATCGCGCTCAGCCCCGACGGCCGGCGCCTCTACTACGCGCCCCTGATCGGGCGCCGCCTCTACGCCGTGGAGACCGCCGCGCTCCTCGATCCCGGGGCCAGCGACGGGGCCGTGGCGGCCGGCGTCACGGATCTCGGCGAGAAGGGCATGACCGGCGGCCTGACCACGGATTCCAAGGACCGGGTCTACCTCGCCCTGCAGGAGTTCAACGCGGTCGGCCGGCGCGACCCCGACGGCACCGTCACGATCATCGCCTCCGATCCGCGCCTGATCTGGGCCGACACGTTCTGGATCACCCCCGACCGCTGGCTCCACATCTCGTCCGCCCAGGTGAACCGACGCCCGGAATACAACGGCGGCAAGGACCTGCAGGCGCCGCCCTACGCCATCCTGCGGATGCGGATCGACGCCGATCCGGCGTGAGGCGCACGAGGCCTCGGCCCGGGGAACGGCCCAACCGTTCCCCGGCCCTACGTCCGGAGGTTGCAACACAACCTTAAGCCCCCCGCCCTACGATCGGTCGTGTAGGCCGCATCGGGGCGAGGCATGCCGCAGCGAAGAACGACGATCGACGCCATTCGCGGTCTGTGCCTGATCAACATCTTCGTGAACCACATCCAGGACGGCGCCGTCTCGGCCGTGTCGCCCTCCCGGCTCGGCTTCTCCGACAGCGCCGACATCTTCGTCCTGCTCAGCGGCATCTCCATCGCCCTCGCGGGGAGCCAGGCCTCGCGGCGCCGCCTGCCGGACATCGTCGCCCATCTGTGGCGGCGGGCGGCCCGGATCTACGCCTTCGAACTGGTCATCGTCTTCGCGACGCTCGGTCTCCTGGCGGCCATCCTCGCCCTTCGAGGCGTGACGGGCGTGCACGCGCAGGACACCGCCCTGCTGCGGGACCACGGCTTCCCGAACCTGCTGAGCCATGCCCTGACCCTCCGCCAGACGGTGGGATACTCGTCCGTCCTGCGCCTGTACGTGGCCCTGATGCTGATCGCCCCGATCCTGCTGCGCCTCGCCGGGTGGCGGTTCTGGGCGCCCCTGCCGCCGGCACTGCTGCTCTGGATCGCGGCCGGCCACTTCCATCTGGTGCTGAGCAACAGCCTCTCGGGCGCGCCCTTCGCGCTGACGATCCTGCCCTGGACCCTGATCTTCGCCCTGGGGATCACCATCGGGCAGGGCCTGGTCGACGGCGTCGCCCTGCCGCGTCCCAGGGGGCTGACCGGCCTCGCCCTGGGCTACCTCGTTGGCTACCTCGTCCTGGCGGTGGTCGTGGTTCGTCTCTGGCCGGCGGCCGCGGACTGGGCCGCGACGCGCAACGACGCCTTCTGGCTCGGCGCGAGCAAGACCTACCAGTCGCCCCTGCGGGTCCTGCACGTTCTCGCCCTGGCCTACCTGGTGATGGCCCTGCCGCGCGCCCCGCTCATCCGCCTGCTGCACCAGGTGCCGCGCGACCACCCGCTGACCCGCCTCGGCCGCCGGTCCTTGCCGGTCTTCACCGCCGGCGCGATCGGGGCCGTGCTTGCCAGCGAGGCGCTGGATCTGGCCGCCATTCCCCTGGACGCCGCCTGGCTTCCCCTGCTGCTTCTGGAGGCCGGCATGATCGCGCTGTTCGTCGGCATCGCCCTGCGCATCGCCGGGCGCCCGGACCGGGCGCGGCCCGCCCACCCCGCGCCGCCGGAGGTCCGGGTCGCAGGCCTGCGGGGGACCCCGGCGATCGCCTGACGCCCTATTCCGACCAGCGCAGGGCCGCGGCGGCGGCGAGCGTCCCGATCACGCCCGCGATCAGGCTGAGGGCGCACAGGATGGCCAGCGGCGTGGTGAACGGGACGGTGCCGCCGAGGGCCGATTCACTCGCCGAGACGCCGAAGATCAGCGTCGGGATCATCAGCGGCAGCACCACGACCGCCAGGATGAGGCCGCCCCGGCGGATCGAGGCGGTGAGGGCCGCGCCGACCGCGCCCACGAAGGTCAGGGCCGGGGTGCCCACCAGGAGGGTGAGGGCGGTCGCCGCCATCGCCCGGCCATCGAGGGCGACGAGGAGCCCGAAGAGGGGCGAGGCGAGGGCGAGGGGCAGGCCGGTAGTGAGCCAGTGGGCCAGCACCTTGGCGAGCACCACGCCCTCCAGGGGGGCCGGCGAGCCGGTCATCAGGTCGAGGGAGCCGTCCTCCTCGTCGGCCTGGAACAGGCGGTCGAGGCCGATCAGGGTCGAGAGCACGGCGGCGAGCCAGAGGATCGCCGGGCCGATCCGCGACAGCAGGTTCAGGTCCGGGCCGAGGGCGAACGGCACCAGGGCGACGATCATCAGGAAGAACACGAGGGAGAGCGCCCCCGAGCCGCCGACGCGGGCGGCGAGGGCGAGGTCGCGGGCGACGAGGGCCCTCAGGGCGCGCATCACCACCAGACCTCGTCGGCCGCGACCGTCGTCCGGGCCAGCGTCGGTGGGGCGGGTGCGGGCGCCTCGATCCGCAGTTCCTGGGCGTCGGCGAGGCCGAGGGCCTGGTGCGTCGCCGCGATGACGAGGCCGCCCGTCGCCCGGTGCCGCGCCATCATCCCGGCCAGGACCGCCTGCGAGGCGGCATCGAGGGCGGCCGTCGGCTCGTCGAGGAGCCAGAGCGGGCGCCGGCAGACCAGGAGGCGGGCCAGCGCCACCCGCCGGCGCTGGCCGGCGGAGAGATAGGCCACGGGAAGCCGCAGGGCGTGGCCGAGGCCGAGTTCCTCCAGGGCCGCCCGCGGGGTCGCGGTCGGCGCGCCGAGGAGGTCGCGGGCGAAGGCGAGGTTCTCTTCCGCCGTCAGCGGGCTCTTCAGCCCGTCGCGGTGGCCGACCACGTGCAGGCACTCGGACAGGGTCGCCTCGCCGACCTCGCTCGCCGCGACGGTCCCGGCCTCGGGCTTGAGCCGGCCGGCCAGCACCGCGAGCAGCGTCGACTTGCCGGCCCCGTTCCGCCCGGTGACCATCAGCGCCTCCCCCGGCCCGAGGGCGAAGGACAGGTTCGCGAAGATGCGGCGGCCGGAGCGGCGGACGGCGAGGTGTTGGGCGGTCAGCCGCACGGGGGGTCCTGAATCATGAGCCTCGTCGCGTCGGCTACCGGTACACGTCGCGGCGGTGCCCGACCTTGATTACCAGGATGCGCAGGGCGTCGTCCTCGATCGCGGCGATCAGGCGAAAGTCACCGATCCGGTATTTCCAGAAGTTGCCGAGCCGAGACCCCTTCAGGGCTTCGCCAATGGCACGCGGATCGTCCAGTGGCGAGACCCTGTCGCGCAGAAACCCGAGGATGCGCTTGGCGACCTCCCGATCGAGCCGGGCGAGTTCGCGTTCCGCGGAACGCTCGAATTCAATCCGCCACGCCATAGCGCGACAGTAGGTCGTCCAAGGGAACGGTGTCGCTCTCGCCACTGCGAACGGCCGCGAGGCGCCGCTCGGCGTCATCGAGATCCTCCAGGTTCTCGAGATGCTCGAGGATGGCGTCGCGGGCGTGGTCGGCCTTGCTCCGGCCGGTGCGCCGGGCCAGCGCCTCCAGGCGGTCTTCGATCTCGGGCGGCAGACGCAGGGCGAGCATCGGGATCTCCATCGTGCTTGGGGAGCCTAGCGCGCCGCCCCCCGCTGGCGAAGGTGCGACCGAACAGATTTCACGCGCTGTCAGGCGCCCGGTAGCGGCCAGTTTCGAAGTGTTCTATAACGCGCGCAGGCTGCGCCGCGCGAGTTTCAGGGCGTCCAAATCGCCCTTCGCGCAACATCCTATCCGGGCACCCCCGGGGCGGCGCGCGCTTCATAGCGCTCCCAGCCGAACACGTGTTTTCGTGGCGCAGGTTATGCCTGCGCGTGTTCGACCAACCGCTCGCGAGGAAACAGAACGCCGTGGCATCGCTCGACAGCTTCCAGTCCCGCCAGACCCTGACGGTCGGCGACAAGGCCTACACCTATTACTCGATCCCGCACGCCGAGAAGGCCGGCCTCGCCGACGCCACCGCGCTGCCCTTCTCCATGAAGGTGCTGCTCGAGAACCTGCTGCGCTTCGAGGACGACCGCTCGGTCAAGAAGGACGACATCTCCGCCACCGTCGCCTGGCTCGGCAACAAGGGCAAGACCGAGACCGAGATCGCCTTCCGGCCGTCGCGCGTGCTGATGCAGGACTTCACCGGCGTGCCCGCGGTGGTCGACCTCGCGGCGATGCGCGACGCCATGGTGGCCCTGGGCGGCGACCCGCAGAAGATCAACCCGCTGGTGCCGGTCGACCTCGTGATCGACCACTCGGTGATCGTCGACGAGTTCGGCACGCCGAAGGCGCTGGCCGACAACGTCGCGCTCGAATACTCGCGCAACGGCGAGCGCTACACCTTCCTCAAGTGGGGCCAGTCGGCCTTCGACAACTTCTCCGTGGTGCCGCCCGGCACCGGCATCTGCCACCAGGTGAACCTCGAGTTCCTGTCGCAGACCGTGTGGACGAAGCAGGATCCCGATGCTTCGGACGGCACCGAGCTCGCCTATCCGGACAGCCTCGTCGGCACCGATTCGCACACCACCATGGTCAACGGCCTGGCCGTGCTGGGCTGGGGCGTCGGCGGCATCGAAGCCGAGGCCGCGATGCTCGGCCAGCCGCTCTCCATGCTGATCCCCGAGGTCGTCGGCTTCAAGCTGTCGGGCAAGCTGCCCGAGGGCACCACGGCCACCGACCTCGTGCTCACCGTCACGCAGATGCTGCGCAAGAAGGGCGTGGTGGGCAAGTTCGTGGAGTTCTACGGCCCCGGCCTCGACGACATGGCGGTGGCCGACCGCGCCACGATCTCCAACATGGCCCCCGAATACGGCGCCACCTGCGGGTTCTTCCCGATCGATCAGAAGACCATCGACTTCCTCACCGTCACCGGCCGCGCCGACGACCGAATCGCGCTCGTCGAGGCCTACGCCAAGGCGCAGGGCATGTGGCGCGACGCGGCCACGCCGGACCCGGTCTTCACCGACACGCTCGAACTCGACATGGGCGACGTTCGCCCGTCCCTGGCCGGCCCCAAGCGTCCGCAGGACCGGGTGCTCCTCGACGGCGCCAAGCCGGGCTTCGCGCAATCCATGGAGACCGAGTTCAAGAAGGCGGCCGACCTCGCCAGTCGCTACCCGGTGGAGGGCGCCAACTTCGACATCGGTCACGGCGACGTGGTGATCGCCGCCATCACGAGCTGCACCAACACCTCGAATCCGAGCGTGATGATCGGCGCCGGGCTCCTCGCCCGCAACGCGGTCGCCAGGGGCCTGCGCTCGAAGCCCTGGGTGAAGACCTCCCTGGCGCCCGGCTCCCAGGTGGTGGCCGAGTATCTCGAGAGCGCCGGTCTGCAGACGCCCCTCGACGCGCTCGGCTTCAACCTCGTCGGGTTCGGCTGCACCACCTGCATCGGCAACAGCGGACCGCTGCCGGCCGCGATCTCGAAGGCGATCAACGACAACGACGTCGTCGCCGCCGCGGTACTCTCGGGCAACCGCAACTTCGAGGGCCGCGTGAACCCGGATGTCCGGGCGAACTACCTGGCCTCGCCGCCGCTGGTGGTCGCCTACGCGCTGGCCGGCTCGATGCAGATCGACATCACCACCGAGCCCCTGGGCACGGGCTCCGATGGCCAGCCCGTCTACTTGAGGGACATCTGGCCCTCGAGCGCCGAGGTCCAAGAGTTCATCGAGGCCAACATCACCTCGACCCTGTTCAAGTCCCGCTACGCCGACGTGTTCGGCGGCGACGATTACTGGAAGGCCGTCGAGGTCACCGAGGCCGAGACCTTCCAGTGGGATTCGACCTCCACCTACGTGCAGAACCCGCCCTATTTCGAGGGCATGCAGAAGACCCCGGCCCCGGTGGAGGACGTGGTCGACGCCCGCATTCTCGGCCTGTTCCTCGACTCGATCACCACCGACCACATCTCGCCGGCGGGCAACATCCGGGCGAACTCCCCGGCGGGCGCCTACCTGCAGGAACACCAGGTCCGGGTGCAGGACTTCAACCAGTACGGCACCCGGCGCGGCAACCACGAAGTCATGATGCGCGGCACCTTCGCCAACATCCGCATCAAGAACCAGATGGTCCGCGACGAGTCCGGCAACGTGGTCGAGGGCGGCTGGACCCTGTTCCAGCCCTCGGGCGAGCGGATGTTCATCTACGACGCCGCGCAGAAGTACCAGGCGCAAGGGACCCCGCTCGTCGTCTTCGCCGGCAAGGAGTACGGCACCGGCTCCTCGCGCGACTGGGCGGCCAAGGGCACCAAGCTCCTGGGCATCCGCGCCGTGGTGGCCGAGAGCTTCGAGCGCATCCACCGCTCGAACCTCGTGGGCATGGGCATCGTGCCCCTGGTCTTCCAGGGCGACACGTCCTGGGCCTCCCTGGGCCTCAAGGGCGACGAGACGGTCTCGATCCGGGGCCTGTCCGGCGATCTGAAGCCGCGCCAGACCATGATCGCCGAGATCACCTCCGCGGACGGCACGAAGCGGGAGGTGCCCCTGACCTGCCGCATCGATACCCTCGACGAGCTCGAGTACTTCCGCAACGGCGGCATCCTGCCCTACGTGTTGCGCTCGCTGGCCGCGTAAGACTTCGCCGCCTCCGCGAACCGCGATCCCGAGGCCTCGCCCGAAAGGGCGGGGCCTTTTTCATGCCCAGAAGCCTTGTAAAACTTCTCTCAGGTTAACAAATTACAAATAATCAAACCTAGAGTTTGATTATTTGGCGGAGGCCGGTCGCGGCCGCCGTGAACCGAGGAGCGAAGCGATGTCGGCAATGTCCTACCCCTGCTACAAGATGAAGAAGGATGCGAAGGGACAGTGGTACTGGGTCTACTACGCCAAGAACGGCGAGGAGATCTCCAGGAGCAGCGAGAGCTACGCGGCGAAGGCGGATTGCCTGCACGGCCTGAAGCTCAACAAGGCCTCGGGCAACGATCCGATCTACGAGGTCTGAGACGACGCGCCGGAGCGCAGTCAGGGCACGCCGCCGCGGTCGGGATCGGCGTGCCCGCCGCATCCCGCTTGACGCCACGGCGCGCCCGGTCGAAACCGCGACGCATGACGATGCGTCCCATCCTCCTGACCAACGCCACATTGTGCGATCCGGCCACGGGCCGGCAGGCGCCCGGGCATGTCCTCGTGCGCGACGGCCTGATCCAGGATGTCGGCTGGGGGCCAGTCGCCGGGGTGCCGGACGACACCGAGACGGTCGATTGCGGTGGCCACGTCCTCAGCCCCGGCCTCATCGACCTGCGCGCCTTCGTGGGCGAGCCCGGCGCCGAGCACCGCGAGACCTTGGCCAGCGCCAGCGCGGCGGCCGCCGCCGGCGGCGTCACCACCCTGGTCTGCATGCCGGACACCAACCCGGTCATCGACGGGCCGGCCATCGTCGACTTCGTGCTGCGCCGTGCCCGCGACACGGCCAGCGTCCACGTCCTGCCGGCCGCGGCCATCACCAAGGGCCTCGCCGGCCAGGAGATGACCGAGTTCGGCCTCCTGCAGGAGGCCGGGGCCGTGGCCTTCACCGACGGCCTCAAGGCGGTGGCGAACGCTCAGGTCATGCGGCGCGCGCTGACCTATGCCCGCGACTTCGGCGCCCTGCTGATGCAGCACGTGGAGGAGCCGGACCTCGTCGGCGACGGCGTGATGAACGAGGGCGAGATGGCCTCCCGCCTCGGGCTCCTCGGCATCCCGCGCGAGGCTGAGACGGTGATGCTGGAGCGCGACATCCGCCTCGTGCGCCTCACCGGCGCCCGCTACCACGCGGCGATGATCTCCTGCGCGGATTCGATTGAGATCGTGCGCCGGGCCAAGGCGGACGGGCTGCCGGTCACCTGCGGCGCCTCGGTGAACAACCTCGTCCTCAACGAGGGCGACATCGGCCATTACCGCACCTTCTGCCGACTCTCGCCGCCGCTGCGCCACGAGACGGACCGGCTCGCCCTGGTGGCGGGCCTCAACGACGGCGTGATCGACGTCGTTGTCTCCGACCACAACCCGCAGGACGTCGAGACCAAGCGCCTGCCCTTCGCCGAAGCGGCCGACGGGGCGCTGGGCATCGAGACCCTGCTGGGCGCGGCCCTGCGGCTGGTCCATACCGGCGACGTTGCCCTGCCGCGCCTGCTGGCGGCCCTGACGGCGAACCCGGCGGCCCTTCTCGGGCGCGCCGCCGGCCGCCTCGCGACCGGGGCGCCGGCCGACCTGGTGCTGATCGATCCGGACCTGCCCTACGTCCTCGACAAGCGCACCTTGAAGTCCCGCTCCAAGAACTCGCCCTTCGACGAGGCGCGCCTCCAGGGAGCCGCCGTGCTGACGATGGTGGCGGGCCGCATCGTCTTCCGGGCCCCCGCCGAGACCGAGGCCGCCGCGTGATCGCTCTCAACATGCTCCCGTGGCCCGTCCTGCTGGCGGCGCTGGCGGGGGGCTACCTCCTCGGCTCGATCCCGTTCGGGCTGATCCTGACCCGCTATGCCGGGCTCGGCGACGTGCGGGCGATCGGCTCGGGCAACATCGGCGCCACCAACGTCCTGCGCACCGGGCGTAAAGGGCTGGCAGCCGCCACCCTGCTGGGCGATGCGCTGAAGGGCACCCTCGCGGTGCTTCTCGCCGGTCGCTTCGGACTGGAGGCGGCCCTGGTGGCGGGCTTCGGCGCCTTCCTGGGGCACCTGTTCCCGGTCTGGCTCGGGTTCAAGGGCGGCAAGGGCGTCGCGACCTTCCTGGGCGTCCTGCTGGCCCTGAGCCCGCTGGGCCTCCTGGCCTTCGCGGCGATCTGGCTGGGCCTCGCCTTCACGCTGAAATACTCCTCCCTCGCGGCGCTGGCGGCCTCGGCCCTGACGCCCCTCGTCCTGTGGGCCCTGGGACAGCCTGCGGTTGCATGCCTGTTCCTCCTGCTCGCCATCCTGCTATGGTGGAAGCACGCGCCCAACATCCGCCGGCTTATCGACGGGACCGAGGGGCGCATCGGGCAGAAGGGCTGAGGCTCGCCGCCCGCTCCGGGAGGGGAGGGCGATGCAGCTCACCGATGCCCAGCGTCTCGACTGGCTGCGCCTCATCCGCAGCGAGGGGATCGGCCCGCGCAGCTTCCGCACCCTGGTCAACCGCTTCGGCGGCGCCGGGCCGGCCTTGGACGCCCTGCCGAACCTCACCGGCCGCAGCGGCCGGCGCATCACGCCGCCGAGCCGGGAAGAAGCCGAGGTCGAGCTCCGCGCAGCCGGTCGCCTCGGCGCCCGCCTCGTCGCCCTCGGAGAGGCGGATTACCCGAAGCTGCTGCAGGCCGCCGATTCGGCGCCGCCGCTGATCGCGATCCGGGGTGAGGCCGCGATCCTGAACCGCCCGGCTATCGCCCTGGTCGGCTCGCGCAACGCCTCCGCCGCCGGCCTCGCCTTCACCGAGCGCCTCGCGCGCGGGCTCGGCGAGGCCGGGCTCGTCGTGGTCTCGGGGCTGGCGCGGGGCATCGATGCCCGCGCCCACCGGGCCGCCCTGGCGCCAGGTACGGTGGCAGTGCTGGCGGGAGGACAGGACCGGATCTACCCGGCCAACCATGCGGCCCTGGTGGAGGCGATCCTGGAGGCGGGCGGGGCGGTGCTGGCCGAGATGCCGATGGGGTGGGAGCCGCGCGGGCGCGACTTTCCCCGGCGCAACCGCATCATCTCCGGCCTTGCCTACGGCACCGTCGTGGTGGAGGCCGCCCGCCGCTCGGGCTCGCTGATCACGGCCCGCTTCGCCCTGGAGCAGGGCCGGGAGGTCTTCGCCGTGCCGGGCTCTCCCCTGGATCCGCGGGCGGAAGGCACCAACGACCTGATCCGCCAGGGCGCGACCCTGGTCTCCGACGCCGCCCACGTCACCGACGTCATCGCCCCGCTGCTGGCGGGGGGCAGCGCGGCGCGCAGGGTGGAAGCCCTGGCCGTCGACCGGCCGGACCTCGCCGACGCGCCGATCTTCTGGGACGAACTCGACGTGGACGGCATCGTCCTGCCGCTCCCCGCCGAGGATTTCGCGGCGCCGGAGCCCGTGGACGACCGCGCCCGCCTCATCGCCTATCTGAGCCCGACCCCGATCGGAACCGACGAACTGGCGCGCACCGCCGGCCTCAGCGTCCGGGTCGTCCAGACCACCCTGCTCGAGCTGGAGCTCGACGGGCGCATCGAGCGCCACGGCAGCGGGTCGGTGTCCCTGGTGGGCTGAGGGCCGTCACGCGTCGTCTTCGGGCGCCTCCTCGCCCAGGGCGCGGCGCATCTGGTCGAGGCAGCCCTGCAGGATGTAGGCGGCGGCCAGCATGTCGACGACCTCGCCGCGCTTGGCCCGCGAGGCATCCGCCGCGATGAGGGCGCGGGTGACGGCGGCGGTGGAGAGGCGCTCGTCGCAGTAGAGGACGGGCAGGGGCAGCAGCGGCTTCATGTTGCGCACGAAGGAGCGGGTCGACTGGACCCGCGGGCCCTCGCTGCCGTCCATGTTCAGGGGCAGGCCGATGACGAGGCCGCCGACGGCGTGCCGCTCGCACAGGGCCGCCAGATGCTTCACGTCGGGGGTGAACTTCACCCGCCGGATCGTCTCCAGGGGCGAGGCGATCTGGCGCCCGACATCCGAGAGGGCGAGCCCGATCGTCTTGGTGCCGAGGTCGATCCCGATGAGGCGGGGGCCGCCCTGCGACGCCTCCGCGAAGGCCCGCATCTCGGCCTCGTCCATGTCCGTCGCTCTCCCGTGCCGCCGCCCGTCCTGCGCGATCCGCTCCCGGCCGGCAAGGGGATCCTCGCGGATCAGTGCGGGCCGGCCGACCCTTCGGTGCCGTCGCCCACGAAGCTGGCGGGGAGGGGCTCGGCGCCCATGCCGAGGATGCCCCGCACGGCAGCCCCCTGGCTCCGCCGCATCAGGTCGACGAGGTCGGCCCCGCCGAAGCGCACCGATTCGAGGTCGGCGCCCAGGACCCAGATCTCGTACTCGTCGCGCCCCGGCACCACGTCCCAGAACAGGAACTCGCCGGCCTCCGACCGGCCGAAGAAGCCGGCCCGTTCGACGACGCTGGGATCGTCGCCCTCCACCTCGAACCGATGCTCGGGCCGGTCGCCGAGGACGGAGGCGATGCTGTGGGCGATCAGCTCGGACTGGGCGACGAGGTCCGTCTCGGGCGCCTCGCTCGGGACCGCCACGCGAAAGGAGCCGTTGGCGAGCCCGGCTCCGAGGGTCCGGCAGAAGGCGCGGTAGCTCTCGGGCAGGCCGTAGCCGAGCTCCGCCTCCGCCCGGTCGAGGGCCGCCTCGGTCGCCACCGGACCCGGCGCGCAGGGCGAGAACACCGTCTCCCACATGAATCTGATCTCCGGCTCGTCGTTAACCTTGAGAAAACGTTGTCATAGCCTTGCGGGGACCGGATCGGCCAGAGCATCGTTAATGAACCGTTAAGACGCTGGAAGCCGACCGCATGCCCCTGCCGCCCCACGCGACGACACCCGCACCACGCCGGATGCCCCTGCGGCACAAGTTGATGCTGGCCCTGGCCTGCGAGATCCTGCTCGTCGGGTTCCGTCAGGCGGATCGCGGGCCGGCGCGGGCCGGGATCCTCATCGAATCACCGGTACTGCCCCATCACGCGATCGCCTGAGGCGTCCGGGCCGCTCCGCCCGATCCGGCCCTCGCGCGGCCCCGCCGTTGCGAGCGCGGGAAGGCGGGTGCTATAGCCCGACCCGACGCCCCATCGCCCGCGGAACCCCGACGGGCTGCGGATGGGGGCCTGAGGATCTGAAGACAGCATGTCGGTCGACGCAACGACGGTGAGGCGCATCGCGCACCTGGCGCGCATCGCGGTGAGCGAGGACGAGGTCGCCCCCCTGCAGGGCGAACTGAACGCGATCCTGGCCTTCGTCGAGCAACTCGGCGCGGTCGACGTGACGGGGGTCGAGCCCATGACCTCGGTCACCCCCATGGCGATGAAGAAGCGCGCGGACGCGGTCACCGACGGGGCCAAGGCCGACGCCATCGTGGCCAACGCCCCCGAGACCGAGGACCACTACTTCCTCGTGCCGAAGGTCGTCGAGTAGGCGCACGCGCCGCCGACCTCAAAACCCGGCCGCCCCGAAGGACGGTCCGCCCGGCGCCCGAACGGCGACGGCGGCTGTGCCCCGGGACCCACCAGGACGAGCGCCCAGGACTCTCGCAACCCATGACCTCTCTGAACGAACTCACCCTGGCGGAGGCCCGCGACGGGCTCAAGGCCAAGGACTTCTCCGCCACCGACCTGACCCGGGCGCATCTCGACGCCATGGAGAAGGCGCGGGCGCTGAACGCCTACCTCGTCGAGACGCCGGACCGGGCCCTGGCCATGGCGGAGGCGGCCGACACGCGGATCGCCTCCGGTGAGGCCCGTCCGCTGGAGGGCATCCCCCTCGGGATCAAGGACCTGTTCTGTACCGAGGGCGTGGCGACCACCGCCGGCTCGAAGATCCTCGAGGGCTTCACGCCGGCCTACGAATCGGCCGTGACCGCCAATCTCTGGCGCGACGGCGCGGTGATGCTCGGCAAGCTGAACCTCGACGAGTTCGCCATGGGCTCGTCCAACGAGACCTCCGCCTATGGCGACGTGGTCTCGCCCTGGCGCCGGGCCGGATCGGACGCCAAGCTGGTGCCGGGCGGCTCGTCGGGTGGCTCGGCGGCGGCGGTGGCCGCCCATCTCTGCCTGGGCGCCACCGCGACCGATACCGGCGGCTCGATCCGCCAGCCCGCCGCCTTCACCGGCACCGTCGGCATCAAGCCCACCTACGGGCGCTGCTCGCGCTGGGGCACGGTGGCCTACGCCTCCTCCCTCGACCAGGCGGGCCCGATCGCCCGGACGGTGCGCGACTGCGCCATCCTGCTCGGCTCGATGGCCGGCGCGGACGCGCGCGACACCACCTGCGCCGACCTGCCCGTGCCCGACTTCGAGGCGGCGGTGGCCCGCGGCGTGAAGGGCCTGACCATCGGCATCCCGAAGGAATACCGGGTCGCGGGCATGTCGGCCGAGATCCAGGCGCTGTGGGACCGGGGCGCCGCGATGCTGAAGGATGCCGGCGCCACGGTGCGGGAGATCTCGCTCCCGCACACCCCCTACGCCCTGCCGGCCTACTACATCGTCGCCCCGGCCGAGGCCTCCTCGAACCTCGCCCGCTACGACGGCGTGCGCTACGGCCTGCGCGTGCCCGGCAAGGACATCGCCGGGATGTACGAGAACACCCGCGCCGCCGGCTTCGGCCGCGAGGTAAAGCGCCGGATCATGATCGGCACCTACGTGCTCTCGGCCGGCTACTACGATGCCTACTACGTGCGGGCCCAGAAGATCCGCACCCTGATCAAGCGCGACTTCGAGCAGGCCTACGCCGCCGGTGTCGACGCGATCCTGACGCCCGCGACCCCGTCGGCCGCCTTCGGCATCGGCGAGAAGGGCTCGGGCGATCCGGTCGAGATGTACCTGCAGGACGTCTTCACAATCACGGTGAACATGGCGGGCCTGCCCGGCATCTCGGTGCCGGCCGGCCTCGACGCGCAGGGGCTGCCCCTCGGGCTCCAGCTCATTGGCCGGCCCTTCGACGAGGAGACGCTGTTCGCCGCCGCCCAGGTGATCGAGGACGCCACCGGACGGACCAGGCTGCCGGCGGCGTGGTGGGCATGAGGCGCACGCGATGACGGTCCCGGTCTATCCCTTCGACGTCTGGATCTGGGCCGCCTTCGATCCGGTGCTGATCGCCATCGCCCTGGTGATGGGCTGGAAGTCGGACCAGTTCGTCAAGGTTATCCTCGTCTCGCTGATGGCCTTCGCCGTCTCGGTGCTGGTGTCCTGGGGCGTCACCGCGATCGGCATCCCGTGGCCGGCGCCGGTGAGCCACGACGGGCCGACCTTCTTCCCCGTGCGCTGGATCGCCGCCTTCCTGTGGGGCGCCCTCGGTTTCCTGGCGCACCAGCTCTACCGCCTGCGCGCTTGACCGGGCGGGCCGACACTTCCACCTTTCCGGCGCGTACCCGCGCCCCGCAACGCTGAATCCGGGCCATCATGACCGCTGCCGTGAACCCCAAGAAGCTCATCAAGGGCGGCCTGCACGACTGGGAGGTCGTGATCGGCATGGAAATCCACGCCCAGGTCACGAGCCGCTCCAAGCTGTTCTCCGGCGCCTCCACCGAGTTCGGCGGCGAGCCGAACGACCACGTCTCGCTGGTGGACGCGGCGATGCCCGGCATGCTGCCCGTCATCAACGAAGCGTGCGTGGCCCAGGCCGTGCGCACCGGCCTCGGCCTCAAGGCGCAGATCAACCATCGCTCGGTGTTCGACCGGAAGAACTACTTCTACCCGGACCTGCCGCAGGGCTACCAGATCAGCCAGTTTAAGGACCCGATCGTCGGCGAGGGCGAGGTGCTGGTCGATCTGCCCGACGGCGAGTCGATCACCGTCGGCATCGAGCGCCTGCACCTGGAGCAGGATGCCGGCAAGTCCCTGCACGACCAGAACCCGACCCAGAGCTTCGTCGACCTCAACCGCTCCGGCGTCGCCCTGATGGAGATCGTCTCCCGGCCAGACCTGCGCTCGTCGGAGGAGGCGCGCGCCTACGTGACCAAGCTGCGCACCATCCTGCGCTACCTCGGCACCTGCGACGGCGACATGGAGAAGGGCTCGCTTCGCGCCGACGTCAACGTCTCGGTGCGCCGAGTCGGCGACCCGCTCGGCACCCGCTGCGAGATCAAGAACGTCAACTCGATCCGCTTCATCGGCCAGGCCATCGAGACCGAGGCCCGCCGCCAGATCGCGATCATCGAGGATGGCGGCACGATCAGCCAGGAGACCCGCCTGTTCGATCCGGGCAAGGGCGAGACCCGCTCCATGCGCTCGAAGGAAGAGGCGCACGACTATCGCTACTTCCCGGACCCGGACCTGCTGCCGCTGGAATTCGACCAGGCCTATGTCGACGCCCTGGCCGCCGGCCTGCCCGAGTTGCCCGACGCCAAGAAGGCGCGCTTCATCGCGTCCTACGGCCTGTCGCCCTACGATGCGGGCGTGCTCATCGCCGAGCGCGCCTCGGCCGACTACTTCGAGGCGGTGGCCAAGGGCCGCGACGGCAAGGCCGCGGCGAACTGGGTCATCAACGAGCTGTTCGGGCGCCTGAACAAGGAAGGCCACAGCATCGAGACCAGCCCGGTCTCGGCCGACCAGCTCGGCGCCATCGTCGACCTCATCGGCGAGGGCGTGATCTCGGGCAAGATCGCCAAGGACCTGTTCGAGATCGTCTGGTCCGAGGGCGGCGACCCGCGCCAGATCGTCGATGCGCGCGGCCTGAAGCAGGTCACCGACACCGGCGCCATCGAGGCGGCCGTGGACGAGATCATCGCCGGGAACCCCGACAAGGTCGCTCAGGCCCGCGAGAAGCCGACCCTGCTCGGCTGGTTCGTCGGCCAGACCATGAAGGCCACCGGCGGCAAGGCCAATCCGGCAGCGGTGAACGCCCTGCTGAAGGCGAAGCTGGGGATCGAGTAGAAGCGGGCCTGCGTCACGCGCCGCGGACATGCACGGTCGGTGCCGGGTCGGACACGACGTCGTGCGGCCGGGCGAGGAGCTCCCTGGTTAGCTGAGAGAGGCGGCCGCCTTCGGGGGAGCTTCCCCCCGTGGCAGAGGCGAGCGTCGCGGCGGCGCGCGAACTCTTCTACGTCCGCTCATGGGTCGAGCCGCTCGCGCGGGAGCGCGGCGGCGACGCCTTGAGACGAAGATATCGAGATCATTCGGCGCGAAGCACGCCGGCTCATCTAAATAGATCGGCGGCGGAAGCGGCCGAGGTGGGGCCTGGTGCATGTCTGAAGTCGTGCCGTGCTGGCCGCTTCTGCGCCCCGGAGACCGCTTCCGTCCCGTAATTCGCGTGTGCGCTGCTCAACGTCCAGGTCGAATCAGCCCTGGATGATCGCCGCAGCTTCCTGCTGGGGTGGAGTCATTCCCACATCTCCTGCGTCAGGTCGGTCGTGATCGTTATCCGATCAAGGCCTCCTCGTTGCTTGAGCTGTGCTTTGCCGTCGAAGCACCACATCAAGGTGCGACCGGATCGCGAATGCGTCAAGAGCCTATTTGCGTGATTTCGCGACTGTATTCGTTCCCAGAGACTCGACCCTAAAATGTCCTGTCGCCGCAGTCGCTTGGGCGCGACTGCCACCGCACGCCCCGTCGCTACAACCTACGGGGTGGGCACCGCGGCCCCACTGAAGTGGCTCCGCAGGCCCGCGAGCCAGTCCCGCCGATGGGCGCCGGGCGCGCCCACCGAGACGGTGGCGGTCATGCCGGCGACAAGGGTGACGCCGTCCGGCACGACGTCGATGCGGATGCGCACCGGCACCCGCTGGGCGAGGCGGACCCAGGTGTAGACGGGGTCGACGTTCGGCAGGCCCTGGGTGCTCGCGGTGGCGTTGGCGGTGCTGATGCCCAGGGTGATGCTCTCCACGGTGCCGCGGATCAGCAGATCGTAGCCGAGGAGCTCGGCCGAGACCGGATCGCCCACGTGGATCCGGGCCATCTTGGTCTCCTCGAAATAGCCGTCGATCCAGAACGAATCGGTGTCGATGACGGCGATGTTGACCGTGCCGGTGGTGGCGTAGTCGCCGGGGCGCAGCAGGAGGTTCGTCACCCGGCCGCTCACCGGCGAGCGCACCTCGGTGCGCTGGAGATTGATCTTGGCCTGGGACAGCTGCGCCTTGGCCGAGGCCACCGCCGCCTCGGCGATCTTGGCGGTGCCGGCATATTGCTGCTTCTCCTCGATGGAGGTCGAGAGGGTGGTCAGCGCCTCGCGCCGGGCGGCCTGGGTCCGCTTGACCTGGAGGTCCGCCTCCCGGTTGTCGAGTTCGGCCTGGGCCGAGGTCACCGAGACCTGGAAGTCGAACGGATCGATGACGTAGAGGATGTCGCCCTTCTTCACGGTCTGGTTGTCGGCGACGCGCAGCTCCGTGATCTGGCCCGAGACCTGGGGGGCCACGCTGGCGACCTGCACGCGCACCCGCCCATCGCGGGTCCAGGGGGCGGTCACGTAGAACTGCCAGACGAGGGCCGCCGCGACGAAGGCGCAGGCCAGGATGAGACCGGTGATCAGCAGACGCAGCACCCGGCGCCCCCGGCCGGGCGCGCGGGGGCGGGTATCCGGGGCGAAACCGCGGGAGCGGCCGTCGGGCCCTGCGGCGGCGGTCTCGGCGGGCGGGTCTTGAGCCATGGTCACAGGAACACAATCAGGAGAGCGAGGATGCACACGTAGAGGCCAGCCTCCGCCAGGGGCGGGTTGGCCACGTAGCGGGCGATGCGCAGGCGCGAGAAGAGCAGGCGCAGAGCTAGGAGGATCGCCAGCGCGCCGGCGGCGTAGGCCACGAAGGGCGAGAGCAGCACGCCGCCGAGATCGAGGTCGCTGCGCATCAGGCGCCCCGGATGCCGAGGCGGCGCAGGAAGCGGCTCTGACCCTCGGCGACGTGGGCGGCCGTGGCGAGGTCGCTCACCGCCCGGGCGAGGTGCAGGCGCGTGGCCGGATCGGCCGGCCCGCCCGCGGCGAGAAGGGCCGCGGCGGCCTCCCGCATCCGGCCGGCATCGACGCTCGCAAGGGCCGCGCGGGCCCGGCCCGCGACCGCAGCCAGGGCACCGTCCCGGGCGAGGCCGCGCAGCTGCGCCTGGGCGCGCGCGGCCGCCGACTCCATCCGGGCGAGCTCGAAGGCGCGGTCGAGGCTCGCCCGGCGCACGGCCGCGCTGCCCGAACTCCAGCGGGCGAATTGCAGCAGGCGGTCGCTGTTGAGGCTCGTCCGGGTCGTGGCGTCGCCGCCCCGGCCCGCCAAGGCCTCGACCAGGGCGCGCCGGGCCGAATCGAGGGCGAAGGCACGGTGGCGGGCGTTGGAGATGGGCAGGATGATCCGGACGGTGAAGAACAGGATCAGCGCCGCGAAGATCACCAGGAAGGCGTTGGTGAGGAAGCCCTGCGGGTCGTAGCTCTGGGGGTTGGCGGGCGAGAGCAGCACGGGGAAGAACACCAGCAGGATGAACCCGATGCCGAAAGTCGGCGGGTTGAGGCTGAGGAAGCAGGCGGCGAAGACCACCGGCGCCATGGCGATCGCCAGCAGGGGGAAGCCCTGGACGCCGGCGAGCGCGCCGAACAGCACGAGACCGGCGCAGAGGGCGGCCAGCGGCATGCCGATGAGCACGCCCTTGGCGAAGACCCGTGGGTCGGGAGTGATCGCGGAGAGCGAGCAGGTCGCCGCCACCTGGACCAGGGCGAAGGAGGTGGCCGGCCATCCCGTGGCGACGAGGAGGAGGGCCGTGAGGCCGAAGGCGATCACCACCCGCAGGGCGCCCCGCACGGCCTCGGGCACGTCGCGGTGGGTCGGGAGCGGGACGTCGCGCAAGGAGCGCCCCCCATGGGAGAGGACGCGGGAGCCATCGGCCGCGAAGGCGGCCGCCCGAGCGAAATCGAGGGCGCGCTGCAGGGCGAGGATCGCGTCGAGGGGCTGGTCGCCCGCCCGCACGGCCTCCGCGACGAGGTCCGACAGGCGTGCCACCGCCAGGGCCGGGTCGGCCTCCGGCTCCGTCAGCCCGAGGCAGAGGGCGCGCGCCTCCGCGACGGCGGGCGACGGGGCGGGCAGGCGGGCCAGGGCCGCCCGGACATGGCGGGCGGCCGCTGCCATGACGTAGAGCGCCGCGATGGCGCTGCGCGCCCCCGCGGCCCGGTCCGGCCCGTCGTCGCGTTCGCCCGCGATCGCGCTGGCGTCGCCCCGGAGGGCGGCGATCTTGCGGATCAGCGCGGCGGTCCGCTCGGAGCCGGGATCGCCCCGGGTCAGGGTCTCGCGGGCGAAGGCCCGGGTTTCCGCGAGGGCGTCGCCCAGGGCGTCGCGCACCGTCCGCCAGATGCTGGGCGAGCCGAGGGCGTCGTTGATGACGGTGATCGCCACGATGCCGAGGGTGATCGCCGCCACCCGGTCCACGGCCGCGTCGAAGGTGCTCTGCGGCGTGTCGATATGGGCGATGGCGATGATCGCCACGGTGTAGCCCGACAGCATGGCCCCGTAGGCCCGGGTGTCCTGCAGAAAGTGGGCGGTGAAGACGCACAGGCCGAGCCAGGTGGCGAAGGCGACGAGGAGCACCACCCGGTCCTGCGCGAACAAGGCCATCAGGACGATGGCCACGGCCGCCCCTACGAGGGTGCCGAGGAAGCGGTAGAGCGCCTTCGACAGGGCCTGCCCGCGCTTAGGCTGGGCCAAGATCGCCACGCAGACGGCCGCCGAGGAGGCGCTTGACAGCTGCAGCCAGAAGGCCGCGTAGAGGGCCAGGATCATGGCGAGCCAGATCCGCACGGCGAAGGCCCAGGCGGCGGGCTTCGGAACCACGCGCTCGATTGCGGCGAGGATCCGGTCCGGCATGCGGGGCGGGCTGTCGGCGAGGGCGCTCACCCGATGACCCCGCCGGGCATCGCGTCGGCGGCACGCGCCGCGACCCGGGCCTGCCACAGGCAGAGCAGCGGGCTGACGAGGAGTTCGACGGCCAGGGCGGCCAGCATCAGGAACGACGGCAATCCGGTCAGCGCCCAGCCGAGGAGGCGGGCGAGGCCGCCCAGTGCCACCACCAGGGTGAGGAAGCGGAACAGGGTGGTCTTGGTCTCGATGCCGGGCACGCAGGTCCAGAACAGGATGCCGATGCCCATGTGCAGGCCGGAGAGGTAGCGGAAGTGGCTGTCGGCGGAGACGTCGACGAGGCCGCCGCGTCCGATCCCGTTCAGCCCGAACAGCACGCCGTAGAGGCCGGAGGCCACCGGGACCAGGGCCATCACCGCCACCGCGCGCTGCAGCGCCTGCCGTTCCCGCATCGTCGCGTCCGTCCGGAATCCGCCTGTCAGGATCGGCAACCGGGACGGCCAGGCTTACGTTCCTTGGCGGTCCGCGAAAGGGGCCGCCTGGCCCCGCACACGATGTCGGCCGCCCGCGGACGCCCGCGCTCGGCCGGATCCCCTCAGGCCTTCATCTGCTTCAGGCGCTTGACGCACTTGCTGTAGTATTGCGGCCATTTCGGTCCCTGCGCGGCCTTGTCGGCGACCGAGAGGGCGCGCCACTCGGCGCCGCATTTCTTCTGGCGCTCGCGCGCGGCACTCTGGCCGACGCTGAGCTCCTTGGCGGGCTTCGTCGCCGCGGCCTGTGCGAGCGCACCGCCCGCGACGAACGGGCTTGTCAGAAGGAGGGGACTTGCCAGAAGCAGCAAGCCCGCGAACAAAGCACGGGTGTGACGCGAACGGAACGACAGCATGACGACCCCCGGGGACGCTTGGGCGCCGCCGTGTGGCGGGCCGGGTGCATCACAGCCACAACCCCGGGCGAGGGCAAGTGCCATCTGTACGGGTGTCGACGCGATCCACCGCTCGTGTCACGTGTTGTGGCGGTGGCACGGAGTCTGCAACCATCCGCTCGCGTTCCCGATTGTTTCGGCGGGTCGGGCGAGCCTGAACAGGGTCGGAAACATCAGCATGGCACACGCGCCGGGAAAACCCATCGACGTGCACACCTGGAGCACGCCGAATGGCTGGAAGATCCCGATCATGCTGGAGGAGTGCGGACTGCCCTATCGGGTGGTGCCGGTGAATATCGGCCGCGGCGACCAGATGGCGCCCGACTTCCTGAAGATCTCGCCGAACAACAAGATTCCCGCCATCGTCGACCCGGACGGCCCGGGGGGCGAACCCATCACGGTGTTCGAGTCCGGTGCGATCCTGCAATATCTCGGGCGCAAGACCGGCTGCCTCTACCCGGCCGACGAGCGCGCCCGGGTGGCGGTGGACGAGTGGCTGTTCTGGCAGGTCGGCGGCTTCGGGCCCATGCTCGGCCAGGTCCACCATTTCCGCATCTACGCGCAAGAGAAGATCCCCTACGCCATCGACCGGTTTACCGCGGAGGCCCAGCGCCTCTACGGCGTCCTCGACCGGCACCTCGCGGACCGCGATTTCGTGGCGGGCGACTTCTCCATCGCCGACATCGCGATCCTGCCCTGGGCCAAGTACCACGAGAAGCAGAGCATCGAGCTGGCCAGCGTGCCCCACGTGCGGGCCTGGCTCGACCGCGTCATGGCGCGGCCGGCCGTTCAGCGGGGATTCGCGGCAGTCTGAGCGGAGGCGTCACCCGATACGCGTCACGCCGCTGGCGTCACTCGGCCGGCGCCGCGAGCGCCTTCGCGGGGGCGGCCTTGGCGGCCTTCGGCGCGGGCCGGAGCGCGGGCGCCGACTCGGGCGCGGCGGCGGAGGCCTGCTGGTTCACGTCGGGCACCCGGGTCCAGGTCTGCGAGCCGCACAGGACCTTGAGGAGGCAGCCTGAGACCGACAGCTCGGAGCTGCTCTCGCGCTCCAGGCTGACCTGATACATCTTGCCCTCGTCGGCGTTGTAGATCTCGCCGGAGAACTTCGCCTCCTCGGGCTTCAGGTTGTCGAGGAGGGTCAGGCCGAGCACGGGGCGGCCGCGCTTCTTCGGATCGGGATTCTTGATGTCCGTGCGCGGGGTCCCGTCCTCGTTGGTCGCGGTCTTGGCCCAGACCACCTTCCCGCAGATGTTGGCGGCACCCGGGCCGCAGCGGTCGATGCGGACCTTGGCGCGGCCGTCCCCGGTGAGCCAGGTCCCCGAGGGGTCCTGGGCCGGGGCGGCGGAGGCGGGGGCGAGGCCGGTGAGGATGAGGGCGGCGGTGAGGGCGACGCGCATGTCCAGGTCTCCGTGTGGCGTGGCTGCGGCGGGAGGCCGGCGGCCAGAGAGTCGGCAAGGGGATCGGCAAGCGACCCGGCGCGGGGGCAGGGCCGTGTTCGTCTGGCCACAGGAGGCGTCCGCATTCGGGCGAATTTCCGGCGCTGTTGCGCCAAAGCCATGGCAGCGGGAAAACCCGCGGCCGCGCTCAGGTTATCCCCCGCGTTCGCGCCTCGGGTTGAGGGCCGGGGGCCTGGCGGCTATAAGCCCGGCGCCGAAGCCATTTTCGGCTGAGCGATCACAACCGGACGGACCATGGCCACCGAGCGCACCTTCTCCATTCTCAAGCCCGACGCCACGAAGCGGAACCTGACCGGCGCGGTCAACGCCGTGATCGAGAAGGCGGGCCTGCGCATCGTCGGCCAGCGCCGCATCCAGATGAGCCGCGCCCAGGCCGAGACGTTCTACGAGATCCACAAGGCGCGCCCCTTCTTCGGCGAGCTCGTGGAGTTCATGACCTCCGGGCCGGTCGTCGTGCAGGTGCTCGAGGGCGAGAACGCCGTCGCCAAGTACCGCGAAGTGATGGGCGCCACCAACCCGGCCAACGCCGACGCGGGCACCATCCGCAAGACCTTCTCCGAGTCGGTCGGCGAGAACACCGTCCACGGCTCCGACAGCCTCGAGAACGCCAAGGCGGAAATCGCCCAGTTCTTCCAGGATTCCGACATCGTCGGCTGAATCCTTCGGGGTTCGGACACGGTCGACCGAACCGGCGCGCCGAAGCTTCCCGGAAGCTTCGGCGTTTGCCGTCCCAGTGTGGCCCCGGCGCCCTTGCGCGGCGGGGGCCCGGACGTGAAACCGGTTCGTTCCCGAATCGCTTTCACGGACCCATCATTCCATGCGCTCCATCGCCCCGCGCACCGGCCGGCTCCTGCTCGCCGCCGGCCTGCTCTCGCTCGTCGCCGCCTGCAACGCCAACAAGTCCGGCCCGACCGCGTCGCTCGAAGGCTACACTCCCGATCCGGCGCTGAAGACGGCCTCCACCAGCAACCTGACCGGCCGCGTGCGTCACGCCTGCACCGTCACCCAGGCCCGTCTGCAGAACGTCTCCGAGGTCTCCCTCGCCCGCCCCTGCGGCTGCTACGCGAACCAGACGTTGGCAAGCCTCGACAAGAGCGAGCTCGATGGCTACCGCAGCACCGGCTACTTCAACGATTCCGCCCGCGCCAAGGCGCTGAACGCTCTCGACAGCTGCAAGCTGCCGCGTCCGGCGTAAGGCTCCGTCCGTCCCGGACTGCCCCGGGAGGCGACGCGTCGGTGCCGGTTCAGTGCGGCGACGCGCTGTCGGGGGTCGGTGGGTCGCCGCGCTCGCCTGCGGCGGTCCGTGCGGCCCAGAGGAGATCCTCGGCGAGGCTCGGATCGTCCACCGCCCGTGCCAGCACGACGGCGCCCACGAGGGTCGACAACTTGGCGAGCGCGCGCTGGCGGCGGCGCTCCTTCGCACCCTGGGGCGAGAGCTCGGACAGCAGGCCCACGAGGTGTCGGACCCCATGGGTGAAGCGTCCCCGCAGGGGACTCCCCGCCGGCTCGCGGGCGACGTCGTTGGCCAGGGCGGCGAGGGGGCAGCCCATGCCGGGCGACTGGACGTGGCCGACGGACAAGTAGTTGGCGATGAGCATGTCCAGCGCGCCCCGCCGGTCCTCCCCGAGGGCCGCGTCGAACGCCTCGACCGCCAGCGCATCCTTGCTGGCGAACTGGCCGTAGAAGCCGCCATGCGTCAGGCCGGCCGAGGCCATGATGTCGGCCACCCCCACCCCGTGCAGGCCACGTTCCCGGAACAGGGCGGCGGCGACCGCGACGACCCTTTGGCGGTTGAGCTTGGCCTGCTCCTGCGAAACTCTCGGCATCTCCGGCTCTCCCGCTGCCTTCCCGGTCGTATATAGATGCGGGCCGTCATCGATACAGGTCCGCATCGGCCGGCCCGCCGAGGGGAACAGGGTACGGATCGGCCGACGGCCCGCGCGGTCTCGGGCAAGCCCGGCGCGATACGCTTATACCACCGCTGCCGGGATCTCGCCCCGCGCCTGCGTCAGGTTCCGGCCCCCTGCGGCGCCGTCTCGGTGGCGCCCCGCGCGTCGCGCGGCTGGCGCGCCACCCGGAACCAGAGGGCGTAGAGGGCGGGCAGGAACAGGAGGGTCAGCAGGGTGCCGACCCCGACGCCGCCGATGAGGACGTAGGCCAGCGCCCCCCAGAACACCGAGTGGGTGAGCGGGATGAAGGCCAGCATCGCCGCCGCCGCCGTGAGGATGACGGGACGGGCGCGCCGCACCGTGGATTCCACGATCGCGTCGTAATCCCCCAGGCCCGCCGCCTGGTCGTGGTGGATCTGGTCCACCAAAATCAGGGTGTTGCGCATCAGGATTCCCGACAGGGCGATCAGCCCGAGGATCGCGTTGAAGCCGAAGGGCTGGTGGAAGAGCAGCAGGGTCGGTGCTGCGCCCACCAGGCCCAGCGGGGCGGTGGCGAAGACCATGAACATGGTGGCGAACGAGCGGACCTGGATCATGATGACGGTGAGCGTCACGATCAGCATGATCGGGAACACCGCCACCAGGGACATCATCGCCTTCTCGCTCTCCTCCACGGCACCCGCGGTATCGATGCGGTAGCCCGGCGGGAGATTGGCCTTGATCGGCGCCAGGAGGGGAAAGACCTGGGCGTGGATGTCCGGCGGCTGCTTGCCGTCGAGCACGTCGCCCTGGACGCGGATGTAGGTCTCGCGGTTGTAGCGCTTGAGCACCGCGTCCTCGGTCCGGCTCTCCAGGCGCGCCACCTGCGAGACCGGCACCTGACGACCGTCCTTGGTCGTCAGCGTCAGGTCTCCGATCTCACCCAGGGAGCGCCGCTCGGGGCCGGGGCTGCGCAGGACGACGTCGACGGAACGCAGGTTCTCGCGCACCTGGGTGGCGGGCGTGCCGTTGAGGTAGCTCTGCAGCTGCTGGCCGGCCTCCTTCGGGGTCAGGCCGATGAGGCGCAGACGTTCCTGGTCGAAGGCGAGGCGCAGGCTCGGGGTCTTGTCGCCCCAGTCGAGATGGACGAGGCGCATGTTGGCATTGGCCGCCATGACCTCCCGAACCTCGGCGGCGATGCCGCGGATAACGTCGAGGTCGGGCCCCACCACCCGGAAGGCGACGGGAAAGCGGATGGGTGGGCCGAACACGATCTGGAGCACCCGCACGCGGGCTTCCGGAAAGCGGCCGTCCTCCACGAGTCGGCGCAGCTTGCCCCTGAGGACGTCGCGCGCCTGCGCGTCGGCCGTCTGAACCACGATCTGCGCGAAGGCCGGATCGGGCAGCTCGGGATCGAAGGAGAGCACGAAGCGCGGCATACCCTGGCCAATGTAGCTCGTCATCGCGCCAGCTTCCGGCAGATCGCGCACCGCGGCCTCGATCCGTTTGACGCTGGCCTCGGTGGTGGCGAAGGCCGAGCCCGCCGGCAGCGTGACCTCGACGATGAGCTCGGGGCGTTCGGAATTCGGGAAGAACTGCTGTTCGACCTTGCCCATCGCCGCCACGGCGAGGGCGAACAGCCCCACGGTGATGCCGGCGGCGAGCCATTTGTGGTCGACCGACATCCGCACGACGCGGCGCAGGCGCGCGTAGGTCTTCGTGGCGTAGATCGCCTCGTGTCCCCCCACGACGCGCTGGATGTTCGGCAGGAGCTTCACGCCGAGATAGGGCGTGAAGGTCACGGCCACGATCCAGGAGAGGATCAGCGAGAAGGCCACCACCCAGAAGATGTTGCCGGCGTACTCACCTGCCGTGGAAGCGGCGAAGCCCACGGGCAGGAAGCCCGCGATGGTCACCAGAGTGCCGGTGAGCATCGGCGCGGCCGTGGCGCTCCAGGCATGGGTCGCCGCCGCGATGCGGTCGGCGCCCTCCTCCATGCGCACCACCATCATCTCGATGGCGATGATGGCGTCGTCGACGAGGAGGCCGAGCGAGATGATGAGGGCGCCCAGCGTGATGCGGTCGAAATCGCGGCCCGTGACCATCATCACGACGAACACCGCCGAGAGGGTGAGCGGCACGGCCAGCGCGACCACGATGCCGACCCGGAAGCCGAGTGCCACCAGGGAGACGAGGATCACCACGCCGAGGGCAGTGAAGAACTTGACCATGAACTCGTGGATGGCGTCGTCGATGACCTTGGCCTGATCGGTGCTCTTGGTGAAGGCGATGCCCACCGGCGTCTCGTGGTGGATCGCCACCTCCTCGGCGTTGAGCGCCGCGCCGAGCGTGAGCCCGTTGAAGCCGGGCTTCATCACGAGGCCGAGCATCAGGGCCGGGTCGCCGTCGTTGCGGATCGCGAAGGTCCGGGGATCCTCGTAGCCGCGCCTGACCTCGGCGATGTCGCCGAGCTTGAGGCTGCGGTCGCCGGCGGCCACGGGAAGATTCCGGATGGCGTCGAGGCCGTCGATGGCCCCGTCGAGACGCAGGTACACCCGCGGTCCCGCCGCCTCGACAAAGCCGGCCGGGGTGACGTCGTTCTGGTTAGCCAGCGCGGCCAGCAGCTGCTGGCCGGTGATGCCGAGGGTGGCGAGGCGCTGGTAGGAGATCTCCACGAAGATCTTCTGGGCCTGCTCACCCAGGATGTTGATCTTCTCCACGCCCGGCACCCGCAGCAGGCGCTGGCGCAGGTCCTCGGCGCGCAGCACGAGTTGGCGGTGTGGCAGACCCTTGGCCTGTACGGCGTAGAGGGCGAAGTAGATGTCCGAGAACTCGTCGTTGAAGAGCGGCCCCAGCACTCCACGCGGCAGGCTGGAGGCCTGGTCGGAGAGCTTCTTCCGGGCCTGGTAGAACTCCGACTGGAGCTTGGCCGGAGGCATCGCATCCTTGAAGATGACCTTCGTCACCATCAGGCCGGGGCGCACCGTGGTCTCCGCCCGGTCGTAGTAGACGAGCTCCTGCAGGCGCTTCTCGAGGGGGTCGGCGACCTGGCGCTGCATCTCTTCCGCCGTGGCGCCGGGCCAGGCGGCCGAGACCGTCATGACCTTGACGGTGAAGGCCGGGTCCTCCGCCCGCCCGAGCTTCTGGAAGGCGAAGAAGCCCGCCCCCGTCAGCGCGATCAGCAGGAACAGGGTGACGGCCCGCTCGCGGACGGCGAGCGCGGAGAGGTTGAGGCCGCTCATCGCACCACCCCGGTCCTGCTGGCGGGCGTCGGGCGCACCCGCTGGTCGGCCGTGAGGAGATGGGCACCGAGCGCCACGATCCGGTCGCCGGGGTTCAGACCGTCGACGATCTCGGCGCGCTCCTCGCCCAGGCGAGCGACCTGCACGATCTGCGGACGCACGGTCTCGGTGGCGGCATCGTAGCGCCAGACCGCTATGCCGTGCCCCTGGTCGAACAGGGCCGCGAGGGGCACCTCGACGCGCGGTACGCGGGCCGCCGCGGCATCAATGAGCTGAAGGGTGACGGTGGCGCCCAGTGGGGCGGCCTCGCCCCCGCCCGAGAGGATATAGCGCGCCCGGTAGGTCCGCGTCGCCGGATCGGCGGTGGCGGAGAGTTCGCGCAGGCGCGCCGGGTACGTCGCCGCGCCCTCGGCGTAGAGGGTGGCGGAGGCCTCTCCCTCGGCAGCGCGCCGGCTGCCCTCGGGCAGGAACACCTCCGCCTCGCGCGCCCCGTCGCGGGCGAGCTTGACCACGGTCTGGCCGGCCGCGACCACCTGGCCGGGCTCAGAGGGCACCTCCATGACGACGCCGTCGGCATCGGCCTGGAGTTCGGCATAGCCCGCCTGGTTCTGGGTCTGACTGGCCTGGGCCTCGGCAAGGGCGAGCTGGGCGATGGCGGCGTCGGCCGCGCCCTTGTTCTGGTCGTAGGTCTGCCGGGAGGTCCAGCCGTCGGCCACCAGCCTGCGGCTGCGCTCCTCGTCCGCCTTGGCCTTGATCATTTGGGCCCGGGCCGCCTCGGCAGAGGCGCGGGCGGCGTCGAGGGCGAGGGTGAAGTCGGTGCGGTCGAGGCGCATCAGGGGCTGCCCGCGACGCACCCGTTCGCCCGGGTCGACGAGGCGCTCGAAGATCTTGCCGCCGACCCGGAAGCCCAGGTTGCTCTCGGTCCGGGCCCGGATCACCCCGGTGTAGCGCGCGACCGCGCCGGGACCGCGGACGACCTCGGCCACCTGAACGAGGGGCGGTTCCGGGCTCACCGCCGTCTCCGCCGGCGAGCAGGCGCCGAGGGCGAGGGACGCGAGACCGGGTGCGAACCACTTCTGCATGACGCATCCTCCGCAGCCGGACCATCCGCCGCTCTAAGATTATGCTTATAATCTATTTTAGCGGATGGAACAGGTCAACGCTGCCGTGGCGCCCCCGCGTGCCGGGGGACACCCAGGGAGGTCGACACCGGTAGAAGTGGGCACCGGACGAGAACCTTGGGGCGACCGGATCGGCCGACGTGCCGCCCGTACCCCTAGCGCCTGGTTGCCGGCTCCGAACCGGACCGCACGACCAGCGAGGCCAGCAGCACCGCCATGAAGAAGAGGAAGTACTGGTTCACCGACAATTCCTCGAACATCATCGAGGGCACAAGGAACAGGGCCGTGTAGGCGACGAAGGGACCGGCGGCGGCGGGTGCGCGGGCGATGCGCACGAGGGCGGCGAGGAGGAGCAGCGCCGTCGCGATGCCGCTCTGGAGCGCCAGGGAGATGAAGCCGTTATGCGGCGTCACCAGCCCGGTGAGGGCGCGGAGTTCTTCGCGCCGCATGGTCTCGCCGACACCGAACGGGTATTCCGCCACGAGTTGCAGGGCGGTGAAGCCGGAAATGAAGCGCTCGTCGGCATTGCCCGAGACGTTGCCGTCGCCCGCAAAGCGCGTCTCGATGGACTGCGCCAACTTCTGGGGCAGGGGGATCTCGCCGGTCATCGAGAAGCCGACGAGCAGGATCCCGAGCACCCCGAGGACGGGCAGCACCACCTGCAGCCGGATGCTCCGGCGCATCAGCACCAGCAGGATCAGCACCGGCATGAACAGCCCGGAGCGGTTGTTGGTCAGGGGAAAGCTCGCCAGCAGAGCCGCGAAATAGGCAAGGTAGATCAGGTTCAAGCGGTAGCGCAGGCTCAGCAGCAGGGCCGCCGCCCCGCCGAGGGCGAAGACGTGGCCGGTCTCGTTGCCGGAAGCCCAGAGGCCGCCCTGCTTGTCCTCGACGAAGAGCTTGAGTTCCTCGTCCAGGCCATCGGTCGGGACGCCGAGGCCGAAGCGGTCCAGCGGCAAACCGGAGGACGAGAGCAGCAGGACGACCAGCGAGCCGCCAAGGCCCGCGAGAAGGCCCCAGCAGAAGGCGTTCTCCAGGCTCCGGTCGCGGAACATCACGAGCAGGATCATCGCCAGGACGAAGTAGAGCAGCAGGACGAGGGTCAGGTAGACGTCGCCGGCCTGGATCTCGGCCTTCAGCACCAGCGAGAGGGCGATCAGGATTCCGACGGCCCCCATCGGGACAGCCTGGCGCAGCCCCTCGGCGATCACGGCGCGGCGCAGGCCGAACCAGGGGATCAGCAGGAAGGGCAGGAGGTCCGACAGGCGCTGGAAGGGAAGCCCGAAGCTCGAGGTCAGGACGTTGAGCTGCAGGGCGACCCCGAGCAGGAACACGGCCGCACGGTCGGCCATGATCGGCACCGCCCGCGTCCGCCGCATCCCGGCCGCCATCGGCCCCGCTGGTCCCGTCATCGCTCCGGACCCTCCGAAAAGACGCCGTGTGCCCGGCCCGGGCATGCCTCCGCCCGCGCGTGCACTCTGGCGCGCAAAGGTTTGCGAAGCGTGCAGGTGCCGGGAGGCGGGTGGCTCAGCCGCCGCGGCGGACGAAGAACCCGAGCGCCGCGCGGACGGTGGGACGCAGGAAGACAAGGGCGAGGGCGCCATAGGCCATCATGCCCAGGGTCACGCAGGCGACGAGGCCGAGGCGGTCGCCGAGGGCCGCGTTGATAGCCTCCTGCACCAGCAAGACCAGGGCCGCCATGGCGCCGGCGCAGGCCGTGGCGGGCAGCAGCACCCCGACGAGGCCCCCGTTGCTCACCGACACGAAACGCCCGGCCTGCGCGACGATCAGGGGCGAGAACAGGTAGGCCCGGACCACGTGGCCGATGACGAGGGCCGACAGGCCGAACGGTCCGGTGAGGATCGCCGTCACGGCCCCGATCCCGAACTGGGCGCCGGCGAGCTTCAGGGCGGTGCCGCTGCGGCCCAGCGCCGTGAAGATCATCCACAGCATGGAGGTCACGACGAATTCCGGCGCGAGCAGCGCCAGGATGCGCAGGACCGGGGCCGCGTCGTGCCACTGTTCGCCGAACAGGAACGGGATCACCGTCGGGGCCACCGCCGCCATACCGAAGAAGGCCGGCAGCGCCAGGAAGGCGGAGGTCCGGGTGAAGTCGTGGAAGGCGGCGGCGAGGTCGGCCGGGCGGTCCTGCAGGCGGGCATAGGTGGTCAGCGCGACCGCCGAGAACGGGATCACCGCGACCTGGCTCACGAGGTCGATGCAGCGCCAGGCGAGGCGCAGGTGGCCGACATCGGCGGTGGACAGGAAATAGGCGGCGATCACCTCCTGGCTGCGGATCGAGAAGACCAGCAGCAGGTTCGTGGAGAAGACCCGGGAGCCGAAGGCGATCTGGCGCCGGGCCGCCGCGAGATCCAGGCGCCGGGCCGGGACCCAGGGCATCGCCGCCCAGGTCAGGAGCGTGGTCGCGCCGGTGGCGACGAGGCGCTGGACCACGAGGCTCCAGACCCCGTAATCCGCGAGCGCCAGGGCCAGAGCGGCGGCGCCCCCGAGGAGGTTCGCGCCGAGCGCCCGGAGGGCAAGCTTGCGGAAGCCGAAGCTGCGCTGGAGCCGCGCCTCGTGGATCGCGCCCAGGGCCGAGATCACGAAGCAGGCGGAGAGCGCGCAGAGGGCGGGCCGCAGCTCGGGCAGGTCGAGCAGCCAGGCGATCGGCCAGGACAGGGCGACGAGGGCCGCAGCGTAGACGACGCTGGAGGCCAGGGTGACCCAGAAGGCGGTAGCGGCGAAGGCCTCCTCGAGATCGGCCCGCTGGACCACCGCGTCGGGCAGGCCGCCGCGGGCGACGATCTGCAGGATGTCGATGAACACGGCGGCGACGGCGACGAGCCCGAACTGGGCGGGCTCGATCAGCCGGGCCAGGACCAGGAACACCCCGAAGCTGAGGACGACGTTGCCGACGGAGGCCAGCGCCACCCAGCGGGCCGCCGCGAAGGAGCGGCCGGAGACGTCCGGCTCGTCGGTGACCCCGAGGGCGGCCGGGGCGGTGGCGGCCTGCCCCGGAAGCAGTGCGGTGGCGCTCACGCGCGATCGGCCCGGCGCTCGTCCACAAGCTCGGCGTAGAGATCGAGATACTTCTCCGCCACGCGCTCGGAGGTCGATTCCCGGATGACGTGCTGGAAGCTGCGCTCGTCCGGCAGACCGACGCGGCCGCGGGCGATCACGGCCCGGATTCGGTCGGCGAGCTCGGCGTCGTTGCCCGGCGTGAACAGCCATTCGGCGTTGTCCTCGCCGATCAGCTCGGGGATGCCGCCCGAGGCCGCGCCGATCACCGGCACGCCCATGACGTAGGCCTCGTAGATCGTCCGCGGCGAGGGCTCGGCCCAGAACGAGGGCACGATGAGCACGTCGATCTCGCCGAGGAAGTCGGCGGGCTTGGCCCAGCCCACGAACTCGATCGGCAGCCCCTCGGCCTGCGCCGTGAAGCGGTCGATCGAGTCGTCCATCGCCTGGCCGGCCACGAGGCAGCGCCAGTCGCCGGGGCCCACCGCGCGAAATGCGTCGACGAGGGTGCCGACGCCCTTCTCGACGTTGATGCGGCCGAGATAGCCGAAGGTCATCGGCCGACCGGTGCGGTCGATCCGCCGCCGCGCCTCTGGGTCGCCGTCCGGCACCGTGCAGGAATAGTAGATGACCCGGCGGCGCTCCGGCGCGAGGTGGCGGAACAGGCCGTGCGTCACGTGGGTCTTCAGGATTTCGGTCCCGACGCTGACCACGGCGCCCACCGCCCGGTTGGTGATCTGCTTGGTGGCGTTCACCACCTTGCAGCCGAAGTGCCAGTGCGTACAGGGCTTACCGTGCCGGAACATCGCGGCATTGCCGCAGATCAGGTCGTACTCGCAGACCGTGTGGACGATCGGAATGCCGCGCTTGGCCGCCTCCCGCCAGACCAGGGTGGAGACGTCGAGAAGCGAGTGGGTGTTGACGATGTCGGGCCGGAAATCATCGAGGACGCGGCCGAACTCCGCGGCGATGGCGAAGTTCCACTGCTGCTTCAGCTTGGCCCAGGTGCGGCCGACCCGCGTCGCCTTCGGCCAGTCCTCCAGCCAGAAATCGTTGTTGTGGGCCATGCGGTAGACGGTGACGCCGTTGCGCACGGTCTTGGGCTCGGCCTCACGGGCGATGCAGGCCGCCGCCACCGTGTGGCCGGCCGTCACCAGCTCCTCGGCGAGATGCTCCACCGACCGCTCGGCGCCGCCGACGATGTAGGGCGGGTAGAGCGCGCTGAGATGCAGGATGCGCAGCGGCCCGGTGGCGGCGATCCGTGCGGCACTCTCCGCGCCGCGCACCGCGAGCGCCGGGGCGGCGGACGGGGCCAGCTGGGCGCGGGCGAGGCCCAGGGCCGTCATCGCGGCGGTGGCCATCTCGGAAGCGGTCATCATGGAAGCGGTCATGGGCGACACTCGTCGAGACGCGGGGGCTCGGAGAAGGCCACCGGCGGGAGAGGATGGGGGGAGGTCGCGACGCCAGCGCGAATGGCGGCGTAGAGCTCGAGATAGGCGCCGGCGACGACGTCGGGGTCGGTGCCCGAGCGAACGGCTTCGGCGCGGGACAGGCCCTCGGGAAGGCGCTCCGGCGCCGCCACGACCCGCGCCATCGCGGTGGCCAGGGCGGACGCATCGCCGGGAGGGACGAGCCAGGGGCCGGCGCCGACCTGCTCGCCGATCCCGCCCACGGCGGTTCCGATCACCGGCACGGCGCGACCATAGGCTTCCGCCACCGTCCGGCCGAACGCCTCCGGCCAGACCGGCGGGACGACGAGACAGTCGATGGTGTCGAGGAAGGCATCCTTCTCGGCATACCCGACAAACGTTACCGGCAACCCCTCGGCCAGGGCGCGGTATCGCGCGAGCCCATCCGCAGCCCGGCCGGCGACGACGAGGCGCCACCCCTCGGGCGGCAGGTGGCGGCAGGCCGCCAGCAACACGTCGGTACCCTTCGAGGCCTCGATGCGGCCGAGGGAGCCGAAGACGACCGGATCGCCGGGCCTGCGCGGCGGACGACCGGAGGGGCCACCGGGGGCGATCGGGTTCCAGATCACTCGGCGAAGCGAGTCGGGAATCTCCGCGAAGAACCCGGCCGCCAGATGCCGGTCCAGGATGTCGGTGCCGACCGCCGCGACGGCGGAGACCGCGCGCTGGCAGCGGCGGTGCGGCTCGGCGTAGAGCCGACACTTCAAGTGCTGGCCGGCGCAGGCGCGTCCGTGCTTCGCCATCGCACCGTTGGTGCACAGGCTGGTGAAGTCGTGAAGCGTGTGGACAACCGGAATATCGAGGCGCCGGAGCATCGGCCAGACGGCCGGGGTGATCTCCGAGATCGAGTGGGTGTTGACGACATCGGGGGCGAAGGCGCGGACCGCCGCCTCCATCCGGATCACCGTCTTCCGGTTCCACTGCGTGGCGAGCTTGTAGCGGAGGCGGTCGAGGCGTCCGTGCTGCGGCCAGTCGAGGCTGTGGAAGGGCGTGCCATGGCCGGTCCGGTAGACGGTGACCCCGTCCTGGAGGGTCGGCGCCTCCACCCGGCGCGAGGCGCAGGCCACCGCCACGGCATGGCCGAGGCCGGCCTGGGTCCGGGCCAGGGTCTCCACCATCAGTTCGGCGCCGCCGACCTGCTCGGGGGCGTAGAGGGAGCTAAGGTGCAGGATGCGCATCCGAGGCCTCCTCGGCGGGCATTGGGCGGGCGGCGTCCCGCAAGGCCTCGAGCAGCACGCCCTCGTAGCGCCGGGCGGTCTCGGCCCAGTCGTAGCGGCGGGCATTGGCGTGGCCGCGCGCAACCAGGTCGGCGCGCAGGCCGGGCTCGTGCAGGAGGCGGCGCAGGGCCGCGGCGAGCGCAGCGGGATCGGCGGGATCGAAGGTGAGCGCACCATTCCCGGCGATCTCGGGCGTCGCCGAGCGGTCCGAGCACAGCACCGGGCAGCCCAGGGTCTGCGCCTCCAGCACCGGCAGGCAGAATCCTTCGGCAAAGGAGGGTACGCACAGGCACAGGGCGTCCCGGTAGAGAGCGGCGAGGCGATCCTCGCCGATGCGCGACAGGCGCGTCAGCCGCACCGGCGCCCCCGCCAGGGCCGCCGCGATGGTCTCCTGCGCATCCTCGCCGACATGGACGATGGCGAGGTCGGGCTCGGTGGGGGAGAGCGCCGCGGCCGCCCGCGCCAGGGTGGCGAAGTTCTTGTTGTGGGTGGCATTGCCCACCGCCAGGATGTAGGCGCCCCGACCGGCCTCGGGCGCGACACGCGTCGCCGACGCATGGAGCATGGCCGCCGAGGGCACGGTCCGGACGCGCGCGCGCAGGCCGGGGTAGAACCGGCCGAGGCTGTCCCGGGTGGTCTCTGAGACCGCGATCACCCGAGCGCTGTTGCCGAGGACCAGCCGGAAGATCAGGTCCGTCGTCAGCGACTCGCGCCAACCGGTGCAGTCCGGGATGGTGCGGAAGTAGAGGTCGTGCACGACGCTGACGCGGGCCCTGCCGCCGAAGGCCGCACCGTAGGGATCGGCATTCAGGACCACGTCGATGCCTTCCGCCCGGCACAGGGCCGGAACGGCGACGGCCTGGCGCAGGACGTCGAGGATCATCAGGCGCGGCCGCGCCACGGTGACGACCGTGACCCGGTCGCGGATCGTCTCGGGCAGTTGCGCCCGGGTCCAGGGCGAGCGCAGGACGACAGCCACGTTGCCCCGGTCGAGCAATCCGGCGATCACCCGGAAGGCGACCAGCGCCACACCGGACGGTCGGCCGCCATGCTGGCTCGGCATGTTGACGAGGACGCGGGTCATCGTGGCTCGCTCCGGGAGTGGGGATTGCCCGCCCGCGTCACGCGCGGGCGGCGGCCTGACGGATCAGGACGGCGAGGTCGTCCTGCATCCGGGCGGCACCGTAGCGGGCGAGGGCCCGCTCACGGGCCAGGCGGGTGCGCTCGGCGAAGGCCTCCGGGTGCGTCAGGATCTCTGCAAGGGCGGCGGCGATGCGATCGGGCCGACGGGGTGGCACGAGGGTGCCCACGGCACCGCCGTCGAGGATCTCGCTGGAAGCGCCGGCATCGGTGGCGACCACTGGCACGCCGGCCAGCATCGCCTCGACGAGGGTCCGGCCGAACGGCTCGGGGTCCACGGAGGGATGAACCACCGCATCGACGGCCTGCATCAGGCGAGGCACGTCGCTGCGCTGGCCCAGGAACAGGACCCGGTCGGCGACGCCGCGGGCCGCCGCGAGGTCGCGCAGGCCCGCCGCGTAGCCATCCTCGCCGAACAGGGCCGAGCCCACCACCAGACAGCGCAGGCCCGGCATCTCAGCCAGCGCCTCGATCACGACGTCCTGCCCTTTCCAGGGTGCGAGACGGCTGAACACGCCGACGAGGGGCCCGGCGGGCAGGCCGAGCTCCGTGCGCAGTTCGGCCAGGGGGCGCGGGTCGAGGATCAGGTCGAGGCCATTCGGCACCACCGTCACACGGTCCCGGCGTCCGCCCGCCTGCACGAACGCCTCAGCCGCGGCCCGCGAGGGGACGATGACGCACGCCGCGCAGGCATTGGCGAGCCGGGCCTGCACGATCCGCTGCGCCGGGCCGAAATGGGCGCCGTCGAGGATGTCGTGCAGGTGCCAGACCAGAGGGCGGCCGACGAGACGGGCCGGCAGGGCCGCGAGCAGGAAGGCCTTCTGCGAATTGGCATAGACCACGTCGCAGCCGCGCGCGGCCCGGGCGAGGTCCCGCGCCAAACGGGCGAGGCGGCCGAGCACCGGAAGGGCGCGCCAGGGGGAGACGTCCCGGCGCAGGCCGGAGAGGTCGGCGCCCGGCGCTGCGAGCCGGATCGTCAGGCCGGCCTCCCGCAGGGCGTCGGCGAGGGGGCCGCCCTCGAACAGGAAGGCCTGGGAGCCGGGCCAGGCCCGCACGACGTCCCGCAGGACGAGCTCGGCGCCGGACATGGTGCCCGTGTGGCTGACGAACAGCACCCGGGGCTGGGCCGCCCGCGCCCCCACCGGACGCGCGGTGCGCGCCCGCTCGGAACCGTTCGCGGTCGAGAGCGTCCCGGCCATCAGGCGGCTCCCGTACGATGCGGCAAGGACAGGGGCATGGCCTCGTAGGCCGGCTGGCCGCCGGGCTTGACCATCGTCATGGCGATGCCGAGGACGGCGCCGCCGGCCTGACGCAGGCTCGTCACGGTCTCGATCGTATCGGACAGCTGCGAGCGGCCCGCACGGGTGCAGCAGAGCACGCCGTCCACGTGGCGGGCGAGCATGCAGGCATCCATCAGTAGGCTGGTCGGCGGACTGTCGAGGAGCACCAGGTCGTAGCGCCGGCTCCAACGCAGGAGGTTCGCCATGCGGTGGTTCATCAGAAGCTCGGTCGAGTCCGGCGTCGGAACGCCGGCCGGGATGACGTCGAATCCGTCCTTGGCGATGACGGCCGCCGCCGCGTCGATCTCGCCGCGCAGGATGCCGGCGAGGCCGGGACTGCGGCCCAGACCGAGGGAGGCCTCGAAGTTGGGCCGGCGCAGGTCGCACTCGATCACCAGGACACGGCGACCGCTCGCGGCACTGAGGCCGGCAATGGCGAAGGTCGTGAAGGACTTGCCCTCGCGCGGCTTGCCCGAGGTCACCAGCACCGTGCGCGAGCCGTCGCCGCCCGCCAGGAACAGGTGGGCGTGGAGGGTCCGCAGGACGTTCCGCATGCCGGGATCCGCCTGCGCCCGCTGCAGGGCCTCGGCCAGCGGCAGTTCGCGGCGCCGGTCGGAAAGGCGGCCCATCAGGCCGCCGGCAGCCAGGCAGGGCAGCTGGGCGAAGACCGGGGCGCCGGTGCCGGCCACCAGCTGGGCGGGCGTGCGGACCCGGCGGTCGGCGAGATCGCGCAGGAGGGCGGCGCCGGCGGCGAGCACGGCCGCCAGTACGACGGCCCCGGCCAGGAACGGGACGGGCTTGGGCGAGAACGCCTCCTGGGGCACTTCGGCGAGGCTGACCAAGCGAGTGCTGCCGGTGAGGATGCGGCGCTCAGTCTCCAGCTCGCTCGCCCGCTTCACGAGGTCGGCATAGCGGGCGCGCTTGATCTCCGCGTTGCGGACCATGCCCTCGATCGAGGCCTCGTCGTCCATGGCAGCGGCCGCCTCGGACTTGGCGGCGTCCATCTGGGCGCGGAGGGAGCGGGCCAGGCTGTTCGAGGCCTCGTAGGTCTTGCGCAGGCCGTCGGCGACGTTGGCGAGTTCCCGGTCGATCCGGGCGCGCAGGCTGGCCTGCTCGGTCTGCAGGGCGCGAACGGTCGGGTGGTTCGGGCCGAGCAGAGTGCTCTGGTTGGCGAGCTGCGCACTGACGCCGCTGATCTGCTGCTTGAGGTCGCCTACGGCGCGGCTGGCGAGGACCGCCGGGGCGCTGTCGGAGCCGCGCCGACGGTCGGCCTCGATCTCCTTGAGGCGTGCGGCGGCATCCGCCTTGGCGGCCTCGGCGGCCGCGAGCTGCTGGCTGATCCCGGTGAGGCGCTCGGCGCTGATCGGACCGGTCGCACCCTTCACGAGGCCTTTGCGGCGGCGGAAGGCCTGGATGCGCGCCTCGTCGTCGCGGATCGAGGCGTCGAGCTGCTTGATCTCGGTGAACAGCCAGTCGGTGGCCGCCTTGCGGCTCGAGGCCTGCGCGTTGCGCTGGTCTTCCAGAAAGGCGTTGATGAGCGCGTTGGTCATCGTCTGCGCCACCTCGGGCAGCGGCGACTTGTAGCCGATGGCGATGACGCGGGAGCGGCCGGCGCTGCCGACCATGTAGCGCTTCTGCAGATACTCCACGAGCGCGTCGCGGTCCGCGCCGAGCTTGGCGCAGACGGCATCCTTCTTCTCCGTGATCCGGTCGGGATGCCCACGGGTGACGGTCTCACGGCATTCGGACATCACCGCCTCGGCGAGGCCGCTCTCGGCGGCGAGACGCATGAGGCGGGGCGAGCGGATCACCAGGATCTGGCTCTCCAGATCGGCCGGATCGCCGAGCTTCTGAATCCAGGCCATCGAGGCGTTGCTGGCGCCCGGCTCCGGCTCGGCCACGATGACGGACCCGGTCGCCACGTACTGGGCGGGCGTGCGCAACAGGATGGCCACCGCGAGCCCGAGGACGGCGACGAAGACGGTCGCGAACAGGACGCGGCGGCGCCAGATCTTGAGGAGGGGCGCCATGAGCGCGCCGCCGCGCTCGCGGTCCTGCTCGGGTACGCGCCCGGCGGCCGGCGCGCGGTCGGGCATGTCGAGGGTGAGGAGGGACATACGCGCCGCTCCTCAGGACACGGCTTCGAAGCGGGGAACGGCCTCGAGCCGGGAGAGGGTGCGCAGGCGTGGCTCGCAGGCGGCGCGATGCATCGTGAGCTGTTCGTCGACGAAGCGCGAGAAGCGGATGCGGAACAGATCGGAGGAGAACGGCTCCGCCTGGTTCCGGCAGGCCTCGCGGGTGAAGCTGTCCTCCTGGCGGATGAAGTCGCAGACGCAGGACGCGATGGCATCGGGCTCGGGCGTGTCGAAGAACAGGCCCGTGCGGTTCGGCCCACGGACCTGCACGGTCTCGCGAGCGCCGCCGCGCCCGAGGGCGAGGACGGGCGTGCCCTCCGATTGGGCCTCCACCACAATGATCCCGAAATCCTCCTCCGCCGCGAAGACGAAGGCGCGGGCCGTGGCCATGAGACGGCGCAGCTCCTCGTCGGATACGAACCCCGCGAAGGTGACGTTCGGGGTCGCGATCGCCCTCAGCCGCTCGGCCTCCGGACCGGTGCCGGCGACCACGAGGTCGAGGCCGGGCAGCTGCGCGAAGGCACGCACCACGGCTTCGACGTTCTTGTAGGGCACGAGGCGGCTCGCCACCAGGAAGTGGTTCCCGCGCGGTCCGTCGTAGCGCTGGCTGGACAGGGTGACGGGCGGAGGGATCACCTCGGCGCCGCGGCCGTAGACCTTGTGGATCCGCCGCGCCACGAAACCGGAATTGGCGATGATCGCGTTCGGCCCGGGGGCGGTGCGGTAGTCCCACAGGCGCATCCGGTGGAGGATGAGCCGAGCGAGCAGGCCCTTGAGGCCGCTCGCGCAGCCGCTCTCCCGCAGATAGGTGTGCTGCAGATCCCAGGCGTAGCGCATGGGGGAGTGGACGTAGGACACGTGAAGCTGGTCCGGTCCGGTGAGTACGCCCTTGGCCACGGCGTAACTGCTCGAGATGACGAGGTCGTAGCTCGACAGGTCGAACTGCTCGATGGCGAGCGGCATCAGCGGCAGGTAGTGCCGGTGCCGCGTGCGCGCGAGGGGAAGGCGCTGGATGAAGCTCGTGCGCGCCTGCGTGTAGCCGAGATAGGCCCGCGCGGACTCGGGCAGGAAGTCGAACAGGGTATAGATATGGGCCTGCGGATAGATCTTCAGCAGCTGGCGCAGCACCTGCTCGGCGCCTCCGACCACGTATAACCAGTCGTGAACGATCGCGATACGCATCCGAACCATCCTCGCCGGCCTGCCGGACACCGAGAGAACCTCCGCAGACGGACGGCATGACACCGACCCCTGAGAGCATTCTCTCTTCGAACTAAACTACTATGATAAACCCACGTGCTAAAGTCATCTTACGCACGATCAGTACTTAGAGATAACAGTCTGCGGACGCTTTTATCGAAAATCAGCCTGCCCGTATTAGGTTTTTAGGAAGGTTCAAGACAGACGGTGGTTTCGCATCGCGGCGTCCGTTCGTTCAGGAAGGAACCGCGCCGGGCAGCGGTCCAGGGCCCGGGCTCCGGTCGCACAACCGCCGCAGGGCGGCCCCGATGGGCCTTTCCACGCAGCGGAACAGCCATTCCCCGAGGAGCACGGAAGCGCTGAAGGCCAGGACGAAGACCAGGACGACGCGCAGGGGACCGGGAACCACCAGAACGGCCGCCACCTTGGCGCCGGCATGCAACATCAGATTGTGGATCAGGTAGAACGCGTAGCTGGCGTTCCCCTGGGAGAACAGCCACCTCGAGCGCAGGACGATGCCGCCCCGCTCCAGCAGAAGCAGCGCGCCGACGGCGAGCGCCGCGGCGCTCCCCCAGACGAGAGGGCGCAGGAACCCCGTCATCTCCAAATCGGCGCCGAGGGCGCCCGCCACCGCCTGCCCACCGAGGATGAGGGCGCCCGCGACCGCGAGCGCGCCGACGGCCGCCCGCCGGACCGGGAAGCCGGGCGAGGGCGCCCCGCAGCGGAGATAGGCGTAGCCCAGAGCCGCACCGGTCACGAATTCGAGCACGATCGGCTTCGTATAATAGGCCCAGTAGAGGCCCGGTACCGGCGCCAGGCCGAGCAGGACCAGCGCACCGAAGGCGGCGGCCAGGCCGATCAACCGCGCGCGCAAGTCCGACACGAGCAGCAAGGCGGCGAAGCCGGCATAGAAGAACATCTCGTAGTTGAGCGTCCAGCCCACCGAATTGAGGGGCTCGACGTAGCCGCCCCGCGAGAACGGCAGGAACAGCAGTGACTGCACCACGTAATCCGGCCGCAGCTCGACGATGCCGATGGGTTTCAGTCCGGCAAGCGCGATCAGCGCCAGCCCGAGGGTGACGAGCCAGTAGAGGGGTACCACGCGAATCGCCCGACGGAGCAGGAACGAACCGGGGGTCTCGCTTCGCCCGGCCGTGCTCACGAACATGATGAAGCCGGACAGGACGAAGAACACGTCCACGCCCGCCGCTCCGAACGCCATCGCGTCGGGCCTCGGCAGGATGGGTCCCGCGTACAGTCCGAAATGCGTCAGGAAGACCGAATAGGCCGCCAGGGCGCGCAGGATCTGCAGGTTGTAGATCATCTCTCGCCGAAGGATCGTGTGCGTCCGCTGAACGGGAGCGGACCCGGTCAACGCCTGATCGTCAAACCTGAGCGCGCGCCGGCCCGCAAAGTCACGTCATTCCAGGCATTATCCTGAATCGTTCCGCCTTTTGTCAATTATTGCGAGACTTTGTTTACCACGCTATCAGGTGTTGTCCCTGACGCTGCGAATACCGGTGAATTTTCGAGCCGGAGGACCTTGGGGAAAGCGCCTGTAAAGTCGCCTTCCTCTAGAATTGACACGAAGATCGATCAGAAGACCGGCGCGTTGGGTGAGCATCGGAGCGTCGGCCGTCGACAAACCCGATCGCGCACAACAGAGCCCGGTATTTACCATCGTGGCCCTTGTTGTTTGACAATTCAAATTGCCAGCCAATACATGTGCTATTGCTTAGAAAGGAGCCGTACCTTGGTCACCTCCCAGGACATCCGCGAGATCCTCGCGACCAATGAGGTGCTCGCGCCGGTCGCCGAACAGATCGGCGACGACGACAGCCTGTTTGATCGAGGCCTCGACTCGTTCGGTTCGGTCCAGCTGATGCTGGCCCTCGAGGAGCGGTTCGGCATCGAGTTCCCGGACGAGTTCCTGACCCGCAAGTCCTTCGCGTCGATCGCTGCGATCCGCGAGACTGTGGCCACCGTCCTCCATCCGCAGGCCGCATGAGCACCCTGGCCCAGCGCGCGCAGCGGGCAGCGACGATCGCGGCGCTCCATGCCGACGCCGTCGACCGAGACGGCCGCTTCCCCCTGGAAGCGGTCACGGCCCTCAAGGCGGAGCGCCTGTTGGGCCTGCAGATCCCGAGACAGTTTGGTGGCGAAGGGGCCGGGCTGAGAGAGATCGCGGACCTGTGCTGCATGCTTGGGCAAGCGTGCAGCAGTGCCGCGATGGTGTTCGCGATGCACCACATCAAGGTCGCGAGCCTCGTGGCCCACGGCCTGGACAGCGCGTGGCATTGTCACCTGATGGAGCAGATCGCCCAGGAGCAGCTCCTCGTAGCCTCCTCGACCACGGAGGCCGGGATCGGCGGCGACCTGCGCACCAGCTTCTGCGCCGTCGAGACCACCGGCGGCGTCTTCGCCCTCGGCAAAGACGCCTCCGTGATCTCCTACGGGACGCAGGCCGACCTGATCCTCGCCACTGCCCGGCGCCACCCGGAGGCCGCGGGCTCCGACCAAGTGCTGGTGGCCCTGTTCGCCGACCAGGTCTCCCTGGAGCGCAAGAGCGTGTGGGACACTCTCGGCATGCGTGGCACCTGCAGCGACGGCTTCCGCCTGGAGGCCCGGGACATTCCCGTCGAGCAGATCCTGCCCAAGCCCTTCGCGGAGATCGCAGCCCAGTCGATGCTGGCCTCCTCGCACCTCCTGTGGAGCAGCGTCTGGTTCGGCATCGCCAATTCCGCTGTAGACCGCGCCCGCACCTTCGTGCAGGCCGAGGCCCGGCGCCAGCCGGGGCAGGTGCCGCCGACGGCCCTGCGCCTCGCGGAAGTCTCGAACGCCCTCCAGGCGATGCGGGCCGCCATCGTGTCGGCGCTCCGCCGCTACGAGGACGCGCAGGGAGACGTCGACACCATCGGGTCGATCGGCTTCTCCGTCATGCTGAACAACTTGAAGACGACCGCCTCCGAGATGGCCGTCGACATTGTGCAGCGCGCCCTCTCGATCGTCGGCCTCGCCGGCTACAAGAACGGCACGCCCTTCAGCCTCGGCCGGCCACTGCGCGACGTCCTGTCGGCGCCGCTGATGATCGGAAACGACCGCATCCTCGCCAACACCGCCAAGCTTCTGCTCGTGCAGAAGGGCGGCGGCCAGCTCATGAGCGCGTGATGGACTCGACCTTCTCTCCCCGGGCAGATTCCCGCGCCGCCGAAATCTTCGACGAGGCCCCGGATGGCGTCCCGAGCTTCCTCGACCGCCTGTTCGACCAGGGCCTCCTGGTGCGCACCGGCGTCGACGGCCTCTACGGCCGCAGCGGCGCTTTCGAGAGCGTCGTCGATGCCCTCGAGCGCCTGATCAGCCGCCTCGGCGCGGCGGACGGGGCGGAGGTGATGCGCTTTCCCCCCGGCATGAGCCGGCCAGCCTTCGAGCGCAGCGGCTACCTCAAGGGTTTCCCGAACCTCGCCGGGACCATTCACAGCTTCTGCGGCAACGAGGCGGAGCATGCCGAGCTTCTCGCCTGCGTCGAAGAGCGGAGCGACTGGACCGGTCACCAGCAGGCGACGGACATCGTGCTCACCCCCGCGGCCTGCTACCCCCTCTACCCGGCCGCCGCAGCGCGCGGCCGCCTGCCCGAAGAGGGCGGCCTGTTCGACCTGCAATCGTACTGCTTCCGGCGCGAGCCTAGCCTGGAGCCGACCCGGATGCAGCTCTTCCGGATGCGTGAATACGTGCGCATCGGCAGCCCGGAGCAGGTGCTGGCCTTCCGTGAATCCTGGCTCGCCCGCGGCACCGAGATGATCCGCAGCCTCCTGCTGCCGCTGGCGATCGACGTCGCCAACGACCCGTTCTTCGGCCGGGCCGGGCGGATGCTCGCCAACAACCAGCGCCAGCAGAACCTGAAGTTCGAGCTGAACGTGCCGGTGAACAGCGTCGAGAAGCCGACCGCCTGCCTCAGCTTCAACTACCATCAGGACCATTTCGGAACGACTTGGAACCTGTGCCAAGCCGACGGCAGCGTCGCGCACACTGCCTGCGTCGGCTTCGGCCTGGAACGGATCACCCTGGCGCTCCTGCGCCATCACGGCCTGGACCTTGCCGCCTGGCCGGATGCCGTGCGCATCACTCTGTGGGGCTGATCCGGTGACCGCCGCACGCCTCCGACCGGCGCAGGGGCTCGCCCCCGAGACGCCCTACGCGCCGCACCTGCTCCATGCGGCCGACCGCAACTGGCCGGAAACGAACTGCTACGTCGATCTCTGGATCGAACTCCTGCACGGGCGCGGCCTCGTGCCGGAGGCGATGCTGGGCTTCACCCTGCGGCAGGATTTCGAGGGCGACCAGTTCACGTTCTTCAAGCCGCCGGCGGCCGATCTCGAGCGGCTCTACGGGATCGAGGTGCTGGAGCTCGCGGTCTACGACACCCTCGAAGCGCAGGCCCTGATCCAGGTCCAACAGGGCCGCCCGGTGCTGGTGGAGGTGGACGCGATCCACCTGCCCGATACTTCCGGCACCACCTACGGCCGGGAGCACGGCAAGACCACGATCGGTATCCTGGCCCTCGACCCCGAAACCCGGGAGCTCGACTACCTTCACAATGCCGGTCGCTTCCGGCTCTCCGGCGACAATTACCACGGCATCTTCGGACCTGCCGTGCTGCCGCCCTACGCGGAGTTCGTGAAGGCGGTCGCGTCCCCCATGAGCCCGGCCGACCTGCCGGGCGCCGCCCTCGACCTGCTACGGCGCCACCGTACGCGGGCGCCGGCGCACAATCCGGTTTTGGCGTTCCGCGACGCCCTCGCGCGGACGGCGCCTGCCCTGGTCCAGCGCCCCCTCGGGGTCTTTCACGCCTACGCCTTCAACACCACGCGCCAGCTCGGAGCGAATTTCGAGATGCTCGCGAGCCATCTCGCCTGGCTCGAAGCGGCAGCTGCGGGGCCTTTCGCTCCAGCCTGGGACGCGGCCGCGCGCCTCGCCGTCGAGGCCAAGGCCTTCCAGTTCCAGCTTGCACGGGCCTTCCACCGCCGCAGTGCCGACGGTCTCGCGCCGCGTCTCGACCGGCTCGCGGCCACCTACGCGGACGTGTTCGCAGCCCTCGACCGCGCGCTCGATCGATAGGGGCGGAGCGTGGCCAGGATCCGGTCCATCGACGGTGTGGTACCGCAGGCCGTGGACGGCCCCTGGCGGCTCGCCCTGACGCCGCCCGGCGCCTGGGCCGGCCCGGGCGACCTGTCGGAGGCGGCGGACTGGATCCCCGCCCCGGTGCCCGGCACCGTCGCCGCGGCCCTGCGGGACGCCGGAGGCTGGTCGGAGTCGGCACCAACGCCGATTCATGACCAGGACGTCTGGTACCGGACCCGGCTGACCCAAAGCGGTGCCGTGCGCCTGCGCTTCGAGGGCTTGGCGACCCTCGCCGAGGTGTGGCTCGACGGCATGCCCGTGCTAGTCTCCCGCTCGATGTTCGAGGCCTACGCCATCGAGGCCGATCTCCGGCCGGGGGCCGAGCTCGGCCTCTGCTTCCGGTCGCTCAAGACGGAGCTCGACCGCCCGGGCAAACGCGGGCGCTGGCGCCCCCGCATGATCACGCCGGGCTCCCTGCGCCACGTCCGAACGAGCCTCCTCGGCTTCATGCCGGGCTGGTGCCCGGACATCGACCTCGTGGGTCCCTACCGCCCGATCACGGTGGAGCCCTTGCGCCGCGGCCTGGCGGAAGCCGACCTGCGGGCCACCTATGACGGCGACGTGGGCCGGCTGTCCGCGCGCCTGCGGATCGACGGCCATCCCGCATCGGTCACGCTGCATTGCGCCGGGCGCGCGGTCACCCTGACGGAATCCGAGCCCGATCTGTTCACCGGAACCCTGGCGCTGCCCGGCGTGGCGCCCTGGTGGCCCCATACCCACGGCACGCCCCACCTCCATCCCGTGCGCGTGGAAATCGACGGCACGACGGTCGATCTCGGCCGGACGGGCTTTCGCAGCCTGTCGCTGGCACGACCCTTCGCGGAGGGCCTGGCGCTCGCCGTCAACGGCGTGCCGGTGTTCTGTCGGGGTGCCAACTGGACCCCCCCGGACCTCGTCGGCCTCGGCACCGAGGATGGCGCCATCCTCGTCGACCTTGCGCGCGAGGCCGGCATGAACATGCTGCGCGTCGCCGGCGCCACCCTCTATCCCTCGCCCGAGTTCTACGACCTTTGCGACGCCGCCGGCATCCTCGTCTGGCAGGACCTGATGCTGGCGAATTTCGATTATCCGCACGACGCCGCCGGCTTTGCCGCCAGCCTCGACCGGGAAGTGTCGGGGATCCTCGAGCGGACTCAGCTCGCACCCTGCCTCGCCGTGATCTGCGGCGGCAGCGAAGTCTGGCAGCAGGCGGCCATGCTCGGGGCGCCGCGGACGGTTTGGGCCGACGCCTTCTGCACCGGGACGCTGCCGGGGCTCGTCGCCGGCACCCGTCCCGACCTCGTGGTGGTACCGAACTCGCCCTCGGGCGGCGACCTACCGTTCTCGCCGAGCGCGGGCTGTACCCACTATTACGGCGTCGGTGCCTATCGCCGCCCTCTGGAGGATGCGCGCCGGGCCGAGGTGGGCTTCGCCAGCGAATGCCTCGCTTTCGCCAACCCGTCTGAACCGGCGACGCTCGGGCAGATGGGGCCCGCCGATCCGCTCTGGGCTCGCGGCATCCCCCACGACCGGGGCGCCGACTGGGATTTCGAGCAGGTGCGCGACCACTATGTCGCCCTGCTCTACGGGGTCGATCCCGCCGCCCTGCGCGCCGCCGATCCCGAGCGCTACCTCGAACTCGGCCGCGCCGCCGTGGCCGAGGTGATGGAGGCGACCTTCGCCGAGTGGCGCCGGGCGCGCTCGCCGACTGCCGGCGGCCTCGTCTGGTTCCTGCGTGACCTCGGGCCGGGCACCGGCTGGGGCGTGATCGACTGGACCCAAACCCCGAAATCCGGCTGGTACGCCTTGAAGCGCGCCTTCCGCCCGGTGCAGGTCACCCTGTCGGACGAGGGCCTGAGCGGTCTCCACCTCCATGTCCACAACGAGACCGCCCGGCCGGTCGACCTACGCTTGGGGCTGATCTTCGCGGATCGCACCGGCAAAGTCGCGGCCCGGGCCGAACGCGGGATCACGGTCGACCCGCGCGCCTCGCTGACCCTCTCCTCCGCCGAGATGCTCGGCCGCTTCTTCGATGCCACCGACAGCTACCGCTTCGGCCCCCGCATCCACGACCTCGCGCATGCTCGTCTCACCGATGCGGACGGCGCGGTCGTCGCCGAAAGCTTTCACTTTCCGGGCCCCCGGCCGGTCACTCCCGAGGCGATCGGCCTGCAGGTCGAACCCGTGGCCGGTGCATCCGTGCCGACCCTGCGCATCGGAACCGGTCATCTCGCCCTCGGAGTGAGCGTGCGGAGCTCCGCGGCGCGGCCCTGCGACAGCGGCTTCCACCTGGCACCGGGGACAGAGCGGCTGGTTCGCTTCCCCGGGTGCCATCGGCTCCCGCAGGGCGCGGTCGCGGCCCTCAACAGCAGCGAAAGCGTGAGGTTCGGTCATGACGCGTGAGGTCCGCCCCGAGCACGAGACGCACGCGGCGCCCGACGCCGCCATGCCCGTGACCTTCGACGACCTGTTCGGATGGGTCCACCCGGCCGCGGGCCGGCGCGGCGTGCTCCTGTGCGGCGCCTGTGGGTTCGAGCAGATGGCCGCCCATCGCCCCTGGCGCGCCCTGGCGGATCGACTCGCCGCGGCCGGCTGCCCGACCCTGCGGTTCGACTATCCGGGGGAGGGCAACTCCGGCGATCCCGCCGAGGTGCGGGTTTCGGCCAACGTCGCGGCGATCCGCCGGGCGATGCGCTTCCTGCGCGAGACGACCGGCGTCACGGAGATCGCCCTCGTCGGCCTGCGCCTCGGCGCCAACCTGGCCCTGCTGGCAGCCCAGGAGGAGAGCGTCGACCGCCTGGTCCTGCTCGCACCGGCTGCGACTGGACGCGCCTATCTCCGCGAGATGCGGCTTCGCGCCCGGACGGTGGGCGGCGTCGCGGAGGGCGCGGTCCCGAAGGCGGATCCGGACGGCCTGTCGGTCGGGGGCTTTCGCATTGATGCAGCCTTCCTGACCGATGTCGGCGCCCTCGACGCCGGCGCGATCACCCGCGCGCCGGCCCCGCGAACCCTGCTTCTCGCACCGGAGACCCGGACGCTCGCGGGACGGCTGACGGCGCTCGGCAGCGCCGTCGAGACGGGGCCGCTGCCGGGCCTTCCGCTTCTCATCGGCGACCCGATCTTCGCCGAGGTCCCGGAGGCGGATTTCAATCGGATCACCGCCTTCGCAACGGACGGCGTCACAATCGCCGGTCCGGCCATTCCCCTGGATCTCAGCCCGGCGCACCTCGTCGGCCCCGGCTGGTCCGAGGCGCCCGCCCGGTTCCAGCCGGACCTGTTCGGCATCAGCTGTACGCCCCGGCGGCAGGATCCGGGTGCGCCGACGGTGGTGTTCGTCTCCACCGGCATGACCGTGCATTCGGGGTGGGGCCGGCAGACCACCACGCTCGCCCGCAGGCTCGCGGTGGACGGCATTCCGTCCTTCCGCTTCGACCTCGCGGGCATCGGCGACAGCGGCGGCCGGTCGGACGGTCGCAGGCCGCCCTACGCCCCCGACGGGTTCGCGGATGTGGGCCGTGCCCTCGATCACCTTGCCGAGGTCCGAGGCCCCATCGTCCTCATGGGCAACTGCAGCGGCGCCCATGCGGCGTTCCAGGCCCTCTGCCGCGACGCCCGGGTCGATGGGGCGCTCCTGATCAACCCCTACTGCTTCGACTGGGACCCGGATCAGGACGTCGACGCCGTGATCCGCCAGACGTTCGGCAGCACCGGCACCTATGCGGCGCTGCTCAAGCGGGGCGCGACCTGGCGGCGGCTCCTGCGCGGCGAGATCCACGTGCGGGCGATCGGCGCGACCCTGGCCAAGCGCGGCCTCGATGCGGCCGTCCGGCGGCTGCGGCGCCTCGTGAACCCGATCTCCCCCGGCGGCTCCGTCGCCCGACGGGTGGCGCGGCTGCGGCGACGGGGCGCCGAGATCCGCGTGGTCTACAGCGCCGGCGACCCCGGGCTCGCCGCCCTCCACCGCTATCTCGGCTGCGCGCCCGGTCGGGCCGACCGGCGCCTCGGCGCGCCGGTGGCGATCGTGCCCGAGGTCGACCACAACTTCAGCTCGGCCACGGCGCAGGCCCTGCTCGGGCATCACCTGCGCGACCTCCTGACGGCGGTTCAGGAGGCCCGGGCGACCCGCACGGAAGCGCACAAACCCGTCGAGACCGATTCCCGGGCCACCGTTCTGGCGAGCCTGGCGTGAGCGGGCTCACCCGCCGGGCGACCCTGGCCCTGGGGGCGGGGGCCTTCGCATCGCGGATCGAGGCCGCACCCGCGCCGGCGCACCGCTGCGAGGACCTGATCGACGCCATCGGCATCAACGTGCATCTCGGCCATGGCGGCTCGCCCTACGTCGCGCGCTTTTCCGACTGTGCCGCCGCCCTCGACGACCTCGGCGTGCGCCACCTGCGCGACGACATCGTCCTCGTCGGCACGGAGCCGGCCGGGCAGTTCGAGCGGATCGCGGGGCTCGCCCGCCGGGGCTACCGCTTCAGCCTGGTCTTCTACGACGGCCTGACCCCCGGTCCGCGCGTGCCGCCGGAGCGCTTCGCCGAGATCGCCGACTGGGCCGAGGACGGGCTCGTCGTCGTGGAGGGCGGCAATGAGCCGCCGGTGGCCGCGCGTCCGGGCCTTGCCCGCCTGTCCGCGGAGCATCAGGCGGCGCTGTTCCGCGCGGTGCGGGACGCCCCGCGGCACCGAACCGTCCGGGTGGCCGGGCCGAGCTACATCCAGGCCAACATCGCCGCCGCGGAGAACCTGTCCGCCTCGGTCGATCTCGCCAACGTCCACGCCTATCCGGGGCTGGAGCATCCCGAAACCCGAGGGGCGGGCAGTCTCGGCGGTTTCCTCGCGGCCGTTCGGCCGGTCTTCGGCACCGCGCCGGTCATCGTCACGGAGACCGGCTATCACACGGCGCTGGCCACCCGGAGCGCCCACCTGCCGGTCTCGGAAGCTCTCCGCGCCCGCTACCTGCCGCGCCTCCTCCTGTGGAGCTACCTGCAGGGCGTACGCCGGACCTATCTGTACGAGCTGATCTCCGCGTTCGATGGGGGCGATGCCGATCCGGAGAGCCGGTTCGGACTGATCGCCCATGACGGGACGCCGAGCGCGTCCTTCGCCGCCGTTCGGAGCCTGATCCGCCTGTTCGGCGGTCGCGCGGAGGACGCGACGGCGTCCCGAGACCGCATCGGGGTCGTGCTGCCGGTCGATGTGCCCGATCTGGTGGCGACGAGTTTCCAGCGGGCGGACGGCGCCCTGCTGGTGCCGGTCTGGCTCGGGCTCGACGGCTGGGACCGGAACGCCCGGGCGCCGCGCCCGGACAGCGCGCCGCGCCCCGTGGCGCTCCATCTTTCGAGCCCGCCCCGGCGGTTGCGCCTGCACCGCTTCGGCGACGACGGCGTCGTCAGCGTCACGGGACTGGCACCGATGCAGGTCCCCACGGTGGCGGCCACCGACCGCCTCGCCGTCCTCGAGATCTGGTAGCCCGCCGGTCCTAGAGGGCCGGTTCGTCGAGGAACTGGACGCCGATCTCACCCGGCTTGCGCCACGCGACCCGGGCCGGGCGGCGCTCGCCCTGCAGCTCCAGAAGCAGCGTGAAGCGGTCGGGAATGCCGACCACGCTGGCGACCCGGAGGCGGGCGCCGGACGCGGAGCGGTTGCGCAGCGTGCAGTCGATCACGCCGCCACCCTGCAACGCGATCTTGCCTGTCAGCAACGTGCGGGAGCGGGGCTCGGATCGTCTCTCTTCCATCGGGGGTGCCATGTGGTTGTGGTCGAGGCGAAGGTAGAGTCCCAGTGGTTACGACTCGGTATCCACGATCCGCCGGGCGGATCGTCAGCGGAATTGCACACCGATCATTTCGTCGGTGCGCCAGACGACGTGGCAGAGCTTGATCCCGTCCAGCGGTGGCGCCGTCAGCAGGAAGGGACTCGGCACCCGGGTGGCATCCGGAAGGGTGATCCTGACCCCGCCCAGGGAGACATCATGGACCAGGCAGGCGATCTCGGTGTGTTCGTCGAGAGTGATGCTGCCGGTCTCATCGGACAGGATCCGGGGTTCGGCGCGGCGGTCTTGCATGGGACGGATCTCGAGGCAGATCGGACAGCCCAGATTCGGCGGCCCGCGCCAAGGACGGCCTAACCGGGTCGCTCAAATTGCCCGCATTCCCGAGAAAAGTCGGAGCCGGAAACCGCGCAGCGTATACGCCGAGGGTCGCGACGAGGTCGCGCCCCGCGCCAACGCCCCCGGATGACAGCTGCGCGTGGGACACAACCCTCGGCTGGAACCGCCGGGTGCGGCATCCGGTTCGGCAGGGGGACAACCGGAGCCGAGCGCCATGAAGATCGTCACCGTCGCGGACCTCATCGTCGATACCCTGGACCAGGCGGGCGTCCAGCGGATCTACGGCATCGTCGGGGACAGCCTGAACGCGCTGACCGAGTCGCTGCGGGCCCGGGGCACCATCGACTGGGTCCATGTCCGCCACGAGGAGGTGGCGGCCTTCGCGGCGGGGGCCGACAGCCAGCTCTCGGGCAAGCTCGCGGTCTGCGCCGGGTCCTGCGGGCCGGGCCATGTCCACCTGATCAACGGCCTCTACGATTGCCACCGCACCCGCACCCCGGTGCTGGCCATCGCGGCCCATATCCCGTCGTCCGAGATCGGCTCGGGCTACTTCCAGGAGACGCATCCGGGCGAGCTGTTCCGCGAGTGCAGCCACTACTGCGAGATGGTGGGCGACGCCTCCCAGCTGCCGCAGGTGCTGGAGAACGCCATGCGGGCGGCGATCGGCCTCTCCGGCGTCGCCGTGGTCATCATCCCCGGCGACGTCGCCCTGATGGACGCGCCCACCCGCGGCGTCGCCCCCAATGCGGGGCTGATCCCGCCCAGGCCCGTGGTGCGCCCGGCCGAGCCCGAGCTCGACGCGCTCGCGGCGCTGCTGAACGGCTCGGAGCGGATCACCCTGCTGTGCGGACGCGGCTGCGCCGGGGCCCATGCCGAGCTGCTCCGACTGGCCGAGGCCCTAAAGAGTCCGATCGTGCATGCCCTCGGCGGCAAGGACGTGGTCGAGTACGACAACCCCTACGACGTCGGCATGACCGGGCTGATCGGCTTCTCGTCGGGCTATGCCGCGATGATGTCCTGCGACACCCTGCTGATGCTCGGGACCGACTTCCCCTACCGGCAGTTCTACCCGCAGGACGCGACGATCGCGCAGGTCGACATCCGCCCCGGCCAGCTCGGGCGCCGGTGCAAGCTCGACCTCGGCCTCGTCGGCCACGTGGACGACACCCTCCGGGCCCTCCTTCCGAAGCTCACCGTCAAGACCGAGCGCAAGCATCTCGACGCCGCCCTGAAGCACTACGCCAAGGCGCGCGAGGACCTCGACGACCTCGCCACCGGCGCGCCCGCCAAGGGCTGGTTCGGCTTGAAATCGGCAAAGCCGCCGATCCACCCGCAATACCTGACGAAGCTGGTGAGCGAGGCGGCCGATGACGATGCGGTGTTCACGGCCGATGTCGGCACCCCGACGATCTGGGCGGCGCGCTACCTGAAGATGAACGGCCGGCGCCGGCTGATCGGCTCCTGGGTCCACGGCTCGATGGCCAACGCCATGGCGCAGGGCATCGGCGCGCAATCGGCCTATCCCGACCGGCAGGTGGTGTCGCTCTCGGGCGACGGCGGCTTCACCATGCTGATGGGCGACCTCCTCACCCTGCGCCAGCAGAAGCTGCCCCTGAAGATCGTGGTCTACAACAACGGCACCCTCGGCTTCGTCGAGCTGGAGATGAAGGCCGCCGGCTACATCGAGACGGGCGTGTCCCTCGACAACCCGGACTTCGCCGCCATGGCCCGCGGCGCCGGCATCCATGCCGTCCGGGTCGAGGACCCGGCCGAACTCGAGGACGCCGTGCGCGCGGTGATGGCCCATCCGGGCCCGGCCCTCCTCGACTGCGTGGTGGCCCGCCAGGAACTCTCGATGCCCCCGAAGATCGACGGCAAGCAGGTGAAGGGCTTCAGCCTCTACGTCCTGCGGGCGGTGATGAGTGGGCGCGGGGATTCGGTCCTCGACCTGGCGAAGACGAACCTTTTGCGCTGAGGGCGGAGGGCCGCCCGGGCGGCCCGCCCTCACCGCAAGCGCCGCCCGGGCGGCCGGGGTCTCCCAGCCGCCCGAGGCCGTCAGCCCAGGGGGGATCGGCCCTCGAGCGCGCCGAACTGCAGGTAGTGCAGCATCGGGTCGATCTGCTCGGCCCGGACGTCCGGATTGGCCGCCTCGTAGGCGTCGGTGTGGAAGCCGGCGGACGGATCCCGCCCTTCCTTCCAGCCGAAGTCGTGATAGTGCGCCAGGGGATCCATGTTGGCGGCGGCGACGTCCTGGTAGGCCGCCAGATACCCCTGGGTGTCGAAGATCGCGTTCGGATCGCGGCCCTCGTGCCAGCCGTTGGTCTCGTAGTGCTGGTACGCGAAGGCGAAGCTGTCCCCGCCGGCCTTGAGCGCCGCCTGGGCGACGTCGAGGTTGGACAGCAGGTAGTATTCCGCGTCGAAGCCCGGATGCGTGTTCAGGTCGAGCGCGCGGCCCACGGCGGCATAGGTCTCGCGCCCCTCGGCCTGGCCGAAAGCGAGGTAATGGACCAGGGGATTCATGCCCGCCGCCTTCACGTCGGGATTCCGGGCGAGGTACAGCTCGTTGTCGAAGCCGAGCGACGGATCGCGGCCCTCGTTCCAGCCGTTGGTTTCGTAATGCGTCAGGGGATTCACCTTCGCGGCCGCGACGTCCGGATTGGCCGCCAGGTAGCCCGTCGTCGAGAATTCCGCGTTCGGATCGCGGCCCTCCAGCCAGCCGAACTGGGCGTAGTGCGTGTCGGCATCCATGCCGTCCCGCCAGACGTCCTTGTTGCTGCCATAGTAGAACAGGTCGTCGACCAGCGGGCTGGCATCGTTCTCGACGATGGTCCCGTCGGTGAACTTGATTTCGGAGATCCCGGTGACGTCGTGTGACAGTCCGCTCGGATCGATGACGAACGATCGCCCCTGCTCGATCCGGACCTGCGAGGCGTCGAAGGCGAACGCGAACGTGACGGCGTTGCGCGATCCCAGGTCCACGATCGCCCCGAGCGTCTGGGACGCGAGTCCCGGATGGTTCGCACCATCGGTGTAGGTCGCGTCGATGGCGAGCGCCTTGCCGCCATCCTGATAGCCGGGCGTATAGACGCCGGTGTTGTTCGTCTCGACGACGATCCCGTCGAGCTTGAAGTCGTAGGCGACGCTGCCGGCCGCCGGGTCGCCATCCGCATCCGTCACCCGGGCGGTCAGCCTCTGTCCCTCGACGGCCCGGCCATCGCTGAGGCCGGCCAGGAGCAGGCTGCCGGCCCGGTCCCCGTCCGCCACGCTGCCGCCCACGGCCGAGGCGACGTCCGCGTGGCCCTGCGCATCGGTGTAGCTGGCAACCACCGAAAGCACCTTGCCGGCCTCGGCGTAGCCGAGGGTGTACTGGCCGGACGTGTTGGTCTCGACCGTACTGCCGTCGAGCTGGAACGCGTAGCTCACGCCCCCCGGCGCCGGGAGCCCGTCCGGGTCCGACAGGCTGGCGCTGACAGTCTGGCCTTCCGCCACCAGCCCCGACAGGAGGACGCTGCCGGCGCGGTCCACGTCCGTGACGCTCCCGCCCACGGCCGAGGCGATGTCCGCGTGGCCCTGGCCATCGGTGTAGCTCGCGACCACCGAGAGCACCTTGCCGGCATCGGCGTAGCCGAGCGTGTACKCGCCGGACGTGTTGGTCTCCACNCCCTGCGCATCGGTGTAGCTGGCAACCACCGAGAGCACCTTGCCGGCATCGGCGTAGCCGAGCGTGTACTGGCCGGAGGTGTTGGTCTCCACCGTGCTRCCGTCGAGCTGGAAGGCATAAGTCACGCCCCCCGGCGCCGGGACCCCGTCCGGGTCCGACAGGCTGGCGCTGACGGTCTGGCCCTCCGCCACCGAGCCGGACAGGAGGACGCTGCCGGCGCGATTCACGTCCGTGATGGTGCCGCCCGCAGCCGCCACCACACTGTCATGGCCCTGCGCATCGGTGTAGCTGGCAACCACCGAGAGCACCTTGCCGGCATCGGCGTAGCCGAGCGTGTACTGGCCGGAGGTGTTGGTCTCCACCGTGCTGACCGTGCTGCCGTCGAGCTGGAAGGCATAAGTCACGCCGCCCGGTGCCGGGACCCCGTCGGGATCCGACAGGCTGGCGCTGACGGTCTGGCCCTCCGCCACCGAGCCGGACAGGAGGACGCTGCCGGCGCGRTYCACGTCCGTGATGGTGCCGCCCGCAGCCGCCACCACACTGTCATGGCCCTGCGCATCGGTGTAGCTGGCAACCACCGAGAGCACCTTGCCGGCATCGGCGTAGCCGAGCGTGTACTGGCCGGAGGTGTTGGTCTCCACCGTGCTGCCGTCGAGCTGGAAGGCATAAGTCACGCCGCCGGCTGCCGGCACGCCATCGGGGTCCGACAGGCTGGCGCTGACGGTCTCGCCCTCCGCCACCGAGCCGGACAGGAGGACGCTGCCGGCGCGATCCACGTCCGCCACGCTGCCGCCCACGGCGGAGGCGATGGCGGCGTGTCCTTGCTCATCCGTGTAGCTCGCGACCACCGCGAGGACCTTGCCGGCATCGGCGTAGCCGAGGGTGAACTCGCCGGACGTGTTGGTCTCCACCGTACTGCCGTCGAGCTGGAAGGCGTAAGTCACGCCCCCCGGTGCCGGGCCCCCGTCCGGGTCCGACAGGCTGGCGCTGATCGTCTGGCCTTCCGTCACCAGGCCAGACAGCAGGACGCTGCCGGCGCGGTCCACGTCCGTGACGGTGCCACCCACAACCGAGACGATGCCGGCGTGGCCCTGGCCATCGGTGTAGCTCGCGACCACCGAGAGGACCTTGCCGGCATCGGCGTAGCCGAGGGTGTACTGGCCGGACGTATTCGTCTCGACCGTGCTGCCGTCGAGCTGGAAGGCGTAAGTCACGCCCCCCGGTGCCGGGACCCCGTCCGGGTCCGACAGGCTGGCGCTGACGGTCTCGCCTTCCGTCACCGAGCCCGACAGCAGGACGCTGCCGGCCTGGTTCGCGTCCGCCACGCTGCCGCCGGCGACCGAGGCGATGTCGGCGTGCCCTTGCGCATCCGTGTAGCTCGCGACCACCGAGAGCACCTTGCCCGCATCGCCGAAGCCGAGCGTGTACTGGCCGGAGGTGTTGGTCTCGACCGTGCTGCCGTCGAGCCGGAAGGCGTAAGTCACGCCGCCCGGCGCCGGGACCCCATCCGGGTCCGACAGGCTGGCGCTGACGGTTTGGCCCTCCGCCACCGAACCCGACAGGAGGACGCTGCCGGCGCGGTCCACGTCCGTGACGCTCCCGCCCACGGCCGAGGCGATGTCCGCGTGGCCCTGGCCATCGGTGTAGCTCGCNGTGCCGGGACCCCGTCGGGATCCGACAGGCTGGCGCTGATCGTCTGGCCTTCCGTCACCGAGCCCGACAGGAGGACGCTGCCGGCGCGGTCCACGTCCGTGACGCTCCCGCCCACGGCCGAGGCGATGTCCGCGTGGCCCTGGCCATCGGTGTAGCTCGCGACCACCGAGAGCACCTTGCCGGCATCGGCGTAGCCGAGCGTGTACGCGCCGGACGTGTTGGTCTCGACCGTGCTGCCGTCGAGCTGGAAGGCATAAGTCACGCCGCCCGGTGCCGGGACCCCGTCGGGATCCGACAGGCTGGCGCTGATCGTCTGGCCTTCCGTCACCGAGCCCGACAGGAGGACGCTGCCGGCGCGATCCACGTCCGCCACGCTGCCGCCCACGGCGGAGGCGATGCCGGCGTGCCCTTGCGCATCCGTGTAGCTCGCCACCACCGAGAGCACCTTGCCCGCATCGCCGTAGCCGAGGGTGAACTCGCCGGAGGTGTTGGTCTCGACCGTGCCGCCGTCGAGTTGGAAGGCGTAAGTCACGCCCCCCGGTGCCGGGAGACCGTCGGGGTCCGACAGGCTGGCGCTGATGGTCTGGCCTTCCGCCACCGAGCCCGACAGGAGGACGCTGCCGGCGCGGTCCACGTCCGTGACGCTGCCGGCCGAGGCCGAGGCCGAGTCGGCGTGCCCCAGGGCGTCGGTGTAGGTGACCGTGACGGCGATGATCTTGCCGCTGTCGCCGTAGGTCGGCGTGTAGCTGTTGGAATCGGTGGCCTGCAGCACCTGATTCGCGACGATATCCAGGAAGGTGTAGAGCGCCGGCCCACCGGGCACGAGGCCATCGGCATCGGTGAGGGTCGCCACGATGGGCGTGCCTTCGGACGCATTGCCGTCGGTCAGCCCGGACAGCGTCAGGTCTCCGGGCTGATTGGTCTCAGCGATCGTGTAGGGGCCGGCCGCATAATCGCCCGGAATGAAGACCGCGTTGTTGACGTCCGCGAAAACGTTCAGGCTGGTCGGCCCGCCGATCTGGGCCGTCGGGAGGCTGAGTTCCAGCACCGAGCGATCGGCGTTGTAGGCGTGGGTGAGGGGCGTGACCGAGACGAGTGTCCCCCCGTCGACGCCCGTATAGAGATACGGTTGCCCGTCCGGCGCGATGTTGATGTTGAAGTCGTAGCCGCCGTAGAGGTCAAAGATCTGGTATCCGGTCGCCGTGTTGGCATCGGTGTCGAGCCAGATCGTGGTGAAGGTTCCGATGGCGGTCCCGGCGGGTGCCGTGATGGCGAAGGTCGCCACGCCGCCCTCGATGTGCCCGTAGAGGCCGTAATCCATCGGCCCGCCGTCGATGGGATTCAGACGGTCGGAAGGCGCCCATTCCCCGAGATTACCGTCAATCGTATACATGGCGTCCCTGTCTCCCTACGACAGAAAAATACGAACAACGACGACCACAGCTTATCTATCGACGCGGACAGGGTCCGATGCGCGCTCCGGAGAAGCCAGACGAGCGTCAGTAAAGATCAGGCCGCCAGAACAACCGTTCGCCACTAGACGATAACACTGCCGTCTTTTCGTTCAATTTTACGTACCGCAGCGGGACAACGAGTAAAATCAAACCTTTGGTTCTTTGAATAACGAAAAATGATTAGATGCTTCGCGCGAATTCTGGCGGACAGGCGTCCGAGGCTGCGGACGCGGCGCACGGCCCTTCGGCCGCGCCGCCGACCGCGTCCGGTTGATCGCTTCGGTTGGCACGTGCGGAACGGCCCCCCTCCCGTGTGCGGGAGGGTTGGGGTGAGGGGCGCCGCAGGAACCAACCGGAGGGGGGACCCGGCCCATCCGTTCGATCCCTTCGGGAGACCGGATCTGGGCTTCGCTCAAGGGCCGCGCAGGCTTGCCGATCCGGGCACCGCCTCGATCGAGCGGAGCCCGGATCAGGTGCTCAGGTTCAGGCGGTAGCGGTAGGCGTCGCCGCGGAACAGGCCCTCGACATACTCGATCATGACGGTGTCGCGGTTGTAGCTGTGGCGCTTGATCAGCAGGCAGGGGAGGGGCTGGGCGAAGGCGAAGATCTCGCATTCGGCCGCATTCGGCATCGTCGCCTCCACGGTCTGCTCGCAACGCACGAGGCGGCCGCCCGGGTGCTCGGCCAGGAAGGCGTAGACCGAGCCGGAGAGGTCGCCGGTCTCCAGGCTGGGCACGGCCCGGATGTTGTACCAGGCCACCTCCCGGGACATCGGCACGCCGTCGCCGGAGCGCACGCGGGTCAGCCGCAGGAACGGGGCCGTGGAGGGCAGGCCGAAGATCGAGGCGATCGAGCGGTCCTCGGCGACCACCCGCTCCAGGATGCGGGAGGAGGGGATCTTGCCCAGCTCCCGCATCTCCTCGGTGAAGCCCTTGAGGCGGTCCATGCCCGGGCGCACCGGCTCGGGGCGGTGGCGCACGAGGAAGCCGGAGCGTCCGCGGGGAACGAGGAGCTCCTCGTCGCTGAGCTCGGCATAGGCGCGCTGGACCGTGACGCGGCTGACGCCGAGGCTGTCGGCCAGTTGCCGTTCGGCCGGCAGGATGACGCCCGGCGGCAGGGAGCCCGACAGGATCAGCTCGCGCAGCTGGCCCTCGATCTGCCGGTAGAGCGGCATGGCGGTGTCCGCGCGCAGCCGCAGGAGGGACAGCACCGAGGGGCGATCACCGGCCGCCGGATCCGGCGCGACATCGCCGTGTATCGTTGGATTTCTGGGGCGCACGTCCGTCCGACCTCCGGTACGAATACTTATATCGGATCGGGCCGGGGTGCTCCATGCGGGTCTTCGTCATCGGCAGCTTCGTGATCGCCTGCTCGGTCAAGGTCCCGCGGCTGCCGCAGGCGGGCGAATCCCTCGGGGGCTCGGCCTTCCGCGCGGAGCCCGGCGGCAAGGGCTTCAACCTCGCGCTGGCCGCGCACCGGCTCGGCGTCGGGGTGGACGGGCTCTTCGCCGTCGGCGCGGACGTGTTCTCCCCGGTGGTCCGCTCGACCTTCGCGCAGGTGGGCTTTCCCGAGACCATGCTGGTGCCGCATGCGGGCTCGACCGGCGCCGGCGTCGCCTTCGTCGATCCGGCGGGCGAGAACTGCCTCGCGGTCTGCCTCGGGGCCAACCTCGCCCTGACGGCGGCGGATGTCCGGGCGGCGGCCGACCGCGTCGCGGCCGCCGACCTCGTGGCGGCGACCTTCGAATCCCCGGATGCCCCCATCCGCGAGGCCTTCGCCCTGGCCCGGGCGCGGGGCCTGCCCACCCTGCTCAACCCGTCGCCGATGCGCCCCCTCGACCCCGCGATCCTGGCCGGCACCACGCTCCTCGTCGTCAACGGGATCGAGGCGGCCGCGCTCGGCCTCGGCCCGGCCGAGGCCCTGGCCGAGACGCGGCGCCCGACGCCCGCCATCGCCGCCCTCCTCGACGGGGGCCTCGACCACCTCGTGGTCACCCTGGGGGAGCGCGGCGCGGTCGCGTTCCGCCCCGGCCTGCCGCCCCTGCGCCAGCCGGCCTTCCCGGTGGCGTCCGTCGATACGGTCGGGGCGGGCGATGCCTTCGCGGCCGGCCTGATGGCGGCCCTGCTGGCGAAGGCGCCCCTCGGCGCGGCCCTGCGGCGGGCGGCGGCCTGCGGGGCGCTGGCCACCGCACAGTTCGGCGCCTTCGACGCCTTCCCCACCGCCGCCGTGCTGGAGGCCTTCCTGGACGGGGCCGGGCCGGACGCCGCCTCCGGCGACGCGGGCCTCAGCACGGGGCCGACGGCCCGCTGAACATCGAGAGCGAGGCCACGATGCTCAGGAGTTCCGCCTGCCGCTTGGTGCCCGTCTTGTTGAAGATCGAGGTGAGCTGGGTCCGCACCGTGCTGGTCTGGACGCCGACGCTCTCGGCATAGCTCTGCAGGCGCAGGCCCCCGGCCAGGGCCTGGAGCAGGCGCGCCTCCGCCGGGGTCAGGTCGAACAGCAGGTGGAGGAGGCCGTCATCCGGCGCCGCCCGGGCGCCGACCTGCACCAGGATGAGAAGCACCGCCGAGGCGTCGAAGACGTCGCCGGGGTGTCGGTCGAAGCGCAGGATGTGGGCGATGCGGGCGCGGCGGTCGGCGTAGCCGCGCACCGGCATGGTCTGGGCCGCGCGCCGGCCGGCGACCACGTCGGCGATCGCGTCCTGCAGGAGCTTGCTGTTGGCCAGGCTCTTGAACAGGAGGCCGCCATGCTGGCCCGAGGGCAGGATCTCGTCCTGCTCCTCCAGGCGGGCATTCATGGCCAGGACCCGCCCCGAGGCCGACAGGACCGCGGCCGGCAGCCCGATCCGGTTGAGGGCCGTGGTGGTGGTGCGGGCGCGCCCGGAGCCGAATCGCGCCCCGAGCCGGCAGGCGCGGACGAGATGCGGCCGCAGGGCATCGAGGCGCGGCAGGAGGCCGGCCTCGTGCGGACCGGCCTCGGCCCGGCGCTCGGCCGTGACGATCGCCACGTCGCCGGTGGGGAGGGGGATCGTCGTCCCCACCTGCCAGAACGGTTCGTCGACCCGGGAGGACCGGCCGTCATAGGAACCCGGCAGCAGGTCGACGTCGCGGACGAAGCTCCCCTGGGCGAGGGCGCGCCACTGCGCCGTGCGCCCGCTGCCCCGCCAGGACGCGGCGTCGGTGTGATGCCGCAGGCGGCGCTCGAGGGACGGGGAGGCGATCCAGCGCGGCGTGCCCGCGGGTGGCAGGACCATGAGCACGCCGCCATCCGAATGCGCCGTCTCTCCGAAGCATTGGAGGACGTCCGGCCAGAATTCGGGCGTGCCGGCCGCTTCATAGATCCGGTCGATCAGAGTTTCCCGCATCGGCCCGCCCCACTGATGATGTGTCTGATCTTGATAAGACCAATATCAGTCCAAAACCGGCGGCGGTATCCTCCGAATGGGGGATGTCGCCGGCCCGAGCCGGGCGCGGGGCCGGCGGCAGGTCCCTCCGCCCGCGGAGGGCGGTGCGGCGGGCGGTCCCCGGCCGGTCGCGCGGTACGCGGCAAACCCCTGGCGAGACGGTGCTTTTTCGACGGGGCCGGGGCACCGGCCGGAGCCGGCAGCGACCGGAACGGCCGCGGCCGTGCCTTCCGGACCTGCCGAGACTGTCCGCGTTTCGGAGGATCCCGCCATCAGGACCTTCTGCGCCAGCGCCGTCGTCGTCCTGTCCTGCACCGCGACGCGGGCCGACGAACGGAACGACGGGCCCGATCTCGCCTGAGCCCAGGCTTCCTCGGCCCTGAAGCGCGGGCCGATCGGCTCCCCGGAGGCGACCCTCGCGACGGTCGCGCCACGGGCGGGATTCGTCGCCCGCGACCGCACGGAGGTCGACGAGGCGCCCGTGGCGGGCGCCGTGAGCGTCATCGCCACGGCCCTGCCGGCCGGCGCGAGCCGGAGTCTGTCCATCGCCGCGCCCATCGGCCCGACGAGCCTTCTCTGCATCCGGCGCACCCTCGCGGGCGCCCTGCCCACCGGCCTCGCCACCGGGCTCGGCGTCGCAACGGTCCACCTGACCGACGGAACCCTGGCGGCCCGCTGACACGCCGGCCGGACCGCATCCACCCGGGCCGGGCGCCGTTTGTTAAGCGCTTTCGGCCTTACTGAAGCCGGGCGGACACAGCCTCCGGCCGCCCGGGTCGGGACCGTCGTCGCGGCCGCCCGTGCCCCGGAGCGTTCCTGGTGCGTGTGATCGGAATGGCCATGACGGGACGGCACGCAACCGCGCCTGCGCCGCGCGGCGCCTGGCGCGCCGCGTTCGCGGACCTGGTGGGCTCCGATGCGCGCCTCCTGGCCTTTGCCCGGCGCGCCGCCTGGATCCTCGTGCCCCTGACCCTCGGGGTGGTGGCGGTGCTGTACGGCACCGGCCCCGAGCCGCGGCGGAACTGGCGGGGCGACGTGCTCGGCGTGGATTTCAGCCAGATCTGGGTCGCGGGCCGGGCCGCGCTGGAGGGCCGCGCCGGCGAGCCCTACGACCTGCCGGTGCACCTCGCGAACCTGAAGGCCGCGTTCGGGCCGGATTGCCGCTTCGCCTGGCACTACCCGCCGGTGTTCCTGCTGCCGGCCGCCGCCCTGGCGGTGTGGGAGCCGCAGGCCGCCTTCTGGCTCTGGACCGCGCTGTCCGTCGGCCTGTTCGCCCTCGCGATGGGACTCGCGGCCGGGTGCCGCGACGGGGCCGGGATCGCGCTCGCGCATCCGCTCGTCTTCTGCACGCTCGTCTACGGCCAGAACGCCCTGTTCACCGCCGCGCTCCTGACCCTGGGCGCGACCCTGGTGGACCGGCGCCCCTGGCTCGCGGGGCTGTGCTTCGGGCTGCTCTGCTACAAGCCGCACTTCGCGGTGCTGGCGCCGCTCCTGCTCCTGGCCACCGGCCGCCGGGCCTGCCTGGGCGCCTGCCTCGCCACCATGCTCGCCCTCGCCGCCGCCGCCCTGGCGGCGTTCGGCCCGGCGCCCTGGATCGGCTTCCTCCGGACTCTCGGCACCACCAACCAGATCATCCTCCGGGACGCCGGGGCGGGCCTCGACGTCAACGCCAGCGCCTTCGGCGCGGTGCGGCTCGCGGGCGGCACGATGGCCGCCGCCTGGGCCTTCCAGGGCCTCGTCGCCCTGGCGGCGCTGGCGCTGGCGCTGCGCAGCTGGCGCGGGCCGACGCCCGCGCCCCTGCGCGCCGCCGCTCTCCTCGCCGCGGTGCCGCTGCTCTCGCCCTACCTGCCGGTCTACGACCTCGCGCCCCTGGTGCCCGCGACCCTGTTCCTCGTCCTGGCGGCCCGGGACGCCGGCGGCCTGCGCTGGCCGGAGCGGGCCCTCCTGTGCGCGACGCCCCTGTTCGCCCTGCCGCGCCTCGTCGCCGACCTGACGGGGGTGCCCCTCGGGCTCGGGCTGGCCCTGGCCGTGCTCGCCTGCGTCGCCCTCCGGGTGCTCCACCCCGGCGGGGCCCCGACGCGCCCCGGTCCGTCGACGGCCCCGCGGCCGGGCGGCCTGGGGCACCGGGAGTCCGCGCCGCGCGCGTGAGATCCGACCGGCCACCCCGTGCCCGGTCCAGGGGGGACCCCTGACGCACCGCCCGACCCTGGCCCTGCCGGCCGGCGGCGGGTTCGTCCCGGTCTTCGGGCTCGTGGTCACGGGGCCAGGTCGGATCGGGTCGGGACCGTCCGGGACACGGACGATCACGGAGGCGTCCCCCGCGCGCCGCGCCTGACCTTCCCGGGCGCCGGCGCGGACGTCGGCCGGGAGGCCTCCGGGGTTTCGCGGGGGGGGGCTTGAGCGGTTGGATTCGAGCGGCGGGGCGTGAGCGGAGGGCCGATCCCTGAGCCCGACATCCGTTCCGCGCCCGGCGCGGATTTCCGTTTTCCCGGCCCCTCAGCCGCAACGCGGGGGGCAGGGGGCCGCGAGCGATCCCGACGCCCCCTTTCGTGTCGCGCGGCTCCGGCCGGGATCGCCGAGGCAGGGCGCCGACTCGGGCCGGCGCCCGGGACGGACGGTAGCGCGGCGGCGTTCGGCCCCCGCCGTGGCGGGGGCGCCGTAGGGTCCGGCCCGGCCAGCGCCCGGAGGCCGGGCAAACCGGCCTCGCGGATGCCCCCCCCGAGCCCGGCCGCGACGCCTCAGGCGATGAGGAAGTCGCTCAACACGAGCTGGTCCTTGTGGACGCCGAGCAGCGTCACGGTGTCGTGGCTGATGGTGGTCAGCACCACGTCGTTGCCGACGTCCCGCGCCGACCAGATCGGGTTGTCGTGGAGGAAGGCCCCCGCATCGAACTGGAGGACGTCGTGGAGCGAGCTCGTGCCGGCGTTGAAGCCCGAGATCGTGTCGTGGCCGAACCCGCCCTTGAAGACGAAGGTGTCGGCGCCGGCACTGGTGAAGTGGTCGTCCGACGGGGAGGACCCGACCGTGACGCCGCGCGCCAGGACCGTCACGTCGTGGCTGCCGTCGCGGTGCAGCGCGTCGGTGTAGAGCGTGCGCCCGGCGGCGTCGAAGGCCGTGCCCAGCGAGGCGTGCGTCGCGTCCTGCGGCGTGAAGTCGAACACCATCTTGGCGATCGAGGCGCCGGCCGCGTACTTGACGATCTGCTCGTCCAGCACGCCGCCGATGTAGCTTTCCGTGGTCGTCGTGCCGTCCGCGCCGGTCTTCAGCGTCGAGACGAGATGTCCGTCGGCGTCGGTCCGCTCGATCGCGACGACCTTTCCGGCCGCATCGTAGGAGGTGTGGGTGGCCGTGTAGGCGAGGCCCTTGATGCCGGACTCGAAGACCTCCTTGCCGATGGCTTCGCCCGGAGCGTGCGTGACCGTCGTCGACTTGACCGCCGCGCCGTCATAGACCGTCGCGACCGCCGACTTGTCCGCGTGGACCTCGTTGACCGAGGTGACGTGGCCGGCGGCGTCGACCGTGACGGTCTTCGAACTGCCGTCGGTGCCGGCGACGGTGGTCGAGGCCAGGACACCCTTGGCGTCGAAGAAGCGCATCGTCGTCGTGCCGTCCGCCTCGCGCACCGCCTGGTAGTCCAGGCTGCCGTCGGCGTGTGCGGGTCGAGAGCACGAGGTTTCCGGCCGTGTCGTAGCCCTGATAGGTCTCGACGTAGCTTTTCCCGGTGAACCCGTACTGGTGGACCTCTCGGGCATAGGCCGCGTCGGCCTCGTTGTGGACCACCGTCTCCTTGACGAGGCGTCCATCCTTGTAGGAGCGCGTCACCACGTCCTGGAGGGTGCCGGCGGAATCGTAGGACGAGACGGTCTGGTTGTCGGGCGTGCCGCTCTTCACCGCGAAGCTGTAGCCATCGCCCTTGATCGCCTTGAGGGCGGCGCCGTAGCGCTCGACATACTGGGCCACGCGCCCGGCCGGCACGGTGAGGACGTTGCCGTCCGTGAGCCAGACGCCGGCCAGCCCCGCCGTGGCGCCGATCGCCCCGATCTGCTTCACGAATTCCGCGGAGGTCATGACGTAGGCGGCGACCGTGTCGGAGTTCTTGCTCAGGAGGCCGGCCTCGGTGAGCGTCGCGGCGCTGAGCACGTGCGGACCGGCACTGAGTCCGGCCGTCTTGAAGCTGTAGCTGCCGTTGGCCGCGGCCGTCGTCGTGCCGATGGGCTGACCGTTGTCGTAGATCATCACGGCCGAGCCCGCGAGCGCCTCGCCCTTCAGCACCGCCACGAGCGCCCCGCCGACCATCTGGGTCTCCGCCGTCGGCGCAGGGCCCATCACGGGGCCGATTCCCGCATGGGCGCCGCGGCCCTGCACCATGGCCAGGGTCGGCGCCGGCTCGGTGCCCAGCCCCAGGACCGGGGCGAACTTGGTGTCGACCCACTTCTCGGCCACGTATTCGAGCTTGGTCTGCTTGCCCGAGGCGTCGTACCAGCGGTGGATGCTGCCATAGGCCTTGCCGGAGATGCCGAAGTCCCAGGCCTCCTTCGTGCCGTCGGCGCGGGTGATGACCTCGCGGGTCTGCACGCCGGCGACGTAGGTCTTCACATCGGTCGACTTGTCGGCCAGCACGATCTTCTCGGAGGTGAGACGCTGGGCGACGTCGTAGATGCGCGTGCGGGTCGAGCCGTCGGTGGCCAGCCAGGTGATGGTGTCGTACGAGCCGTCCGCCCGGGTCTTGAATTCGGTCAGGAGCTGGTTGGCGGCCGAGTAGCTCTGGTGCAGGGCGACGTAGGACTGCCCCACGATGTTGTAGGTAAACGTCTCCTTCATGACCAGGCTGCCGGCGGCATGCGTCACGAACTCGTTCGTCAGGACACCGTTGGTGAAGATCTGCGTGTCGGTCGACTTGTCGGCGTAGGTCGTGGTCTTGTTCGCGAGGTCGCCGGCGGCGTTGTAGTTGGAAGCGACCGTGACGCCGTCGCTGCCGGCGAGATTCGTGGACTTGAGCTTGCCGGCGGCGTCGTAGACCTTGGTCAGCGTTCCGCTGGCATCCACCTTCGACCAGTAGTCCAGGGTGCCGTCCGCGTGGCTGCGGGTCGTGAGCACGACGTTGCCGGCCTTGTCGTAGGCCTGGTAGATGGTGGTGTAGCTCTTGCCGGTGATGCCGTACTGGTAGACTTCGCGTGCGTAGCTGGCCGCCTCGGTCGCATCGACGAAGGTTTCGCGGACGAGAACTCCGTCCTTGGTCAAGGCCGTGTAGCTGTTCACCAGCGTGCCGTCGGCGTCGTAGCGCGTCATGGTCCGATTGTCGGCCGTCCCGCTCCAGAACTGGAACTGGTATCCGCCGTCGATCTTGGCGAGCACCTCCTTGTCGAGGGCGTTCATGCTCTGCATCTGCGCGACCGAGGACACGGTGAACACGTGCTTGTCCGTCAGGTAGACGCCCGCCAGGTCCGTCTTCGCCGCGATGGCATCGATGCGCCCGAGGATGTCCGCCGCCGTGCCGACCTCGACGACGACCTCCGTCGACACCTTGCTCAGGTGGCCCGCGGCGTCGGTGGCCGTCGCGGTGAAGACATTGCTGCCCGCGGTGACGCCCGGGATCTTGAGGGCGTAGGCGCCGTCGGCGCCGCTCACAGCCTGCCCGACGAGCTGCGCACCGTCGTAGATCTTGACGATCGCACCGGCCGGCGCGCCACCCTTGAAGGTGGCGGTGAGGGTCCCGTCCTTGGCCAGGGTGCCGCTCGAAAGAGCCAGCGTCGGCGCCGCGGCCGCCGCCACATAGGCCGCGCCCGCCTTGGGGATCTCGACCATGTCGCCGATGTTGATCTGCAGGTCGGAATAGGTCGCGGCGATCGTCTCCGCGGCGGGCGAGCGGTAGATGCCCTCCTTCCAGTAGACGCCCTTGGTGTCGGCATAGCCCATCGGGCCGGTGTAGTCGGCGATCACCTGGCCGTCGCGCACGACGACGAGCCGGCCGTTGCCGGTGGGGTCGAACACCGCCTTGATGTCCATGTCGTAGGTGTGGCCGCGCTGGATGTCCTGCGTGTCGAGGAAGACCGCCTTCTCGACGATCGTTCCGTTCGCATCGCGATAGCGCACCATCACGGACATCTTCTCGCCGACCATGTTGATCGACATGCCGGGAGGCGCCCCGGCCTGGCCGTCGGAGGCGTCCTGGATCAGCTGGCCGAAGGCGAGCCAGCCCTTGGCGGTGTTCGCCGCGCCGGGCTCGAGCGTGAACTTGTAGGCAATCTCGGCCGGAACGCCCTGCTTGATGAGTTCGCGACTGGACACCTCGGAGCGCTCGGCGCCGTTCCGCTGCTTGTCGTACCAGTTGCTGTCGCCCGAGCGGACCTCGAAGCGCAGCGTGTTGTTGTCCGTGGAGGTCAGCGCGTAGGAGGCGTTGGTGTCGTAGGAGTAACCCGAGCCGGCATTGAGAACGTCGTAAACGTCATTGCCGAGCCCCATCAGATAATAGATCGGGCTGCCCGCCTTCCAATCCTTCGCGTCGACAATGACCGCGCCCATGCCGTCCTCGCACCGTGACCTGAATTGACCTGATGCGAACGTTGTATCGTCCAAGTTAATACATTCTATTCCTCTCAGTGGCGCAAATCTTGTGTTTGATTTGAAATTTCATTTACCTTTCCGAGGCGTATCAAAACCTTGCCGCGCCCGCATCCCACGCGGCGCGGCCGGAACGGCGCGGGCGCCGGGATCGGACAGCGGGACGGGGCCAGTAGGGCCGCCTCGACCGGCCCGCCCACCCCCTGCGGGGTGCGCCTCGCGGTACCCGTCGACACCCGCGCGCCCGAGAAACCGGTTTCCCCTTTCCGGTCCGATGCTCTAAACCCGACCCCAGAGTAGAACATTTCCAAAGGCGGCCGGCGGGGTGTCCCGGCGGGCGCGGGACCAGGGAACGCCATGCGCATCGGACTGTTCGTGCCGTGCTACGTCGACGCCTTCGAGCCGGAGGTGGGGGTGGCCACCCTGGAGCTGCTGGAGCGCTTCGGGCTCGACGTGGACTACCCCTTCGACCAGACCTGCTGCGGCCAGCCGATGACCAACACCGGCTGCCACGCCGAGGCCGTCGCCACCGAGGCCCTGTTCGTGAAGAACTTCGCCCCGTTCGACTACGTGGTGGCCCCGTCCGGCTCCTGCGTGCACCAGGTGCGCGAGCACCTCACGGCGATCCCGCAGACCGAGGAGGTCAAGGCGGTGCGGGCCAAGACCTTCGAGCTGGTCGAGTTCCTGCACGACATCCTCAAGGTCGATGAATTCCCCTGGGCCGAGTTCCCCCACAAGGTCGGCTACCACGGCAACTGCAACGCGCTCCGGGGCATCCACCACGCCCGCCCGTCCGAGCTGAACGCGCCGTTCTTCTCCAAGCCCCTGGATCTCCTGAAGAAGGTCAAGGGCATCGAGATCGTGGCCCCCGCCCGGCCCGACGAGTGCTGCGGCTTCGGCGGCACCTTCTCGGTGTTCGAGCCCGCCGTCTCGGCCAAGATGGGCTACGACAAGGTCGCGGACCACGCCCAGGCCGGGGCCGCCTACGTCGTCTCGGCCGATTCCTCCTGCCTGATGCACCAGAAGGGCTGCGCCGAGCGGCTCGGCGTGCCGCTCAAGTACATCCACATCGCCCGCATCCTGAATGGAGCGACCGCATGAGCGCCTCCGACGAACTCCGTCCCCGGGAGAACCTTCGACCCCGCGACGATGCCCGCCGCGACGGCGTGATCCATCCCGAGGTGCTGGCCGCGAACGACGAGAGCGAGCGGGGCCAGGACGGCCGGCGCCTGCAGCACGCGGAGGGCGCCTCGCGGCCGATCTCGGCCGAGGCCATCTCCCCGAAGGCGCCCCGCGAGCCGCAGCCGCGCGGCGCCAAGATCCGCGGCGACCGGCCCATCGACCAGGCCGAGGCCGCCGAGCGCTTCCTCGCCGCGCCGCTGCACCAGAAGGCGCACGACGCCCGGCTCTGGGACCTGCGCTCCAAGCGCGACACCGCCGCCTTCGGCATCCCCGAATGGGAGGAGCTGCGCGAGCTCGCCTCCCAGATCAAGACGCACACCCTGGCGAACCTCGACCGCTACCTCGAGCAGTTCGAGGCCCAGGCGAAGGCCAACGGCGTGCACGTGCACTGGGCCGCCGACGGGGCCGAGCACAACCGCATCGTGCACGGCATCCTCAAGGATCACGGCGCCAAGTCGCTGATCAAGTCGAAGTCGATGCTCACCGAGGAATGCGGCTTCCGGCACTACATGGCCGGCACCGGCATCGAAGTGATCGAGACCGATCTCGGCGAGCGCATCCAGCAGCTCGACAACGAGGAGCCGAGCCACGTGGTGGTGCCGGCCGTGCACAAGACCCGCTTCGACGTGGCCGAGGTCTTCTCCCGCACCATGGGAACCGACCCCGAGAACGACGACGCCCACTACCTCGCCGAGAGCCAGCGCATGCACACGCGCCCGCTGATCCTGGAGGCGGATGCGGGGCTCACCGGCTGCAACTTCGCCATCGCCGAGACCGGCACGGTGGTGACCTGCACCAACGAGGGCAATGCCGATCTCTCGGGCAACGTGCCGAAGCTCCAGATCCACTCCATCGGCATCGAGAAGCTGATCCCGCGCATCGAGCATCTCGGCGTGTTCCTGCGCCTGCTCTCGCGCTCGGCGCTGGGCTCGCCGATCACCCAGTACACCTCGCACTTCCGCGCGCCCCGCGCGGGCACCGAGATGCACATGGTGCTGGTCGACAACGGCCGCTCCGAGCGCCTCGGCATGGAGGAGTTCTGGACGTCCCTGAAATGCATCCGCTGCGGCGCCTGCATGAACACCTGCCCGGTCTACCGGCGCTCGGGGGGCCTGTCCTACGGCGCCACCTATTCGGGGCCGATCGGGCTGATCATCGACCCGACCTTCAACAAGCGGAAATACTCGACCCTGCCGTTCTCCTCGACGATGAACGGCTCCTGCACCAATGTCTGCCCGGTGAAGATCAACATCCACGAGCAGATCTTCGCGTGGCGGAAGGTCTTGGCCGAGGAGCACCAGATCCCGCTCCTGAAGCAGGGCATGATGAAGGCGGCGGGCCAGGTCCTGAGCCGCCCGGCCACCTACCGGGCGGCCATCGGCGCCGCCGATTCCGCCCTCAAGGTGCTGCCGCGCTTCGCCGTCTACAACCCGCTCAACACCTGGGGGAAGGGCCGCGAGATGCCCGAGGCCCCGCGCCAGACCTTCCACGCCTGGTACAAGCAGAACCGCATGGGCCAGGCGGGGGGCAGGAAGACCCTCGACACGACCAAGACCGGCGACACGACGAAGACCGACGGCACCACGAAGACCGGCGACACGACGAAGAGTGCGACATGAGCGTCCGCGAAACCACCCTGGCGCGCATCCGCCAGAACCGCCCGGCGGGCGATTACCCCCTGCCGGAGGTGCCGCTCTTCGCGCCGCTGGTCGGCGACGACCACGTGGCCGAGTTCGGCGAGCGCCTGAAGCGCATGGGCGGCCGGCTCGCCGAGGCCGACCCCGGCGGCGACCCCTTCGCCAGCGTGCGCGAGCGCCTGGCCGGCGCGTCGGTCATAGCCTCGGCCGTGCCGGAGATCGCGGGCAACCGCGATCTTGGCGCCGTGGCCCGGCCGCAGGACCTCGCCGACGTCGACGTCGCCGTCGTGCGGGCGGTGTTCGGGGTCGCCGAGACCGGCTCGGTGCTGTTCACGCAGGCCGAACTGCAGGTGAACGCCGTCGCCTACCTCGCCCAGCACCTGGTGGTGCTCCTCGACCCGGCCGACATCCTGGTGAACATCCAGGCGGCCTACCGCCGCCCGGACTTCGCCCGCGCCGATTACGCCGTGCTCCACACCGGCCCCTCGGCCACCGCCGACATCGAGGGCGTGCTGATCCACGGCGCGCAGGGCGTGCGCTCGCTCACGGTGATCCTGGTGCCGCGCCGGGGCTGAAGTCCGGTGCGCGACACCGCGCCCGGAGGCGCGATCCTTGCTATGCCGACCGCCACGACATGCATGCGAGACCTGTCAGCAAGGAGCGGATGGTGCGCTATCAACTGGGCTGCAACTTATCCTACAACATCCTCTCGGACACGACCTTCATCTTCAACCTCGAGGTCGCGCGCCTGCGTAGCGTCGAGATCCTCAGCGAAAGCCTGATCCTGTCGCCGAACCTGAAGCGCGACATCTACATCACGCCCGACCTCCAGAACCGCTACCTCGGCGTCAACGTGCCGGTGGGGCAGTTCGCCCTGGAATACAGCGCCGAGGTCGAGCTCACCGTGCACCGGGCCGACCCGGCGACGGTCAACGAGACGCCGATCTCCCAGCTGCCCCTCGACATCCTGCCGTTCCTGCTGCCGAGCCGCTTCGTCTCGTCCGACCGGCTGACGCCCTTCGCGCTGGCCGAGTTCGGCGCCCTGCCGAAGGGCCACCAGCGGGTCAACGCGATCTGCAACTGGATCCACGACCACCTGACCTACCAGCCCGGCACCAGCGACGGCGAGACCACCGCCGACGAGAGCCTGCTCAAGCGGGCCGGGGTCTGCCGCGACTTCGCCCATATCGGCACCGCCTTCTGCCGGGCGCTCGGCATCCCGGCCCGCTTCGTCAGCTGCTATGCCCACGGCCTCGTGCCGAGCGACTTCCACGCGGTGTTCGAGGCCTATCTCGACGGGCGCTGGTGGCTGTTCGACGCGACCCGCCAGGCCGACCTCGACGGCCTGGTGCGCATCGGCGTCGGGCGCGACGCCGCCGAGATCGCCTTCTCGACGCCCTGGGGCAACATGCAGCCGGTCAACCAGCAGATCCGCATCGTGCGCGCGGACGGGCAGGGCAGCCCGCCCCAGCGCACGGTCGACGCGATCTCCACCGAGGAGCCGGCCCCGCACGCAGGCGCGGCCTGAGACCCGGGGCGAGCGCGCCCCGATCATCCTAGCGCGCCGCGATCGCCGCGCCCTTGCCGAACCGGGCAGGCGTGCGATGTGAACGGTTCACGGAGGGCATCGCGCCATGGCCTATCGTCATACCGTCGGCCCCCGCACCCACGTCTTCGCCGATCTCGCGGCCCTGATGGCCAAGGCGACGCCGGTGCGCTCGGGCGACCGGCTCGCCGGCGTGGCGGCGGAATCCGCCGAGGAGGCGGTGGCGGCCCGCTGGTGCCTCGCCGAGGTGCCGCTCGGCGAGATCCTGGCCCGGCCCCTGATTCCCTACGAAGCCGACGACGTCACGCGCCTCATCCTCGACACCCACGACGCGGGGGCCTTCGCCGAGATCGCCCACCTCACCGTCGGCGACTTTCGCGAGTTCCTGCTGACGGCCTCGTCCGGGACCCTGGCGCGGATCGCCCCCGGCATCACGCCGGAGATCGCCGCGGCGGTCTCCAAGATCATGCGCAACCAGGACCTGATCCTGGTGGCGCGCAAGTGCCGGGTGGTCACGCGCTTTCGCAACACCATCGGGCTGCCGGGGCGCCTCGCCGTGCGGCTGCAGCCCAACCACCCCACCGACGATGCCGCCGGCATCACCGCCTCGATCCTCGACGGCCTGTCCTACGGCTGCGGCGACGCGGTGATCGGCCTCAACCCGGCCTCCGATTCCGTCTCGACCCTGAGCGGCCTGCTCCACCTCTTCGACGACCTGATCCGGCGCCTGGAGATCCCGACGCAAGGGTGCATCCTCACCCACGTCACCACCACGATCGAGGCCATGAACCGGGGCCTGCCGGTCGACCTCGTGTTCCAGTCGATCGCGGGCACGCAAGGGGCCAATGCCAGCTTCGGCGTCACCCTGCCGATCCTCCGGGAGGCGCACGAGGCGGCGCTGGCCCTCAAGCGCGGCACGGTCGGCGACAACTGCATGTACTTCGAGACCGGGCAGGGCTCGGCCCTCTCGGCGGGCCAGCACCACGGCATCGACCAGCAGACCCTGGAGGCCCGGGCCTACGCGGTGGCCCGGCCGTTCCGGCCCCTCCTCGTCAACACCGTGGTGGGCTTCATCGGGCCGGAATACCTCTACGACGGCAAGGAGATCATCCGGGCCGGGCTGGAGGACCACTTCTGCGGCAAGCTCATGGGCGTGCCGCTGGGCGTCGACGTCTGCTACACCAACCACGCCGAGGCCGACCAGAACGACATGGACACCCTGATGACCCTGCTGGGGGCGGCCGGCTGCACCTTCATCATGGGCATCCCCGGCGCCGACGACGTGATGCTGAATTACCAGTCCACATCGTTCCACGATTCCCTCTACCTGCGCGAGGTGCTCGGCCTGAAGCGCGCCCCGGAATTCGAGGCCTGGCTGGAGCGGATCGGGCTCACCGACGCGGAGGGCGCCCTGCTGCCGGAGGGGCCGAGCGCCCGCCTGATCGCCGCCGCGCCGGGGCTCGCCGATCCCGGGCTGGCCGCATGAGCACCGAGGCCGACTTCTGGGCCCGCCTCGCTCGGCTCACCCCCGCCCGCATCGGCCTCGGCCGGGCCGGCTCCGGCCTGCCGACCCGGGAGGTCCTGCGCTTCGGCCTCGCCCATGCCCAGGCCCGGGACGCCGTGCACACGCCCCTCGACGCCGAGGCGGTGAGCGCGGGCCTCGCGGCCCTCGGGTTCGAGACGCTCCGCGTGACCTCCGCCGCGCCGGACCGGGCGACCTACCTGCGGCGGCCGGATCTCGGCCGCACCCTGACGGAGGAGGGCGCCGCGGCGCTCGCCGCCCGCAGCGACGGCCCGGTGGACCTCGCCCTGGTGGTCGCCGACGGCCTCTCGGCCCGGGCCGTGCACGAGGGGGCGGCGGGCCTCCTCGCCGCCTTCCAGCCCCACATCGCGCGGGCCGGCTGGCGACTCGCACCCATCGTGGTGGCGACGCAGGCGCGGGTGGCCCTCGGCGACGGCATCGGCGCGGCGCTCCAGGCCCGCGCCGTGGTGGTGATCATCGGCGAGCGGCCCGGCCTGTCCTCGCCGGACAGCCTCGGGCTCTACCTCACCTTCGCCCCGCGGGTGGGGCGCTCGGATGCCGAGCGCAACTGCCTCTCGAACGTGCGCCCGGCCGGGCTCTCGCACGCGTTGGCCGCGTTCAAGCTCGACTGGCTCCTGACCCAGGCCTTCGCGCTGGGGCTCTCCGGCGTGACCCTCAAGGACGACAGCGGGCCCGCCCTCTCGGCCGCCCCGGGCCCGACCCTGCTGGGCGACGGGTCCGAGCCGGCCTGAGGTTGGCAAAGCCTTCGCGCGGGGACCCGGGACGAACCCCGCCGTCGCCTCAGGTTGTCCGAAAGAAATCCCACCCCAAAGCGTGGCTGTGGCGAGGTCGCAACACCCCGAAAGCATCCCGACTTTGCCTTGGGAGACCCCTCTCGCCGCCGCGATCCCGCCATAAACCGGGACCACCTCAGCAAGCGCGGTAAACGATAGTTCCCCCAACGCTTTACCGCGGAGTTCAGACGCTTTCCGAGAAACGGTCCGGTGGGCCGCGCGCCGTGGGTCCCCACGGAACGCACCCATCTGTTCGCGGTCGCGCCGAACCCACACATGCGTATCAGGCCGGGGCGGTGAGACACACGATGGACGCGAGCAAAACCGACAAGTCGAAGCTTCCGAGCCGCCATGTCACGGAGGGGCCCGAGCGCGCGCCCCACCGCTCGTACCTCTACGCCATGGGCCTGACCCGCGAGCAGATTCACCAGCCGCTGGTGGGCGTCGCCTCCTGCTGGAACGAGGCCGCCCCCTGCAACATCTCGCTGATGCGCCAGGCGCAGGCGGTGAAGAAGGGCGTCTCGGCCGCCAACGGCACCCCGCGCGAGTTCTGCACCATCACGGTGACGGACGGCATCGCCATGGGCCATGCCGGCATGCGCGCCTCGCTGCCCTCCCGCGAGGTCATCGCCGACTCGGTCGAGCTGACCATGCGCGGCCACGCCTACGACGCCCTCGTGGGCCTGGCCGGCTGCGACAAGTCCCTGCCCGGCATGATGATGTCGATGGTGCGCCTCAACGTGCCGTCGATCTTCATCTATGGCGGCTCGATCCTGCCCGGCTCGTTCCGGGGCCGTCCGGTGACGGTGCAGGACCTGTTCGAGGCCGTGGGCAAGGTCGCGGTGGGCGACATGTCCCTCGAGGATCTCGACGAGCTGGAGCAGGTCGCCTGCCCGTCGGCCGGCGCCTGCGGCGCGCAGTTCACCGCCAACACCATGGCCACCGTCTCCGAGGCCATCGGTCTGGCGCTGCCCTACTCGGCCGGCGCCCCGGCGCCCTACGAGATCCGCGACAGATTCTGCATGACCGCGGGCGAGAAGGTGATGGAGCTCATCGCCAAGAACATCCGCCCGCGCGACATCGTCACCCGCAAGAGCCTGGAGAACGCGGCGGCCGCCGTCGCGGCCTCGGGCGGCTCCACCAACGCGGCCCTGCACCTGCCGGCCATCGCCCACGAGTGCGGCATCAAGTTCGACCTGTTCGACGTCGCCGAGGTGTTCAAGCGGACGCCCTACATCGCCGACCTGAAGCCGGGCGGGCGCTACGTCGCCAAGGACATGTTCGAGGTCGGCGGCATCCCGCTCCTGCTCAAGACGCTGCTCGACCACGGCTTCCTGCACGGCGACTGCATGACCGTGACCGGCCGCACCATGGCCGAGAACATGGAGAAGGTTCACTGGAACCCGGACCAGGACGTGGTCCGCTCCGCGGCCACCCCCCTGACGCCCACCGGCGGCGTCGTCGGCCTGCGCGGCAACCTCGCCCCCGAGGGCGCCATCGTGAAGGTGGCCGGCATGTCGGAGGACAAGCAGGTCTTCACCGGCCCGGCCCGCGTGTTCGACGGCGAGGAGGCCTGCTTCGAGGCCGTCCAGAAGCGCACCTACAAGGAGGGCGAAGTCCTCGTCATCCGCTACGAGGGTCCGAAGGGCGGCCCCGGCATGCGCGAGATGCTCTCCACCACCGCGGCCCTCTACGGCCAGGGCATGGGCGACAAGGTCGCGCTCATCACCGACGGGCGCTTCTCGGGCGCCACCCGCGGCTTCTGCGTCGGCCATGTCGGGCCCGAAGCCGCCGTCGGCGGTCCGATCGGCCTGATCCGCGACGGCGACGTCATCACCCTCGACGCCATCAAGGGCACCCTCGACGTGGCGGTCTCCGACGCGGAGTTCGCGACGCGTCGCGCCGCCTGGAGGCCGCGCACCAACTCGGCCACCTCCGGCTACCTGTGGAAGTACCAGCAGACCGTCGGGCCGGCGGTGAACGGCGCGGTGACCCATCCGGGCGGCGCCGAGGAGACGCACACCTATGCGGACATCTAGGACAGCCCTCGGCCGCGCCCCGCGGCCGGTCCGGGCCGCCCGGGATCGGCCGCTCGCCCCGATGGGCCGGCGGCTCGCCGCGGCGGTCGGGCTCGTGCTCCTCGGCGCCCTGCCGGCGGCGGCCCTCGACGCCACCGCCCAGACACCGGTGCCCAGCGGCAATTACCGCAGCGCCCGCGAGGCCCTGCGCATGGGCGTGCGCGACTACAATGCCGGCGACAAGGAAGGTGCCGCCCGCGCCCTCGAATACGCCGCCGAGCAGGGCCATGCCCTGGCGCTGTGGAAGCTCGGCCGCATGTATGCCGAGGGCGACGGCGTGCCCCACGACGACCTCAAGGCCTTCGAGTTCTTCTCGCGCATCGCCGACGACACCACCGACGAGGGGCCGGACGCCCAGAACTCGGGCGTGGTCGCGAGCGCCTTCACGGCCCTGGGCGCCTACTTCCTCGACGGGATCAAGGGCACCTACGTGCGCCCGAACCCCGAGCGCGCCTACGACATGTTCAACTACGCCGCCTCGTATTTCGGCGACCCGAACGCGCAGTACAATCTCGGCCGGCTCTACCTCGACGGCACCGGCGTCGACACCGACGCGCGCCAGGCCGCGCGCTGGTTCAACCTCGCCGCCGAGAAGGGCCATGCCCCCGCACAGGCCCTGCTCGGCCAGCTCCTCGTCAACGGCCAGGGCGTGCCGGCCCAGCGCGCCCGCGGGCTGATGTGGCTCTCGATGGCCCGGGAAGCCGCCCAGGGGCGCAAGGACGACTGGATCGTCGCCCTCTACGAGAAGGCCTGGGCCTCGGCCAGCGAGGAGGACCGCGCCGCCGCGATGGCGCAGGCCTCCCAGACCACCGCCCAGGTCACCGGATCAGCGCGCCGCCGGCGCTGAACGCCGACGGTCGCACCGCTTCGGGTGACCAATTCGGGCGATCAGTTCGGCGACGTCCGGGCCGCCAGCGCCGTGACGAAGGACGGGCGCGCCAGGGTGGCGTCGACGTAGCCGGCAAGCTTGGGCCAGCGCCCGGCATCGACGGATTCGCCGGCCAGGTGCAGGTTGTGGAAGCCCGTGGCCACCGAGATGTCCGCAATGCTGAAGGCGTCGCCGACGAGGTAGGGCCCGTCGATCTGCCCCTCGAGGTAATCGTAGATCTTCGGGAGGTCCTCGTTGAGGGCCTTGGCGACGGCGCCCTCGTCGCCGGGCTGCCCGAGCATCTTCGGCTTCACCACCCGGTTGGCGAAGGGGGCGATGATGACGTCGAACATCTCGGTGTCGCCGTACTTGTCGAACCAGATCGCGCGGCCGCGGGCCTTGGCCTCGGACGGGTACAATGCCGGGCTCGGGAACTTCGCCTCCAGATAGGTCAGGATCGCGGAGGAATCGGCCAGCAGGAAGCCGTCATCGTCGAAGGCCGGGATCTTGCCCAGCGGGCTCGCCGCCTGGAAGGCCGGGTCCTTGTCGTGGAAGAACAGCGGGATGTGCTCCGCCTCCTGGCCCTTCTCGGCCAGGGCGACGAGCACCTTGCGGACGTAGGGCGAGTAGCTGGTGCCGTAGAGTTTCACGCGGGGGGTTGCTCCGTGTTGGGGGGATTCTGGTGGGAGATTGCCGGAGCCCAACCCCCGGGCGCCCGGATCGTTCGCTCACGCGTCCGTGAGATCCGCCGTCACGGGCACGTGGTCGGAGGGTTTTTCCAGGCCGCGCAGGTGCTTCCGCACCGAGGCCGAGGTCAGCCGGTCGGCGGCCTGCGGCGAGAGCAGGAGGTGGTCGATCCGGATGCCGGCGTTCCGGTTCCAGGCCCCCGCCTGGTAGTCCCAGAAGGTGTAGAGGCCGGCCCGCGGATCGCAGGCGCGCAGGGCATCGGTGTAGCCCTCGGCGAGGAGCGCCCGGAACGCCGCCCGGCTCCGGGGCAGGAACAGCGCGTCCCCGCGCCAGGCCTCGGGGTCGGCCGCATCCTCCGGCTCGGGAATCACGTTGTAGTCGCCAGCCAGCACCACCGCCTCCTCGGCCTCGCGCAGGCCCTGCGCATGGCGCCGCAGCCGCTCCAGGAAGCCGAGCTTGTAGGGGTATTTCGGGCTGTCGACCGGGTTGCCGTTGGGCAGGTAGATCGAGGCGACGCGGACCGGCCGCACGCCCTCGCCGGAGATCAGCGCCTCGATGTAGCGGGCCTGCTCGTCGGTGTCGTCGCCAGGCAGGCCGCGGCGGATTTCGGACATCGCCAGGGGCGCGCGCACCAGCAGGGCGACGCCGTTATAGGCTTTCTGCCCGAGGGTCTCGACGGCGTAGCCCGCCGCCTCGATCTCCGCCCGGGGAAAGCCCTCGTCCTGGCATTTCAGCTCCTGCAGGCAGACCACGTCGGGCTTGGCCTCGTCGAGGAAGCCGACGAGGTGACCGACGCGCTGCTTGATCGAATTGACGTTCCAGGTGGCGATCCGCATGGGCAGGGAGTCTCTGGGAGCTGGGGCGCGTGGATGCCCGTCATCGGGCCTTCGCCGCGGGCTGGCAAGGCTTCGACGGCGAGGCTCGGGTTGAGGCGTTGCGCTCCGCAGGCGCGACGGGCGATGACGGGGAGGTCCGGATGGACCGGGACTGGCTGACGCCGATCTGCGCCTATTGCGAGCGCAGCGATCCCGGCTTCTGGGCGGAGCCGGTCAACGCCCTGTCGAACGGCGCCTTCCTGATCGCCGCCGCCCTGGCGGCGGCGCGCGTGCGCCGCGCTCGCACGGGCGACAGGCCGGCCCTCCTGCTCAGCGCCCTGGTGGCGGTGGTGGGCGTCGGCTCGTTCCTGTTCCACACCCTGGCGGTGCGCTGGGCGCTGCTGGCCGACGTCATCCCGATCGCGCTCTTCATCTACGCCTACTTCCTCCTGGCGATGCGGCGCTACTTCGGCCTCGGGACCGGGGCGGCGCTGGCCGCCACCCTGGCCTTCGCGGCCGTCAATCTCGGCCTGGAGCCCGCCCTCGACGGGCTCACCGGCCGGTCGACGGACGCGCTCACCAACGGCTCGATCGCCTACGCCCCCGCGATCCTGGCGCTGGCGGGCGTCGCCGCCGGCCTGCTGGCGCCGCGGGGCGGTCCCCCGGATCCCGCCCGGCGCGAGGCCGGGCTCGGCCGCCATGATCCCGCCCGGCGCGAGGCCGGGCTCGGCCTCTTGGGAGTCGCCGCCCTGTTCGCCGTCTCGCTCGCCTTCCGCACCCTCGACCGGGCGGTGTGCCCGGTCTGGCCCCTGGCACCCACGCCCTCTGGCACATCCTCAATGCCGGGGTGCTCTGCGCGCTCATCGCCATCGCGGTCCGCTACCGTCGGCGCCGATCGTAACGCCGCGTCACCCCGACGGCCGGCCGTTTTGTTGCGCCCCCCGGCAAATCGTTGCAGAAGATCGGGCCGCGCCGAGCGCGGCATTCGCCTCCGCCGATCGACGCCGGGCCCGCACCGCCGCCGGACGCGGCAGGTCCCGGACCCGGCAGGTCCACGGCGCGACAGAGTGACGGAACACACCCATGACACAGAGCCTTCGCCTCGGCGTTGCCGGCCTCGGCACCGTCGGCGCCGCCGTCGTCCGGATGGTCGCCCGCCGGGCCGAGGACCTCGGCCAGACCAGCGGGCAGGCGATTCGCGTCACCGCCGTCTCCTCGCGTGACCGGAGCCGCGACCGCGGCCTCGACCTCGCCGGCGTGACTTGGTTCGACGATCCCGTCGCCCTGGCGACCTCCGGGGAGGTCGATTGCGTGGTCGAGCTCATCGGGGGCGCCGAGGGGCCGGCCCGGCAGACGGTGGAGGCGGCCCTGGCCGCCGGCAAGCACGTGGTCACCGCCAACAAGGCGCTGCTGGCCAAGCACGGCGCGGCCCTCGCCCGGCAGGCCGAGGCGGCGGGCGTGGCGCTCGCCTACGAGGCCTCGGTCGCCGGCGGCATCCCGGTGATCAAGGCCCTGCGGGAGGGCTTGACCGGCAACGCCGTGTCGCGCGTCTACGGAATCATGAACGGCACCTGCAACTACATCCTGACCCGGATGGAGCGCGAGGGCCTGACCTTCGAGGCCTGCCTCAAGGACGCCCAGGCCCTCGGCTATGCCGAGGCCGACCCGACCTTCGACGTCGAGGGCTTCGACACCGCCCACAAGCTCGCGATCCTGACGAGCCTCGCCTTCGGCACCGAGGTCGACGCCGAGGGCGTTTCGGTCGAGGGCATCTCGGCGATCCAGCCCCTCGACCTGACCATGGCCGAGGAACTCGGCTACCGGATCAAGCTCCTCGGCGTCGCACAGGCGGCGGCCGGGGGCATCGAGCAGCGGGTCCATCCGACCATGGTGCCGAGATCCTCCGCCATCGCCCAGGTGATGGGCGTGACCAACGCGGTCACCATCGACGCGGATGCGGTGGGCGAGCTCACCCTGATTGGTCCCGGTGCCGGCGGCGAGGCCACCGCCTCGGCCGTGGTCTCCGACATCACCGACATCGCCGCCGGCACCCGCCGCCCGACCTTCGGACGCCCCGCCGCCGCCCTGAGCCCGTCCCAGCGCGTCGCCATGCAGCGGCACGAGGGCGGCTACTACATCCGCCTCACCGTGCACGACCGCCCCGGCGTCGCCGCGGGCGTCGCCACCCGCATGGCCGAGCGCGACATCTCCATCGAGAGCATCCTGCAGCGCCGCTCCGAGAGTGCGGCCTCGAAGGACCCGCATGGCCGCTCGGGCCAGCCGGTCCCCCTGGTGCTGATCACCTACGCCGCCACCGAGGGCACGATCCGGGACGCCCTCGACGCGATCGCGACCGACGGCCTGCTCGCCGAGGCCCCCCAGCTGATCCGGATCGAGCGCGAATAGGGGCCGTGCGCACGATCTGGGGATGAACGAAGAAAACTGCGCGCGCGGCGCGAAACTTCATGCCAAACGCGCATTTTAGTTCATAAGGAGCGCCCGAGAGAGGCGCAGGGGCGCGAGGCTCACATGTCTGGTGGCAATTTGGAATCGCGCGCGCCGGTGGCCCGGTCCCTGACGCTGGAGCTGGCGCGGGTCACGGAGCGGGCCGCCATCGCCGCGGCCCGCCTGCGCGGACAGGGCCGCGAGAAGGAGGCCGACCAGGCCGCCGTCGACGCGATGCGCCTGGAGCTCAACCTGCTGCCCATCGACGGCACCGTGGTGATCGGGGAGGGCGAGCGCGACAACGCCCCGATGCTCTACATCGGCGAGCGCCTGGGCACCGGCGACGGCCCGAAGGTCGACATCGCCGTCGATCCCCTCGAGGGTACCACCCTCTGCGCCAAGGACATGCCCGGCGCCATCGCGGTGACGGCCCTGGCGGAAGCCGGCTCCCTGCTCGCCGCCCCCGACGTCTACATGCAGAAGATCGCCATCGGGCCCGGCTACCCGGCCGGCCTCGTCGATCTCGATGCCAGCCCGGCCGACAACATCGCTGCGCTCGCCCGTCACAAGGGCGTCGACCCGGCCCAGATCACCGCCATCATCCTCGACCGACCCCGCCACATGCAGCTCGTCGCCGCCGTGCGGGCGACGGGGGCGGGCATCCGCCTGATCTCGGACGGCGACATCGCGGGCATCATCCACACCGCCAATGCCGAGGCGACCGGAGCGGACATCTATCTCGGCATCGGCGCGGCTCCCGAGGGCGTGATCGCGGCCGGCGTGCTCCGCTGCATCGGCGGGCACATGCAGGGTCGCCTGATCCTCGACAGCTACGACAAGCGCGAGCGCGCCGCCCGGATGGGCATCAGCGACCCGAACCGGAAGTACGAGCTGCACGACATGGCCCGCGGCGACGTCATCGTCGCCGCCACCGGCGTCACCGACGGCGCCCTGCTGCGGGGCGTCCGCTTCCGGCCGGGCCTGATCGAGACCGAGACCGTGGTCTACCGCTCGGCCAGCGGCACCGTCCGGCGCATGCTCTGCGAGCACCGCCTGCTGGGCGACGCCTGAGCGGGACACGTCCGGGGTCGGATCGGCGGGGACGCTCTTCGAGCGCAGCCCTGCAGATCGCCGCAGGATCGCGGGAAGATCGCGCGCAGCCGCGACGACTCCGTCCCATCGCGTGCGAGCGATCTTCGCTTCGGCCATTACCGGGCGAACCCGTTCGGCGGAGGATCGATGCCGCTCTGGTGGACCCGGCATCCGCATCCGCTGGCATCTCCGCGATCGGAAACCACCGCTTTCGGGACAGGTCGCTGTGGATCCAGGATGCCGCTATCCTGCGCCGGGAATCTCCAAGTCTACGCTGGACGAATGGACGGATCGGTCGCGCCCGCCCACGACCGACCCGCATCGTCTGCGCCGACGACTATTGGCTCTCTCGAAACCGTGATGGAACCAAAGAGAGTAACTCTGAAAATGCTGTGGTTGTCTCGCAAGAGCTTCACGAAGATTTTTACGGACACGCCAAAGCATTCGGATTGGAAATAAAGCGACCTTTCATCACTTCGCCGGAGAAGCTCGGTGCAGAAATCCCGAGCCTCCCGCCGAACCGATGGGAGATCGGACACCCGACTCTCCCATCCGGCAGATCACCGCATGCGCACCACCATCAAAGGCCGCTTGGTCACGCTGCTCGGCGTGATGGGCTTTCTCCTGCTCCTCTCCACGGGGATCGGCACCTTCGCCCTGTCGGAAAATCATCGGAGCTTCAATTCCGTCTTCGGCGACCGCATCGTCCCGCTGCGGCAGTTCAGCCTGATCCGTGATGCCTACGACGACCTGCTGGCGACGTCGCGCGCGCTTCGGAACCGGCAAGGGGAAGCCGGCCGGGCGACCGCGAAGATCGAGGCGGATCTGGGCAACATCCAGACCCAGTGGTCGGCCTACCTGGCGACCTACCTGACCCCGGAGGAGAAGGAGATCGCCGCCGAGATGCAGCGGCGCATCGACCACAACGCCGCGGTCGCGGCCGACATCCTCCGTCGCCTCGCCGCCGGCGGCACCCCCGACTTCGACGCGACCCACGCGGCTCTGGTGAAGGGCATGGAGGAGGCCAACGTCGTCCTGAGCCAGCTCACCGCCCTGCAGGTCCGGGAGGCGCAGGCCGAGTTCGACCGGGCCGAGACCCATTCGGGCTGGTCGCGCCTGGCGCTCCTGGCCCTGGTCGCCCTGGCCGCCGCCGCCATCGGCTTCGGGCTCTACACCGTGCTGGCCCTGGTCGTGCGCCCGCTCGGCGGCATGACCGACACCATGGCCAAGCTGGCCGGCGGCGACGTCATGACCGAGGTGGCGGGCGCGCACCGCCGGGACGAGATCGGCGCGATGGCCCGGGCCGTCCAGGTCTTCAAGGACGCCATGATCGCCAAGCGCGACGCCGACGCCGCCGCCGCGATCGAGAGCGCCGCCAAGATGCGCCGGGCCGAGATCCTGGATGCCGCCACGCGGGGGTTCCAGGCGCAGGTCGCACGCCTGACCCACGGCCTGTCCTCCGCCGCCACCGAAATGGAGGCCACGGCGCGGGCGATGAGCCGCACCGCCGACCAGACGGCCGGGCAATCCCTGAGCGTCGCCTCGGCCGCCGAGCAGACCTCGGCCAATGTCCAGACCGTGGCGGCCGCGAGCGAGGAGATGGCCGCCTCCATCGGCGAGATCGCCGCCCAGGTCGCCCGCTCGGCGGCGATGGCCGAGCGGGCCTCCGAGAACGCGGCGGCCACGGACACGATCATCCTCGGCCTCGCCGAGGGGGCCGAGCGGATCGGCACGGTGGTGGGCCTGATCTCGGGGATCGCGGCCCAGACCAACCTGCTGGCGCTCAACGCCACCATCGAGGCGGCCCGCGCCGGCGAGGCGGGCCGGGGGTTCGCGGTGGTCGCGGGCGAGGTCAAGGAGCTGGCCTCCCAGACCGCGCGCGCCACGGCGACCATCTCGGACCAGATCACCACGATCCAGGGCGAGACCCGCCAGGCGGTCACGTCGATCCGGACCATCGGCGCGACCATCGCCGAGCTGCGCAGCATCGCGGTCGGCGTCGCGGCGGCCATGGAGGAGCAGGGAGCGGCCACCCAGGAGATCGTCCGCAACGTGACCCAGGCCGCCCAGGGCACGCAGTCGGTGACCGTCAGCATCGGCAGCGTGACCCAGGCCGCCGGCGAGACCGGGGCGGCCTCGTCCCAGGTCCTGGCCGCCGCCTCTGAACTCGCGCGCCAGTCCGAACAGCTGAGCGCCGAGGTCTCGGGCTTCCTCGCCACCGTCCAGGCCGCCTGAGCGGGCTTGCCCAACGGCCGGCTTTCGGGGCTGATGCCGGACGCCCCGAAAGCCGGGGCCGGCATCGGGGGAACGGATGAGCGGCTCCGACGACGACCGCCCGCGATCCGGGCCGTGGACCCGGCGCGGCCTGCTCGCCGGGGGCGTCGGAGCGGCGGCGCTCGGAATTGTGGGGCTGGGGGCCGGCGGGATCCTCGCGCCGCCGGACGCGGTTCGGCACGATCGCCAGATCGCCGAGGCCCACCTCGCCGCGCGTCTGCCGGCGATCCGGGCGGCGCTCGCGGCGGCGCGGCCGGGCTTCGTGTTCCTGGCGGGCAACTCGCAGGCCGAGCTTCTCGGAGCCGCCATGGCGCGGCGGCCGGACGTGGTGAATGGCGGGATCGGCGGCACCTCGGCCCGCCGCTATGCCGGCGCGATCGACGGACTGGCCTTCCCCGTCCGGGCCGGAGTCGCGGTGCTGTTCGTCGGCACGAACGACATCCTGCGGCGGGCCGACCCCCTGTCGGCGCGCATGGCGGGCGGGTTCGCGGCGGCGACGGGCCGCATCGTGACGTGGCTGGCGGCGAATGCGGATCGGGTGCTGGTGGCGGCCGTGCCGCCGATCGGGCCGGAGGCCGGGGCGGAGCGCGATCCGGCGGCGGTGGCCGGCTACACGGCGCTCCTGCGTGATCTGTGCGCGCGGCAGGGCTGCCGGGTCTTCGACCCCTTCGCGGACCTGCGTGACGGTCCACCGGGCCTGACCACCCGGGCGGTGCCGCCGGACGGCGTGCACCTGCGCGACTACGACATTCTGGCGGCCGGGCTCGAGACGCACCTGCGCGCGCTGCGGGACGGAGCGCCGCCGGACTGAGCGGCCGGCGGGGTCACGAAGCCTGCGGAGGCGCGGACGAACCCCCGCGCGGGGTCCGTCAGTTGAACAGCGAGCCGACGCCGCCCTGGACGCGGCCGAGACCCTGCTTGGCCACCGGGTTGCCGGGCTCGATCTGCGCGGCGCGCTGGTAGCTCTCCACCGCCTCCTTCCTGCGGTTGGACTTCTCGTAGGCGAGGCCGCGATAGGCCCAGGAGGTGGCGTCCTTGTTGTTGACGTTGAGCGCCGCGTTGTAGTCCTCGATCGCCTTGTCGTACTGGTTGGTGGCGATCAGGCTCTGGCCGCGCGCCGCATAGGGCGCCGCCACGAAGGGATTGCGGTCGATGGCGGCGTCGAAATCCGCGATGGCCTGGGTGTTCTGCCCCTGTTTCTGCCGGACGAGGCCGCGCGCGTGGTAGGCCTCGGCCGATTCCGGCGCGAGGCGGATCGCCTGGTTGAGGTCGGTGGTGGCGCCCTCGAGGTCGCCCTGGGCGCGCAGCACGTTGGCGCGGCCGATATAGGCCGGGGCGTAGTTCGGATCGGCCGAGATCGACTTCGAGAAGTCCTGCAGCGCGGCGTCGTTGCGGCCGATCTGGCGGTTGGCGAGCGCGCGGTTGTTGTAGGCCGAGGCCGAATTCGGGTCGATCTGCACCGCCTTGGTGAAGTCCCCGATGGCGTCGTTGAACTGGCCGGCCCGGGCATAGGCCGCGCCGCGGGTGACGTAGGCCGCCGCGTCGTTGGGATTGCGCTGGATCACGTCGGTGAGCGAGGTGATGTTGACCGTGGTGGCGCCCGTCTGGTCGGATTCGAGCACGGCGAACTGGCGCGTCGCGGTGGCGCCGCCGCCATAGGTCTCGCAACCGGCCAGCGCGACCGCCGCGAGCGCCGTGGCTCCGATCAGCCCCGCCTTCGATGCCCGCAGCTTCAAAACCGTCATGGTCCTCGCTCCCCCCGGCGTCGCGCGCGACGCCGCCCTCGATTCGATTGCGTCCCGTGCCGAGCCCCGCATGGACGGGGCCGGTTGCGCCCGCACCCTCCCGCATCGCGGTGAATGCGCGCTTAAAGTCGGCGACGGGTTCCGCTCAAGCGGTCGGATGTGGCGAAGGTATGGCTTGCCGCGCGCGCCTGCACGAAACGGCTCCAAACGGCCGGCGGGACCGTCGGTTGCCGGGTGGGTGTCGCAATCGGGCCGCGGTTCGGGCGGCGTCTCAGGGTTTCGGCAGCAACTGGGTGACGTGGCCCATCTTGCGGCCCGGCCGGGCCTCGCCCTTGCCGTAGAGGTGGAGCTGGCTCCCCGGCCGGGCGAGGATCGCGGCCCAGTCGTCCACGTCGCCGCCGATCAGGTTGTGCATCTCCACCGCCATGCCGCCGACCCGGGCCGAATCGCCGAGCGGCCAGCCGCAGACCGCCCGGACGTGCTGGGCGAACTGCGAGGTCGTCGCGCCCTCGATGGTCCAGTGGCCGGAATTGTGGACCCGCGGGGCGATCTCGTTGACCACGACCCGGGCCGGGCCGTCCGCCTGGGGCACTAGGAACATCTCGACGGCGAGCACGCCGACATAGTCCAGCGCCTCGGCGATGCGGCGGGCGATGCCGATGGCGGCGGCCTCGGTCTGCGGCGCGATGCCGGGGGCGGGCACGCGGGTGACGGCGAGGATGTGGTCGCGGTGCTCGTTGGCGCAGGGGTCGTAGGCCGCGAAGGCCCCGTCGGCGCCGCGGGCGGCCACCACCGACACCTCCGCCTCGAACGGCACGAAGCCTTCCAGGATGCAGGGCGCGCCGTTGAACTCGGCCAGGATGGCGGCGGCGTCGACCGGCCCCTCGGCCCGGATCATGCGCTGGCCCTTGCCGTCATAGCCGAAGCGGCGGGTCTTCAGCACCGCCGGGCGGCCGATCTCTTCGAGCGCCCGGGTCAGGTCCTCGGCCGTGTCGACGGCCCGGAACGGCGCGGTCTCGATGCCGAGGTCGTTGATGAAGCGCTTCTCGGTCAGCCGGTCCTGGGTCGTGGCGAGTGCTGCGGCGTTCGGGTGCAACGGCGCCTTCGCGGCCAGGGCCTCGGCGGCCTGCGCCGGGATGTTCTCGAACTCGTAGGTGACCACGTCGACGCTCGCTGCGAAGCGCGCCAGGGCCGCGACGTCGTCGTAGGCCGCGATGGTGGCCTCGGCCGAGACGTCGAAGGCCGGGCTGTCGGCATCGGGCGCGAAGACGTGGACCCGCAGGCCGTAACCGGCGGCCGCGAGGGCGATCATGCGGCCGAGCTGGCCGCCGCCCACGATGCCGAGGGTCGCGCCGGGGCGGATGTCGGGGAGGGCGGTCACGGCGATTCGCTTTTCAAGGCAGGTTCCGGTTCACGGCAGATGGGAGTTTACGGCTGGTCGCTCTGCGGGGTTTCGGCGACGCTCGCGGTCTGTGCGGCGCGCCAGGCTTCGAGACGCGCGGCGAGGCCCGCATCGGTGAGGGCGAGGATGGCGGCGGCGAGCAGCGCCGCGTTGACGGCGCCCGCCCGGCCGATCGCCAGGGTGCCCACCGGGATGCCGGCGGGCATCTGCACGATGGAGAGCAGGCTGTCCTGTCCCGACAAGGCCTTCGATTCCACCGGCACGCCGAGGACGGGAAGGGGGGTCATCGCCGCGGTCATGCCCGGCAGGTGGGCCGCGCCGCCGGCGCCCGCGATCACCACCTGGAATCCTTCGGCCTTGGCGCCCTTGGCGAAGGCGACGAGGCGGTCGGGCGTGCGATGGGCCGAGACGATGCGGTCGTCATGGGCGACGCCGAGCGCATCCAGCGTCTCGGCGGCATGCCGCATGGTCGCCCAGTCCGACTGGCTGCCCATGATGATCGCGACCGGGGAGGCTCCCGCCATGGTCGTCAGATCCCTTCGCGATCAGGTGGTAAGACGGGCCGTGCGACGCGACGCGGCCCTTGGGAACGCCGAATACAAAAGCGGTGGCGTGCCCGCAAGGCGGCACCCGCCCGGACACCCGCCCGCCGGGGGCCCGGTCAGGCGATGATGTCGGGGGTGATCTGGTCCTCGAGATACGAGATCCGGTCGCGCAGGAAGAGCTTGCGCTTCTTCAGGCGCTGGATCTGCAGCTGGTCGGCCACCACCCCGACCTCGAGGGCATCGATCGCGCCGTCGAGGTCGCGGTGTTCCTGCTTCAGCCGCGCCAACTCGTCGGCGGGTTCCACCGACGCATCGTTATCGAACTGGACCGCCATCGCACCTGATGCCCCGGGACGCTTTCGCCGCAGACCATGCGACAGCCGCTCGGCCTGGGCAAGAACCCGCCGCGCCTCCTGCACAACCATCCGCCTGCACAAACATCCGTCAAGCCGAGCCGTCGATAGGCTTCGACAGCCGGCTGATCATATGCCAGTCTGGCCCCGTCGAAACGAGACAGGAGACACAGCTCATGTCACTGCAGACGCACCTGACCCAGCTCGCCCGCAAGCACGAAGCCCTCGAGCGGGAGATCCACGACGCCACCATCCGACCCTCGGCGAACGACCTGCGCATCGCAGAGCTCAAGAGACGCAAGCTCCACCTCAAGGACGAGATGAACCGCCTGCGAAGCGAAACCGACCAGCTGCATTAGCGGCCGTCTCACCCCCACCGCCTCATCTCTCGAGCGTTCGCCGCCGCCGCTGGTCCCCAGGGCGGCGGTTTTCGTGTCCGGTGTCTTCGCGCCGCTGGTCCCCAGGGCGGCGGTTTTCGTGTCCGCCGGCTTCGCGCCGCTGGTCCCCAGGGCGGCGGTTTTCGTGTCCACCGGCTTCGCGCCGCCGGTCCCCGGGGCGGCGGTTTTCAAGTCCGCCGGCTTCGTCTCGCGAAGCGCGGAAGCAAAAGCCTGCGCCTCGATCCGTTCGGCAGGATGGCGCAGCAGTCCGGCGGCGTAAATTCCGGTAGAGTGCCGAGAAACCGGCAGCACGACCGGTTCCGCGAGGACACGCCATGGACGCCACGCCCCACGCCCCGAATCCGCGGCCCGGCCGCTATGCCGAGACCCACGCCGCCTCGCTGGCCGACCCGGAGGCCTTCTGGCTCGAGGCGGCCCGGGCGATCGACTGGGCGAGCCCGCCGACCCGGGCCTTCGACGCGACGCTCGGCGCCTATGGCCGCTGGTTTCCCGACGCGACCCTGAACGCCTGCCACAACGCCGTGGACCGGCACGTCACGGCCGGGCGCGGCGACCAGGCCGCGATCCTGTACGATTCGCCCGTCACCGGCACCCAGCGCCGAATCACCTACGCGGACCTGCGCGATGCGGTGGCCGTGCTCGCCGGGGTGCTCCGCGACCTCGGGGTCGGCCGGGGCGACCGCGTCGTGATCTACATGCCGATGGTGCCCGAGGCCCTGTTCGGCATGCTCGCCTGCGCCCGCCTCGGCGCCGTCCATTCCGTGGTCTTCGGCGGCTTCGCCGCCAACGAACTGGCGATCCGCATCGAGGACGCCGCACCGAAGGTGGTGCTCGCCGCCTCCTGCGGCATCGAGCCGAGCCGCGTCGTCGCCTACAAGCCGCTCCTCGACGCCGCCCTCGCCGCCTCGGCGCACAAGCCGGCGGCCTGCCTGATCCTGCAGCGCCCGCAGGCGGCGGCCGACCTCGTGCCGGGGCGCGACCACGACTGGGCCGATACGGTGGCACGGGCGGAGACCGACGGCCGGCGGGCGGCCTGCGTGGACGTGGCGGCCACCGACCCGCTCTACATCCTCTACACCTCCGGCACGACGGGAAAACCCAAGGGCGTGGTGCGGGACACCGGCGGGTACTGCGTGGCGCTGGCCTGGTCGATGCCCAACCTCTACGCCGTGGCGCCGGGCGAGACCTACTTCTGCGCCTCCGACATCGGCTGGGTGGTGGGCCATTCCTACATCGTCTACGCGCCCCTCCTGCACGGCTGCACCACGGTGCTGTACGAGGGCAAGCCGGTGGGCACGCCCGATGCCGGAGCCCTCTGGCGGGTGGTTTCGGAGTCCGGCGCCGCCTGCCTGTTCACGGCCCCGACGGCGCTGCGGGCGATCAAGAAGGAGGACCCGCGCGCCGAGCGGGTGGGCGCCTACGACCTCTCGGGCTTCCGCTCCCTGTTCCTGGCCGGCGAGCGGGCCGACCCCGATTCCGTGGCCTGGGCCGAGCGCGCCCTCGGCCGCCCGGTGATCGACCACTGGTGGCAGACCGAGACCGGCTGGGCCATCGCGGGCAATCCCGTCGGCCTCGGCCGGCTGCCGGTCAAGCACGGCAGCGCCGGCGTGCCGATGCCGGGCTACGACCTCGCGGTGCTGGACGAGGCCGGCAAGCCGGTGCCCGCCGGCACGATGGGCACCATCGTCCTGCGGCTACCCCTGCCGCCGGGCTGTCTGCCGACCCTCTGGGGCTCGGAGGCACGCTTCCGCGCGAGCTACCTCGCCACGTATCCGGGCTGGTACGACACCTCGGATGCCGGCATCGTCGATGCCGACGGCTACGTCACGGTGCTCGGCCGCACCGACGACATCATCAACGTCGCCGGGCACCGGCTCTCCACCGGCGGCATGGAGGCGGTACTGGCGAGCCACCCGGACGTGGCCGAATGCGCGGTGATCGGCATCCGCGACGCCCTGAAGGGCGAGCAGCCCTGCGGCTTCGTCGTGCTGAAATCGGGCGTCGCGCGCCCGACCCAGGCGATCGAGGGCGAGCTCGTGGCCCTGGTCCGCGCACAGATCGGCCCCGTCGCGGCCTTCAAGCTGGCGCTCACCGTGCAGCGGCTGCCCAAGACCCGCTCGGGCAAGATCCTGCGCGGGACCATGAAGCGCATCGCCGACGGCGAGCCCTGGACCACCCCGCCGACCATCGACGATGCCGGCGTGCTCGACGAGATCGGCGCCAGCCTGAAGGACCGGGGGATCGGGGCCGGGTAGTCGGGCGGGCGGGTAGCCAAGCGCGCGCCGGCGCGCCACCTATGCGGGGATGCAGCCAAGCCGGAGCCCCGCATGACCGCCCGCCTGTTCGAGCCCCTGCGCCTCGACAACCTCACCCTCGAGAACCGGATCATCGTCGCTCCGATGTGCCAGTACTCGGCCCATGCGGGCCAGGCCGGCGACTGGCACCTGATGCATCTCGCTCAGATGGCGATGTCGGGGGCGGGGCTCCTCACCCTGGAGGCGACCGCGATCTCGCCGGAGGCCCGGATCTCGCCCACCGACCTCGGGCTCTATTCCGACGAGACCGAGCGGGCGCTGGGCCGCGTCCTCGACGCGGTGCGAGGCTACGCGCCGGTGCCGATCGCCATCCAGATCAACCATGCGGGCCGCAAGGCCTCCAGCCGCGCCCCCTGGGACGGCGGCGCGCAGATCGACCCCGAGGCACCGGATGGCTGGCGCACGGAAGCCCCCTCGGCCCTGGCGCACGGGGAAGGCGAGGTGGCGCCGCACGCCCTCGATTCGGAAGGGCTGAAGCGCATCCGCGACGGCTTCGTCGCCACCGCGCGCCGGGCCCTGCGCCTGGGTATCGAAGGCTTCGAGCTTCACGGGGCGCACGGCTACCTGCTGCACCAGTTCCTGTCGCCGCTCTCCAACCAGCGCACCGACCAGTATGGCGGCCCCCTCGCCAACCGGATGCGGTTCCCGCTCGAATGCTTCGAGGCGGTGCGGGAGGCCGTGCCGGCGGGCAAGCCGGTCTGGATGCGGGTCTCGGCCACCGACTGGGTCGAGGAGGGCTGGACCCTTGAGGAGACGGTGGAACTCGCCCACGCCTTGAAGCGCCGGGGTGCGGCCGCGATCCACGTCTCCACCGGGGGCCTCTCCACGCAGCAGAAGATCCCGCTCTCGGCCGGCTACCAGGTTCCGTTCGCCGAGCGGATCAAGACCGAGACCGGCCTCACCACCATCGCGGTTGGGCTCATCACCGAGGCCGCCCACGCGGAATCGATCCTGGCCGAGGGCCGGGCCGACGCGGTCTCCCTGGCGCGCGCCCTGCTCTACAACCCGCGCTGGCCCTGGCACGCGGCGGCCGAACTCGGCGCGCAGGTGCGCGCGCCGCGGCAGTACTGGCGTTCGCAGCCGCGCCAGTTCAAGGACCTCTTCACCGATACCCAGCACGGACAGCGCTGAGCGGGCCCCCGCGAAACCTCAAAGGCCCCGACCGCTTTCCTTCAGTCACCCCGCCGAAGCGGGCGTTTCCCGAGAGATCACGCAGCATGGACGACGACGACGTCACGACCTTCGCGGTGGAACGAGTCCGCCTCGACATCGAGAACGGCATCACCCTGATCTCGGGGGCCGACGACGAGGAGGAGCCGGCGGGCTACTTCATCATTCAAATCGAGAAGGGCGATCCCGACGGGCCGCTGATCGAGGTCTTCGGCGAGGACCTGACCCAGTCGGACGGCGTCACCCGGCTCGAACTCGGCCTGCGCCACCTGCAGTTCGCTTTCGACCCGCGCAGCACCATCGGGGCCGAGATGCCGTCCGTCCGCATCGAGTCCCGCACGGAGATCCCGGAGGGCGTACGCGCCCGCCTGTCCGTGGCGTTCGGCAAGCGCGCGAAACGCGCCTGAGACCCGGGCTTGCGCGAAGCGCGCCTGAGACCCAGGCCAGCCCGCGTCAGGTTCAGCAGCAGCGAGGCGAAGAGGCAGTCCGTGGCGATCAAGGTCGGCGACTACGTCGCATCCGAGGACAACGAGGCCACCATGACGGTGGTGGCCCTGGAAGGGGACCGGGCGCTCTGCCGCTGGTTCGTCGACGGCGACGTCGACGGCGACGAGAGGCAAGCCTGGATCGACCTGGCGGCGCTGACCGTTCTGTAGACGGGGCGGCACCGGACCCGGAGGGAACATGTCCGAGATCGAGGAGAAGCGGCGCGAGATCGCCGAGCTGATCGCGCTGGAACTCGGCCTCGGCGACCTCGAAGCCCTGAGCGCGGCCGACCGCGCCGCCGTGGACCGGCAGACGGCCGAGACCATCGCGGGCTGCGGGGCGGACAGCCCGGAGCCCGCCGACTGCACCGAGGCCAACATCCGCCTGCGCGGCCTGCTCCAGCAGTACCGCGCCCTGCAGATCCTCCGCAGCGACGAGGCCGATGCGCGGCTGGCGGAGGAGGGCGAGGTCTTCGGCCGCGAGGACGATGCCTGATATCGGCTCCGCTCGATCGAAGCGGCGCCCGGATCGGCAGGCCTGCGCGGCGCTCGAGCGAAGCCCCGATCCGCCATCCCGAAGGGATCGGACGGATTGGGTCTGTGCGGTCCCTCAGCGCGCCACCGCCCCGACCATCGGGCCGAGGGGGCGGCTGAGGTCCGAGCGGTTCATCGACGGGGCGTAGAGGCTCGACACGCTGCCGTCGAGGAAGAGCGCGTTGCGGCAGCCGAGGGTGTCCTTGTACAGGCGCGCGAAGGCGCCGAAGCTCACCGGCCGCTCCGAGATCGCGAACACGGCGGTGCGGCCGTCGTCGCGGACCCCGACCCCGTTGCGGATCTTCTGGCTCGGGCCGTCCGCGGAGATCTTGGGGTGGATATGCCCGTCCACGACGAGCATCGGCCCCGACTGCGTGGCGAAATCCGGCTTCGGGGCGCTGCGCAGGTAGCGGCCCGTCTCCATCACGCCGGCACGCTCGCCCTTCACCCAGAAGATGCCGTTCGGCTTCAGGTGAAAGTTGCCCGGCCCGTTGGCGGTGGAAACGCCCTTCAGCTCGCGCCCGTCCTCGATGTAGAGCCCGACCGGGGCCTGGCCCTTGTCGTACATGCCGGCATTCATGGCAAAGCGCAGGGACGCCCCCTGCTTCTCCGCCAGGGTCGAGAGCGAGGAATAGGGCAGGCCATCGGCCCCGAGCCAGAACAGCCGCACCCGCTCGCGGCGCAGGTCGACCGTGCAGACGGTGTAGGCCTCGCCCTCCGCCTGGACGGCCCGGCAGGGCGCCGGGACAGGGGCGGCCGCCGGCGCGGCCCTGGCCGGACCGCCGAGGGCGAGGCAGGCGGCGCTCAGGAGGGCGGCGCGCAGAAGGGCGGGGACCGGGAAACGGCGTATCCGAACGCGAGCCCGCACGACATCCTGCACCATGGTCACCCGCATCCCCCTCGACCGCGCCCGCCGGAGGATCGTGGCGGCCGGCCCCGCTTCCTCGCCCGAAACCCCGGGCGATTTCAAGGGCGGCCCGATGTCCGGGGCGACCACCGGGGCCGGGCAGGGCTCGGCGCGCTTCACGATGACGGGAGAGTCGAAACGCGCATGAACCCTTCCGGGTGCCACCGCGTTTGTGCGTCCAAGGGGACGTTTCGGCTTCTTTCGGAGACGATGTGATGAAACGAGTTGTTCTGGCCTCGGCGGCCATGATCGGCGCGCTCGCGATGATTCCCGCCACCGCGGAAGCGCGCGGCGGGTTCGGTGGCGGCGGTTTCCACGGTGGCGGCTTCCACGGCGGCGGATTCGGAGGCGGCGGCTTCCGGGGCGGCTTCGGTGGCGGTGGATTCCGGGGTGGCTTCGGCGGCGGCGGCTTCCGCCATGCCGGCTTCGGCTATCGCGGCGGCTTCGGCGGCTATCGCGGTGGCTTCGGTGGCTACCGCGGCGGATATTACGGGCGCGGCTACGGGCGCGGCTACGGCTACGGGCTCGGCGGCCTGGGTCTCGGCGTCGGCCTCGGCCTGGCGGCGGGAGGTCTCTACGGAGGCTACGGCCCGGGCTACGGCTACGGCTACGCCCCGGTGGGCTACGGCGCCTACGATTACGGCTACGGCGGCGGCTGCTACACGGTCCCGCGCGTGCGCTGGACCCCCTACGGCTACCGCCGGGTGCTGGTCGAGCGCTGCTACTGATCGGATCGCCTGATCGGCGTTTTTCGAGGGGCCGCCGCGTGCGGCCCCTTTTCGTTGGCCGCTGGTCCGCGCCTCAGCGACGCCTCTCCTCCCGGCGCATCGGCATCGCGTCGATGGTCTCGAACAGCGCGTCCGCCGGGATCGGCGCCGTCGCGGTCCGCTTGGCCTCGCCGTCCTTGCCCACCAGCACCACGCGAAACCCGTCCGCGGGGAGCCCGAGGACCGCCCGCAGGCGCCGTGCCTCGCTCGTGTCGCCGAACGCCTCGCGGATCACGAGATCGCGCTCCATCATGCCGGCTCGGGCTGTCTCGAGCGCGGCACGCTGGGCCGTGACCCGGGGATCGCCGGGCTCGGGCGCGGAGATCACCAGAACCCGGGACGTCCAGCGCTCGCGCGCCAGCGGGTTCTCCGCCGCCTGGGCCGCCGTGACGCCGAGCAGCATCGCCCCGATCGTTCGCCATCCGCGCGCCATCCCGATGTCTCCCGTGCCCGTCGCCGTTCCGGGACAACGCGCGGAGGGGCCGCCGGACCCGTCGCCCGACCTGCACGGAATTGTCATCGGCTGCCGCCGTCCCATCTGTCGGGAGATCTCCCGACGGGCGCGTCCACGGCGCGCCCGTCGCCTCTCGCGAACCCCATCGCGAAAACCCTGGAGCCGCCCCATGACCCACGTGAATCGCCGCATCGTCCTCGCCGCCCGTCCGCACGGTGAGCCGAACGCCTCGCATTTTCGGCTCGAGGAGGCGCGGATGCCGGTGGCGAAGGCGGGCGAAGTGCTGCTCGCCAACCGCTGGCTCTCCCTCGACCCCTACATGCGCGGACGCATGAGCGCGGCGAAATCCTACGCCGAGCCGGTGGCGATCGGCGATACCATGGTGGGCGCCACCGTTGCGGAGGTGATCGAGTCCCAGCACCCCGACTACCGCGTCGGCGAGACGGTGGTGGGCTTCGGCGGCTGGCAGGACTTCGCCGTCTCCGACGGCCGTGGCCTGCGCCGCCTCGATCCGGACGCCGCCCCCGTCACCACCGCCCTGGGCATCCTCGGCATGCCCGGCATGACGGCCTATACGGGGCTCCTCAACATCGGCAAGCCCAAGGCCGGCGAAACCGTGGTGGTGGCCGCGGCCACCGGGCCGGTGGGCTCCCTCGTCGGGCAGATCGCCAAGCGCAGGGGCGCGCGGGCGGTGGGCATCGCGGGCGGCCCCGAGAAATGCGCCTTCCTGCGCGACACCCTCGGCTTCGACGCGGCCATCGACCACCGCGCCGAGAACTTCCCCGACGCGCTGGCCGCCGCCTGCCCCGACGGCATCGACGTCTATTTCGAGAATGTCGGCGGCGCGGTGTTCGACGCGGTGCTGCCGCTCCTGAACAACTTCGCCCGCATCCCGGTCTGCGGCCTGGTCTCGGGCTACAACGCCACCGAGCTGCCGCCCGGCCCCGACCGGGTGCCGGTGCTGATGCGCGCGATCCTGTCGAAGCGCCTGCACCTCCAGGGCTTCATCGTCTGGGACTTCGCCGCGCAGGAAACGGCGTTCCTGGAGGAAGTCGGGGGCTGGCTGCGCGACGGCCTCGTGGTCCATCGCGAGGACATCGTCGACGGGCTGGAGAACGCGCCGGAGGCCTTCGCGGGCCTGCTGCAGGGTCGGAATTTCGGCAAGCTCATCGTCCGCATCCGCTGAGCGAAGGGCAAGGCGCGCTTCCGAGGCGCCCTGCCCCCTAAACAGAACAAAAATAGAACATACAGATCCCCCCGATTCCCTGAGAGTCTCGGGGACAGCCCGCCGACCGCGATTGCCGCCGGGGCCCGAGAGGCCCATGACAGGGCGGCGACCCGGTCGTTCGGGGCCGCAGCGCGCAGTGAGATCGATCGGTAGGAGAGAGCGGCATGGCCGGCAGCGTGAACAAGGTGATCCTGGTGGGCAATCTCGGGCGCGACCCCGAGACACGGCGCCTCGCCTCCGGTGATCCCGTGGTCAACCTGCGCATCGCCACATCGGAGTCCTGGAAGGACAAGATGTCGGGCGAACGCAAGGAGAAGACCGAGTGGCACTCGGTGGTGATCTACAACGAGAACCTCGCCCGCGTGGCGGAGCAGTACCTGCGCAAGGGCTCGAAGGTCTACATCGAGGGTCAGCTCCAGACCCGCAAATGGGCGGACCAGTCCGGCGTCGAGAAGTACACCACCGAGGTGGTGCTCCAGCGCTTCCGGGGCGAACTGACCCTTCTCGACGGCCGCAGTGGCGGCGGTGAAATGGGCATGGACGAGGAGAGCGGCGGTCAGATCAGCCGTGGCGGCGATTTCGGCGGCGGCGGCGGTGGTGGCGGACGCGGCGGCGACCGCGGCGGGGATTACGGCGGCGGTCGCCCCTCGGGCGGCGGCGAGCGCCGGCCCGCCTCGGGTGGCGGTGGCGGCGGCTCGAAGCCGAACTTCGACCTCGACGACGACATTCCGTTCTAGGGTCGACCCCGCGTCGTTGATCGCGCGGGACGCCAGGTCCCGACGGTCATCGGCGCGGCTCCGGGATCAAATCGCCGCCTCGTTCGTCTCCTGTAAAGGCCAAGCTCGCCGCGCCATCCGGCGCGGGGACTGTGGCCGGCTAGGCAGGGGTTCCCGTGAGCATCGGACTGATCGCGCTTCTCGATGACGTCGCGGGTCTCGCCAAGGTGGCGGCGGCCTCCCTCGACGATGTCGCCGCCCAGGCGGGCCGCGCCGGCGTGAAGGCGGCCGGCGTCGTCATCGACGATGCCGCCGTGACGCCCCGCTACGTGGTGGGCTTCGCCGCCGAGCGCGAATTGCCCATCGTCGGCCGCATCGCGCTGGGCTCCCTGCGCAACAAGCTGCTGTTCCTGCTGCCCGCCGCCCTGGCGCTCGGCGCCTTCGCGCCCTGGGCGATCACGCCCCTGCTGATGCTCGGGGGGGCCTATCTCTGCTACGAGGGCACCGAGAAGGTCTACGAGGCGCTGTTCCCGCACAAGGCCCATGCCCACGCGGCGAAGCGCGACGAAGCGGCCGGCGATGCCCAGGCCCTGGAGGATCGGAAGGTCTCCAGCGCGATCAAGACGGACTTCATCCTCTCGGCCGAGATCATGGCCATCACCCTCGCGGCCCTGCCCGAGGGCTCGATCTGGATGCGCGCGGCGGTCCTCGCCGTGGTGGCGGTGGGGATCACCGTCGCGGTCTATGGCGGCGTCGCCCTGATCGTGAAGGCGGACGATGCCGGGGTCGCGATGGCCGCCAACGGGTCGCGCTCGGCCTTCGGCAGCCTCGTGCGCGGCCTCGGCCGCGCCCTGGTCAAGGGCATGCCGGGCTTTCTCAAGATCCTGGCCATCGTCGGCACCGCCGCGATGATCTGGGTCGGCGGCGGCATCCTGGTACACGGCCTCGAGGGCTACGGCCTGCCCCAGATCGGCCACGCCATCCACGCCGTGGCGGCCGGGGCGGCGGGCGTCGCCGGTCCCCTCGCCGGGACGGTCGAGTGGCTCGTCACCGCGGCGGGCTCCGGCCTCGTCGGTCTCGTAGTCGGCGCGGCCCTGATCCCGGTGACGAGCTTCCTCCTGGCACCGGCCTGGAACAGCCTGGCCCGGCTGCGGACCCGGGCCGCCTGAAATCTAGGAGGCACCGCGCAGGTGGGCGATGTGCCGAACCGCGAGTTCGTAGCCATGGGTGCCGAAGCCCGCCATCACGGCGGTCGCGGCGAGTGAGACGTAGGAGTGCTGGCGGAAGGCCTCGCGCCGATGCACGTTCGAGATGTGGCACTCGATGATCGGCACCTCGCAGGCGTTCAGGGCATCGAGGATCGCGATCGAGGTGTGCGTGTAGGCACCCGGATTGATCACGATCCCGGCCGAGCCCACCCGGTAGGCCTGGATCCAGTCGATGAGCTGGTGCTCGGCATTGCTCTGGTGACAGGCGACCGCGAGGCCGAAGCCGGCGGCCAGGGTTCGACACCGGGCTTCCACATCCGCCAGCGTCTCGTGCCCGTAGATGTGGGGTTCGCGCTGGCCGAGAAGGTTGAGGTTCGGGCCGTTCAGGATCAGGATCGTGTCGTGCATGGACGCCAGTCTTAAGGCGGGTGGACGGGCCCGGAAAGGGTCCTGTCGCGCTCGGCGCGGTGCGCTTGCGGTCTCCGCCCGCGCGGGCCATGCCGGGCGGGGAGGGGCGCCCATCGCCGCATCCGCACAGGAGGACGTTTCATGAACGAGCCCGTCGTCATCGCCGTCGCGATCACCGGCTCGGTGCCCCGCAAATCCGACAACCCGGCGCTGCCGGTCACGGTGGCGGAGCAGATCGCCTCGACACAGGCCGCCTACGCCGCCGGGGCCACCCTCGCGCATATCCATGTGCGCAACGACGACGAGACGCCGTCCTCGGATCCCGATCGCTTTGCCGCCGTCCAGGAAGGCTTGCGCCGGGCCTGCCCGGGTATTGTGGTCCAGTTCTCCACGGGCGGGCGGGGGCGCGACCCGGCGAGCCGGGGCCTGTCCCTGTCGCATCGTCCCGACATGGCCTCGCTCTCCACGGGGTCGGTGAACTTTCCGACCATCGTCTACGAGAACCCCACGACCCTCGTGACGGACCTCGCGGGTCAGATGAAGCGGTTCGGCGTGCGTCCCGAGATCGAGATCTTCGACCTGTCGCATCTTCACGGCGCCCTGCGTCTCGTGGAGGCCGGGCTGATCGATGATCGCCCGCACGTCCAGTTCGTCATGGGCGTGAAAGACGCCATGCCGGCGGACCCGCACCTCCTCGACCTCATGCTCGGCGAGATGCGCCGCATCCTGCCCCGGGCGACCTGGACGGCGGCCGGGATCGGGCGGCATCAGGCGAAGGTGATGGATTGGGCGCTCGCCCGCGGGGTGCATGCCGTGCGGACCGGCCTCGAGGACAACATCCGGATCACCCGGGAGCGCCTCGCCAGCGGAAATGCCGAACTCGTCGCCCTGGCGGCGGAGACCGTACGGCGGCACGGCCGTCGGGTTGCCACGCCGGCGGAGGCCCGCGCCTTCCTGGGCCTGGGGCAGGCGTGAACGTCGAAAGCCCGCCCTGGATTTCACCGGGGCGGGCTTTTTGTTGAGTTTGGTTGCGGGGACAGGATTTGAACCTGTGACCTTCAGGTTATGAGCCCGAACTCGTTCGG